>DATILL010000124.1:0-101247 GCA_035476575.1 Mycobacteriales bacterium
TGAAAGTAAACAAGGCTACCAGCACCGCCGCGGCGACAGCTACGATAGTAGCCGCACCGAGCGCACCCGGCGGAATCTCTCGAAACTCGATTGTTGATTTCAGGTCTGGCGGGGTGGGAGCACTGGCGCCGTTGCTGCTAGTCAATGATCGCGTCCGCATGTAGTAGTGCGCGTTTGTTCTGCCACTTTGGTGGTACACCCGAACATAGGGACGGCCATAGGGTTCCAAATGTTCCTGGGTGATCGATTCATTTCCACCGAGCACTTCTAGTCTGTGGTCGTACACATACTGGTGCATCGGTGCAGCGAGCTGGAGATGATAAATCTGCGCCTGGAATGCGTACTGCATCGGGAACTCGATCGTATTTGGAGCCAGCCCGAACCGTATACGCATTCGCTCGGTAGGCGTTTGACCCGAGGCAACATTGTAGGTAAAGTGCTCGTACGTGACAATCAGTTGGCTGGCATCGGGACGAGCTACCTCAGCGACAATTAAGTAGTCCTGGGACAGGTACTCACAGAGACCCGCTAGTTGTTCAAGTCGGTCGGACGACTCAAGTTGTTCAGACGAGACGCCTTGACTGATTCTAAGAATCTTCCTCAGGCGCGCCCGGATGTTGCCCGGCCTTCCTTGACAAACGCCGACCAAGAACCGATGCAGCTCGGTCGGATCGGGCGCGGGCAGACCGCGTTGTTCCGCCTCAAAGTTGAAGAGCCTCCTGAGGGTAAGCGCGGTAAGCGCGATCGTGTCATCCCGGGACAACCTGGGGGCGTGCTCACCTGTCGTGTTATCGACAATCTCGAGTTCGTCTATACGTACTTTACGGCCAGTCCTAAATACGGGAACCAAAAGGAACTCAGCCTGTTTGCCTGCTGGTTTTTTCTTCTCGCTGTCGAAGATGTTTCCGTCCACCCGCAGGGTGAGCGCCGCTCTTATCTCGGAGCCACGCACCGCCGGCGTCACCCGTTCGTCAACGCGCACCAGATACTGCGGAAGCTGGAACAAAACATTAGCAAAGTACAGCCTTGCCGAGTCGCTGTAGGTTGCTAGAACCTTATTCATAGCGTCGCTCAGCTTGACGGCGTCGATCAGCAGGTCCTGAGGCTTTCCGAGCCAGCCGGAAGGACCTTCCTCCTTGGTTCCGCGCAGCAGGCATACAGCAAAGTAAAGAGCCGCAAGAACCCCCACGCCATGCAGAAACAAGTTAAAATCGTATGATAGGCCCGTATCAAAGACGGCGAAGAACAGAGACACAATGAAGGCGGCGGCAAGCCCCAAGGTGCGAAAGTGCCTACGCAAGACAGTACCCCGTTAGCTATCCAAGAGGTGGGAGAAAGACTGGAGCAAAGTTTGGGCGCAACTTATTACTCGATCGCCGGCTCTACAGCAACATCTCCCAAGGCAGCAGAGGCTTGCGACTTATCGACCCTATCTAGGTCCAGCAGCCGCACTTCTTCCTGTTCCTGCCTCCGGAAGGATGCATTAAAATCGGCTGCTTGCTCGTCAGTTAACAACACGTGTGCCTTTGCGATGTCACTTGTACGCGAGCCTCCCGTAAACACGACTATCCGTCCGTTGGACCACACCTCGAACGGAAGCGGCTCGACCAGGTGCAACGGTGTATCCTTGTAAGGGTCCTCTTCTGGTTTCCTGTTCCTCTTAAACAACATTGTCGTTCCGCCAGTCTTCCTTAAGCGGCTCCCGGCCGCGGTAGTGACGACCCCGTCATGCGTCCCTCCAGTGTAGCATGCTTTGCGACGATTGATAGTCTTTGTACGGTTGGCGACCACTCATCCATCCCAACAGCTTGCGGTCTTCTCCGTAGTCCTCGCGTGAGCTAGGCGGGTGACAGGCGGGTTTCTCTTCGGACGTTCCTTGTTTGCGACACGCTAGCAACAACAGCGCCGCGTCGCGGCCCCTTGCCAAGGGGTCACCCTTTTGGGTGCGGCACACCGTTCCCTGCTGTGCTGATGTCCTCCCATCCCGCGGCAGCCCAGGCTCGTAGTTCTTGGCGAACGTCGCCTTGCTGACCAGTCTTGTTTTCTGGACAGGATCCAGCCAAAGCTTCCGGCGCTCCTGTAGCGATCGACCCGTTTGTAGATCAGCCAGTCACCGAGCGCGATCGCTCCTGCGGTCGTGGTCGCGAACGTCGCCGTCCACACCGCCCGGCCTGCGCCCGACGGCCTAGGTGAGCGGACTGTGGCGACCACCGTGTCGCGGTGCATATCCAAGCCGGCGCACCGCTCCAACGGCTGATCCATCCCGACCCACAGCCTTTTCCAGGCTTACGGCACCATGACTGCCCTTCAGGAGTTCCGCCCGCATCCACAGCCGCTGGCCGCGCGGTCGAGCTGAGCAGCCGGGACGGCGTGGTGCGCATGGTGCCGGTGGAGAAGTCTGGTGGTTCATGGTCAGGCCGGTCCCCGCCGGACTGATCCGGTTGCTCGTCCGCACCACGGACGCGTGCCTCGGTCCTGAACGAGTGGATCATGCTGTAACCCGTGTACCTACCGCGGGCTGGCCCTCAACGGTCGGAGTCAAACGGGCAACGGCAGAATCAGGGCATGCCGACAGAGCCGGCCGTTGTGCTGTTGCACGGGCAGCCCGCGACCTCCGCCACCTTCGCGCCGATACGGCGGCGGCTGGCCGAGCTGCGGGTGCTGGCACCGGACCGGCCCGGCTACGGCCACAACCCCGCACACGGCACCGACTTCCCCGGCAACGTCGACTGGCTGATCAAGCTGATGGACGCCAAGCGGGTCGACCGGGCGGTCCTCGCCGGGCATAGCTGGGGCGCCGGGATCGCGGTGCTGGCCGCCGCCCGGCATCCGGGTCGGGTGGCCGGGCTGGTGCTGGCCGCGCCGATCGGCCCGCACTGCGTGCTGCCGCTGGACCGGCTGCTGGCCGCCCGGGTGCTCGGCGAGGGGCTGACGTACGGCACGGTCCGGCTGGCCGGAGCGCTGCTGCACCACCGCCGGCTGCGCGACCTCGAGACCTACCTCGACCCGGCCGACCTGCCCGCGGCCAGGGCCGCGCTGGATGCACAGCTCCGCCGGCCGGTCTGGCGCACGTTCCTGACCGAGCAGCGGGCGCTGGTCCGCCAGCTTCCCCTGCTGGACGGTGCGCTGGCCCAGGTGGCCGCCGCGGTCCGGATCGTCGCCGGCACCGAGGACGCGATCATCCCTCGACGCACGATCGAGGCACTGGCCGCCGAGCTCGCCGACTCGACCGTCACCTGGGTGGACAGCGCGCAGCATGAGCTCACCCTGCACGCCCCCGACGCGGTGGCCGGCGCGATTCGCGAGCTGGCCGGATGAGGGCGGTGGTGCAGCGCGTCAGCCACGCGAGCGTCACGGTGGCCGGCACCGTGGTCGGGGCGGTCGACGAGCCCGGCCTGCTGGTGCTGCTCGGCGTGACCCGGTCGCCGAACCGTTGGTCGACGCCTTTCAGGATCCCGGCAGGAGCAGCGGCAGGGCTGGCAGCAGGATCAGCAGCGCCGCTCCCACGTACACCGCGACCGGCAGCCAGCGCGGCACCGGGGGCGGCGGGTCAAGCAGCCGGGTCACCCGGGCCAGCACCACCGAGTCACCCGCGCCACCTAGGCCGGCCGGGCCGGCCGGGC
This sequence comes from Mycobacteriales bacterium, assembly GCA_035476575.1. Lineage (GTDB taxonomy): Bacteria > Actinomycetota > Actinomycetes > Mycobacteriales > JACQDL01 > DATILL01. The sequence continues at coordinate 3,624 of DATILL010000124.1, forward strand.
CGCCGGCGGCCAGCGCACCCCGCGGCGCACCCACCGAGCCGACCCGGGCGATCGCTGACGCCAAGGCGCCCGGATCGGCCACCATCCTGGCCCGGTCGTCGGCCACCATCTCCACCAGCGAGGCCACCGCAGCCTGCGCCCGCCGTACCCCCCGCACGAACGGCAGCGCCGCGCCCCAGGCGACGAACGGCAGCACCACCAGATCGTGCCGTTCGCTGACGTGCGCCCGCTCGTGCGCGAGCACGCCGGCCAGCTCCTCGGCATTCAGCAGCCGCAGCGTGCCGGCCGAGAGGACCACCCGGGCACGCAGGCCGGGCAGGCAGTACGCCACCGCGTCGGGATGGGCCAGCACCCGGGCCCCACCGAGGTCCGGCCACGGCGTGCCGAGCAGGTCGACCATGGTCCGGTGCCGGTGCCGGTCACGCAGCGTGCGGGCGGTGGAGGTCAGCAGTACGCCGAGCAGCCGGCCAGCCAGCACAGCGGCAGCCAGCAGGGCCAGCAGGTGCGGCCAGCCCAGCCCGGCGAACGGACTGCCGGGCCCGGCCTGCACGGCCAGCGCCCACACCCCGGCGGGCACCGACCCGGCCAGCGGCGCCACGCCGTACAGGACCCCGGCACCGATCGCGGCCACCCCCGCGGCCAGCCCGACCGCCTGCCACAGCACCAGCGCCGGGCGCGGCGCCCGCTGCGGCCAGCCAGCCCGGGCGAGCAACAAGGGAACCGGCTCGGCCAGCAGCGCTCCGAGCCCGAGCAGCAGCACCGCTGCCAGGGTCATAACCCGCGGCGCCCCCGTTCGACCCGGTACAACGCCTCCCGCAGCGCCGCATGAAGCGCCGCGGCCTCCTCCGGGCTCGCCGACCCGACGAACCGGACAAGCGCGGCGGTCTTGTCCGGCGCGGTGCCGAGCACCTCACGCATGAGGTCGGCGACGTGGTCCTCACGGGTCGCCACGGCGGCGTAGGTGTGCGCCCGGCCGTCTCGGTTGCGCCGAACCACGCCCTTCTTCTCCAGCCTGGACAGAACGGTCAGGACGGTGGTCTGGGCAAGCTCACGATCAGGTAGGGCCACCGCGACCGCGCGTGCGGTCAACGGTGCGGCCGCCGACCACAGCACGTCCATGACGGCCCGCTCCAGCTCACCCAGCCTCGCCATGACAGGGATTCTACGCACCGTAGAGGGGTCGCCGTCTATAGCGTCACCTGACTGTGAGAACAAGTTTTCCGCGTACGTGTCCCTCGGCGAGCAGCCGCTGTGCCTGTGCCGCGGCCTCCAGCGGGAGCTCCTGCTGGATCTCCACCCGCAGCTCCCCGGCGGCGGCCAGCTCGCCCAGCCAGGTGAGCTGCGCGGTGTCAGGGCGGACGAAGACATACACCCCACCCTGCGCGCGCACCTGCGCGGCGTTGACGATCGACACGTGCCGGGCGGCGTCACGGACCAGCTTGGCCGAGTCGGCCAGCGCGTCGACGCCACCCGGCACGAGGTCCAGCGCGACGTCGACCCGGCCGTCGCCACCGACCAGCGCGGCCACCCGCTCAACCAGGCCGGCACCATAGGCCACCGGCTCGGCGCCGAGAGACCGGACGAACTCGTGGTTGCGCTCACTGGCGGTGCCGATCACCCGGCCGGCGCCCAGCACCCGGGCGAGCTGCACGGCCAGGTGACCGACTCCCCCGGCCGCGGCGTGCACCAGCACCACGTCGCCCGCGCCGGTGCCCACGGCGCGCAGCGACTGCAGCGCGGTCAGGCCGGCCAGCGGCAGCGCACCGGCCGCGGCAAAGCCCAGCCCTGCCGGCTTCGGCGCCAGCGTGCGGTCCGGTGCGGCCACCAGCTCGGCGTATGTCCCGTGCTGGACGTGGTCCTTGCGGACGTAGCCGATCACCTCATCGCCGACGGCGTACGCCGTCACGCCCGGGCCGACCTGCTCGACCACGCCCGCGACGTCCCAACCCGGGACGAGCGGCGTGTGATGCGGGAAGGCACCCCGCATCGCGCCGGCGCGGATCTTGTAGTCCACCGGGTTCACGCCCACGGTGCGGACCCGGACCAGGACGAAGTCAGGCCCGACCACCGGGTCGGGCAGGTCGTGCGGGGACAGGACCTCAGGACCACCAAACTCGGTCAGCGCGATAGCTCTCACACCCGCCGACAACCGCACCGGAACGGCCCGGATTCCCCTGCCGGTCAGGACAAAGCCGCACACGCCACGAGATGGTTGCCGGGCTCACCGGATCCTGCCGGCTTTGGACGGGTTGCTGCACATGTCCAGCAGCGGGCGCCAATCACCGCCGACCGGGAACATCGCGGTTTCCCAGGCGTTGAACAGATGCCGTATGAGCCACCGTACTACGGGAAAGAAGCCACTTGTGACCTTGCCTCGCAGCAACCGTGCGACGCCGCGATCCTCGGCGTCGGTGGAGCCGCGCATCACCTCGCGCCGGCACCGTACGCAGCGCTCGGTCGCCGACCCGACAAGCGCGCCGGCTGCCGAGCCCACCGAAGACACCGAAGAGACCCGGCTGGACCTCGACGAGCAGGTCACCCAGACCGCCGACCTGGTCCGGGTGTACCTGAACGAGATCGGCAAGGTGCCGCTGCTCAACGCCGAGCAGGAGGTCGACCTGGCCAAGCGGGTCGAGGCGGGCCTGTACGCCGCGCACCTGCTGGCCGAGCAGGCCGACACGCTGTCGGTCACCCAGACCCGCGAGCTGCGCGCCGTCGCCGCCGACGGCAACCGCGCCAAGGACCACCTGCTGCAGGCCAACCTGCGTCTGGTGGTGTCCCTCGCCAAGCGGTACACCGGCCATGGCCTGCCGTTCCTGGACCTGATCCAGGAGGGCAACCTCGGCCTGATCCGGGCGGTGGAGAAGTTCGACTACGCCAAGGGCTACAAGTTCTCCACGTACGCGACCTGGTGGATCCGGCAGGCGATCACCCGGGCGATGGCCGACCAGGGCCGTACGATCCGGCTGCCCGTCCATCTGGTCGAGCAGGTCAACAAGCTGCAGCGCACCCGCCGGCTGCTGCACCAGCAGCTCGGCCGGGACGCCACCGAGGACGAGCTGGCCGCCGAGCTGGACATCGAGCCGGCCAAGGTCTGCGAGCTGCTCCAGCACTCCCGGGACCTGATCTCCCTGGACCAGACCGTCGGCGACGACGAGGACGCCGAGCTGGGCGACTTCATCGAGGACACCGACGCCCCGATGGCCGAGGCCGCGGTAGAGTTCGGCTTCATGCGCGAGCAGATCAACGAGGTGCTCGGCACGCTGGAGGCCCGCGAGCGCGCGGTGCTGCGGATGCGGTACGGCCTGGACGACGGTACGCCGCGCACGCTGGACGAGATCGGTCGCGCGTTCGGGCTGTCCCGGGAGCGGATCCGGCAGATCGAGCGGGACACCATGGCCAAGCTGCGGCACCCGTCCCGCTCGCAGACCCTCCGGGACTACGTCGAGGCGTAGCGGCCGGCTATCGGTCGTCCCGTTCGGCGGCCTCCTCCTCCAGCCGCTCGCCGCGACGGCCGAAGAACCGGAAGCCGGGGATCCCGGTCACGGCCTGCTTGACGTCCTTGGACACCTCCAGCAGCTCGTGGATGTCCGGACCAACCCGATCCAGGGTAGCCAGGATCGGCAGGACGTCGTTCTGCATGTAGCTGTACACGGCGGGCAGCATGTCGACGAGCTGGACCGCCGCGTGCACCTCCAGCTCGGAGAACTCCTCGACAAACTGCCGAGCCAGCGGTGCGCCCCTGACCGCGATCGGGGCGTAGGTGTCCAGCAGGTCCTTGGCGGTGTCCGCAACGGCCTGCGCGTTCTGGGCCGCCCCGGTCGCGGTGGCCACTACCTGTTCGGTGCGGGCCAGCACCGCCTCGGCCCGGTCCACCACCGCCGAGATCCGGGCAACCAGGCCCTCGGCGTCGTCCAGCAGCCGGCCGACCCGGCGCGGCAGGCCGGTCGCCCAGCCGGCCAGCGACCGGGCCCCGTCCAGGGTGTCCGCCGGGCTTAGCACGCTCAGGCCGGCGATCCGCAACGTCATACTCTGCAACTTTCCATACCTGGTGGGCGGTTCGCGAGCCGCACCGGCCCCGCGTCCGCAGGGTCAGCCATCCGGGGCGTCCGGGTCCAGGCCGTGCAGCGGGAAGACCGCCCGCCTGGTGGCGATGACCGCCCGGTCCAGCCTGTCGTCGCCACCCGGCTGCCACGGCTGGAAGGACTCCGCGCCGTTCTCGGTCATCCGCTCCGGCGGCGTGCCGACCCCGCGGCGCCGTACCCCCTCGGCCCACTCCGCCGGGACCGGGGCGCCCGGCTCGATCGGCGTACCGGCGGCCTCGGCGACCAGATGCGTCCAGGCCCGTGGCACGCAGCGCACCAGGCCGTACCCGCCGCCGCCCAGGACCAGCCACCGGCCGTCGCACAGCTCGTGGGCGAGCGCGTGCATCGCGGCATAGGACGCGCGCTGCCCGTCGATGGTCAGCGCCAGGTCGGCCAGCGGGTCCTCGTGGTGCGTGTCGCAGCCGCACTGGCTGACCAGGAGCTGCGGCCGGAACGCGCGCAGCACGCTCGGCACCACCGCGTGGAACGCGCGCAGCCAGCCGGCATCGCCGGTGCCCGGCGGCAGCGCGACGTTCACCGCGGTGCCCGCGGCCGCGCCGCGGCCCACCTCGGTCGGCAGGCCGGTGCCCGGGAAGAGGGTCAGCGGGTGCTGGTGCAGGCTGACGGTGAGCACCTGCGGGTCGTCGTAGAACGCCATCTGCACGCCGTCGCCGTGGTGCACGTCCACGTCGACGTACGCGACCCGCTCGATGCCGTACGCGGGGCCCTCGGCGCGCAGCCAGGCGATGGCCACCGCGGGGTCGTTGTAGACGCAGAAGCCGGACGCCCGCGCCGGCATCGCGTGGTGCAGGCCGCCACCGATGTTCACCGCGTGCTGTGCCTCCCCGTGCAGGATCCGGCGGGCGGCCAGCACGCTGCCGCCGGTGATCAGCGCCGCCGCCTCGTGCATCCCCGGGAAGACCGGGTTGTCCGCCGTGCCCAGGCCGTTGCCCCAGGCCTCCCCGGCCCAGGTCCCGCGGCCGGCGGCCGACGCGGCCCGCACCGCGTCCAGGTAGTCCGGCCGGTGCACGAGGGTGAGCAGGTCGTCGCCGGCCGGCTCGGGAGCGCGCAGGGACACCGCGGGGTTGTCCAGCACGCCGTACGCCGTGACCAGCTCCATGGTCAGCGCCAGCCGGACCGGGTGCAGAGGGTGGCCCGGGCCCAGGTTGTAGGACAGGTAGTCGTCGTGCCACACCACGGTCACCGACGTGCTCACCGCCGCAACGCTACCCGCCCCGTCGCCCCCGGCCGAGACGTCGATCTTTCCGCGGGCGCGGAGGCGGTGCCCCTAGACTGCATTCATACGGGGCATCGCGGCTCACGGCATCGGCGGTGTCGCCGGGCCGACGTAGCATCGAGCTCAACCCCGGCGGGAACGCAGCGAGGTGGGCCATGAGTCACCAGAGTGATCTGATCGACACCACCGAGATGTACCTGCGCACCGTGTACGAGCTGGAAGAGGAAGGCATCGTGCCGCTGCGTGCCCGGATCGCCGAGCGGCTGCGGCAGAGCGGCCCGACGGTCTCCCAGACGGTGGCCCGGATGCAGCGGGACGGGCTGCTCACCGTGCAGGGCGACCGGCACCTGGAGCTGACCCCGCACGGCCGCGAGCAGGCCATCGCGGTGATGCGCAAGCACCGGCTGGCCGAGTGCCTGCTGGTCGACGTGATCGGGCTGGACTGGGCGGACGTGCACGTCGAGGCCTGCCGCTGGGAGCACGTGATGAGCGAGGCGGTCGAACGCCGGCTGGTGACCCTGCTGCGTAACCCCACGCACTGCCCGCATGGCAACCCGATCCCCGGCCTGGCCGACCTGTGCGCCGACGGCGAGCGGACCGGTGCGCAGCCCTGCGCGCAGGTCGCCGAGACGATCTCGGAGCCGGGCCTGACCACGCTGCAGCGAGCGGTCCGCGAGGGCATCGTCCGGGTTGTGGTACGGCGGATCAGCGAGCAGCTCCAGCCCGACCTCGCGGTGATGCACCTGTTGCAGCAGGCTGGCGTACGTCCCGGGGAGTCGCTGGAGCTGACCCAGGCGTCCGGTGGCGTCCGGGTCGGGTCGGTCGAGCACGGCGTCGACCTGAACGACTTCGTCGCGTCACACGTCTTCGTCGATGGGGCACCGGCACGGTGACCGCAGTGACGGTGGACGTTGTGGCGCTCACCGTACAGTCAGACCGGCTCGAGGTGCTGCTGGTACGGCGTGCCGACGAGCCATACCAGGGCTGCTGGGCGCTGCCCGGCGGGTTCGTCGGGCCGGCCGAGGACCTGGCCGCCGCGGCCGCGCGCGAGCTGGCCGAGGAGACCGGCGTCAACGAGCTGGCCGCGCACCTGGAGCAGCTTGCCACCTACGGCACGCCGGGCCGGGACCCGCGCGGCCGGGTGGTGACCGTCGCCTACCTGGCCTTCGCGCCGGCCTGCGAGCTGCCGCCGCGGGGAGACGCCGAGGTCACCGACGCGCGCTGGCACCCCGTGGCCAGGCTGCCGGGGCTGGCGTTCGACCACGGCCGGATCATGGCCGACGGGGTCGAGCGGGCCCGGGCGAAGCTGGAGTACTCCGCGCTCGGCACGGCCTTCTGCGTCGAGCCGTTCACCGCCGCCGACCTGCGCCGGGTGTACGAGGCCGTGTGGGGGGTGCCGCTCGACCCGCGCAACTTCTGGCGCAAGGTGTCCTCCACGCCGGGCCTGCTGCTGCCGGTGCCGGGCCGGTCGGTGCCCGGGCCGAACGGCGGCCGGCCGGCGGCCCGGTTCCGGCGCGGGCCGGCGATGATGCTGCACCCGCCGATCCTGCGGCCGTCCCGGCTGCCGGTGCCCTGAGGCCGCGGCGCACCGGCCCCAGCCGCGTCGGATCAGGCACCAGACCGGACACGCCCGGTAACCTTGGGAACACCATGGGGGACGACGACGCGGGCCAGCCCCGCAACGGCTCATCCCAGGGCGGCCCACCCCACGGGAGCCAGCCCGAGAACGGCCGCGCCCTTGACAACCCGACCACCGACCACGCCCGATTAGTGAGCCTGCTGGACCAGGCGGAGCGGCTGTTCGACGAGCACGACCCCGCGGCTGGCATCGACCCGGCGCGTGACGCCGTGGAGCTGGCCCGGCTGCTGGGCGACGGGCCGCTGACAGCCCGTGCCCTGGCCCTGCTTGGCGGTCATCACCGGCTGGCCGGCGACGCCGGCCGGGCCGTCCCGCTGCTCACCGAGGGCGCCGACCTGGCCGACAAGTACGCCGTACCGCCGGTGCAGGCGGCCTGCCTGACCAACCTCGGCTACCTCGCGCTGATGGCGGGCGACCTGACCGAGGCCACGGCGTACCTGGAGCGGGCACTGGTCATCCAGCGCTCCGTCGGCAACGTGGTGGGCGAGGCTGCCGTGCTCGACTATCTCGCGTTCACCCTGTACGAGGAGGGAGAGCAGGGGCAGGCCGAGGACCTGCTGGACCGGGCGCACCGGATCCGGCAGGAGCACGGCGACCCCCGGTGGATCGCGGTCAGCCTGAACAACAAGGGCTACCTGGCCAGCCTGCTCGCCGCCCGGGTCGGCGTCGGGCCGGACCGGGTCGCGCGGTACCGGCAGCGGGCCGTCGACCTGCTTACCGACGCCGTGGACCACGCGCTGCGCTGCGACCACCGGGAGCTGCGCTCGTTCGTGACCGCCAACCTGGCCGCCGCCCGGGTGGCGCAGGGTGTCGACGAGCCGTCGCCGGCGGTCTTCGCGGGCCGGCTGGCCGCTGCCCGCCGGACCGGCGACCGGCCGGAGGAGGCGCTGGCGCTGTTCAACCTCGGCCGGGCGCACTTCCTGGCCGGTAACCGGGCCACCGCTGAGCTGCTGTGGGCCGAGGCGGTCGAGCTGGCCAACGAGCTCGGCCAGAGCAGGCTGCTGCGCGACATCCACCGCGACATCGCCTGCGACTACGAGGAGGCCGGCGAGGCGACCAGCGCGCTGGAGCACTACAAGCGGTTCCACGAGCTGGAGCGCACCGTCGCCGCCGAAGCCGCGGCGCAACGCGCCCGGCTGGCGATGGTCCGGCTGGAGGCGGAGCACGCCCGCCACGAGACAGAGCGGTACCGGCAGCTCAACGCCGAGCTGGCCGAGGCCAACCGGCGGTTGAAGGAGCAGGCCCTGCTGATGGACCGGGTGTCCCGGGAGGACGAGCTGACCGGGCTGGGCAACCGGCGGTACCTGGCCGCCCGGCTGCCGCTGGCGTACGAGCACGCGCTGCGGACCGGTGAGCCGCTGGCGGTGCTGGTGGCCGACGTCGACCTGTTCAAGGAGATCAACGACCGGTACTCGCACGGTGTCGGGGACGCGGTGCTGCGGTCGGTGGCCCAGCTCCTGTCCGCTGCCACCCGGCCCGGTGACCTGGTGATCCGCTACGGTGGCGAGGAGTTCGTGCTCGTGCTGGCCAACACCGACGTGGCCGGCGCGCGGAGCCTGGCCGAGCGGCTGCGTGCACTGGTGGAGGACCACGACTGGGACGTGATCCGTCCCGGCCTGCGGGCCACCATCAGCCTCGGGGTCTGCGCGGACACCGGGCTCGGCTCCGGCCCGCGGATGATCGACGTCGCCGACCAGCGGATGTACGACGCCAAGCGGGCTGGCCGGAACCGGGTCCGGTGACTTGATGAGCTGGCCGGAACGTCCCCCCGGCACGATAGTTTGCCTTCCAAAGGACTCTCTCGACCAAGGGACTTGCTGGCGATGACTGATCGGACCATTTCCGGCGGGACACCCGCACCCGAGCTACCGGGCGGGGCGCCCGCACCGGAGCTACCGGGCGGGACACCCGCACCCGGTCAGTTCATGGACCTGGCCGCGTTCGTCGCACTGCCCCGGCTGTCTGGCCTCGTCGTCTCGCCGGACGGCGCCCGGCTGGTGACCTCGGTCTCCCGCCCCGGCCCGGACGGCACGAAGTACGCCTCGGCGCTGTGGGAGATCGACCCGGCCGGCGTACGGCGCCCACGGCGGCTGACCCAGTCCGCCCTCGGCGAGTCGCAGCCGGTGTTCGCGCCGGATGGCTCGCTGGTGTTCACCTCTCGCCGGCCCGACCCGGCGGAGAGGTCCACGGCGGGTGACGGTGCCGGCGATCGGGCCGACAAGCCCGCGCTCTGGGTGCTTCCGGCCGGTGGTGGCGAGGCCCGGGCGGTCGCGAGCCGGCCGGGCGGGATCGGTACCGTGGCGGTCGCCCAGGTGGCCGGCGACGTGGCCTTCCTGGCCGGCGTGCTGCCAGGTTCTGGCACCGTCGAGGAGGACGAGCAGGCCCGCAAGGCCCGCAAGGATGCCGGGGTCACCGCGATCCTGCACGAGCGGTACCCGGTGCGGCACTGGGACCACGACATCGGCCCCGACCAGGCCAGGGTGTTCCTCGCCGGCCCGCTGCCGTCCGACGAGGAGCGCTACGCCGAAGCCCGCGACCTCACGCCCGACCCGCAGGGCCGGGTGGGCGACGCGGAGCTAGCCCTCTCTCCTGACGGCAGCCTGGTCGCCTACGGCTGGACCGTGGACGGCCAGGGGGCCGAGGAGAGGCACACGATCGTGGTGGCCGAGACCGCCACCGGAGCCCGCCGGCTGGTGCTGCAGGAGCCGGACGCTGGCTTCGTCACCCCGGTGTTCTCCCCGGACGGTGGGTCGCTGGCCTGCGTGCGCGAGGAGATCACCACCTACGAGGGGGTCGGGCGCTGCACGCTGTGGCTGGTCGACCTGGCCACCAGCGCCGGCCGGGACGCCACCCCGAGCTTTCCGGACGCACCGTGCTCACCGGTCTTCGCGCCGGAGGGCGACGCGGTCTACCTCATCGCGGACGAGCGCGGGCACTCGCCGGTGTTCCGGCTGGACATCGCGGACGGTTCGATCACCCGGCTGACGGCGTCCGGTGCGTACACGGACGTGACGCCGGCTCCTGACGGCTCGGCCGTGTACGCGCTGCGGTCGGCCGTGGACAGCCCGCCCACGCCGGTGCGGCTGGACCCGAGGGTGGCCGACCAGGACGCCGTACCGCTGCCCAGCCCGGGCGACCTCGGCACGCTGCCGGGCACCCTGGTCGAGGTGACCACCAGCGCGGACGACGGCGTGCCGCTGCGGGCCTGGCTGTGCCTGCCGGACGGCGCCTCGGCCGCCGACCCGGCGCCGCTGCTGCTGTGGATCCACGGCGGCCCGCTGGCGAGCTGGAACGCGTGGTCGTGGCGGTGGAACCCGTGGCTCATGGTCGCCCGGGGGTACGCCGTCCTGCTGCCCGACCCGGCGCTGTCCACTGGCTACGGCCCGGCGTTCATCGCCCGTGGCTGGGGCGCCTGGGGAGCCCGGCCGTACACCGACGTCATGGCGCTGACCGACGCCGCGGTCGCCCGGGACGACATCGACGAGAGCCGAACCGCCGCGATGGGCGGCAGCTTCGGCGGGTACCTGGCCAACTGGGTGGCGACCCGGACCGAGCGGTTCAAGGCGATCGTGACCCACGCCAGCCTGTGGCATCTGGACGCCTTCGGCGGGGCCACCGACCATTCGTGGTACTGGCTGCGCGAGATGGGTGACCCGCTCAGCCAGCCGGAGCGGTACCTCGCCAACTCGCCGCACCTGGGGGTACGGAACATCCGCACCCCGATGCTGGTGATCCACGGTGACAAGGACTACCGGGTGCCGATCGCCGAAGGGCTGCGGCTGTGGTTCGACCTGTGCCGGTTCGAGGTGCCGGCGAAGTTCCTGTACTTCCCAGACGAGAACCACTGGATCCTGACTCCGGGGCACGCCAAGGTGTGGTACGAGACTGTGCTGGCCTTTCTGGCCGAGCACGTCCTGGACCACAAGTGGGAGCGCCCGTCCCTGCTGTGATCTCGCCCTGCTGGTGGTCCGGCCTGCCGGACAAGGGCATCGCGGGCGATCCCGATGCCGGGGATGATCGCGTCCGGCATACTCGACAGGTGCTGATCGTCACCACGAACGACATCCCCGGCTTCGAGGTTACCCGCGCGTTCGGGCCGCCGCCCGGATGCCCGGGTGGCTATCAGGGCGGGCCGGGCACGCAGGGCCAGGCACCGGGCCAGCAGTACGGCCAGCCCCAGCCGGGGACGCCGTACCCCGGCTGACCGCCAGCAGCTCATGGCCGCAGTGGGGACCGCCGAGCTGTCACGAGTCGGTCCGACCGGCCAGGGGAAGGTAGACCCGGCTGCCGTGCGCGATGAACTCCTCCGACATCGCCCGCATCCCCGCCGCCGTCGCCTCCTGCTCGGCCAGGCCGTGCTCCTCGGCGTACCGGCGGACATCCTGGGTGATCTTCATCGAGCAGAAGTGCGGACCACACATCGAGCAGAAGTGCGCGGTCTTGGCGGGTACGGCCGGCAGCGTCTCGTCATGGTAGGACCGCGCGGTGTCCGGATCGACGGCCAGGTTGAACTGGTCCTCCCAACGGAACTCGAACCGCGCGTCAGACAGCGCGTCGTCCCACTGGTGGGCATGCGGGTGTCCCTTGGCCAGGTCCGCGGCATGCGCCGAGATCTTGTACGCGATCACGCCCTGTTTGACGTCGTCGCGGTCGGGTAGGCCGAGGTGCTCCTTGGGCGTGACGTAGCAGAGCATGGCGGTGCCGTACATGCCGATCATCGCCGCACCGATCGCGCTGGTGATGTGGTCGTACCCGGGCGCGACGTCCGTGGTGAGCGGGCCGAGGGTGTAGAACGGCGCCTCGTGGCAGACATCGAGCTGGAGGTCGACGTTCTCCTTGATCTTGTGCATCGGCACATGGCCGGGCCCTTCGATCATCACCTGCACGCCGTGCGCCCAGGCCACCGTGGTCAGCTCGCCCAGGGTGCGCAGCTCAGCAAGCTGGGCCTCGTCGTTGGCATCGTAGGTGCAGCCCGGCCGCAGCCCGTCGCCGAGGGAGAACGTGACGTCGTAGCGGGCCAGGATCTCGGACAGCTCGGCGAAGTTGGTGTAGAGGAAGTTCTCCTGGTGATGCGCGAGGCACCAGGCGGCCAGGATCGAACCACCGCGGCTGACGATGCCGGTCTTGCGGCGGCTGGTCAGCGGGATGTACCGGAGCAGCACCCCGGCATGCACCGTCATGTAGTCGACGCCCTGTTCGCACTGCTCGATCACGGTGTCCCGGTACGCCTCCCAGGACAGCTTCGCCGGGTCACCGCCGACCTTCTCCAGCGCCTGGTAGATGGGCACCGTGCCGATCGGGACCGGCGAGTTGCGCAGGATCCATTCCCGGGTCTCATGGATCCGCCGGCCCGTGGACAGGTCCATCACGGTGTCGGCACCCCAGCGGGCGGCCCACACCATCTTGTCCACCTCATCGGCGACATCGGAGCGCACCGCCGAGTTGCCGATGTTGGCGTTGATCTTGACCAGGAACCGCCGGCCGATGACCATCGGCTCGGTCTCCGGATGGTTCACGTTGGCCGGGAGCACGGCCCGCCCGCTGGCGATCTCGTCGCGGACGAGCTCCGCCGCCAGCCCCTCGCGCACCGCCACGAACTCCATCTCGGCGGTGATCACCCCACGCCGGGCGTAGGCGAGCTGGGTGACCGGCGCCCCGGTGGCGCCGCGCCGGGCCACCCGCCCGTCGACGGCGTCCGGATACTCGACGGTGTCGCCACGCTCGTCGATCCACCCGCCCCGCAACGCGGGCAGGCCTGCCTCGAGGTCAGGCACGTAGCCATCGTCGGTGTACGGGCCGGAGGTGTCGTACAGCCGGAACGTGCCGCCGTTGGTCAGCGGCACCTCGCGCGCCGGCACCCGCACATCTGGTCGGCTGCCCTCGACGTACACCTTGCGGCTGCCGGTGATCGGGCCGGTGGTGACTGAAACGCGAGCATCGGTCGCCGTCATGGCGCATCCTCTCCCTACGCCGGTATTACCCGGACCAGGTTCGATCGGTCGGCGGCGCGCTAGCCGCCCTCTCAGCCCGGTTGCCCGAGCTCCCGTGGAATCCCCCCGACAGTACCCGCCCGCGATGGGGGGTTGGCAACATGCCTGCTCGGAGCCCATCCCCCCACCTACGCCGCGCTTGCACCCGACGCCACGGTGCGGTACACGCTGGCGGTGACCTCCCGACGGCCGTGGTCGACCGCCACGGCGCTCGCGCTCGGCGTGCTGCTCCTCCTCGACGTGCTGCGGGTCTGGCTCCCCTCCGTGACCATCGTCTACGGCGACCGCGGTGCGGCCTCGGCCGTCCGGCTCGGCCTGTTCACCGTGCTCTGGCCGGCGCTGGGGCTGTTGGTCGTTCCGCTGCTGGGTCGGCTCAGCCCGCGCCTGCTGGCCGTGACGGCGGCGGCCGGGCTCGGCGCGACCCGGATCGCGCTGCAGGGCACGAACGGCGGGTCGGCCCAGCTGTACCTGGCCTCGATCGGGGTCACCGCCGCCGTGGCCTGGCTGGTGGCCATGGCCGCGACCACGGTGGCCGGCCGGCCGGTGGCGGCCGGGATCACCGCCGGGGTGGCTGGCTCGGTGACCGTGCACGTCGCACTGCGCACCGTCGACCTGATGTGGTGGACCGGCGCCGGACCATGGCTCGTCCTGGTCGCCACGGGGATCGGCCTCACCGCGGCCACCTGGGCGGCCACCGACACGGCGGCCCGGGAGGCCGCCGCACCGGGACTGTGGTTCAGCGTCGGCCCGGCCCTCCTGGTGGTCGGTGCGGTCACCGGCTCGCCCGCCCGGGCGGAGGCCGCCGCCGGGTGGGCACAGTACCGCGCGCCCTTCCTTCTGCTCATCGCCTGCTGCCTGGGAGTGCTCGGCTGCCTGCGGGCGCGCGCCTGGACCCGGTCCCCGCTGCTCGCTTCCGCCGGCCTGCTCCTCCTGATCACCGGGGCGACACTGCCGAAGGTTTCCCTCGGCGGGGTCACCGGCCTGCTGCCGGCCTGGTCGGTGTGGTCGCAGGCCGGCGCAGCGCTCGGGCTGGCCACCTGCCTGGGGTGGGCCGGCGAGGGCGAGCGGGTCAGCCCACCGGGCCGCCGTGCCCTGGCCGCGGCAGCGGGCATGCTTGCCTTTCTCGTGCTGGTCTTCGGCTACCTCACGGCCTACGACGTCTCCACCGACCTGCCGAACGTCTGGCTGCCGCAGATCGCCGCAGTGCTCGTCTGCGCCGGCACTCTGGCCGGTGCCGGCAGCGCACACAACTGGGCGGCCGCCCGCGGCCGGGCCCGCCACCGGCAGGAGGAGTTCGGCGTGGTCGCGGCGACCTGCCTGGCACTGATCACCGCGCTGGTCACCGTCGCCATCTCGATCGGACCGAGCGCGGGCCGTGTTCCCGCGACATATCCGATCCGGCTGGTCACCTACGACGTCGGGATGGGCTACGACCCGCTGGGCCGCTTCAACCCCAGCAACCTGGGCCGAACCATCAGGGCACAGCGCCCGGACGTCGTACTGCTCAACGACGCCGACCGCGGCTGGCTGCCCAACGGCGGGCACGACGTACTCCAGCTCCTCGCCGAGTACCTGGGCATGCGCTACGTGTTCGCACCAGCCGCGAACGAGGTGTGGGGCGACGCGATGCTGAGCCGCTTCCCCATCCGGTCGGTGCGCAGCGTCCTTGTCTCGGAGCCTGGGTCGCCTGTCGGCGCCACCGCGCTGGCCGCTGTGCTCGGGTTGGGCTCCGGTCAGGAGATCGGCGTCGTCGCGACCCACCTGCGGCCCGACGGCGGTGCTGTCCCGCTGACGGAGGTGGAGCGGCTGCGGGCCGTCGCGGCTGGGCTCGCCAGACCGGAACGGCCGGTCGTGCTCGCCGGGAACCTGAACGCCGAACCGGGCAGCCCGCAGCTTGCCGCACTCGGACCGGACCTGGCTGACGCGCTGGCGAAAGGCCGACCACTGCCGACCTATCCGTCGGAACGACCCAGCAAGCAGGTCGACCACGTCTTCGTCACCCCTAACCTGATCGCCAGCGATGTCACGGTGCCGGCCTCGACGGACTCTGACCACCGCCCCGTCGCCGTGACGCTCGCGCCGCGGGGCTGACCGGGCGTCGACGAGGCGGGCATGCCCCCGTCGCTAGGTGTCGCCAGCCACCTGGGCCTCGTCAACCATCCGGGCACCGTCCACCACCTGGCCAAGCAGTGGGGTCGTGCGGGGATCCAGACCGAGGGAAAGCGTCTGGTCGAGCAGCAGGGCCGCGCTGTAGGTCGGGTCGAGCTCCAGCGCCCGATCCACCGCGATCCTGGCCAACGGCCCGGCACCATCCCGCCAGGCCGCCCATCCGGTCAGGAACAACGGCGCCACCCGGTACCCCGCCGGCACCCGCCGGGCCAGCTCCCGCCATAGCTCGAGCACCGCCCCGCACAGCCCTCGAGAACGCTCCATCCACAGCCAAGCCGCATCCCGCACCGCCCTGTCGGTCAGCCCGACCGCCACCTTCGCCGCCGCGGAGTGGCTCGGCCAGGACACCGCGCCAGCGGCCGTCAGCTTGTCGAGCGACCGGCGGACCCGGGCGGCGGCCGCTGCCCGCCAGGGCTCAACGCTGCGGTCGGCGGTCACCCGGCGGGCCAGGTCACCCTCGGCCCGTACCACGGCCGCAGCCAGCCCGATCCCGTCCTCCGGCTCCGGATCCAGGGTGGCGGCCAGCGCCGCCCGATCCGGCAGCACAACCAGGCCGACCGTGGCCGCCGCCACCGCCAGCCGGCTCGTCGCCCCACCCACCGGCCGGCCCGCGGCAGGACAGCACTCCTCGTCCGCGCACGTGTAGGACCGCCACCGGCCGCTGGCCACGAACAGCGCCTCCCGCATCCGCACCCCAGACCCGGCCGCGGCGGCGGCGATCTCGGCGACCAGGTCCCGCTCCGGCAGCACGCCGAGCAGCACCTCGGCCGACGGGTCGGCCAGCTCCCCGAACACGACGACCACGATCTCCTCCGCACCGGCCTGAAGGAGCTGTGCGGTCAGGTGCGCAGCGAGCTCGGGCTGGTCGCGCAGCTCGGCGAGATCCGCCCTGACCACCACGCCGACCTGCGCCCCGGCCGCGTGCAGCGAGACCACGACCAGACTGTCGCGGGGATGGAACCCAAGCAGGTAGGGCACGACATCAACGAGGTCACCCGGCCCACGCAGGGTCAACGGCACCAGATCCTCGGGACCTGCGGCCCCGGTCAACGCGTCGGTCATGCCGGACAGCCTCGGCCGGCGAGCATGCGTCGCACCACCCCCGAGCGCCCCGCTGTGGATAACGCCTGACCCTGTGGACAGTCACTTGACAAAGTCGCAACGAGTCTTCGGTCCTGCTCACGACCCGGTCGTGACATGCTGCCCGGCATGACGGAGCGCGGACTGCCGGCACACGGTGTGCGGGACCTCAAGGCCAAGGTCACCCGGCACCTGGAGGAGCTCGCAAGAGAGTCGCTGGACAACGAGAACGTCGACCTCGGTCTGGCCACACGTATCGCCGACGCCCTCTGGTCCCTCATCGACGTGGTGGCCGACCGGGACGAGGATGCGAAGATCGCCGTCCGCGGCGCGGTCGACTACTTCGTGCTCAACCGGGACGAAACTCCGGACCTGGACAGCCGACACGGCTTCGTCGACGATGTCAAGATCGTCAACGAGGTATGCGTCGAGCTCGGCCTCCCCGAGCTCGCTGTCCGGATCGGCTGAGACCCGGAACCGGCCAAGCCTGCTCGGCCTGCTGGGGCCTGCCTGCTACAGGTCGGCCGACTCGATCAGGGCGTCCGGGCCGGGGAAGATGAGGGACTCGTGCCCGTCGTCGAAGCGGACCAGGTACGGCGGCCCGCCGTCCTCCCCGCGAACGTCAACGATCTCACCGAGCCGGTCCCGCTCTCCGACCACATGACCGTGCACGTGCAACCGGTTCCCCACGACAGCGCGCATCTGCCTACCTCCCGCGGTGTGTGCCGGAACTAGCGTCCCGCGCGGCCGGCCACATGGGAAGACCGCGCGCACGGCACTACCCGTCCAGGTAAGCAGGTACCGCTACCTCGTCCAGGTACCACTACCACTACCCGTCCAGGTACGCGGCCAGCAGGTCGGCCATCTGGCGGGCGTTGGTCTGGGCGTAGCTGTCACAGCAGTTGTTCATCAGCACGTGCGTGTCCTTGGCCGTCGCCGCCAGGTCCACGATCTTCGGCGCCCAGCCGGCCAGCTCCTCCTTCGAGTACTCGTAGCCGAACCGTTCGTATATGTCGCGGCTGTCCCACTTCTCGCTGTGGCCATGGAAGCGCACCACGACAAGGTCGGCGGTCGCGACCAGCACCGGCGGCACCGAGCTCGGGTAGCCCTGCGGCATGTCGACCACGACGTACGGCAGCGCGTAGGACCGGAGGAAGTCGAGCGTCTCGTCCTGGTTCTCCGGCGACAGCCAGGTCCTGTTTCGGAACTCTACACAGATCCGATATGGTTTGGCCCGGTCCGCGCACTCCAGGATGTAGCGCATGTTGCGCCGGCCGATCGGAAACCACCGCGGGAACTGGAACAGCACCGCGCCCAGCTTGCCGGCCGAGTGCAGAGGCTCCAGCGCGGCGAGGAACCGCTCCCACACGGTGTCCACCGTCGCCGCCGGCAGGTCCTTGAGGTAGACGTTCCTCGTCCCCTCGGGCCGGACGTCCTTGTACAGCGCGGCCGGTCGGGTGGGATGCTGGGTGAGCAGGCTGAAGGCCTTGACATTGAAGACAAAGCCCTCGGGCGTGCGCTCGACCCAGGCGCGAGAGTTCCGCTCGTTGGGCGGGGTGTAGTAGGTCGAGTCCACCTCGACCAGCGGGAACTGGCTGGCGTAGTACCTCAGCCGCTGCTCCGGCGTGGTCACATCAGCCGGGTACCAGCCGGAGTCCAGCAGCGTCTTGTCCGTCCAGGACGCCGTACCGACCCTGATCGTGCCCATCAGCGTAGAGTGCCGTCCCGCCAGGCCGCCGCGGCCCGCTCCAGGGCGTCGGCGGTCCGCACGTTGCGCTCGGCCCGGGACCACTCAGCGGCCCGCTCATGGTCGCCGGCCACCTCCGAGCGCCCCAGCGCCACGATCCGGAAGAACGCCGCGGCCCGCTCCAGCGCGACCGCGAAGTCGCCCTTGTAGGCCCCGGTGAGCACGGCGTCGGCGAGCGCCCGGACCGCCGCCGGGTCTACGCCGTCGGCCATCCCAGCCACCACCTCGGCCACCGGCGCCAGCCCCCGGCCGGCGGCGTACCACCGGGCCAGCGCGGAGCCCTGCTCGCGGCACCAGCTCCGCAGCAGGTACAGCGTCCACAACACGCCGGGCAACGAGTCGTCGGCGGCCTCCCGCCACAGCTCGGCCAGCGTGTCCAGCCCGACGGTGTCGGCCAGGTCCAGCAGGTCGGGGGTACGTGGGCCAACGCCACTGCGCCCGGCCTCCACCACCACAGCGGCGGTGGCGTGCGCCAGCTCGATCCGGGCCAGCGGCTCGCCGTGCCAGCGGGCAGCGGCCAGCCGCTCCACGTCCGCGGCGACGTGCGGCCGGGGCCGACGTTCGCCGGCAGGCTGCCCTGGGTCGGTCATGCGGTCAACGGTACGTGACACCGCGGACAGTTTCGCGGCGATCACGGGAACGCTGGACGCATCGGTTATGTTGAGGTGCGACGCCGGCCCGTTCATGACCCCCGGTTCCCAATCATGTCGCCATGAGCGACCTCGCGCCGCGAGGCGATCTGGCGGGCCGGCGTTCACCTGTCCGTCAGCCAGCCTGCCCGCGGCGCTCGCCGGGCTCAGCGGGCGTCGACAGCTCGCTGGCGGACACCCATCGTCGGGCCCAGCCAGCACACTCACGGGCGGACGTACAGGATCTGGCCTGGGTGGACCGTGCCGTCGGGAAGCCCGTTGCCGCGCCGCAGCGAGTCGACGACGGCGCGGGCGTCCGCATCTGGCGCGACCCGCCGGGCGATGCTCCACAGCGTGTCGCCCGGGCGCACCTCCACCACCGTCGGCGCCGTCGGCGGCACCGCGGTCCGGACATGCGCGAGCTGCAGGCCGAGCCAGCAGAACGCCGC
Source organism: Mycobacteriales bacterium (assembly GCA_035476575.1). Classification (GTDB taxonomy): domain Bacteria; phylum Actinomycetota; class Actinomycetes; order Mycobacteriales; family JACQDL01; genus DATILL01. Next base: position 22,649 of record DATILL010000124.1, read on the forward strand.
CGTATGCAGCACGACTGCCACGGCGACCACGCGGCGACCGCGCCGGGTGAGCCGCAGCCGCCCAACGCCCGCTGCCGGATCCGCACAAGCCGGATCCGCACAAGCCGGGACCGTGGCTGCCGAGCGGGCGACGATCGGGCCCACCGCCGCGGGCGCCGGCCGCGCGGGCCGCACCACTCGGTATGGCCTGGCGATTGGCCACGCCATCCGGCATGCTCCGGCCGGCTCCTCGGTCAGCGGCTCGACCGATGACGCGGCCGGCCGCGCGCTGGGGAACGCGATCACGACTGCCCCACCAGCCGGCCGGCCGGCCTTGGACGACAGGATCCCGGGTGACACGGCCTTTGGTGACACGGTCGTGGGCGACGAGATCCTGGGCGGCAACTCCGGTGCGACTGACATGGCGGGACCTCCCACAGGCCATCCGACCAGACCGAACGTCTGTTCGATCGAACGTCTGCGCGACAGTGAACCATCGGGGTCTGACAAAATCGAGATCCGTACGGCGTGTCCTTCGAACACCTGTTTGAAACCGTCCTGGCCGGGCGCTAGCGTCCGCCGTGGATCATTCGGGCGGGATCGCACGAGCGGGTCACGGCTCGGCGGGCAAAGGAGGCGTCGTGGCGACAGGGGCAGACAGGACCGGCCGCGGCCGACGAAAGGCCGGGACGAACGGCACGCACGCCGACGACCCCGGTACGGCAGAGGCTGGCACGACAGATGCCGGGAGGACGAGCGCCGGTACGGCGGGCCCGGGCACGGCGGGCACCGTACGGGAGATCCCGGACGGCCCGCCGGACGCGAGCGGGCTGACCGCCCGGCAACGGCGGATCCTGGAGGTGATCCGCGACTCGGTGGAGCGCCGAGGCTACCCGCCGAGCATGCGCGAGATCGGCGAGGCGGTCGGCCTGACCTCCACCTCCAGCGTCTCGCACCAGCTCGCCACCCTGCAGAAGAAGGGCTTCCTGCGCCGCGACCCCAACCGGCCGCGCGCCGTTGACGTGCGGATGCCCGATCCGGAGGAGCCGTCGGTCTCGGCCGAGGAGATCGCCGAACGGCCGGTCCCGGCGTACGTGCCCGTGGTCGGCCAGATCGCCGCCGGCCGGCCGATCCTGGCCGAGGAGGCCGTGGAGGACGTGTTCCCGCTGCCCCGGGAGCTGGTCGGGGAGGGCACCCTGTTCCTGCTTCGGGTCGCTGGCGACTCGATGATCGACGCGGCCATCGCGGACGGTGACTGGGTGGTGGTCCGCCAGCAGCCCGTCGCCGAGACCGGTGACATCGTCGCCGCGATGATCGACGGCGAGGCGACCGTGAAGACGTTCCGCCGCCGCGACGGGCACGTCTGGCTGCTCCCGCAGAACCCGGCCTACCCGCCGATCCTCGGCGATGACGCGACGGTGCTCGGCCGGGTGGTGGCGTTGCTACGCCGGCTCTGATCCGCTGGCGCGGGGCAAGGCCGCCGGTCAGCCACGGCGGTGGGCCAGGTCGCGGACCTTGCCGCCGCCCCACATCAGCACGGTCGCCAGCACACCCGCCAGCACCAGCCCACCGAACGTCGTCCACCCCGTGCTGGGCTCCTTCCGGCCGGGCGATGGGGCGCGGGCCGCCGTACCGGACGGCGGCGTGCCATCCGGAGCCGGCGGGCCCGCCAGCGTGCCGAGGGAGATGACGTGCACCGCCCCCGGCACCCCCTCGGTGCTGGTCAACAGGCGCTGGCCGTCCGGGCTGAACGTGACCGCCTCGCCCTGCCGGGTGGGCGGCAGCGGGATCCGGGTCGGCCGGCCGTCCCGCAGCGCCTTGACCACATCCGCGTCGTCGGCACGCCACAGGTAGGCGTCGGTGTAGGTGCGCAGCACCACTCGGGTGCCGTCCGGGGACACCGCACCACCGGTGACCAGCACCTGCCCCACGGTCCCGACCGGGCCACCGGGGGTGCCGGTCGGGCCGAACCGCACGGTGGCCACCTTGCGCAGCGGCGTCGACCGCGCAGCGGCCGGCACGCCCACCGGGGTGTACACCCCGCTCCGCCCGAACACCTCCTTGGTGACGATGAACGGCCGGCCCTGCCGGTCCAGCAGCAGCGCCTCGGCATCGTGCGCGCCGTCCGGGTAGCTGAACCGGTGCAGCGTCGCCTCGCCGGACTCGGTCAGCAGCTCGATCGCGACGGTACGGCGCCGCCGGTCGTTGTCGCCGAGGTCGGCGAGCCACAGCGTGCCGTCGGCGGAGCGGGCCAGGTCCTCCACGTCGTACGGGTCGATGCCGGCCCGGATCACGCCGGTCACCCGGCACCGGCCGTCCAGCACGTACACGACCAGCCCGCTGCCGCCGTCGTTCACCGTGAACAGCCGGGCGCCCGCCGCGGCCAGGCCGGACGACTCGGTGATCCTCGGGTCGGTGATCACGCAGCGTACGGCGACCGGCCCTGGGGCGGTGGCCTCAGCCGTGGCGGTGGCCTCAGCCGTGGCGGCCGTCGGTGAGCCCAGCCAGAGCATCAGCGCGATGCCGGCCAGCGTCACCCCGCCCCTGATCTGCCGCACCGCCCCAGTCTCCCAGCCGGCCAGCGAAGAGCCCGTGAATGACGCGCAGTGCCAGCACCCCTACCGCCAGCCCGGCCAGCAGGTCGGTCAGCCAGTGGTAGTCGAGCAGCAGCATCGCGGCCACGGTGACCACCGGGGCGGCGTAGCCGAGCACCCGCAGCCCCCACCGTGACCACGCCGGCAGCCCAAGGTCGACCGCCAGCCAGGCCAGCAGGCCCCAAATCACCACCGCCAGCGCGGCGTGCCCAGAAGGAAAGGACTCACCATCGAAATGGACCCGGTCGATGTTCGGCGCCGTGCGGCCCACGCCGTACTTGAACGCCATGACCACCGCGACCAGCAGCCCGGCCGCCACCGCGACCCGCAGCACGGGCTGCCAGCTCCGCCGGACCCAGGCCAGCACACCGACGAACGGCGTCACCAGCCCCGCGATGGCGGCCGGATGCCCCGGCAGGGTGAAGACGTAGATGGCCAGCTTGCGGACGAAGGAACCGCGCCGGATGCCGGTCGACCAGGACCAGCCGGCGACCTGGTGGTCCAGCCGCGTCCACGGCCCGCCGACCAGCACGTCGACGGTGAGCCAGGCGAGCAGCACGCCCGCGGTCACCACCACGAACCATGGCGGGCCGCCGGCAGCGCGATGGGCAGGGCCGTCGCGGTCGGCCAGGGCGGGTGTCGGGGCCTCTGCCGCGACCGCCGTCACTCCTGGCGCCGGGGCGCCTCGTCCCGGGTCTGCTCCGCGCGGCGTACCGCCTCGCCCTCAATCACGCCGGGCGCGGCCGGTGCCGCCGGACGGGTCGGCTCGGTGCGGCGGACGTCGTCCTCCTGCCGCATCTCGTGGTACTCCGACTTGAAGATCCGCATTGACCGGCCGACCGACCGCGCGGCGTCCGGCAGCTTCTTGTAGCCGAACAACGCCAGCACGACGATGGCAACGATCAACCAGTGCCAGATACTGAGCGTGCCCATCCGGATCCTCCTGTCACGGGGTCTTACCGGCTCCACCCTACGCGGTCACGTCGGCCGAGGGCTGCCCGATGTAGGGCATCAGGGCGGTCGCCAGCTCGGGATCCACCCGCACGTGCAGCGCCGTGCCATGTGCGGTGTGATCCGAGGCGATGACCTCGCCGTGCCGGTGCACCCGGGCGACCAGGTCGCCGCGGTCGTAGGGCACCAGGAGGTGGAGCTCGGCGCGCGGCCGGGGCAGCCGGTCGGCGATCACCGCGCGCAGCTTGTCCAGCCCCTCGCCGGTGCGGGCCGAGCAGAACACCGCCTCGCCGAACGCCGCCCGCAGCCGGTCCAGCGTGGCCGGGTCCGCGGCGTCGGCCTTGTTGACGACGATCAGCTCCGGCACGCCGGCCGCGTCGATCTCGGCGAACACGGCCCGGACGGCGCTGATCTGCGACTCCGGGTCGGCGTCGGCGCCGTCCACCACGTGCAGTACCAGGTCGGCGTCGGCGACCTCCTCCAGCGTGGACCGGAACGCCTCGACCAGGTCGTGCGGCAGGTGACGGACAAAGCCGACGGTGTCGGCCAGGGTATGGACTCGCCCGTCCGCCGTCTGGCAGCGCCGCACCGTCGGGTCGAGGGTGGCGAACAGCGCGTTCTCCACCAGCACGCCGGCCCCGGTGAGCCGGTTGAGCAGGCTGGACTTGCCGGCGTTGGTGTAGCCGGCGATGACCACGCTGGGCACGGCGCGGCGGCGGCGCTGCTCACGCTTGGTGTCCCTGGCGGTCTTCATATGCGCGATCTCGCGGCGCAGCTTGGCCATCCGGGTCCGGATCCGCCGCCGGTCGATCTCAATCTTGGTCTCGCCGGGGCCGCGGCCACCGATGCCCGCGCCACCCGCGGCTCGCCCACCGACCTGCCGGGACAGCGCCTCGCCCCAGCCACGCAGCCGGGGCAGCATGTACTGCATCTGGGCCAGCTCGACCTGGGCCTTGCCCTCCTTGCTGCGGGCGTGCTGGGCAAAGATGTCCAGAATCAGCATGGTCCGGTCGACCACCTTGACCTTGACCCGCTCCTCCAGCGTGCGAAGCTGCGCCGGGGTCAGCTCGCCGTCGCAGACCACCGTGTCGGCCGCGGTGGCCAGCACGATGTCGCGCAGCTCGGCGGTCTTGCCGGAGCCGATGTAGGTGGCCGGGTCGGGTCGGGCGCGGCGCTGGATCAGCCCGTCCAGCACCTCGGAGCCGGCCGTCTCGGCGAGCCGGGCCAGCTCAGCCAGCGAGTTCTCGGCGGCGGAGAGGGTGCCCTCGGTCCAGACGCCGACCAGGACGACCCGCTCCAGCCGGAGCTGGCGGTACTCAACCTCGCTGACGTCGGCGAGCTCGGTGGCCAGACCGGGGATGCGGCGCAGGGCCTGCCGCTCCTCCAGCTCCAACCCGCCGCCATCGCCGAGGCGTCTGCCGTCGTACATGGGTTTAGTCATCATCGCGTCGATCCTGACACGGCCCACCGACAAGAGCACGCAAGTTAGAGGCTGGCCGCCCGTGTGGTCACCTCTTGGGGTCTCCCAGCAACGAGAGGTCACCACAACGCCGAGAGGTGACCACACGCGCCGCCACAGCAACGAGAGGTCACCACAACGCCGAGAGGTGACCACAACGCCGGCTTGCCGGTCGGGTCTGCGTGCGGGCTCCGCTACGCCGTGAGGATAAACCGACTGACAGAGCTCAACCAGTCCGGGCACGCTGCACGGGTGCCCAGTTCACTGTTGCGCCACCGCGACTTCCGGTTGCTGTGGGCGGGCGACACGATCAGCCAGCTTGGCACCCAGGTCACCGTGCTGGCCCTGCCGCTGCTCGCGATCACCACGCTGCACGCTACCCCGTTCGAGGTCGGCCTGCTGACGACGTTCGAGTTCCTGGCCTTCCTGCTGGTCGGGCTGCCGGCCGGCGCCTGGGTCGACCGGATGCGGCGCCGCCAGGTGATGGTCGCCGCCGACCTGGGCCGGGCGGTGCTGCTCGGCTCGCTACCGCTGGCCGCCTGGTTCGGCGTGCTGGGCCTGCCTCAGCTCTACGTCGTGGCGCTGGGCACCGGCCTGCTCACAGTCTTCTTCGACGTGGCGTACCAGAGCTACCTGCCGCACCTGGTCGGGCGGGAGCGGCTGGTCGAGGGAAACGCGACACTGCAGGCCAGCCAGTCGGTGTCCCAGGTGGCCGGGCCGACGGCTGGCGGGCTCCTGGTCCAGGCGCTGACCGCGCCGTACGCCGTGCTGGTGGACGCGGTGAGCTTCCTGTGGTCGGCCGGCTGCGTCGGGCTGATCCGCGCCCGGGAGCCACGGCCGGAGCGGTCCCCCGACCGGCACCTGGGCCGGGAGGTCGCCGCGGGCGTGCGGTTCGTCTTCGGCCACCGAATCCTGCGCGCGATCAGCGGCTGCACCGCGACGTTCAACTTCTTCACCAGCCTGTCCGGCGCGATGCTGCTCGTGCTGCTGGCCCGCGACCTCGGCCTGTCGGCCGGCCTGATCGGGCTGGTCTTCAGCGTCGCCAGCGTCGGCGGGCTGGTCGGCGCGCTGGTGGCCAGCCGGTGGCAGGCTGGATCGGCCAGGGCCAGACGATCTGGCTGTCCACCGCGGTGTCCGGACCGTTCGGGCTGCTCGTGCCGCTGGCCCAGCGCGGCTGGCTGCTCTGGCTGGCCGCGTTCGGCCTCGCGGCGTCGTTCGCGCTGTCGGTGGTCTACAACATCACCCAGGTCAGCTTCCGGCAGGGCCTGTGCCCGGAGCGGCTGCTCGGCCGGATGAACGCGACGATCCGGTTCCTGGTGTGGGGCACCATGCCGCTCGGCGGCCTGGCCGGTGGCGTGCTCGGATCCGTGGTCGGGGTCCGGCCGACGCTGTGGGTGGGGGCGACCGGGGCAGCGGTCGCGTTCGGGTGGGTGTTCTGGTCGCCGCTGCGCGGGATGCGCGAGCTGCCCACCCGACCGGACGACGATGACGACAACGGGGATGACGATCTCGTCGAGCTGGAACCGGTCACCGTCGAGTAGGCGCCGGCTCCCGGGCCACCAGCCCAGGCCGCCACCGCCCGGCCGCGACCAGGACGGCCGGACCGCTCAGCGCGACACCGTCGTCAGTCCACATCACCGAAAGCCGGCCGCCCGGTACGTCGACCGTCCACTCCGCCCCCCACTCGGCCCTCCCGGGGTCGGCGCACGCGGTGGCGACGACCGCCGCACAGACCCCGGTGCCGCAGGACCGGGTCTCTCCCACCCCACGCTCGTGCACCCGCAGCGCGAGCGACCGCCCGCCGCGGCGCACGACGAACTCGACGTTCTGCCCGGCCGGCAGCGGCGGGTCCACCTCGGGCGGCCGGGTCAGGTCCAGCGCGGCCAGCTCGTCCATTGTGGACAGTGAAACGACGACGTGCGGGTTGCCCATGCCCACCGCGATGGCCTTGACACCGGCCACCACGGGCGCGGCGTCGAGGAGCTCCGGCTGGCCCATCGCCACGGTGATGTCACCGCTGGCCGGAACGCTGACCCGCTTGACGCCGCCACGGGTGGCCAGCTCCAGGACGCCCGGCTCAGCCAGGCCCGCGTCGACGAGGTACCGAGCGAAGACCCGCACACCGTTGCCGCACATCTCGGCGACCGTGCCGTCAGCGTTCCGGTAGTCCATGAACCAGCGTGCGCCCTCCCGGGCGACCCGCAGCACGCCGTCCGCGCCGATCCCGGCATGCCGGTCGCACAGTGCCCGGACCAGCTCGGGGGTCAGCTCGGCAGCCGCGATGTCGGGCAGCACGAGGAAGTCGTTCTCCGTGCCATGACCCTTGACGAACCGCAGCTCCACGCGGTCGATCGTGGCACACCGCTGGGGCTGGCGGTGCGCAGGTCTCCGACCTGTCCGGATGGGCCGGGCGATGAAGGACGGGGGCGATCCCGGTCCGGGTCGGCTGGTGGGCGGAGCCCGGAGAGGCGACGCTCAGCCGGCCGCGCCGAGCCGGTCGAGCGCGGCGGTGAGCAGGTCCGGCGCGGCGGCGTCCAGCCAGACCACCCCGGGGTCGCGGCGAAACCAAGACCGCTGGCGCCGGGCGAACCGCCTGGTCGCCCGGCATGTCTCAGCCCTGGCCTCGGCCTCGGTGCAGCGTCCGGCAAGCTGGGCCAGCACCTGCTGGTAGCCGAGCGCCCGGCTCGCGGTCAGCCCGTCCCGGATCCCGGCCGCCAGGAGCGTGCGCACCTCCTCGACCAGGCCACGGCTCCACATCAGGTCCACCCGGGCGCCGATCCGCTCGTCCAGGTCGGGCCGGTCCAGCCCCAGCCGTACCGCCGTGTACCCGGCGCTCCACCCGCGGTACGCCGGCCTGGCACCGGCCGGCACAGCACCGGCCGGCCCGGCGTCGTCCCGCCCGGCATAGGCCGGCATCGTGGCGGTGTACGGCCTGCCGGTCAGCTCGACGACCTCCAGCGCCCGCACGATCCGCCGGCCGTTGCTGGGCAGGATGCCGCCGGCCGCCGCGGGGTCCAGCACGGCCAGCCGAGTGTGCAGGGTCGCAGCGCCAAGGTGGGCCAGCTCGCCCTCCAGCCGGGCCCGGATGGCCGGGTCGGTGCCGGGGAACTCCAGCGGGTCCAGCACCGCGCGAACGTACAGCCCGGACCCGCCGACCAGCAGCGCCGTCCGGCCTCGGGCCAGGATCGCGTCGATGGCCGCCCGAGCGAGCCGCTGGTAGTCCGCCACGCTGGCCGTCTGGGTGACGTCCCAGAGGTCCAGCAGGTGATGGGGTACGCCACGCCGCGCTGGCTCGGCCAGCTTGGCGGTGCCGACGTCCATGCCCCGGTAGAGCTGCATCGAGTCAGCGTTGACGATCTCGCCGTCGAGCCGGCGGGCAAGCTCGACCGCCAGCTCGGACTTGCCGGCCGCGGTCGGGCCGACCACGGCCACCACCCGGCTCATCGCGGCACCCACGAGGCAACGAGGTACCCGACGCCGTACGGCGCCCCGGCGTACAACAGCTCGGCAGCGTACCTGCCGCCGCCGAGCAGCGCCCCCGCCGCCCGCCAGGCCGGCACCCCAGCGGCCAGCAGCTCGGCACCGAGGCCGAGGTCCAACGTGGCCAGGTCGGCCGGGTCGCCGGCCGCGAGCGCCTGCTCCACACCGGCGTCGAACGGCGCGGCCCGCGGGTCGGCGTAGCCCGGTGAGGTGTCGGTACGGCGGGCCGAGCCGTCCCCCATGACGAGCAGCCCCACCCGGCCGCGCAGATCCAGCGGCGGCGCGGCCCCGTCCGGCCCCACCTGCGCGCCCGCGGCCGGCGGGTGATCTCCAGCCCGGCCGAGCAGCCAGACACCCACCGTGATCGGCAGCGGCAGGCTGTCGGCGCCGCTGTGCCGCGCCGGCCCCAGCCGCACGGTGAGGTCGACGCCGTACCCGGCGAAGGACCCGTGGTCACCCGGGCCGTGGCACCGCGCCCGCTCGCCAGCGCCCATCACGTACAGCCTCTCCGGCTCCGCCGCCAGCAGCCGGCGTACCGCCTCGTCGCAGGCAGCCCGCAGCCCGTCGAGCTCGCCGGCCGCGCCGGCCGCGACCCGAGGCACCAACAGCGGCGGATGTGGACAGAACGCAGCGGCCACAAGCACTAATCGAGACTATCTGAGCCGAACCACCGTCCTCGGGCTGACCATTGGGCCGCACTGCTGTGAGAATGCGGACATGACCAGCAGCGAATGGGGTCGGATCGACGCCGACGGCACGGTCTGGGTGAAGACCGAGTCCGGCGAGCGGCAGATCGGCTCATGGCAGGCCGGGGATCCCGCGGCCGGGCTCGCGCACTACGAGCGACGGTATGAGGATCTTGCCACGGAGGTCGAGCTGCTGGAGCAGCGGCTGGCCAGCGGGGCCGGAGATCCCGCTGCCACGCTCTCGCACGCGGCCACGCTGCGCGAGTCGCTGGCCACCGCCGCGGTGATCGGTGACCTGGGCGCGCTGGACCGGCGGCTGGCCAAGCTCACCGAGTCCGCGCACGCCAAGGCGGACGAGGCAGCGGCGGCGCGGGCGCGGTCCCGGCAGGAGGCGGTGGCGGCCAAGGAGCGGTTGGTGGCCGAGGCCGAGTCGCTGGCCGACAGCACGCACTGGAAGGCTACCGGTGACCGGTTCAAGGCCATCGTGGAGGAGTGGAAGGCCATCCGTGGGGTGGACCGGCGTACCGACGCGACGCTGTGGAAGCGGTTCGCGGTGGCCAGGGACACCTTCACCCGGCACCGCGGCTCGCACTTCGCCGAGCTGGACAAGCAGCGGCACGCCGCCAAGGTGCGCAAGGAGGAGCTGGTCGCCGAGGCCGAGGCGCTGGCCGACTCCGCCGACTGGGGCCCGACCGCGGCCCGGCTCAAGCAGCTCATGGGCGAGTGGAAGGCGGCCGGGCGGGCCACCAAGGACGCCGAGGAGCAGCTCTGGCAGAAGTTCCGGGCGGCGCAGGACCGGTTCTTCGCGCGGCGGTCGGAGGTGTACGGCGAGCGGTCCGCCGAGCAGCACGACAACCTCCAGCGCAAGGAGGCGGTGATCGCCGAGGCCGAGGCGGTCGACCTGTCCGACGTCAAGGCCGCGCAGGCCCGGCTGCGTGAGCTGCAGGACGCCTACGACCGGATCGGGCACGTGCCACGGGAGGCGATGCGGGGGCTGGACACCCGGATGCGGGCCGCCGAGCAGCGGATCCGGGAGGCCGTGGACGCACAGTGGCGACGGGCCTCGGTGACCAGCAACCCCGTGCTCATGCAGCTCCGCGACGCCGTCGCCAAGGCCGAGACCCAGCTCGCCAAGGCCCAGGCCAACGGCGACCCGAAACGGATCGCCGACGCCGAGGCCAACCTGGCCGCCCGCCGCGAGTGGCTGGCCGAGGCCGAGCGCTCCGCCGGGAGCTGACGTACGTCTCTCCGTCCGTGGGCAGATCGCGTGGTCCCACTGCGCTTTCGGTCCACTCACGGTGCCTGTGGACGGTCGAACCGGCCGCCGCCGTCGTTCCGGCAGGCTGGCGTGCATGAAACCTGAGCTGGTCCGGCTCGCCCGGCGGCAGCACGGCCTCTTCTCCCTCCAGCAGGCGTACGCGGCCGGGTACTCAGCCTGGCAGGTCCGCTCCAGGGTCGCTGACGGCGCCTGGTGCTGCCAGGCCAACGGCGTCTTCTCGGCCGGGGCCACGCCGATGACCGAGCCGGCGTGGCGGTGGGCGGCGTACCTTGCCTGCGGCCCGCGAGCGGTGCTGAGCCACCTGTCCGCCGCGGCATTATGGCGGCTCCCGGTGAACGGGCATCCGCCGCACGTGACGGTGCCGCCCGAGGCCCGGCCCCGTCCGGGCGGGCCGATCATGGTGCACCGGGTGCGGCTTGGCCCCCGCGGACGCCAGCCACCGGCTGGCTGGGTCGCCCAAGCGGCTGGGCAATGCGCGGCTCCGGCGACTGTTGCGACGGGCGTCAGACGGCGCAGCCTCCGAAGCCGAGCGGGTGTTGCACCGGCTGCTCCGCTCGGCTGGGCTGATCGGCTGGCTACCGAACTATCCGGTACGCCTCGGCGGCCAGTCGGTGGTGCTGGATGTCGCGTTCCCCACGACCCGGCTGGCGATCGAGGTCGACGGCCTGGTCTGGCATGTGGACCCGGCCCGGTTCCAGCGCGACCGCACCCGCCAGAACGAGCTGGTCACCGCGGGGTGGACGGTGCTGCGCTTCACCTGGGCGGACCTGACCGAGCGGCCGGACCACGTGGTGGCCGTGGTCCGGTCCACCCTCGATCGGCTTTCGGCCGCGTGAGTGGACAGATCGCGTGAGTGGACAGATCGCGTGGTCCCACTGCGCTTTCTGTCCGCGCACCGGTTGCGGCGGAGGTCAGCTAGCGGGGGCGCCTACGGTCGGCATGCCGAGCAGCACGCCGGGGGGCCGGGGTGCCACGGCGGCCGCCCAGTTGTCGCCGGCCCGGGTCCGGCGATGCGCCAGCAGGGGCCGGTCGGCCACCAGATGGTGCGGCGCGGCGTAGGTGATCACGGTGTGTACCACGTCGCCGGGCCGAACCTCCGGGCTTCCGGCGAAGTGGACCAGCCGGCCGTCGCGGGCACGGCCGGTCATCCGCCGGGTGCCGGCGTCCTTGCGACCCTCCCCCACCGCGACCAGCACCTCGACGGTCCGCCCGACCAGAGCGCGGCTCTGCGTCCACGAGGTCTCCTCCACCAGCGCGGCCAGCCGCTCGTACCGCGCCTGCACGACGGCCTTCGGCAACGGCGGCAGGCTGGCGGCCGGGGTGCCGGCGCGGGGCGAGTACTGGAAGGTGAATGCCCCGGCGAACCGCGCCGCCCGGACCACCTCCAGGGTGGCCGCGAAGTCCGCCTCGGTCTCGCCCGGGAAGCCGACGATGATGTCGGTGGTGATGGCCACGTCCGGCATCGCGGCCCGCACGGTGTCCACAATAGACAGATACCGGGCCGACCGGTACGACCGGCGCATTGCGCGCAGGATCCGGTCCGAGCCGGACTGCAGCGGCATGTGGAGCTGGTGGCAGACGTTCGGCGTCCCGGCCATCGCGGCGATCACGTCGTCGGTGAAGAACGCCGGATGCGGCGAGGTGAACCGCACCCGCTCTAGCCCGGCCACCTCCCCGCAGGCCCGCAGCAGCTTACCGAACGCGTACCGGTCGCCGAGCTCGACGCCGTAGGAGTTGACGTTCTGCCCGAGCAGGGTGACCTCGCTTACCCCGTCGGCCACCAGCGCCCGCACCTCGGCCAGGATCTCGCCCGGCCGCCGGTCCCTCTCCCGGCCGCGCAGCGCGGGCACGATGCAGAACGTGCAGGTGTTGTTGCACCCGACCGAGATCGACACCCAGCCGGCGTACGTCGACTCGCGCCGGGCCGGCAAAGCGGACGGGAAGACCTCCAGCGCCTCCCTGATCTCCATCTGTGCCTCAGCGTTATGCCGGGCACGCTCCAGGAGCACCGGCAGCGAGCCGATGTTGTGGGTGCCGAAGACCACGTCCACCCATGGCGCCCGGGCCACGATCTCGCCACGGTCCTTCTGCGCCAGGCAGCCGCCAACCGCGATCTGCATGCCCGGGTTGGCCTGCTTGACCGGCCTCAGGTGGCCGAGGTTGCCGTACAGCCGGTTGTCGGCGTTCTCCCGGACGGCGCAGGTGTTGAGCACGACGACGTCCGGGGTGGCACCGTCGGCCGCGCGGACGTAGCCCGCCTCCTCCAGCAGGCCGGACAGGCGCTCGGAGTCATGGACGTTCATCTGGCACCCGTAGGTGCGGACCTGGTAGCTGCGCGCGCTCATCTTGGCGAACGAGGATACGCGGACCCTCGCCGAGGCCGGGCGCCAGCCCGGGCGGTTCGGCACAAGATCGATGGGACACGGGCCGTTTCCGGCTTTCTGTCTGTGGCGTGGCCTACGCTGCCGCACATGAGGGTGACCGGCGACGGGGCGGCTGGCCCTGCGGGCGGCACGGCTCCGCTCGTGCTGCTCGAGAACGTCAACAAGCACTTCGGCGCGCTGCACGTGCTGCGCGACATCGACCTGACCGTCGGGCGGGGCGAGGTCATCGTGGTGATCGGCCCGTCCGGGTCGGGCAAGTCCACGCTGTGCCGCACGATCAACCGGCTGGAGACGATCGACTCGGGGCGGATCCTGCTCGACGGCAGGGCGCTGCCGGCCGAGGGTCGCGCGCTGGCCCGGCTGCGGGCGGACGTCGGCATGGTGTTCCAGTCGTTCAACCTTTTCGCGCACAAGACGATCCTGCAGAACGTCACGCTCGGCCCGGTCAAGGTGCGCAGGCTCGGCCGGGCTGAGGCCGAGCGGAAGGCGATGTCGCTGCTGGACCGGGTCGGCATCGCGAACCAGGCCCACAAGCTGCCGGCACAGCTCTCCGGCGGCCAGCAGCAGCGGGCTGCGATCGCCCGGGCGCTGGCGATGGACCCGAAGGTGATCCTCTTCGACGAGCCCACCTCCGCGCTCGACCCGGAGATGATCAACGAGGTGCTCGAGGTGATGATCGGGCTGGCCCAGGAGGGGATGACCATGGTGGTGGTCACCCACGAGATGGGCTTCGCCCGCCGTGCGGCCAACCGGGTCGTCTTCATGGCCGACGGGCAGGTCGTCGAGCAGAGCCAGCCGGAGGAGTTCTTCGCCCGGCCGCGCAGCGAGCGGGCCAGAGACTTCCTGTCCAAGATCCTCACCCACTGAGGTGGCATCCCTCACCGGGTTTCGGTGCGTGCGGGCTTGCCAGCACGGCTCCATCAGCACCGGGTTTCCGCAAGTGCCGGGTTTCCGTGATACCGAGAAAGGGCCGCAATGAGATTCCGTCGACGTCTCGCACTTGTCGCCGCGTTGGCTGCCACGCTGACGCTGGTCGCCGCCTGCGGGAGCAAGGGCACCGAGAGCACCATCGTCGGCAAGAAGTCACTGAAGATCGGCGTCAAGGAGGACCAGCCGGGCCTCGGCTTCAAGGGCACCGACGGCAGGTACGCCGGGTTCGACATCGAGATCGCCAAGCTGGTGGCCAAGCAGCTCGGGGTGGACGAGGGCAACATCGAGTTCGTCACCACGGTGTCGGCCAACCGAGAGCCGTTCCTGCAGCAGGGCAAGGTCGACATGGTGGTGGCGTCGTACACGATCACCGACGACCGCAAGAAGAAGGTCTCCTTCGCCGGGCCGTACTACGTCGCCGGCCAGGACCTGCTGGTCAAGGCGGACAACACCGCGATCACGGGGCCGCAGTCGCTGGACGGCAAGACGGTCTGCTCGGTGTCCGGCTCCACCCCGGCCAAGCGGATCGAGACCGACTACCCCAAGGCCAAGCTGCAGAAGTTCGACAGCTACTCCAAGTGCGTCGCGGCGCTCCTGGGCGGGAACGTCGACGCGGTGACCACTGACGACATCATCCTGGCCGGCTACGCCGCGCAGCACCCCGGCGAGCTGAAGGTGGTCGGCAAGACGTTCAGCACCGAGCCGTACGGCATCGGCCTGGCGCTGAACGACAAGAAGGGTCGGGATGCGGTCAACGACGCGCTGCAGAAGATCTTCACCGACGGCAGCTATGCGACGGCGTGGGTCAACACCCTCGGCAAGGGCGGTACGCCGACCCCGAAGCCGCCGACGCTGGCGCGGTACTGACTGGCGCGGTACCGGCTGGCTGGCGCGGTACTGAGCTGTGCGGCGGCACCGCCGGGGCGGGTGACGGGCAACCCGGCCCCCCCGGCGGCACCGCCGGACACCTTCCAAGCCGGGAATGACGACTGACGACAGGGCGCGGACATGCAGGCACTGCTCGACAACCGGGACGCCGTGCTCTCGGCGTTCCTGCTGATCATCAAGCTGACCGCGGTGTCGGGGCTGTTCGCGCTGGTGATCGGCACCCTGCTGGCGGCGATGCGGGTCTCGCCGGTGCCGGTGCTGCGGGTGTTCGGGACCGGCTACGTGAACGTCTTCCGCAACACCCCGCTCACCCTGGTGATCTTCTTCTGCTACTTCGGGCTGTTCACCAACCTGGGCGTGCGAATCTCGGACGACCTTAACCGGAACAACTACTGGCTGTCCGTGATCGGCCTGTCGGTCTACACGGCATCGTTCGTCTGTGAGGCACTGCGCGCGGGCATCCAGACCATTCCGGTCGGCCAGGCCGAGGCGGCCCGCTCGATCGGGTTAACCTTCGGCCAGAACCTGCGGCTGATCATCCTGCCGCAGGCGCTGCGGTCGGTGATCACCCCGCTGGCCAGCGTGCTGATCGCGCTCACCAAGAACGCGACGATCGCCGGCACGATCGGCGTGGCCGAGACCGCCAGCACGATGCGGGATCTGATCAACGACAACGGCGACCAGGTGATCGCGATCTTCCTCGGCTTCGCTCTCGGGTTCCTGGTGCTCACGCTGCCGACGGGCTACTTCTTCGGCTGGCTGGCCCGGAAGGTCGCGGTGCTGCGATGAGAGGCTCAGTCCTGTACGACGTCCCGGGGCCACGGGCCCGGGCCCGCAACCGGGTGCTGTCAGTCGTCGGCCTGCTGTTGGTGGCCGGGCTGGCCTGGCTGGTGTACTCCAGGTTCGACGCCCACGGCCAGTGGGACGGCGCCAAGTGGAAGCCGTTCGTCCAGGCGAGCACCTGGACGACGTTCATCCTGCCCGGTCTGCGCAGCGCGTTGACCGCGGCCGGGATCGCGATCGTGCTGGCGCTGGCCTTCGGGGTGATCTTCGCCGTTGGCCGGCTGTCCGCGCACCGGTGGCTGCGCTGGCCGAGCGGGGTCGTGGTGGAGTTCTTCCGCGGCATCCCGCTGCTGATCCTGATCTTCTTCGCCTCCTACGGCGCACCGTTCGTGCTCCACCGGGACGTGCCGGCGCTGTGGGCGGTGGTGTTCGGCCTGACGCTGTACAACGGTTCAGTGCTGGCCGAGGCGTTCCGGGCGGGCATCCTCGCGCTGCCCCGCGGCCAGACCGAGGCGGCGTACGCGGTCGGCCTGCGCAAGGGCCAGGTGATGCGGCTGATCCTGGTGCCGCAGGCGGCCCGGGCGATGCTGCCGGTGATCGTCAGCCAGCTTGTGGTGCTGGTGAAGGACACCGCGCTGGGCTACATCATCGCCTATCCCGAGCTGCTCGCCCAGGTCAACGTCATCAGCGCCAACTTCAGCAACCTGGTGCAGGCGGCCATCGTGGTGGGCGCGGTGTACATCGTGGTCAACCTTGCGCTCGGGCAGCTCGCCCGCCTGCTGGAGCGGCGCTTCGCCCCGGGCAGGCTCAGCCGCGCGACCGTGGCCGCACAGGACGCCGTCATCGCCAGCACCATGGGCAGAGCCGGCTAGCGCTGTCGCTGCTGGTGGTCGCGACGATCCAGTCCCACACGCTGGCGTGTTTCGCTGGATCGTCGCGGCAGGTGGGGGTCGGGGGCGGCCAGGGCCAGCGCGGCGGTGATGGAGTCCACTACTGGTACGCCGGCCTCGGCCAGCGCCGCCCGGGTGGTGATACCCGTCGAGAGCAGCACGCAGCCTGCGCCGACCGAGGCGGCGGCCGTCGCGTCGTCCACCACGTCGCCGATCAGCGTCACCTCCGCCGGGTCGAGGCCGAGCGCGTCGAGGTGGGTGCCCAGGTGGGCAGCCTTCGAGCCGACGCCGGTGGCCTGCCGCAGCCCGTCGACCCGGGCGAAGTACCCGGCTAGGCCAAGGTCGCTCACCAAGGCGACCAGGTCGTCGTGGAACCACATCGACAGCAGCGACTGGGTGCCGCCGCCGGCCCGCCAGCCGGTCAACGCCGCCGCGGCGTCAGCGGCGAGCCGCACTGTGGGCACCAGCTCGGCGTAGGCGTCGTGGTAAATCTGGTCAAGCCGCGCCCAGTCGGTCGTGCTGAGCCGGCGGCCGAGCAGCCGTTCATAACAGACGTCCAGCGGCCGGAAGAAGATCACCCGCCACTCCTCCAGGGTCACCTGTGCCCGGCCGTAGGCGGCGCAGACGGCGTTCACCGCGGCGACGACGGCGTGGTTGTCGTCCAGCAGGGTGCCGTTCCAGTCCCAGACGATGTGGCGGGTCGGCGTCGTCCGCTCGCTCTGGCGGGACCGCCGCGCTGGGTTGGGCTGGCTCACCGGGCGATCTCGGTGGCCCGCGACTCGCGCACCACGGTGACCCTGATCTGGCCGGGGTAGGTCAGCTCGTCCTCGATCTGCTTGGCCACCTCACGGGCCAGCAGGTGCGCGGTCACATCGTCGACCTGCTCCGGCTGCACGATGACCCGCACCTCGCGACCGGCCTGCATGGCGAAAACCCGGTCCACGCCGGGCTTGCCGGCGGCGATCTCCTCGATCCGCTCCAGCCGCTTGACGTAGGACTCCAGGCTCTCTCGCCGAGCTCCCGGCCGGCCGCCGGAGCAGGAGTCCGACGCCTGGGTCAGCACCGCCTCAATGGTCTGCGGCGGCACCTCGTTGTGGTGCGCCTCGATCGCGTGCACCACCTCGTCCACCTCGCCGTACCTGCGGGCCACGTCGGCGCCAATCAGCGCGTGGCTGCCTTCGACCTCGTGGGTCAGCGCCTTGCCGATGTCGTGCAGGAAGGCCGAGCGCTTGAGCACCCGGCCGTCCATCCGCAGCTCGGCGGCCATGATGCCGGCGATGTGCGCGGTCTCAACCAGGTGCTTGAGCACGTTCTGGCCGTATGACGTGCGGTACCGCAGCCGGCCGAGCAGCTTGACCAGCTCCGGGTGCATGTCGGTGATACCGACCTCGACCAGCGCGTCCTCGCCGGACTTGACACACAGTTGCTCAACCTCCTCCCGGCTGCGCTCGTAGATCTCCTCGATCCGCTGCGGGTGGATCCGGCCGTCCAGCACCAGCTTCTCCAGGGTGAGCCGGCCGACCTCCCGGCGGACCGGGTCGAAGCACGACAGCAGCACGGCCTCGGGCGTGTCGTCGATGATCAGGTTGACGCCGGTGACCGACTCGAACGCCCGGATGTTGCGGCCCTCGCGGCCGATGATCCGGCCCTTCATCTCATCGCCCGGCAGATGCAGCACGCTGACCACACTCTCCGCGGTCTGCTCGCTGGCCACCCGCTGGATCGCGTCGACGATGACGGTGCGGGCCCGCAGCTCACCGGTCTGCCTCGCCTCGGCCTCGATGTCACGGACGATGATCGCGGCGTCCCGCCGGCACTGCGACTCGATCGAGGCCAGCAGCTCGGCCTTGGCATCGCCCGCGGTCAGCCCGGCAACCCGCTCCAGCTCGGCCTGGATCTGCGCCTGCCGGGCGGTGATCTCGGCCTCCCTGGCGTCCAGCGCCAGGTCGGCGGCGGCCTGGTCCCGCTCTCGCTGCTCGATCCGGCGGTGCGTCTCGTCCAGCCGCTGCTCCCGCTCGGCCAGCCGCTCCTCGCGGCGTTCCACGTCGGCCTTGAGCGCCCGCGCCCGCTCGGTGATCTCGCCAGACTCCCGCTCGGCCTGCCGGCGGGCGTCCAAGACCAGGGTGGAGACCTCCAGCGCGGCCTGGCGCCGGGAGTTCTCCACCTCCGCCTCGACCGCCCGGCGGGTGTTGTCCATCTCCGTCTGGGTGGTCCGGCGCAGCGTGTCGGCCTCGGCCTCGGCCATGCTGCGGGTGAAGGCGGCGAGCGTCTCGGCCTCGGACCGGACCGCCGCGGCGGCCTGGACAGCCTGCAACCGGTCCTCGGACAGCTCTCGCTCGATCTCGGCGCGAACCCGGGCGCGGAGCTCGTCATGAGCGAAGCCTGGCTCCTCAGGCCCGGTCAGCTCAGGCTGGAAAAGTTCGGACGTCGTGACGTCCATCATGGGATCGCTGTGCCCAGTTTGCCCAGTGTGCCCGGCGGCGACCGGACCGGCCGTAACAGCGCCACCGGCCGTGCGGGCGGCTGGCGCTGCGCTGCCTGGGCGGGACCGGACCGTGAGCCGCCACACGGCAGCTACCAGGCCGATGACGACCAGGATAAGCAGCGTGATCACCACATCCCGCACCTGTGCACCTCCATCCCTTCAGACCGCCCGACTACGGCGGTGGGCGAGGAGGCCCTACAGCGCGGCGGCATCACGACCAGCAGCACGTTGACACCGAACACGCCGACGCCGGGCACGCCACCCGGAGCAGCCCTGCCGGGGGAAAGCAGGGAGCACAACCACCCGCCCAGGACGGTGGTCGAGATGCCACTATCCCATCGAGATACCACAGTACCGACGAGAGGCGACGGTATCGAAGCCCCGCGCGACGAGCGCCGGAGCCTGTGGAGGGTGTTCGGTTGATCTATCCGCAGCCGTTGTGCGCTACTAAGCCTAGGTTGACTCCTCGTGAATCCGAGGCTACGGGCGTAGCGATACGCCGGTCAAGCGACCCCTCACCGACGGTCCAGCGTCACTCGGTCTCAACATCAACTGGGTCCCAGCCCTCCGTGTCAACGTACATCTCGTCGGTCACCTCCACGCCCTCAGCGGCCAGCTCAGCGCGGACCGCCTGGTACGCCATACCGGGCGAGTAGCCCTTTCGGACGAGCATCCCCACTGCACGACGCGTCCACACCCTCGTCTCCTGGCCCTGGTCGACCCCGGACCGGCGTCGTACCAGCGCCCGGGCCGTGGCCAGCTCAGCCTGCTCGTCCAGCCGGTCCAACGCCGTTGCGGCCGTCCCCGGATCCACCCCGCGGTGCCGAAGCTCCGTGGCCAGGGCTCGCCTGGCCAGCCCCTGCCCAGCATGGCGCGAGGCGACGAACGCCTCGGCGAACGCCCGGTCGTCGACCAGCCCAACCTCGGCGAACCGGGAGAGCACCCGGTCGACCGCCTCCTCCGGAACACCCCGCCGGGCCAGCGAGGTAGCCAGCTCGGCCCGGGTGCGAGCACGGCTGGCGAGCAACGTCAAGCAGATCTCGCGAGCCACCGACTCGGGGTCGCCCGATGAGTCCTCTGGATGGTCGGGCGGCTGCGGAGCCGGTGCACACCGGCCCCGCAGCGCGCCGGTCTCGTCGTACGCCATCGGGTGGGCTCGGATCAGAAGTCGACCGGCACCCCGGCATCGCCGGAGTCCAGCCGCGGCCCGACGCCGAGCTTCTCCTTGATCTTCTTCTCGATCTCGTCGGCAAGGTCGGGGTTGTCCCGCATGAACTGCCGGGCGTTCTCCTTGCCCTGCCCGAGCTGGTCGCCTTCGTAGGTGTACCAGGCGCCGGACTTGCGGATGAAGCCGTGCTCCACCCCCATGTCGATCAACGAGCCCTCACGGCTGATACCGCGCCCGTAGATGATGTCGAACTCCGCCTGCTTGAACGGTGGGGCCATCTTGTTCTTCACCACCTTGACGCGAGTGCGGTTGCCCACCGCGTCACCGCCGTCCTTCAGCGTCTCGATCCGGCGGACGTCGAGCCGGACCGAGGCGTAGAACTTCAGCGCCTTGCCACCGGTGGTCGTCTCCGGCGAGTTGTGCACGACCACGCCGTCGGCCAGGTAGTTGTGCGAGCCCTCCACCTCGATGTCATAGCGGTGCATCAACTGGGTCCTGGGCTTGACCCGGACATCGCGCACCACGGCCGGCACCGGCAGCAGGACCGGATCGGTGAGCTCGGGCCGGACCGCGCACCGGCCGCGAAACCGCTCCAGCAGCGTGTGCTGCATGCAACCAGGGACGTACGGCGCGACGAGCTCGTGCAGCTTCGCCGCCTCATCCTTGGCGAAGACCAGGAACGCCTGCCGCCGGACACCCTTGACCACCAGGGTCGGGCGCAGGTCGAACTGCCCGACCAGGTGCTCGACCAGACGTTCCCGGGAGCCCTCGCTGAGCGCCTGCACGCGGATCTCGCTGCGAACGTCGCCGTTGCGGGCCCGGACGGTGAACGACCCGGCATCGGCGTACCAGATGGCCAGCGACAGGGGGGTGAGCGCTTTGAGGTACTCCCACGAGAGCACCTTGGCACCGCCGATGTAGACGGCCTCCCGCAGCTCGGCCAGCTCCGGGAGCGGCAGGTCGACGCATACCGCACCCTTGGCGGACGAGCTGCGGATCTGCTCGATGTTGCCGAACAGCGACGCCTTCCAGTCCAGGTACTCGGCCTGGCGGGCGCCGTGGCCCAGCCGGAACCGGGTGCCCAGGCTGCCCGGGGCACGGCTCGGGGACAGCGCCGCCTCCCCCATCAGCCCACCGAGGACCACCTGCCACTGCTGCGGGCTCAGCCGGTGGGTCTGGGAGAGCATGACCCGGTCACCGGGCAGCAGCTCGCCGGCCTTCCGCCAACCGCCTGGCGTGCGGACCAGATGGTTGCCGGTCAGGCCGAGCTGAGCACGACCGTTACCCCCCGGCCGGGTCACGGTGAGCTGGAGGAACTCCTCGGTCACGCCGTTGTCGAACCAGTTGACGACCTTCTTTGGGACGATCCTGCCCTGCTCGGGGTCGTAGGAGAGCACCTCGACCGGCAACCGCTGGCTGACAATCTTGCCGATCTTCTCCTGTGAGCCGTCGGCCAGGGTGACCCGGGTGCCGTAGGACAGGCAGCCGAACATCACGCCGATCTTCTCGCGGAGCTGGTTGATGAAGATGGCGGTGGTGCCGGCGTTGTTGAGCGCGGCGGTGATCTTGCGTAGCGCCTGGCTCATCAGCCTGGCCTGCAGGCCGACGTGGTTGTCGCCCATCTCGCCCTCGATCTCGGCACGGGGCACCAGCGCGGCCACCGAGTCGATCACGATCACGTCCAGCGCGCCGGACCGGATCAGCATGTCGGCGATCTCCAGCGCCTGCTCGCCAGTGTCCGGTTGGGAGACAAGCAGCGCGTCAGTGTCCACCCCGAGCGCCTTGGCGTACTCCGGGTCAAGCGCGTGCTCGGCGTCGATGAACGCCGCGATGCCGCCGGCAGCCTGCGCCTGCGCCACGGCGTGCAGCGCGACGGTGGTCTTGCCGGAGGACTCCGGACCGTAGATCTCCACGATCCGGCCACGGGGCAGGCCACCGATCCCGAGGGCGACGTCGAGAGAGATCGAGCCGGTCGGGATCACCTGGACGGGCTGGCGCGAGTCGTCGCCCAGCCGCATCACCGAGCCCTTGCCGTGCGCCTTCTCGATCTGGGCGAGCGCGACCTCGAGCGCCTTGTCGCGGTCCAGTGCTGGCATATCTCCACCTCGTGGGGTCTGCGGTCTGCGGTAGTGCCCTGAACGCTAGGCCGGACCACCGACAAAAACTCGGTAGCGCGGCCAGCGGTGGAAAACCACGGCGGGTGTGGACAGGCTACCGAACACCTGTTCGAAGTTATCGCGACACGCCGTCAGCGGCTTCGAGCCGGCACGTCAAAGGCCTCGCACACCGCCCACCAGACCACGCGGGCCGGCTCACCCGCCTCCAGCGCCTCCGTCACGGTCCGCCCGCCAAGCTGCGCCAGCACCTGGTCCTTGGCCAGCGACTCGGCGTACGCCGCGCCAAACTGTGCCCGCATCCGCTCCCAGAACTCGGTCAGTCGCACAGGCCAAGGCTAGTGCTCACCAGGACGCCGGTGTTCAACAGGCGGTGCTCACCAGGAGGCGGTGCTCACCCAGGAAAGTGTCGGCGGCCGGCGCTACGGTTCGCGGCATGGACGAGACGACGCTGGACGAGATCACGCTGTATGACGAGGCGCTGGACGAGACCGGCCGGCTGGTGGCCGCGGTCACGGCCGACCAGCTCAGCCGGCCGAGCCCGTGCACCGGGTGGGACCTGGGCCGGCTGCTGGCCCATCTGACGACGAGCCTCCGGCAGTTCACCCGACAGCTCGACGGGCTGCCGATGGACTTCCAGGCCGAGCCCGAGGTCGCCGCCGATCCGGTCGCGGCGTACCACGAGTCGGCCGCGGCGCTCCGCGCGGCCTGGCACCAGCCCGGTCGGCTGGAGTCGGAGATCACCATGTTCGGCCAGCCGACCCCGGCGGCGACGGTGCTGGCCTGGCAGCTCGCCGAGATCCTGCTGCACGGCTGGGACGTGGCCCGGACCATCGGCCAGCAGCCGGGCTACGACGATGCGGCCGTCGCCGCGGCAGCCGGCTTCGTCACGCGGAACATGCCGACCGAGCGACCCCCTGGCTCAGGGTTCCAGCCGCCGACCGAGCCGCCCGCCGGTGCCTCTGCCCTGGACCAGCTCGCCGCGTTCAGCGGCCGGGTGGTATGACCCGCCCGACGGGCGGGTCGTTCGGCCCGGGCAGGACGGGCAGCAGGCGGGTGCGGTCCGGCGACAGGCCAGGCCCGGGCGGTACGACGGCGTACGGGTAGCCGAGGCCGGGCTGGCCGTCGAGGTGTCCCGGCTGGGTCGTCGGGTGGGCGGCCCGGCGGGTCGAAAGGCCGACCCACCAGAGCGCGGCCGACCCACTGAACAGGGCGCCGAGGCCGGCCGCGGCCATGGCCGTGAGCCAGCCGGCCGCCCGGTCCGGCGACCTGCGGGCGACGTAGCCCAGGCAGCCGGCGGCAAGCAGGGTCAGGAGACAGACGAACGCGATGCGGATGGCACGGGTCCGGTGGGGCACTGGGTCATCGTGGCAGAGCGCAGCGTGACCGCGACCCCCGTCGCCCCGGAAATTGTGGTCACCTCTCGGCGTTGTGGTGACCACACGCGGGATCGGGCGGCGAAACTGTCAGTGCCGGTGAGCAGACTGGACCGGTGACCGGATCCCTGCCTGGCTTCTCCCCCACCACCGCCGCATGGTTCACCGCCGCCTTCGCCGGGCCCACCGCGGCTCAACGGGCAGCCTGGGCGGCGATCGGCCGCGGCGAGCACACCCTCGTCGTGGCGCCCACCGGATCGGGCAAGACGCTGGCCGCGTTCCTGTGGTCGCTGGACAGGCTGGCCGCCGAGCCACCCCCGGCCGATCCGGCCCGGCGGTGCCGGGTGCTCTACCTCAGCCCGATGAAGGCGCTCGCCGTCGACGTGGAGAAGAACCTGCGAGCCCCGCTGGCCGGCATCCGGCAGGCCGCCCGCCGGCTCGGCCTGCCCACGCCGGACATCCAGGTCGCGGTCCGGTCCGGTGACACTCCGGCGGACGAACGGCGCGGCCTCACCCGGCACCCGCCAGACGTGCTGATCACCACCCCGGAGTCGCTGTTCCTGCTGCTGACCAGCGGTGCACGGGAGGTGCTGCGCGGGGTCGACACGGTGATCGTGGACGAGATCCACGCCGTGTGCGGCACCAAGCGGGGCGCCCACCTGGCCCTGTCCCTGGAGCGGCTGGACGCGCTGCTGCCCCGGCCGGCCCAGCGGGTCGGGCTGTCCGCGACGGTCCGGCCAGTGGCGGAGGTGGCCCGTTTCCTGGCCGGTGGACGGGTGGTGACAACCGTGCAGCCGCCGTCAGCGAAGACGGTGGAGCTGCGGATCGTGGTGCCGGTCGAGGACATGTCCGCGCTGGGTGGTCCGACGCTGGGTGGGCCGGCCGGCGACCTGGACGGGGACGCCATCCCACAACGGCGGGCCTCGATCTGGCCGCACGTCGAGGAGCGGGTGCTGGACCTGATCGAGGAGCACCGCTCCACCATCGTGTTCGCCAACTCCCGTCGGCTGGCCGAGCGGCTCACCTCACGTCTCAACGAGCTGGCCTACGAACGGCGGCACGGCGAGGCGCTCGCGGCGGAGACTGTGCCGGCCCAGCTCATGGGCGGGTCCGGGTCCGGGCCGGGCGCACCGGCGGTCGTGGCCCGGACCCACCACGGCTCGATGTCGCGCGAGCAGCGGCTGTCGGTCGAGGAGGATCTCAAGGCTGGCCGGCTGCCCGCCGTGGTGGCCACCAGCAGCCTGGAGCTGGGCATCGACATGGGCGCGGTCGACCTGGTGGTGCAGGTGGAGTCGCCGCCGTCGGTGGCCGCCGGGTTGCAGCGGATCGGCCGGGCCGGGCATCAGGTCGGGGCCACCAGCCGGGGGGTGATCTTCCCGAAGTACCGCGGCGACCTGGTGGAGTCGGCGGTGGTGGCCGAGCGGATGCGGGCCGGTGCGATCGAGGCCATCCGGTACCCGCGCAACCCGCTGGACGTGCTGGCCCAGCAGGTCGTGGCCATGGTGGCGATGGACGGCTGGCGGGTCGCCGATCTGGCCGCGTTGGTCCGCCGGGCCGCGCCGTACGCCGAGCTGCCGGACAGCGCGCTGGACGCCGTGCTGGACATGTTGTCCGGCCGGTACCCGTCCGACGCGTTCGCCGAGCTGCGCCCGCGGCTGGTCTGGGACCGGGTCACCGGCCTGCTCTCGCCCCGGCCGGCGGCGCAGCGGCTGGCGGTCACCAGCGGCGGCACCATCCCGGACCGCGGGTTGTTCGGGGTCTACCTTGCCGGCACCGCGGAGGGCAGGCCGGTCCGGGTCGGTGAGCTGGACGAGGAGATGGTGTACGAGTCGCGGGTCGGCGACGTGTTCCTGCTCGGCTCCAGCTCGTGGCGGATCGAGGACATCACGCACGACCGGGTGGTGGTCTCCCCGGCGCCCGGCGAGCCCGGCCGGATGCCGTTCTGGAAGGGCGACGCGCCGGGTCGGCCGGCCGAGCTGGGCCGGGCACTCGGCGCCTTCCTGCGCGAGCTGGCCGGGATGACCCCGGCCGCGGCCCGGGAACGGGCGCACGCGGCCGGGATGGACCCGCTGGCCGCCGACAACCTGGTCGCCTACCTGGCCGAGCAGCGCCAGGCCACCGGCCAGCTTCCGGACGACCGGACGCTGCTCGTAGAGCGGTTCCACGACGAGCTGGGCGACTGGCGGGTGGTGGTGCACTCGCCGTTCGGTGCCCCGGTGAACGCGCCGTGGGCGCTGGCCATCGCCACCCGGCTGCGCGAGCGGTACGGCGTGGACGCGCAGTCCATGCACTCCGACGACGGCATCGTGCTGCGGCTGCCGGAGACCGAGACGGTGCCGGATGCCGGGCTGGCCGTGTTCGACGCCGAGGAGGTGGCCGGGCTGGTCACCGACGGGGTGGCAACGTCGGCGCTGTTCGCGGCCCGGTTCCGGGAGTGCGCGGCGCGGGCGCTGCTGCTGCCCCGGCGCGACCCGCGGCGACGTACGCCCCTGTGGCAGCAGCGGCAGCGAGCCGCCCAGCTCCTCGCGGTGGCCGCGCAGTTTCCCAGCTTCCCGATCACCCTCGAGGCGATGCGCGAGTGCCTGCAGGACGTGTTCGACCTGCCCGGGCTGGTCGCGCTGATGAGCGACATCGCGGCCCGCCGGGTGCGGGTGGTGGAGGTGGAGACGCCGGAGCCGTCGCCGTTCGCCCGGTCGCTGCTCTTCGGCTACGTCGGGGCGTTCCTGTACGAGGGGGACGCGCCGCTGGCCGAACGCCGGGCGCAGGCGCTGGCGCTGGACTCGGCGCTGCTGGCCGAGCTGATGGGCCAGGCCGAGCTGCGAGAGCTGCTGGACCCGGCCGCGCTGGCCGAGGTCGAGGCCGAGCTGGCCTGGCTGACGGCGGAACGGCGGGTCACGACGCTGGACAGCCTGCACGACGCGCTGCGCATCCTCGGCGACCTGACTACGGCGGAGGCGCTGGCCCGCGGCGCGAGCCCGCACCTTCTGGCCGAGCTGGAGGCGGGCCGCCGGGCGCTGCGGGTCCGGATCGCCGGGGAGCAGCGGTGGATCGCGATCGAGGACGCCGGCCGGGTCCGGGACGCGCTCGGGGTGGCGCTGCCGGTCGGTGTGCCGGAGGCGTTCACCGAGCCAGTGGCCGACCCGCTCGGCGACCTGGTCGGCCGGTATGCCCGCACCCACGGGCCGTTCCACCCAGCCGACTGCGCCCGCCGGCTCGGGCTCGGGCCGGCGGTGGTCGGCGACGTGCTGGCTCGGCTGGCCGCAGCCGGGCGGGTGGTGACGGGCGAGCTCCGGCCCGGCGGGTCCGGGCCTGAGTGGTGCGACGCGGAGGTGCTGCGGCGGCTCCGGCGGCGTTCGCTGGCCCGGCTGCGGCGCGAGGTGGAGCCGGTGCCGCCGGAGGTGCTGGCCCGGTTCCTGCCGGCCTGGCAGGGAGTGGCCGGGTCGGCGGGCCGGCCAGGCTCGGGGTCGGGTGGCCGGCGGTGGCGCGGGGTGGACGGCCTGCTGCGTGCGGTGGAGCAGTTGCAGGGGGCAGCGGTACCGGCCTCCGCGCTGGAGTCGCTGGTCCTGCCGGCCCGGGTGGCCGACTACGCACCGGCCCTGCTGGACGAGCTGACCGCGGCCGGCGAGGTGGTATGGGCCGGGGCCGGCGGGCTGCCCGGCAACGATGGCTGGGTGCTGCTGGCTCCGGCCGAGACCATGCCGCTGGTGCTGCCCGCGCCGGAGGAGATCACGCTGGCCCCGCTGCACCAGGCGGTGCTGGCCGCGCTGGACGGCGACCAGGCGTACTTCTTCCGGTCGCTGTCGGACCGGGTGTACGCGGGGGCCAGCCCAGCCAGCCCAGCCAGCCCAGCCGGGCTGGGCATCGGTCCGCCGGACGACCAGGCGCTGGCCGGCGCGGTATGGGACCTGGTCTGGGGCGGGCTGGTCACCAACGACACGCTTGCGCCGCTGCGGGCCCGAATCGGCGCCGGCCGCACCACGCACCGGCGCCGGCCCGCCGCTCCCCGCGGCCGGTACGGCCCACCGCGACCCACGCTGCCGAGCCGGACGGGACCGTCGGCGATGGCCGGGCGGTGGTGGCGGCTGCCAGAACGGGAGGCGGACCCGACCCGGCGGGCGCACGCCCTGGCCGAGGTCCTGCTGGACCGGCACGGCGTGGTCATCCGGGGCGCAGTGCTGGCCGAGCGTGCGCCGGGCGGCTTCGCTGGGGTGTACCCGGTGCTGCGGGCGTTCGAGGAGTCCGGCACCTGCCGGCGCGGGTACTTCGTGGACGGGCTCGGCGCCGCGCAGTTCGCCTCGCCGGGCGCGGTGGACCGGCTGCGCGGGTACGCCGCCGACCGTCCCGAGGCCAGCCCAGCCGGTACCGGTCCGGCGCTGGTGCTGGCGGCGACCGACCCAGCCAACGCCTACGGCGCCGCGCTGCCCTGGCCGGACCGGCCGGCCGCCGCTCCCGAGCAGCCGTCCCCTATCCGCCCCACCAGTGGGCCGCCCGCCAGCCCAACCGCCAGTGGCGGGCACAAGCCGGGGCGCAAGGCCGGCGCGCTGGTCGTGCTGGTGGACGGTCGGCTGGTGCTCTATGTCGAACGCGGCGGCCGGAGCCTGCTGTCCTGGAGCGACGACCCGGACGTGCTCCAACCGGCGGCCGACGCGCTCGCGCTGGCCGTGCGGGAGGGCAGCCTGGGCTCGATCGCGGTGCAGCGGGCGGACGGCGGCCCGGTGCTCGCCGAGACCGGTGTGCTGGCCGGTGCGCTGGCGGCGGCCGGGTTCCGGGCCACCCCGCGCGGCCTTCGGCTGCGCGGATGACCCCACCGGGCGACGCACCGCCCGACGGCAGATGGCCCGTACCGGTCCATTGGGTGAAACCAGTCCCTACCCGACGCGGGCGGAGCAGAATGCGGCCCAGTCATCGACCGACCTCACCAGTGGGGGATCCCATGTCCGACACCCCTCGCCGCGGCCGCGTGTCCGGGGCGTGGCGGCTCGCCATACCGGTGCTGGCGCTGGGCGCGATCGCCCTGGCGCCAATCGCCGGTGGCGCCGCCGCGCGCGGTGGCCCGGCTTCGGGCGCGGCCCCGCCGGCCGCGTCGGCCTGGACACCGCTGACCCCGGTGACCGTCTCGTACAGCCATTCGACGCAGCGCACCCGGGCGGTGCACCTGCTCTCGTTCAACGACCTCCACGGCAACATCGACCCGCCCACCGGCAGCGGCGGCCTGGTCGCCGGCAACCCGGCCGGCGGGGTGGAGTACCTCGCCACCACGGTCAAGACCCTGCGCCGGCAGGCCGCGGAGCAGGGCGCCGACTCGCTCACCGTCGCGGCCGGCGACCTGATCGGCGCGTCGCCGCTGATCAGCGCGGCGTTCCACGACGAGCCGACCATCGAGCTGATGAACGCGCTCGGCCTGGACATGAGCTCGGTGGGCAACCACGAGTTCGACGAGGGCGTGGCCGAGCTCACGCGGATCCAGCGCGGTGGCTGCCACCCGGTCGACGGCTGCCAGGACGGCGACCCGTACGCCGGCGCTGACTTCCCCTACCTGGCCGCGAACGTGGTGGACAAGCGGACCCACCTGCCGATCCTGCCGCCGTTCCAGGTCCGCACCGTCAACGGCGTCAAGGTCGGCTTCGTCGGCCTGACCCTCAAGGGCACCCCCACCATCGTCAACCCGGCCGGCGTCACCACCGTCGACTTCCTCGACGAGGTGAGGACGGCGAACTTCTACGCCGACCTGCTGACCCGGGTGTTCAAGGTCAGGTCGCTGGTGCTGCTGATCCACCAGGGCGGCTCCCAGGGCACCACCCCGCCGCCCACCGTGGACGGCTGCGCCGGCTTCGCCGGTGACATCACCCCGATCGTGGCTGGGCTGCGGCCGGAGTACGGCGTCGTGGTGTCCGGCCATACGCACCGCTTCTACAGCTGCGCCCTGCCGAACTCCTCCGGGCAGAGCTCGGTGGTCACCAGCGCGGGCGCGTTCGGCGTGCTGGTCACCGACATCGCCGCCACGCTGGACCGCGGGACCGGCCGGTTCGCCACCATCAGCGCACACAACGTGATCGTCGAGAACGGCATCCGCAACCCCGACGGCACCTGGCAGAAGGACGCCAACGGCAACTTCGTCCGCAACCCGGACACGGTCGACCACGCCGCCAAGGCCATCGCCGACAAGTACCGGGCGAAGATCCTCCCGATCGCGAACCGGGTGGTCGGCACCATCACCGCCGACATTACCAACACCAACAACCCGGCCGGTGAGAGCGCCATGGGCGATGTGATCGCCGACGCCCAGCTCGCCTACACCGCAACCAGCGCGCAGGCGCAGATCGCGCTGATGAATCCCGGCGGCATCCGCACCTCGCTGACCTACGCCAGCTCTCCCGGCGGCGAGGCGCCCGGCCAGGTCACCTACGGCGAGTGCTTCGCGGTCCAGCCGTTCAACAACCTGGTGGTCACCCAGACCTTCACCGGCGCGCAGCTCAAGAACGTGCTGGAGCAACAGTTCGCCGGCTTCGGCGGGCAGGGCACCACCCGGATCCTGCAGGTGTCGGCAAGCCTGACGTACTCCTACAACACGACGCTGCCGCTGGGCAGCCGGGTCTCCAACCTGGCCCTGAACGGCACCCCCATCGACCCGGCCGCCAGCTACCGGGTCACCACCAACGACTTCCTGGCCAACGGCGGTGACGGCTTCACCAACCTGACCGCCGGCACCAACCGGGTCACCGCACCGGGCTTCGACGTCGACGCGCTGACCGCATACCTGGGCAGCCCGGCACAGCCGGTCGCGCCAGGCCCGCAGAACCGGATCACCATGCTTGCCTGACCCGCTGCTACACCGCACCGCCGTCACACCGCAACCATCGCCGAGCAGGTGCGGACCAAGGCACGTATCCCGGGTCCGCACCTGCTCGGAGCGAGAATTTCGCTCGACAGGACCCCCGCACGTGGCCAGAGTCGCGTCCGTGGACCGACTCGCCGTACGCCCGCCGACCGCGGCCGAGCTGCCCGAGCTGCACCGGCTGCTGGCCCGGTCCTGGGGTGACGTCACCCAGGTCGGACACGGCGAGACCTGGGACCTCACGGCGCTGCCCGCGGTGGTCGCCGTGGCCGGCGGGCGGATCGTCGGCGCGTTCACCATCCGGGAGTGGGGCCAGACCATGGAGCTCGGCTCGCTCGACGCGTTCGAGCCCCGGCGGGGGGTCGGCACCGCGCTGGTCACGTACGCCGTCGAGGAGGCCCGCCGCCGCGGCCGCACCCGGCTGCGGGCCACCACGACCAACGACAACACCGACGGGCTGCGGTTCTACCAGCGGCGCGGATTCCGGCTGGTCGCGCTGCGCCCGGGCGCGGTGGAGGAGTCCCGCCGGGTCAAGGACATCCCCGCGACCGGCCAGCACGGCATCGCGATCCGGGACGAGCTTGATCTGGAGCTGAGCCTGTGACCCGGGAGCTGAGCACGTGACGACGTTCGAGCCGGTGGTGCTGGCGACGGCGCGGCTGCGGCTGTACGAGCTCAGCCCGGGCCAGGCCGGCGAGCTGCTGCTCGGCCGGCAGCCGGTGCCTGGCGTCGCCTGGTCGGCCGGCTACCCGCTGGCCGGCACCCGGATCGCGGCCATCATGCTGACCAGCTCGGCCGAGGCCGGCGCGTGGCGGCCCGGCTTCGGGATATACCAGATCGTGCTGGCCGGCGCGGCGGTCGGCGACATCGGCTTCCACGGCGCCCCGGTGGACGGCCGGGTCGAGATCGGCTACGGCCTGGCCGCGCCAGCCCACGGCCGGGGCCTGGCCACCGAGGCGCTGACCGCCCTGGGGAGCTGGGCGCTCGACCAGCCCGAGGTCGCCGTGCTGACCGCCGAGACCGACCGCGGCAACCTCGCCTCCCAGCGGGTGCTCACCCGCGCCGGCTTCCGGCACCTGCGCGACGACGACGTCGCCCGGTACTTCGAGCTGACCGCCGAGGACCGCTACGGCGTCGGCGCCCAGCCCGGCATCGGGTAGCCGGCCAGCAGCTCGCGCACCTCGCCCGCGATCCGGGCCAGCGCCGCCTCGTCGTCGGCCTGCCCGGCCTGGATGGCGGCGTCGATCCAGCCAGCCACCTGGCCCATCTGGTCGGGGCCGAGGCCGCGGGTGGTGATCGCCGGGGTCCCGATCCGGATGCCCGAGGGGTCGAACGGCTTGCGGGTGTCGAACGGCACAGTGTTGTAGTTGAGCTCGATGCCTGCCCTGTCCAGGGCCTTGGCCGCTGGCTTGCCGCCGATCCCCTTGCCGGTCAGGTCGACCAGGATCAGGTGGTTGTCGGTGCCGCCGGAGACCAGGTCGTAGCCCCGCTCGGCCAGCCCCGCGGCAAGCGCCTGGGCGTTGGCCACCACGGCGGCCGCGTACGAGCGGAACTCCGGTGTCGCCGCCTCATGCAGCGCCACCGCGATGGCCGCCGTGGTGTGGTTGTGCGGGCCGCCCTGCAGGCCGGGGAAGACCGCCTTGTCCAGCGCCTTGGCGTGCTCCGCGGTCGACATGAGCATCGCCCCGCGCGGGCCGCGCAGCGTCTTGTGGGTGGTCGTGGAGATCACGTCGGCGTGTCCGGTCGGCGACGGGTGCGCGCCGCCGGCGACCAGCCCGGCGATGTGCGCGATGTCGGCCACCAGCACGGCGCCGACCTCACGGGCGATCTCGGCGAAGGTGCCGAACTCGATCGTGCGCGGGATCGCGGTGCCGCCGCAGAAGATCAGCTTCGGCTGCTCCCGCTTGGCCAGGTCGCGCACCTCGTCGAAGTCGACCCGGCCGTCCTGGCGCCGGACGCCGTACTGCACCGACCGGAACCACCGGCCGGTGGCCGACACCGGCCAGCCGTGGGTCAGGTGCCCGCCCATCGGCAGGGCCATCCCCATGACCGTGTCGCCCGGCTGGAGGAACGCCAGGTAGACTGCCAGGTTCGCGGGCGAGCCAGAGTACGGCTGGACGTTGGCATGGTCGACGCCGAACAGCGCCCGGGCCCGCTCGACGGCCAGCGTCTCGATCGGGTCGATGAGCTGCTGACCCTCGTAGTACCGCCGGCCAGGGTAGCCCTCGGAGTACTTGTTGGTCAGCACCGTGCCGGTGGCCTCCAGCACCGCTGCGGAGACGTAGTTCTCCGAGGGGATGAGCCGGATCTTCTCGAACTGGCGCTGGGTCTCCGCCTCGATGAGCCGGGCGATCTCCGGGTCGGTCTGGGCCAGGTGCGGGATGGCGGGTGACAGCATCGGACCTCCGTCGTACTGCGGGTGGCGGGACGTCGACCCGGCACCCAGGCGCGCGGTGAAGGTCAGGCCGTGGCGTCGCTCCCCGGTGGTGGGCTCCACCTTTGTTGCGCCAGTCGCGACAAGCCGGATGCTACCCGCCGCCGCCGGCTACCGGCCGGCGCAGGCCGTCCGGACCGCCGCCGCCAGGGAGCCGGTCGGATCGTCCACCGATAGCCGGACCGGTACGTCGCCGAGCGGGTTGACCGTCGTGATCAGCACCGTCCAGGGGCCGCCGGCCGCCCCGCAGTCGAGCGAGAACACGATCCCCAGCCGTCGGGACGCCCCACCGGGCAGCGGTCCGCCGGCCAGCCAGGCCGGGCGGCCGGCGATGGCGGGCTCGACCGATACCGCGGTGACGCCGACGGCCGGCTCCGACAGCAGGTATCTCAGGGGCATGGGCGCCCACCCGTCGTTATGCAGGTCCACCTCGACGGTCACCCGGCCCGCGCCTCGCTGGACGTCGTGGCCGACCAGAACCACCGACAGGCGAGGCCACAGCAGCCCGGACCAGATCCCCAGGCCGCCGACGAGCAGCACCACCGCGAGCCCGCCAAAAAGCGGCAGCCGGGACCGGCCTCGGGCGGGTCTGACCCGCTCCCAGGTCCGGTCGTCGAGCTCCGCCCTCGCCGTCGTCACGGCTGCTCCCCCATGCTCGGTTGCCGTCACTCCACCGTCACTCTGCCGTCTCTGTCGTCGCCGTCCACTGTATGAATGTATCAACATGGTGATACATTCTGTCGAGACAGGCAAGGGAGAGACGGATGTTGGCACTCTTCGACACCATGGCCTACCTTCTGGTGCCCGCCGTGTTGGTCGTGGCCGGCGGCGCACCGGTTCGGCGGGCCCGGCTGGAGTCCTTCGCGGTGGCCCACCAGATCCCGGTCACGGAGGAGAACGGCCCCATGCTGGTGCGGCACCTGGCCCGCACCCGCCGGTTCCGGTGCTGGTGCGCCGCGGCCGGCTGGCTGCTGGCACCACTGCCCGCCGTAGCCGGCCTCCCGCCGGCGAACCCGCCGAGCTGGTCGGTGCTGGGCTACCTGGTCGGCGCGCTGCTCGCGGAGCTGACCGGTCGGGCGCTCCAGCCGGTCGGCCCGCCCCGGGCCGACCTCACGCCCCGCAGGGTGGCCGACTACGTCTCACCGACCGCCCGACTGGGGCCGATCGTGCTGGCCGTGCTCGCCCCGCTGCTGCTGACCGCCCGGCTGACCTGGCCGCCGAGGGACGGTGGCTGGCCGAGCGACCAGCAGGTTGTCGGCACGACGGTGGCCGTGGTGCTGCTGGCCGTGGTGCTGGTCTGCGCCCGCCGCTGGATCGCGTCCCGGCGACAGCCCGCGCTAGCGGAGGACGTCCGGCGGGCGGACGACGCGCTGCGGGCCAACGCCATGCAGACTCTGTCCGGGGGCGGGCTGGCGGTGATGTGCTTTCTCATGCAGTCGCTCACCGCGGTCGACGTGCACCAGATTCCGGCCAGCCAGGTGCTGGGCTGGCTGCGCGCCAGTCTCGTGGTCGGCCTGCTGGCGCTCGGGGTGGTCGCCTGGTTCGGAATGCGCACGCTCGCGGTGCCGGTGCGCAGGCGACGAGTCTCGGCGTGATCGTCGAGATCGACCCAGCCTCGCCGCTGCCTCCGTATGAGCAGATCCGGCAGCAGGTCGCGGCCCTCGTCGGCTCTGGCGAGCTGCCGGTCAGTGCCCGGCTGCCCAGCATCAGGCAGCTCTCCGCGGATCTCGGGCTGGCCGCCGGAACGGTGGCCCGGGCCTATCGCGAGCTGGAGGCAGCGGGCTACCTGAAGAGCCGGGTCGGCCAGGGCACCGTGGTCGCCGGCCGGCCGGGTCTGCCCGCGGCCGAGCGTCGCCGCCGGCTGGCGGACGCCGCCCGTGCCTACGCCAGCGCGGTGCGACAGCTCGGCGTTGAGCCGGCCAGTGCCCTGGACGCCGTCCGCCACGAGCTCGACCAACACCCGGGCCGGTCACCCGGGCCCGCCGCACCGTAACCGGGCCCGCCTGCGAACGGGCCGGATGGGGGCCGGGCAGGATGGGGCGGTGCCAGCGGGAGACACCGTGTCGATTCGCCGGCGTCCCGTTCGTCATGACAGTGACCGCAGCCGCTGTGGTCACCCGCGAAAGACAACCCGAGGGGGGAACATGTAGTTCCTGTTGCTGATCCACGCCGACGAGGTCGCCTAGGACAACGCGACCAAGGACGAACGCAAGGAAATGTACACCGCACACGAGGCGTTCGTCGGGGCCATGCAGGAGGCCGGCGTGACGGGCGTCGCGAGCGCCCAGCTCGGCAACAGCTCGGCTGGCGCGATCGTGCGCGGGCAGGGCGCGGACGCGCTGGTCACCGACGGGCCGTTCGCCGAGGCCCGCGAGCAGCTCGCCGGGCTGTACGTGCTCGACTGCGCGGACCTGGACGAGGCGCTGGCGCTGGCCACGCTGGTGCCCGGGTCGCCCGGCCTCGCCGTCGAGATCCGTCCCGCCATGTCCTGACCGCCGTGGCCACCGGCACCGGCACCGCCGACGTCGCGGCCGCGGTCGAGCGGGCGCACCGGGACCACTGGGCGCGCCTGCTCGCCCTGCTCACCGGCCAGCTCCGCAGCCTGGACCTGGCCGAGGACTGCCTGGCCGAGGCGTTCGTGTCCGCGCTGTCCGCCTGGGCCGGTCAGGGCGTGCCAGCCCGCCCGGAGGCGTGGCTGCTCACCACCGCGCGCAACCGGGCGATCGACGTGCTGCGCCGGGAGGCCACGGTCGCCCGCAAGCTGCCGCTGCTCATCACCGACCCGGTCCAGACCGGCGAGCCGACCGACGGGGAGGATGAGATGCCCACCATCCCCCACGAGCGGCTGCGGCTGCTGTTCACCTGCTGCCATCCGGTGTTCACCTGCTGCCAT
Organism: Mycobacteriales bacterium; assembly: GCA_035476575.1. GTDB lineage: Bacteria > Actinomycetota > Actinomycetes > Mycobacteriales > JACQDL01 > DATILL01. Next base: position 58,257 of record DATILL010000124.1, read on the forward strand.
CCGGCGCTGGCGCCGGAGGCCCGGGTGGCGCTGACCCTGCGCTGCGTCGGTGGGCTGACCACGTCCGAGGTGGCCCGCGCCTTCCTGGTCGCCGAGCCCACGATGGCGGCCCGGATCACCCGGGCCAAGAAGAAGATCACCGCGGCCGGCATCCCCTACCGGGTGCCCGCCGACACCGAGCTCCCCGAGCGGCTGTCCGGGGTGCTCGCCGTCCTGTACCTCATCTTCACCGAGGGGTACGCCGTCACGTCGGGCGACGTACCGATCCGGCGGGAGCTGGCGGCCGAGGCGATCCGGCTGGCCCGGACCGTTGCCGGGCTGATGCCGGACGAGCCGGAGGTGCCGGCGCTGCTGGCCCTGATGCTGCTGCAGCACTCCCGCCGGGACGCCCGCTTCGCCGCCGACGGCCGGCTGGTGCTGCTGCCGACCAGGACCGGTCGCGCTGGCCCGCCGCGGAGATCGCCGAGGCGACTGGGCTGATCGCGCGGGCCGTCCGGCGCGGCCAGCCTGCCGGGGCCGTACCTCCTGCAGGCGGCCATCGCCGCCGAGCACGCCGCCACCCGCCGGGCCGAGGACACCGACTGGCTGGCTATCGCCACGCTGTACGGCGAGCTGGAGCGGCTGACCGGCTCGCCGGTGGTCCGGCTCAACCGGGCCGTGGCGGTGGCCGAGGTGGACGGTCCGGCGGCCGGGCTGGCGCTGCTGGCCGGGCTGGACGGGCCGCTCGCCCGGTACCACCTGCTGCCGGCCGTGCGGGCCGACCTGCTCCGCCGGCTCGGCCGGACCGCCGAGGCCAGTACGGCGTACGACGAGGCCATCGCGCTGGCCGGCGCCACCGCCGAACGCGAGTTCCCCCAGCGCCGCCGCGCCGAGCTTCCCTGACCGCCGTCCCGCCCCTCCGCTCGGCCCACTTGTCACGAAGGTGGCGTTCGTTGACAGACAAGGTTATGGGCGTTTTAGTACATATCACGTGTGCCAGACCGGCATGCCATCCCCTCACCGCCGGTCCATCCCCGGGACCGGCCCCGGCAGGAGGTCAGCGTGGAGCGCAGACGCCTGTTCGTCCTGCTCACGGCACTCGCCATGAGCCTCTTGATCCCCGCCAGCATGGGTCTGGCCGCGCCCAGCGGCCTGCCCCCGTCGTCCCCCGACCGCACCAGCGCCGACTACCGCGTCGTCGGCGCGAAGACGGCCGTCGACCGCAGCGCGATCGCCCGCACCGGCGCTGCGATCAACTACGTCGAGGACGCCGCGATCAACGTCACCGCCACCCCCGAGGAGGTCCGCAAGATCCAGAAGCTCGGCTTCACCGTCGCCCTGGACTCCGTACCGGCGCCTAGCGGCACCGTCGGGACCAACGACTTCCCCACCGCCGACTCGAACTACCACAACTACGCCGAGATGACCACGGAGGTCAACAACCTGGTTGCCGCCCACCCGACCATCGCGCAGCAGAGCGTGATCGGCCAGTCCTACCAGGGTCGCAACATCGTCGTGGTGAAGATCTCCGACAACGTTGCCACCGACGAGGCCGAGCCCGAGGTGCTCTTCACCCACCACCAGCACGCCCGCGAGCACCTGACCGTGGAGATGGCGCTGTACCTGCTGCACCAGCTCCTCGACCTCTACGGCAGCGACACCCACATCACCGACCTGGTCAACAGCCGGGAGATCTGGATCGTGCCGGATCTGAACCCGGACGGCGGCGAGTACGACATCGCGACCGGCGCATACCGGTCCTGGCGCAAGAACCGCCAGCCGAACGCCGGCTCGTCCTTCGTCGGCACCGACCTGAACCGCAACTGGGGCTACAAGTGGGGCTGCTGCGGCGGATCGTCCGGCAGCACGTCGAGCGAGACCTACCGGGGCTCGGCGCCGTTCTCCGCACCAGAGACGCTCGCCCTGTCGAGCTGGGTGAAGACCCGGGTGGTCGGCGGCAAGCAGCAGATCACCACCAACATCGACTTCCACACCTACAGCCAGCTGGTGCTCTGGCCTTACGGCTACACCTTCAACGACACCGACCCCGGGCTGACCGCCGACGACCAGGCCGTCTACTCCACCATGGGCAACGCGATGGCCGCCAGCAACGGCTACACCCCCGAGCAGGCCAGCGACCTGTACATCGCCGACGGGACGATCGACGACTGGCTGTGGGGAAGCCAGCACATCTTCAGCTACACCTTCGAGATGTATCCCGGGCCGTCCGGCTCGGGCGGCGGCTTCTACCCGCCGGACGAGGTGATCTCGGCACAGACCTCCCGGAACCGGGCCGCCGTGCTCTACCTGCTGGACAACTCCGACTGCCCGTACAAGGTGATCGGCAAGCAGGCGCAGTACTGCGGCGGGCCACCCCCGCCAGGCACGACGTTCACCAACGGCACCTAACGTGTCCATCCCGGACGCCGGGGCGGCGGTGTTCAGCCCGATCACGATGAGCGGCGTCAGCGGCAACGCGCCGGCGACCCTGCCGGTGTCAGTGAACATCCAGCACACCTGGCGGGGTGACCTGGTGATCGACCTGGTCGCGCCGGACGGCTCGACGTACCGGCTGAAGAGCTTGAGCAGCTCGGACAGCGCCGACATCGCGACGTACACCGTCAACGCCTCCAGCGAGGTCGCCAACGGCACCTGGCAGCTCAAGGTGCAGGACGTGGCTGCTCAGGACGTCGGCTTCATCGACACCTGGAGCCTGACCTTCTGACGTCCCCACCCAGTGTGGTCACCTCTCGGCGTTGTGGTGACCTCTTGTTGGTCCAAGGACCCCAAGAGGTCACCACACGGCGCAGAGGTGACCACACCAGGAGCCTGAGGCATGGTGAGCGGGCCCGATGCGGGTGAGCCGACCCCGCAGCCGCTCTACGCTGGGCACCATGACGCCGGACGACGAGGAGTTCCTCACCAACGTCTACCAACAGCTCGACAAGCGCGCCGGGCCGCCGACCTCCCCGCAGTACCGCACTGGAGGAGCTGCCCGGTGACGTGATCGGGCCGGACGCCGTCCGCCTGCTCGGGCGCAGCGTCGCCCGGACGACGCCCGGCGAGGCGTTCTTCCTCACCGGGCTGCGCGGTTCCGGCAAGACAGTCCAACTGCTCCGGCTCAAGCAGGACCTGGAACGAAGCGGCTTCGCCGTGGTGATGTTCAGCGCCGAGGACTACCCCAACATGCACGAGCCGCTGAACATCGTGGACATGCTGTTCTTCCTGGTCGGTGCAATCTCCGACAAAGCGGTCGAGAGCGATCTGATCGACACCGACGGCACGGGCGACTCACCGGGCTGGTCCCGGCTGCGCACCTGGCTGAAGAAGCTGCCCGGCAGGATCGAGCTGACCCGAGCGCGGAGCTGAGCTTTCCGGCGCTGCTGGAGGCGAAGGTCAGCCTCAAGGCCGAGCTGCGCCGTGACCGTTCGTTCGTCGCCGCGCTGCGGGACCTCCTGGAGGGCCGGCTGTCCGAGCTGGTCAGCCAGGCGGACCAGATCGTCACCGAGCTGGCCGAGAAGATGCGGGCCCGGTGATGGGATCCGACATCCTGAAAGGGCCTGGTGGTGATCGTCGACTCCCTGGGCCACAACCGCGCCGTGGAGAGCAAGCAGTTCCAGCAGGTCCGGCGGGCGCTGATCAACCTGTTCGACCGGGACTACGACAACCTGCGCCTCACCCGCTGCCGCACGATCTACACGCTGCCGACGTACGCCCCGGTGAGCGCCGGCAAGGTGGTCCGCCGGGTGACGAACGTCAAGATCGTCACCCGCAATGGCGACCTCGTGCCGGCCGGCGTCGAGGCGCTGCGCACCCTGCTCGCCCGCCGCATTCCGAGCGGCGACCTGCTGCGGATCTTCCCAGACGACAAGGCGGGCACCTGCACATCCTGCTCATGCTCGCCATGGAGGTGATCACGCAGGCCGAGTCGCTGACCAGCATTTCGTGCTGGGCTACCAGAACGGCAGGACGTGGTACGACGTGCACCCGCTGCTGCGTGACGAGATCGGCGATGGCCAGCCGGGCTGAGCCCGAGCCGCGGTTCCTGTCCCCGGCCGGCGAGCGTGCCTGGACCTGGCTGCGCCGGCACCTGGACCTGGCGAACGGCTTCTGGCTCGGCTTCGTCTTCACCGCCGACCAGTACGCCGAGCGCACCCTCCGGGAGCGGGCCAGGGGTAACCGACGGCTGCATGTGGCGCCGTTCGTCGTCCTGGAGCCGGGCACGCCCGGGGAGCTGGCCGACCTGCTCGGGGTTCTGGACGAACGGGCCGCCGATCCGCCCGGGTGTACCTGGGTGGCCGCCCCCCGGTCTGACCCGGACTGGGTCGAGGCGTGGGCGCGGTTCCTCAGGTCGCTGAACCACCGGCGCGAACCTGCGTGGCCGGCTCGGCGGGCTGGTCCTGGTCGCGTCGCCGGCTGCCAAGGCGCCCGCCCAGCTTGAGAGCCCGGACCTGTGGTTGGTGCGCGACCTGTTCGTCGAGCTGGCCGTCGAGCGGCCGGCAACCCGTTGATGCCTCGAGAGCGCGAGCCGGGCACCGACGCAACGAACACCCGCGTAACCATGTCCGCGGCCTGTCGCTGGACGACTCCTCTGACGAGCTTGCCCACGAGACCGCAGTGCTGGTCGCGATGCCGCGGGGTGAGCTGGCGACGACGGGCCGGGATCGCGCGGCGAACGCGGTGGGACGCGCGCTGCGGGACGGCAGCGACCAGACGGCGGCGGTGCTGCTGCTGGCGATGGCCGAGGGGTACGCCGAGTCCGGCGACGTCGCCGGTGGGCTGGACCTGGCCCGCCGATCGCTGGACCTCTCCGATGCCGATGAGGAAACCCGGATCGGTGCCCTCGACCTCGCGGCCGAACTCGCCGTGGCCACCTCCGACTTCGAGCTCGGCACCCCCGAGGCCCTGCGCGACCTGTCCGTCAGCCTCGACAGGGTCGCCGAGATCGAGGAGCAGCTCGGTCACGACGTGGAGGCGGAGGCCGCCCACCGCCGGGCGGCCGAGGCCGAGAACCACTACACGATCATCACGGGAGATGCCTGACGGGCCAGCCCTGCCGCCTGACCGTCGTGATCCCGGTTGCTCTCGTTCTCCATTCGACTGTTCCGTGCCGAACGGCGAACAGGTCGGCCTCGCGGGCCGACATCTCGGCGTATGGATTGTGGACGTGCGTCGCCGACCATTCCGGCCCGGCCAGACGACCATTTCAGCCGTCTGGCCGGGCGCCGTACCCACCGGCCCAGCAGGCGCGGTGGCGACCCTTACGCCACGCTCGTCCGGACGTCGGTCAGCTACTTCGCCTGACCGCGGTAGCCTACTGGCCCCTCGCCCGGGAACTGGGCTGCTCCCTGGAAGCTGGCCCCGTCGTCGAAGAACGTGATCGCCGCGTTGCCTTGTGTGCCCGCCCAGGACACCTGGGTGCCGTTCGCGGGCCGGCCACTTTGCGGCACCACCGCCTTCCGATTTTGGATAACAACGGTCAGGTCAGAGTCGTCATGCCATTCCGCGTTGGGTCCACCCCACTGGATCTGCGTCCGATACGTCGCCATGCCGTAGTTCCCCCTTAACGTGATATTGCCCGGATCTTGTACGACGTCCGCCGGGATCTCCCAAGGGGCTCCCCCGGCCGGCGCACCGAAGAATACGCCACTATCCACTCCAGAGCTTTGTTCGACCGGGGCTTTGTCAGGTAGTGTGATTTATTGTCGCGGCATTGGGATGGTGACACCCGATCGGCACATTACTTCCCCTAATCGGGTGACGCCAGGGAGCTGGCCGACTGCGGAAAGTCACGGAACGGCGAGACGGCACAATCCCGCAGCGCTATCCCGCGGCGCCACCCCGAGCCACGCCTCGAACGCACGCACCGAGGGCGTCCGGCGCACCGCGGCGATCACCCGGGCGCGCTCCGCTCCGGTGATCGCCGGCGTCCTGGGCAGCTCGACGGCGGCCAGCGCGGAGCTGACCCGGCCGAGCAGAAACCAGTCGGTGACCGGGGCAGCCGACCGACCGGTCCGAGCTGGGCCGAGCCACCGCCCGCCGGCCAGTGCCAGCGCGACCACGACGGCGGACCCGGGCGGTCCAGTCGAACGGCGACCCGCACACCCTGCTGAGCTGGCTCGGCGTCGACGTACACAGCGAGTCCCAGGCGCAGTCCTGACCGCATGAGCACATCTCACGGAGGAGATCTTCCATGGCTTGTGAAAGCGAGCTGAACAATGTCGGCGCCGCGCTGGCCGCCTTTGTCGCCGTCTGCGCGACAGTTGAGACCGGAATCGGCGTGATTGCCTGTGCCGCAGCCGGATGAGCCTACTACAACGCGCTGGAAGCGTACGACAAGTGTCGCCAGCAGAATGGTCTGGCCACTCTCACCGAGGAGATCGGGCAGGTCTACGCCGACGCCCAGCAACTACAGGGACACAGGCACGCTCATGGCATCCGGTGGAGCCCCGGCGGTGCGCCACTGCCGGGCTTCCTCAGGCCCGCCGATCGGTCGCCGGGCTCCTCAGCACATTTGTCGGGTTGCTCAGCCTGTTCGCCGGGTTGCTCAGCACATTCGCCGGTCCGCTCCACCCCGGCCGTCTCGGTCTTGCGGGCGATGTCGGCGAGCGCGGTCCGGCGTACGGCGTCCTTCTTGTCGTCCTCGGCCCGGTTGCGGATCACCCGGGCCGGCACGCCGACCGCGACGGAGTACCCCGGCAGGCTCCTGCTGACCACGGCGTTCGCCCCGACCACGCAGCCGCGGCCGATGGACACCCCTCGCAGCACGGTGACCTTGGTGCCGAGCCAGACGTCCGGGCCGATCCGCACCGGCGACTTCACGATGCCCTGGTCCTTGATCGGGCGGTGGATGTCGCTGAACACATGGTCGAAGTCGCACACGTACACCCAGTCCGCGACGATCGTGGTGTCACCGAACTCGACGTCGAGGTAGCAGTTGACCGTGTTGTCCGTGCCGAACACGCACTTGTCGCCGATCCGCAACGTGCCCTCGTGCGCCCGTAGCGCGTTGCCGGTGCCGATGTGCACCCAGCGCCCGATGATCATCCGACCGTAGCCGCGCCGAACGTACAGCTCGACCCGCTTGCCGAGGAAGACGAACCCCTCGGTGACGATGTGCGGGTTGCGCAGCCGGAGGACGAGGAACCGCCAGTACCGCACGAGGTACCACGGGGTCCACGCCCGGTGCCGGACCACCCAACGCAGGCTGGCCACGGTGAGGACCCGCGCCTGCCGTGGGTCACGATGACGCCCGAACATGGGCCAACACGCTACCTCGCCACCGTGCGGCGCTACTGCCCGGCGCTAGCCTGGGGAGCGTGGACGACCTGTCCCCGCCGCGGTACGCCGCCCTGGTCGCGCCGGCCATCGACCGGGTGCACCTGTCAGTGCACGAGCGGACCAGGCGAGACCATGGTGCCACCTTGATGAGGTACGGCGTGCCGCGGCGCGGCCTGGGCCTGCTGGTGTCGCTCCGCTTCGTGCTGCCGCGCGGCGCGCTGCGCCGGCCGGCGTTCGCGCTGGCCGCGCGCTACCACGATCCGGCGGAGGTGGACCGTGCGGTCGGGGAGCTGGTCGCCGACGGCTGGCTGGTGCCGGACGAGCACGGGCCGGCGCCCGACGCGCTGACGCCGGACGAGCGGTGCGCCGCCTTCCTGCACGCGCTGTACGACGCCCACGCCGAGGTGACCACCGCCGCCTGGGAGCCGCGGGCGACGTCGCTGCCGGGGCTGGCCGCGATGGCCGGGCGGCTGCTGGCGGGCGCGGTGCCCAGCGGCGGGCCGTCGTTCGACGTGTTCTGCCCGCCGTACGAACGCGCCGGAGACCCGCCGGGGGTGCTGCTGTTCAACCGGCTGGCGGCGCTGCGGTACCACCGCTCCGACGCGCACGTCGCGGCCTGGTCCGCGGCGGGGCTGACCGCGGCGACGATGCGGGGGCTCGCGGCGGACGATCCGCGCCGGGCCGGGATCGAGGCCGAGACCGACCGGCTCGCGGCACCTGCGTACGGCGTGCTGTCCACCGCCGAACGGCTCGACCTCCTGGCCGGCCTGGCCACGCTGGCATAGCTCGACCCCGGGCTCATCGGCCCGTGCTGACCGTGCGCGGACGGCTTCTACCCGCAGGTCACGCACCGGAGCGACCGCCGGGACGTGTTCACCGCCGCCTCACAGCGTAGGCCCCGCCCGACCGCGGCACGTGTTGCAAAGGTCCGGTGGGACACACGGGCGTGCCCACCGGACCTTCGCGACACGCGGCCGTCCTGCCGTTACGCCGTCAGCCACCGGGACGTGCGCCGCGCACTGCCCGCAAGCGCACACCGGCCCGGCATCCAGGTCCAGGGCCGAAAGGGCAGGCGTGCTATGGCTTCACCCCGGTCAGCAGGGCGTTGTAGAAAAGCCCGGCGGGAACCACCCGGGCCAGCACCCGATCATCCACAGTGGACAGTCCCTGCCAGGTGCGGTAGGCGAACATGGCCCACCCCCAGCCGAGCTTGTCCTTCGGTACGGCGCACTCGAACGTGCGCACCGGCCAGCCGAACCAGGCCGCGGTCAGCTCCTCGGTCCGCACCACCACGTCGACCGCACCGGCCCGCACCGCCAGCGCCCGCAGCTCGGCCGGCGCGAAGGTGTGCAGGTCGACCACTGACTCCAACGCCGCCGCCTGGGACGACTCGTCCAGCTCCGCCTGCGGCCGCCGCCAGGACCGCAGCACCGGCAGCTTGGTCACGTTGGTGGTAGCCCACCAGGTGAGGCGCGAGAGCCGCCGCGCCACCAGGTCGCCGTACCTCGTCGGCTCGCCAGCGAAGACAAACCGGCCACCCGGCCGCAGCACCCGCAGGACCTCCCGCAGCGCGAGCGCGACGTCCGGGATGTGGTGCAGCACCGCATGCCCCACGACCAGGTCGAACTCGCCGTCGCCGTACGGGATCGACTCCGCGTCGGCCACCCGGCCCTCGACCGCGAAGCCGAGCCGGGCGGCGTTGCGCCTGGCCGCCTCGACCATGCCGGGGCTGATGTCGGTGACGTGGCCCTCGTCCAGGATGCCGGCCTGCCTGAGGTTGAGCAGGAAGAAGCCGGTGCCGCAGCCGAGCTCCAGCGCGCGGCCGTACGGCCAGCCGGCCCGCCCGGCGATCTTCTCGAACCGTTCGCGGGCGTAGGTGATGCACCGCTCGTCGTAGGAGATCGACCATTTCTCGTCGTACGTCGACGCCTCCCAGTCGTGGTAGAGGATGTTGGCCTGCTTCGGGTCGTGGCGGGCCGCCTCGACCTCCTCCCGGCTGGCCGACATGGCTACCTGCCCATGAACTCGGCCTTGCCCGGGCCGCTCTCGAGGAACGAGCGCATCCCGGCCGACCGGTCCTCGGTGGCGAACAGGCTGGCGAACAGATAGCTCTCCAGCTTCAGCCCGCTGGCCAGGTCGGTGTCGAGCCCGCCGTCCACCGCGGCCTTGGCCGCGCGCAGGGCCAGGGCCGGGCCGGTCGCGTACTGCCCGGCGAGCGCCCGCGCGGCGTCGTACACCTCGTCCGGTGCGACGACCCGGTCGACCAGGCCGATCCGCAGCGCCTCCGCAGCGTCCACGAACCGGCCGGTGAAGATCAGGTCCTTCGCCTTGGCCGGGCCGACCAGGCGGGGCAGCCGCTGGGTGCCGCCCGCGCCGGGGATGATGCCGAGCAGGATCTCGGGCTGGCCGAGCTTGGCGTTGTCGCCGCAGACCCGGAGGTCGGCGGTCAGGGCGAGCTCGCAGCCGCCGCCGAGCGCGTAGCCGGTGACCGCGGCGACCACCGGCTTGGGGATGCGGGCCACCGCGTCGAACGCGCTGGACAGCGCGATCGCCCGCTGCGCCATGTCGGCGTAGGTCATGTCGACCATTTCCTTGATGTCCGCGCCGGCCGCGAAGACCTTCGGACCGCCGTAGATGACGACGGCGCGTACGTCGGCCCGGGCGGTCACCTCGGCGGCGGCGGCCCGCAGCGCCTCCTGGACAGCGGTGTTGAGCGCGTTCATCGGCGGGCGGTCGAGCCGGATGGTGCCGATGCCGCCGTCGACCTCGACCTGGACGAACTCGGTCATGCTGGCGCTCCTCCTCCGCGACCCCCGGCAGCCTACTGTGGTCACCTCTCGGCGTTGTGGTCACCTGTCGTTGCCTCCGCAGCCCGTGTGGTCACCTCTCGGCGTTGTGGTGACCTGTCGTTGCCTCCGGACCCCAAGAGGTCACCACAAGACCGACAGGTGACCACACGGGGAGGCCGGGCAACGACAGGTGACCACAACGCCGAGAGGTGACCACACCGGAAGCGGGGGCGGGCTAGCCTGGCCGGGTGGGTGCCCAGCCTGTCGACCTGGCCGTGCTCGGGGCCGGCCCGGCCGGGTTGGCCACGGCCTGGCGGGCCGCGCGGCGTGGGCTGTCGGTCGCCGTACTGGAACGCGCCGACCACGTCGGCGGGATGGCCGCCTCGACCGAGATCGCCGGCATCCGGGTGGACGCCGGCAGCCACCGTCTGCACCCGGCCACCCCGCCGTACCTGCTCGACGCGCTGCGCGGGCTGCTCGGCGACGACCTACAGCTTAGGCCGCGCAACGGCCGGCTGCGCGTCTACGGCCGCTGGGTCAGCTTCCCGCTGCGGGCCGGCGAGCTGCTCCGCGCGCTGCCGCCGGTCGCGCTGCGCCGGATCGCCCGGGACGCCGCCTGCGCGCCGTTCCGGGCCGGGCGCGGGCGCGGCGCGGCGTCGTACGGGGAGCTGCTGTCGGCCCGGCTCGGACCGGAGCTGTACAGCGCCCTCTACGGCCCGTACGCCCAGAAGCTGTGGGGCCTGCCCGGCGACCTGGTCGACGTCGAGCAGGCCCGCCGCCGGGTGACCGCCGACAGCCCCGGGAAGATCGCCGCCCGGGTGTTGCGCGCCGGCCGGCGCAACGACGGGCGGGGCCGGGTCTTCTGGTACCCCCGGCGCGGCTTCGGGCAGCTCGCCGAGGCGCTGGCCGACGCCGCGGCCACGGCCGGCGCGAGCATCCGCACCGGCGTCGAGGTCACCCACGTCGACCTGCGCGGCACGACGCCGTACGTCCGGCTGGCCGACGGCGGCACCCTCCAGTGTGGGCACGTCTGCGCGACGGTGCCGCTGACCGTGCTGGCCCGGCTGGTCCGCCCGCTGCCGCCGCCGGCCGTCGCGGCGGCGGCCGGGCGGCTGCGGTTCCGCGCGATGCTGCTGGTCTACCTGGTCCATGACGGCGGCCGGTGGACGCCGTACGACGCCCACTACCTGCCCGGCCGCGAGACGCCGGTGACCCGCGTCAGCGAGCCGGCCAACTACCGCGACTCCACCGACGACCCCACGGACCGGACCGTGCTCTGCGCCGAGATCCCCTGCGCGGTTGGCGATCCACTGTGGAGGCTCGACGACGACGCCCTGGCCGGGGTGGTGACCGACGGGCTGGCCCGGTGCGGGCTGCCGCCGGTCCGGCTGGCCGGGGTCGAGGTGCGCCGGCTGCCGCGCGTGTACCCGGTCTACCGGGTCGGGTACGGCGACGCGCTGGCCGAGCTGGACGGATGGGCGGCCGGGCTGGCCAGGCTGACGACGTTCGGCCGGCTCGGGCTCTTCGCCCACGACAACACCCACCACGCGCTGGCCATGGCGTGGGACGCGGTGGCCGCGCTGCGCCTGGACGGCGCCCGCGACGAGGCGGGCTGGGCTCGGGCCCGGGCCCGGTTCGCCACCCACGTGGTCGAGGACTGACCCATCCCCCTTCCCGACGATCATCGAGCTGTGGTCGCTTGATCTTCAATCGCGACCACAGCTCGATGATCGTCGGGAAGGGCATGGTTGATCTCCTGGTGTACGGCGGGCAGCACCCGGCGCAGGTACCGGCCAAGCCGGACGAACGACGTCCCACTCGTCCGGAACGCGTAGGAGATCGGCACCTCCGCGTACCGGAACCCCTTGCCCAGCAGGTCCAGCGTGAGCACCTGGGCATAGTTGTAGTCATGGATGATCTCGGCGTCCCGGGCCGCCCGGGGTGCGAACGCGCGGTACCCGCTCTGCCCGTCGGTCAGCCCGTCCAGCCGGGTCATCCAGCGCACCCACCGGGTCAGCAGCAGGTTGCCGAGCATCCGGTGCGGCCGCATCCGTTCCCGCGGCAGGCGCCCGCCACGAAATCGCGACCCCACCACGTAGTCCGCCTCGCCGGCCAGCACCGGAGCGGCCAGCCGGGCCAGCTCCTCGGGCTGGTACTCGCCGTCCGCGTCGAGGTAGACCACGCACGCCGGCCCCAGCGCCACCGCCTCGGCCAGCCCGCGCCGCACCGCCGCGCCGAGCCCGAGGTTGGCCGGCTGCCGGACCACCACGGCGCCGGCCGCGGCGGCCCGCTCCGCGGTCGCGTCCCGCGACCCATCGTCCACCACCAGCACCCGCACCGACCGTCCACACGCGACGGTCGGCACCCGGCGGACCACCCCGCCCACCGATGCCTCCTCGTCGTAGGCCGGGACAACCACGACGATGGGCGCGCCAGCGGCGACCGGCTCGGGCGCCGGCCGGGGCGGCAACGCGGCCGGCAGCCGCAGCCGGCCGAGGTACCCCGGCTCCGGCACGACCAGCGCCACCAGCCCCACGACCAGGGAGTACGCCGTCTTCGCCGCGTGCGCGACCAGCGCGGCGGCCAGCGCCGGGCCGGGACCAGCCCCGAGCCCAACGAGCGCCGCGGTGGCCGCCGCCTCGTACGACCCGATGCCACCCGGCGTGACCGCGACGGTCTGCGCGGCGATCGTCACCGCCGTCACCGCCACCGCGCCGGGGTAGCCCAGCCCGATCCCGGCCGCCGCGGCAGCCGCCCACATGACACCGGCCTCCAGCAGCCAGGCCACGGTGGCCGCCGCGGCCACGGCCGGGCCCGGCAGCCGGACCGGCGTACCGGCCCGCCGCAGCCGGACCAGCCAGGCCAGCGCCGCACCGACCAGCACCAGCACTGCCGCGCCCGCCACCCAGAGCCAGCCGCCGGCCAGCCGGGACAGCAGCGCTGGTGCCGCCAGGGCCGCCAGGCCGAGCACCGCGAGCAGGTCCGCGCCGCGCAGCAGCACGGCCGACGCCGTGACCGGGCCGGCGCCCAGCATGGTCCGCCGCAGCACCGACGTGACCCGCAGCGCCTCGCCGAGCCGGAACGGCAGCACGTGGTTGCCCAGCAGCGAGACGTGCAGCGCCGCCCAGGACTGCCCCCCGGGCAACCCCGGCAGCACCCGGCACCACGCCCAGGCCCGCAGCCCGAACGCCGCCGCGTAGGCAGCGAGCGCCCCCAGCAGCGGCGCCGGCCGGTTGGCTACGGCGGCCAGCGCGGCGCCCACCGCGCCGAGATCGACCACTCGCATGAGGTAGCCGACGGCGAGCGCCAGCAGGAGCACCCCGACCCCCCGTCGCACGTCCCGCGCAGCTCCTAACCGCACGCTGGCCGCCTCTCGCCGTCGCCGCGTCGTACCCGCTTGATCGCGCGTCCGAAATTAGGCAAGGCTAACCTCCACCCACGCTGAGCGAAGGGGATACTCCATGCCCGTCGTGGTCACCGGCGCCGCCGGGTTCATCGGCACTGCCCTGGTCGCCGAGCTGACCTGCCACGGTATCGCGGTCGTCGCGGTCGACCGGGAGCCGATGCCCCACCTGCCGGCCGGCGCCGTCCCGCTGCGGGCCGACCTGCTCGACGCGGACCCGACCGTGCCCGCCGCGCTGGCCGCCGCCGACGCCGTCTTCCACCTAGCCGGCCGGGCGGGGGTCCGCGGCTCCGGCCCCGCTGCCGAGCGCGGCCGGCACCGCGACAACGTGCTGGCCACCAGCGTGGTGCTCGACCTCGTCCCGCCACGCACCCCTCTGGTCATCACCAGCTCCTCCAGCGTGTACGGCGGCAGCCGGGGCTGGCCGTGCACCGAGACCGACCCGCTGCGCCCGGTCGGCGGGTACGCCCGCAGCAAGGCGGCGGTCGAGTCCCTCGCCGCTGGCCGGCTCGCGGTGGGCGGCGCGGTCGCGGTGGCCCGGCCGTTCACCGTGGTCGGCGAGCGGCAGCGGCCGGACATGGCGCTCGCGTTATGGGCGGCGGCGGCCCGACGTGGCGACCCGATCCGGATCCACGGCTCGGCCGCTCGCACCCGCGACCTCACCGACGTGCGGGACGCCGCCCGCGCGCTGCGCCTGGTCGCCGAGCGCGGCCTGCTCGGTCCGGTCAACGTCGGCACCGGCCGGCCGCACACCCTGGCCGCGCTGGCCGACGCGGTGCGCGCGGCCACCGGCGTCGACGTCCCGCTGCAGGTGGTGCCGGCCGCCGCCGAGGAGCCCGCCGACACCTGGGCCGACCCGACGCTGCTGGCCCGCCGCTGCGGACTGCGGCCGTACACCGACCTGGCCGACGTCGTCCGGCGGGCCGTCGCACCGGCCGCCGCACCTGCGATGGTGACGGCGTGAGCCTGCGTCGCCCGCCTCTCCTGCCTAGGCCACCACGCCGCTGCCCGCGCCGCTCGGCGCAACTTTCCCTAACTTGTGGGGATCTCCCGCCCGCTCGCCGCAACTTTCCCCAACTAGTGGGGATCTCCCGAGCCGCTCGCCGCAACTTTCCACAACTAGTGGCGGATCTTGACTAGTCGCGGAAAGTTGCCCGGGCCCGGCCAGGACAAGCCGGCGTCCGGCCTGGAGCACGCCTCGGCGCGCGGCCCGAGCGCGGCCCCGGGCACCGGCCAGCTCCGGCTCCGGCTGGCCATGCTCGCCGTCGCGCTGGTCGGCTTCGGCGCGGCGGCGCTGGGCATCGGCGTACAGGCCCTTGAGTGGGCGCACGCCGCCGTGGACGAGCCGCAGTACCTGCTCACCGCGATCTCGCTAGGCGAGGACGGCTCGGTCGACATCAGCGACGAGCTGCGCACCGAGCGCTGGCGGCCGTTCGCCGAGGTCGCGCCGCCGGTCCAGACCGCGGTGCTCGCGGACGGGCGGCAGGTCAGCCCGCATGACCCGCTCCTCCCCCTCCTGCTCGCGCTGCCGGTGCGGTGGGGCGGCTGGCTCGCGGCCAAGTGGACGCTCGCCACCCTGAACGGCGTCCTGGCCGGCACGCTGCTCATGCTGGCGGTACGCCGGTTCGGGGTACGGCTCGCGGTGGCCGCGCCCGGGGTGGCGCTGGCCGCGGCGACCGCCCCGCTCGCGGTGTACGGCCAGCAGGTCTACCCCGAGCTGCCGGCCGCGCTCGCGGTGACGCTGGCCGCGCTCGCGCTCACCGGGCCGCTGCGCGCCAGCGGGCTGCTGGCCGCCGGGGCCGCCGTCACAGCGCTGCCGTGGCTGTCGGTCAAGTACGCCCCGGTCGCGGCCACCCTGGCGGCGCTGGCGCTGTGGCGGCTCCGGCCGCGCCGACGTACCGCCCTCGCCGGTGCCTGGCTGGTGGCCGGGGCGGCATACCTGGCGATCCATCGGGCCGTCTGGGGCGGCTGGACGGTCTACGCCAGCGGCGACGAGTTCGCGCGCAGCGGCGAGCTCGGGGTGGTCGGCTTCCACCCGGACTACCCCGGCCGGTCGATCCGGCTGGTCGGGCTGCTGGTCGACCGGGACTTCGGGCTGGCCGCCTGGCAGCCGGCGTGGCTGCTCGCCGTGCCCGCCGTCGCCGCGCTGGTCGCCGCCCGGCCGCGGCACTGGGCGGTGCTGGCCGCGCCGCTCGCCGCCGGCTGGCTGAACGCGACCTACGTCGCGCTGACCATGCAGGGCTACTGGTGGCCGGGCCGGCAGGTCGTGGTGGTCCTGCCGCTGGCCGCGGTGGCCGTGCTGTGGTGGGTCCAGCGGCTGCACCCGGTGGGGCGGGCGGCCTGCGCCGGGCTGGCCATGGCCGGGGTCGGCATCTACCTCCGGGTGCTGGCCGCCGGCTGGGACCGCCGGACGACCTGGATGCACGCCCCGGACGAGACCGGCCTGCACCCGGTCGTGTGGTGGCTCCTGCCGGACACCCGGGAGCTGGACGGCGGCGACTACGTCCGGCTGGTGCTGTGGACGGTCGCCGTCCTGGCCGTGCTCGCCGTTAGCTGGCAGGTGACCCGGCTGGCCCGGCTGGCCCGGCGCCCGGGTCGGCACGGGCGTAGTACCGGCCGTCCACCCGGTCCACCCGCAGCGGCAGGTCGAACGTCTTGGACAGGTTGGCGGCGGTGAGCACGTCGTTGAGCAGCCCGCCGGCCACCACCCGGCCGGCCCGCAGCAGCAGCGCGTGGCTGAACCCGGGTGGGATCTCCTCGACGTGGTGGGTGACCAGCACGACGGTCGGCGCGTCCGGGTCGGCAGCCAGCTCGGCGAGCTGCCCGACCAGCGCCTCCCGCCCGCCGAGGTCCAGCCCGGCGGCTGGCTCGTCAAGCAGCATCAGCTCCGGGTCGGTCATCAGCGCCCGGGCGATCTGCACCCGCTTGCGCTCCCCCTCCGACAGCGTGCCGAACCGCCGGCCGGCCAGCTCCAGCACCCCGAACCGGCGCAGCAGCCCGCGGGCCCGCGCCAGGTCGGCGTCGTCGTAGCTCTCCCGCCAGCGACCGAGGACGGCGTACCCGGCCGAGATCACCAGGTCGAGAACGGTCTCCCCGGGCGGGATCCGGCCGGCCAACGCCGCGCTGGCCAGCCCGACCCGCGGCCGCAGCTCGAACACGTCGACCCGGCCGAGCCGCTCGCCAAGCACGTGCACGGCACCCGACGTGGGGTGAAGCTGGGCGGCGGCGAGCTGCAGCAGAGTGGTCTTGCCGGCGCCGTTCGGGCCGAGGACCACCCAGCGCTCGTCCAGCTCGACCGACCAGTCGATGCCAGCGACAAGGTCGGTCCGGCCCCGCCGGACGCCGACCCCGTCGAACCGCAGGACCACATCTTCGTGCACCGCCACGCTGGCACGATACGGTGCCGACATAGTCGGGCGTGGCAAGGGGCGCTGCGAGGGAGAGGCTGATGAACGGGGACGCGGTGATCGAGGTCACCGGGCTGCGCAAGTCGTTTCGCGGTGTCCGGCACGGCCGGCGGGTCGCCGTGGACGGGCTCGACATGGCGGTGCCGGCCGGCGGGGTGCACGGTTTCCTCGGGCCGAACGGGTCGGGCAAGACCACCACGATCCGGATGCTGCTCGGGCTGGTCCGGGCGGACGCCGGCCAGATGCGGATGCTCGGCGAGCCGGTGCCACGGCGGCTGCCGGGCGTGCTGCGCCAGGTCGGCGCGATCGTGGAGCAGCCGCGGTTCTTCCCGGCGTTCTCCGGCCGGCGCAACCTGCGGCTGCTGGCCGCGCAGGCCGGCCTGCCGAGGTCGCGGGTCGAGGAGGTGCTGGAGCAGGTCGGGCTGCGGGATCGCGGCAAGGACCGCTACAAGGGCTACTCGCTGGGCATGAAGCAGCGGCTCGCGGTGGCCGCCGCGCTGCTCAAGGCGCCCCGGCTGCTGATCCTGGACGAGCCGATGAACGGCCTGGACCCGGCCGGTATCCGGGAGATGCGCGAGATGATGCGCCAGGTGACCGGGGCCGGCGCCAGCGTGCTGCTGTCCAGCCACATCCTGGCCGAGGTGCAGCAGGTGTGCGACTCGGTGTCGATCATCAACAGGGGCCAGCACGTGCGGTCGGGGTCGGTGGCCGAGGTGCTGGCCAGCCGGCCCACGGGCGAGGTCCGGGTGCGGCTGACCGACCTGGACGACGGCGGCCGGATCCTCGCCGAGGGGGGCTTCACGGTCCGCCGGGAGGGCGACCACCTGCTGGTGTCCGGGGTCGAGGACCCGGCCCAGGTGACCAGGCGGCTGGCTCAGCGTGGGCGGTACCTGTCCGAGCTGGTCCCCGTTCGGGCCGACCTGGAGAGCGTCTTCCTCGAGCTCACCGGGGACGGCCCACCGCCAGGGACGCCGCCGGGCCCACCGCCGGACCTCACGCCGGGCACATCTCCGGTCCGGCCGATGGGCGTACCGGGGACGCCGCCGGAGCCACCCCCCGCCCCGCCGGATCGGCCGACCGGCGCCGTACCGGCCGGAGAGGTGGGTCCGTGAGGCTGACCGCTGTGGAGCTACGCCGGCTGCTCGCCCGGCGGCTGACCCGGATCATGCTGCTGTTCGTGCTGGGGGTGCTGGCGGTCATCGTCGGCAAGACAGCGTACGACTCGCACCAGTACACCCCCGGCCAGGTCGCCGCCGCGCAGGTGCAGGCCGCGCAGGAGGTCGAGCAGTGGCGGGCCGAATGCCGCCGTAACGCGCCGCCCGAGGAGCAGCTCACCTGCGACCAGATCCAGCCGCCCGAGCTGCGGTACCTGCTCCCTACGTTCCGGTTCGCCGAAAGCGCGGTCCCGCTGGTGGAGGGGCTGGCGGTGGCGCTCGGGCTGTTCGGCTTCGTCGTCGGTGCCGGCTTCCTTGGCGCCGAGTGGAGCGCGGGCACGCTCGCCCAGCAGCTCGTCTGGGAGCCGCGCCGGCTGTTGGTGCTGGCGGGCAAGGCGGCTGCGCTGGTGCTCGGCGTCGGCGCGGTCGCGGCGGTCATGCTGGCGGCCGAGATCGGCGGGCTGTACGGCGTGGCGCGCTACCGTGGCACGCTGGAGGGTACGACGGCGGGGGTGGTCCGCTCGGTCGTCCTGCTCGGCGGCCGGGGGGTGCTGCTCGCCGTCGGTACGGCGCTGGCCGGCTTCGCGATCGCTGGCGCCCTGCGCAGCACGAGCGGCGCGCTGGGGGTTGGCTTCGCCTACTTCGTGGCCGGCGAGATCGCCGTACGCAACTTCTTCCCGCGCTCCCAGCCGTGGCTGCTGACCAGCAACGTCGCGGCCTGGATGGACAAGCGGTTCGAGTGGTACCCGCCGCCGTGCACCACCTGCGCCAACCCGGGCGACCAGCAGGTCATGGTGGTGACGCTGAGCCACGCGGCGGCGTACCTCGGCATGCTGGTGGTGGCGGCGCTGCTGGTGTCCGGGCTGCTCTTCCGCAGCCGCGACGTGACCTGACCCACCCGCCCCCGTGTGGTCACCTCTCGGCGTTGTGGTCACCTGTCGTTGCCTCCGCAGCCCGTGTGGTCACCTACCGGCGTTGTGGTCACCTGTCGTTCTCCGCGCCGCCCGTGTGGTCACCACTCGGCGTTGTGGTCACCTGTCGTTGCCTCAGCACCCCAAGAGGTCACCACACGGCGCATAGGTGACCACACGTCGTAGCGGATCGGACTACGGGCACGTTCACGGAGTGCGCGAGGATGTCTCGGTGCGACGACCGTGGCCTGGCAAACCCCACCCTCTCGGCGCCAACTGGGACGGCGAAGGCACCAACTTCGCCCTCTGGAGCGTCGGGGCGCACGCCGTCCAGGTGTGCCTGTTCGACGACGACGGCACCGAGACCCGGATCGACCTGGAGGACTCGACCTACCACATCTGGCACGGCTACCTGCCGCAGATCGGGCCGGGCCAGCGCTACGGCTACCGGGTCCACGGGCCGTACGACCCCCGCTGGGGCATGCGCCACAACCCGGCCAAGCTGCTGCTCGACCCGTACGCGAAGGCGATCGACGGCGACCTGGCGCCGCACGACGCCGTCCTCGGGCACGTCGACGACCCGCGCCGCGGGCCGGCCGACCGGCGCGACTCGGCGCCGTACGTCCCCCGCTCGGTGGTGGTGCACGACCTGTTCCCATGGGGGCACGACCACCGGCCGATGGTGCCGTGGGAGGACACCGTCATCTACGAGCTGCACACACGCGGCTTCACCATGCGCCATCCCGGCATCCCCGAGCACCTGCGCGGCACCTACGCCGGGCTGGCCCAGCCGGCCGTGATCGAGCACCTGCGCGACCTCGGCGTGACGGCGGTCGAGCTGCTGCCGGTGCACCACTTCGTCAGCGAGCCGGAGCTGGTCCGCCGCGGCCTGACGAACTACTGGGGCTACAACACGATCGGCTACTTCGCGCCGCACGCGGCGTACAGCTCGACCGGCGGCCGGGGCGAGCAGGTGCGCGAGTTCAAGGCGATGGTGCGGGCGCTGCACGCGGCCGGGATCGAGGTGATCCTGGACGTGGTCTACAACCACACGGCCGAGGGCGCCGAAGGCGGGCCGACGCTGTGCTTCCGCGGCATCGACAACCCAGGCTACTACCGGCTCGCCGCGGATGACCCGGCCCAGTACACCGACTACACCGGCTGCGGCAACACCCTGGACGCACGGCACCCGTACGTGCTGCAGCTCATGATGGACTCGCTGCGCTACTGGGTGACCGAGATGCACGTCGACGGGTTCCGCTTCGACCTGGCCAGCGCGCTCGCCCGGTCGCTGCACGACGTCGACATGCTGTCGGCGTTCTTCGACGTGATCCACCAGGATCCGGTGGTCTCGCAGGTGAAGCTGATCGCCGAGCCGTGGGACGTCGGCCCGGGCGGCTACCAGGTCGGCGAGTTCCCTCCACTGTGGACGGAGTGGAACGGCCGGTACCGCGACACGGTGCGCTCGTTCTGGGCCGGCGACCGGATCGGCGTGCGCGACCTCGGCTACCGGCTGACCGGGTCGTCCGACCTGTACGCCGACGACGGCCGCCGCCCGTTCGCCTCGATCAACTTCGTGACCTGCCACGACGGGTTCCCGCTCCGCGACCTCACGACGTACCAGGAGAAGCACAACGAGGCGAACGGCGAGCAGAACCGCGACGGCACCGACGACAACCGGGGCTGGAACTGCGGTGTCGAGGGTGAGACCGACGACCCGGCGGTGAACGTGCTGCGCCGCCGGCAGGCCCGCAACCTGCTTGCCACCCTGCTGCTGTCCACCGGCGTGCCGATGCTGCTGGCCGGCGACGAGCTGTGGCGCACCCAGGACGGCAACAACAACGCGTACTGCCAGGACAACGACCTGTCCTACGTCGACTGGACGGGGGTCGGCGACGCTGGGCCGGTGGACGCGGCGCTGGCGGACCCCAGGCCGGCGAGCGCCGCGCTGGCGAACGCGGCGCAGGCGAACGCGGCGGCGATGCGGTCCTTCGTACGGCGGCTGGTCGCGCTGCGGCGCGGTTCGCCGGTGCTGCGGCAGCGGGCGTTCTTCGAGGGACGGCCCGTGCCGGACGGCGACGGCTGCAAGGACCTCACGTGGTTCCACCCGGACGGGCGGGAGATGTCGGTGGACGACTGGTTCGACCCGTCGGTCGGCACGATCGGGATGTACCTCGACGGGCGCGGGCTGCGGCACCGGGGCCCGCGGGGCGAGCACATCGTTGACGACTCCTACCTGCTGGTGCTGCACGCCGGCCCGGAGGACCGCATGTTCGCGCTGCCGGCCGCCCCGTGGGCCGAGGCGTACGACGTGATCGTTGACACAACCTGCGAGGACGGCGAGCCGCCGGCTGGCCAGCCGCCGTGCCCGGGCGGGCTTGACCTGCCGCTGACCGCCCGGTCCGTCGTCCTGCTGCGGGTACGCCGGTAAGGGCGCCCCGCCGCGCGCGGACCGTGGCGACGAACCGCCGTCGCGTCGTCAGGCAGACCTGTCTGCCCAGGTCAGAGGCCATCTGACCGATTAATCACGACGTACAATCTGCTGCGCTCTAGATGATCTGCCAGGCCAGCGACATCGGGTCGCCAGCTCTCCCTCGTTTTCGATACGGTACGGACAGTATCAATTTGGTCGGAGAGATGAGTGCCGTGGATCCTGGACGCAGATATGTCGCATATGTATCGACCGCGGATATTCCTAACGGCCATCGGGCCGGTCAGGATGGCCCGGCACAACACGGTAACCGTGTAGTTCTCGCGGAAGGATCGTGACGCAGATGACCCAGCCATCCCGGGGCCGTCCCCGCTCCCCTCAGGTCGACGCGACGGTGTTGAATGCCATTCGCGCCCTGATGGCCGAGGTGGGCTACAACCGGGTGACCATCGAACAAATCGCGGCCCGGGCGGGGGTGGGCAAGACGGCAATCTACCGGCGGTGGCGCACCAAGGGCCAGATCGTGCTCACGGCGATCGGGCCGAACCTGCGGATGAGCACCCCGAGCGACACCGGCAGCCTGGCCGGCGACCTCGAGGCCATCACCAGGGACATCGTGGGCCGGCTCACCTCGCCGGGCGCCGGCTGGGCGCTGCCCGGGCTGGTCTCGGACGCGAACGACAACGAGGAGCTGGCGATCCAGCTCAAGGAGGAGTACATCGCCTTGGAGCGCGCCGTCGTGGGCGCGCTGCTCGACCGGGCGGTCGCCCGCGGCGAGCTGGCCGCCCGGCCCGACGTCAACGTGGTGTACATGGTGCTGCAGGGCGCGGTGTTCAACGGGGTGTTCGTCTCGCGGACGGGGGTGACCCCCGGGCTGCCCGGCCAGCTCGCCCGCATGGTGTCCAACGACCTGCTCGGCAAGCCCTCGTCGCCCGGACGCCGACCGCCCCGCGGCCGAGGCCCCAAGGGCCCCGGCCGGTAACCACCACCTGGGGTGAGGGTGGACCTGTTGGGTCCAGCAGGGTTGCCTAGGTCACGGCAGCCGACACGACCTCGCGGCGTGTTCTATCGCTGGTCGGGGTGGTTGTGGGGAGTGGCTGGTGGTGTAGGACAGGCCGGCCATGCCGCGGGGGGCGCCGAGGCCGTCGATGATCCTCGCGATCACGTCGTAGGCCTGGACCTGGCGGCCGTGGATGATCGCGGAGACCTCGGGCTGTGACTGTCCGGTGAGGGCGGCGATGTGCTGCTGGGTGTAGCCGTGGGTTTGCAGCAGGCGGTAGAGGCGGGTGATGTCGCGTTCGGCCACGGCTGGTCGCATGTCTGGCTCCTGCCAGATCCGTGGGTCCGGTCGCTGGGGCATGTGGTAGACCCCCATTGGTGTCTCCTGGGTGGTGGGGTCGGTTGGCCGTGGGCTGGGGCGGCCGGGCCGGCGCCACCGTCGCGGCTGGTGGGGCTGGTGGGGCGGGCCCGGCCTGTCTCATCCGGGCGGCGCCCCGCCCGGGTCGTCGTCACGGTCGCTCGGTCGTCGTCGGGGCTGTCCGGTAGCGCCGCGCCGAGCCGGACCAGCCCGGAAAGCCCGAACGCGATCGCGCAGGCCTCGACCAGCGCCCCGTACCCCGGCCGGCATCCACCTTCCGGCACCGGCCCGGCCTCGGCCGTGTCCGGGAACAGCTGCCCGAGCAGGTCCTCGGTGAGCATCACCGTGCCGGGCCGCCACCCGGGCAGGTGCCGCCGCGGCACCGCGCACCGCCCGGCGTCCCGCGGCACCGGCAGCCAGCCCTGAAGCGCCCGGCGCACCCCGGGCGCCACCTCCCGACCCGGGAACACCCGGCACACCGGCTGCTCCCACAGGTCGCGGTCGGGGCGCTCGGGGCGCTGCCGGCTCGGGCCGGAGGGCTCGGCGGTGTCCATCGGCTCTGTCGCTCCGTTCGGTGTCGTGGTGGCCCGGGTCACATGTGGCCCGGGCAGCGGTCCTTGGGTCAAGGAGCCCGGCGGCAACGCCAGCATTCGCCCCTTGGGGGTGCCGGCCGGACTCAGCTCAAGGGCGGGTCGAGGCCGTGCGCGGCGAGCACCGCGCGGACCATGTCGGGGTCGGCGTCGGGCATGCCGTTCTGACGGAGCAGGAACGCGATGTCGGTGGCGGGCAGGCCGTGGTGCCCGGCGCAGGTCACGATCCAGTCCCGCAGGTCGGCCGGTACGGCGGGCGGCGTCGGCCCGGTACCGGCACGGGCCTGCCGAACGAGCGCGAGATACCCACACAACACGACGGAGCACCCGCAGCCGTGACACCGGCCGTCCGGCGTCGGGTGATGAACCAGCGAGACCTGCGCCGCCAGGTACCGCAGCCGATCCGCCGGCACGTCACAGAAGCAGTGCCCGCACGGCGCCCGACACACCCCGCAGAGCGCGGTCGTGTCCAGCTCCTCGGCTGCTGAGTCATCGCCCACGGCGGCCTCCGACGCGAGCGGGGCCGCCGCCCACCACCCACCCTCCAGAGAGAAGACGGTCGCGTCTTGCTCGTGATCCCAACCGGACGGGTCCACCCCCGAGCTCGGGGGGCGCCGAATCCACCACCTCACCCAGCGTCAGACCGGACAGATCGGCCCGGCGCCGCCGAGCCGGCGACGCCAGCCACCAGGTCGCCTCCCGCCAGTCGAGAGGTAATGCATTACCAGTTCCCCGGCCCGCTGAGGAGTCGCCGGGACATTCACCTTTCGGTGCGGGAGTCAGTTCGTTTGGCATGGGTAGACGGTGGTCGTTCGGCCATTGTCGCCGAAAGTCATACGGGGGTCGCATCGGTCCGACGTATGGGGTGTGGCTATCAGGTCGGGTTAACATGCCGGGGAGGTTGGGAGGGGAGTTGGTGGACAACGCGCGGCTCGGCGCGCTCCTTGAGCAGGCCGGGGTCTCACATACGGCGCTGGCGAAGCGGGTGAGTGACGGCTGTGCCCGCCGTCGTGTGCCGCGGTCATACACGGCGACGTCGGTGGAGGGATGGCTGCGGGGCCGGACCCCGCAGGACCCGGCGCCCGTGGTGATCGCGGAGGTGCTCAGCGTGCGGCTGGGCCGGCCGGTGGGTGTGCTGGAGCTGGGGTTTGCGGTGACGCCGCTGCCGGAGCATCTGGGCCTGGGCTACCCCGTCGCCGTACGGGATACCGTGGACGCGGTGGTTGCGATGTGGGAGGCCGACATGCTGCGCCGTGACTTCCTCGCCGGTGCCGGCGCGCTGGCCGGGGCGTTCTCCGCCCCGGTGCGGGACTGGCTGGTCGCCGGGCAGGAGAGCGTGGCGTTCTCCGGCACCGCCCGCCGGGTCGGCGCCACTGACGTGGACGTGTTGTGGTCGATGTGCCGCACCTTCCAGGAGGCCGACCGGCGCCTTGGCGGCGGGCACGCCCGGGCCACGCTGATGACCTACGCCCACGACCACGTCCGCCCGCTGCTGCACGCCTCCTACGACGACGCGGTTGGCCGCGACCTTTACCGCGCCACCGCGTGCCTGGTCGAGACCGGCGCGTTCATGGCCTTCGACACCGGCCGGCACGGCTTGGCCCAGCGGTACTACATCCAGGCGCTCCGGCTCGCTCAGGCAGCCGGCGACCACGTCCTCGGATCCTACGTCCTAGGCTCTATGTCGATCATGGACCACCAGCTCGGTGATGGCCGGGAGGCGCTGGCCCAGGCCAGGGCCGGCCAGCGTGCCGCACTCGCCGGTCCACGCAAGTCCTACGCCGCCTACTCGAAGTGCCTCGCGCAGGAGGCGAAGGCGCACGCCCTGCTCGCCGACCGGCCCGCCGCCGAGCAGGCGCTGGCCAAGGCCGAGACTGCCCTCGACCGGGTCCACCCGGAGGATGAGCCGTTCTGGGTGAGCGCTTACATCAGCGACTTCCACGCTGACGCTGCCTTTGCCGCCGCCGACCTCCGCCGAAGCGCCGACACCCAGCGGCACGCAGCGCTGGCCTCCACGCCCGGCGACGGCAGGGAACGCCGCCGAGCCCTCGTGCTCGCCGCCGTCGCCGAGTCCCACCTGACCGGCGGAACATCCGAGGTCGACGTCACCGAGTCCACCCGAGTCGCAAACGAGGCACTCGAGCTCGCCGCACGCATGGAGAGTGCGCGCGTCCTCGACCTCATCACCCACCTCCGCCGTCGACTCGCCACCCAACACCCCACCCACCCCGACGCCCAGGCATTCGAAGACCGCGCCCGAGCACTCCTCCCCAACACCGCCTGACCCGCAGCCCACCGCCGCACTGACTGGCCGGCATATCATGCTCACGAGCTCACTCCATCGAGACACTGTCCGCCTAGTTCATGCCACCCGAAAGCTGCCCTAATATCCGTTGCAGACATCGATCCCGAGGCGCCGCGACGTCCAGTCGCGGAGGGAGCGTTGTCGTGGTCATGATCAGGATGGCAACACCTCGCCGTGGAAGGAGGATCCCCGATGCGGCGCCCGCAAGGTAGCTCGAGTCAGCCGAGCACATTCAGTCGCACGCCGGGATTCCGATCTGATCCGGTGATGTCCGATATCCTGTTCCCGGCGTCGTCGCTGCTGCCGCTGGCCGAGCGCGGTGACGGCGCCTACACGCCGGAGATTCATGTCCCAGGGCCGTTGCGACCGTTGTCCGCTTCGCTGGGAGTGGTTGTACCGATAGAAGCTGGCAAGCACGCGACAAAACGTTCGCGGGTGACCAAGGCAGTGCCGACCGAAGTGTCGGACGATGGCAATGTCGTTCCTGACACGCGGCACGAGGTCTACACGGATGACTGATCTCGTCGACGTCGGCTTGAGCGCCGCAGGTACCGTCCTTGTCGTCGCTGGCGCTGATGACGCTGCCACCGACGCGGTGATCCGCGAGCTGGACAGTCGTCCCGTGCGGGTCGCCCGTATGGATGTCGGCGATTTCCCCCTAGGGTTGACCCTGTCCGCCTCGATGACTGCCGATGGCTGGGCAGGCAGTGCGGCGACGGCAGGTTCGGCCGTGGACTTGGCAGAGGTGCGGTCGGTCTATTATCAGCGGCCGACCCGGTTTAGTTTTCCAGCGACCATGTCGGACGGCGACAAGTTGTTCGCGGCGGCCGAGGCCCGGCTCGCGTTCGGCGGCGTGTTGATGAGCTTGCCGGTGCTGCTGGTCAACCACCTTGGCCGGTCTGCGGCAGCCGAGTATAAGCCATTGCAACTACGCACGGCGAGCGACGTCGGCATGCGGGTGCCACGGACCCTTGTCACCAACGACCATGACGCCGTGACGGACTTCGCGAGAGCCACCTCCGGCCCGGTCATCTGCAAGACATTGTCCTCGCTCGTACTCAACGAGGGAGCCGGCCCGCGCATCACCTACACCACTCCGATCGACGCGACAGACATAGACCCGGCCGCGGTAGCGGCCACCGCTCACCTAGTGCAGCAATGGGTACCCAAAGCATACGACGTGCGGGTCACGATGGTCGGATGTCATTGCTTCGGCGTCGCGATCCATGCGAACAGCGAGCGAGCACACGTCGACTGGCGGGCGGACTACGATGCCGTCGCCTACGAGGTTGTGGAGGTGCCCGCCGACGTCATCGCTGGAACATCCAACTACCTGGGCTGTCTCGGGCTGGCCTACGGCGCATTCGACTTCACCGTGGATCCTGACGGCTCCTGGTGGTTCTTGGAATGTAATCCGGAAGGCCGGTGGCTGTGGTTGCAGGAAGAAACGGGCCTGCCGATTGCCGCCGCTCTCGCTGACCTTCTCGCTGCCGGGCTCACGCGATGACCGACTGGCGGCCCAAGGCCGCGGACCTCGCCCATCAACTGTCCGCCGCCGGCCTGGTGGACGCACGCTGGAAAAAAGCGTTCCAGGAGACTCCCCGACATGTCTTCGTGCCTTTCTTTTACCGGTCCGGCACCCGGATCGACGGCTCTGACCCGGTGCAGGCCGCCGAGTGGCTCGGCTCCGTCTACAGCGACCAGACCTTGACCATCCAACACGGCCAGGTCCCCGGCGTGGACCAGCCATGGCCGACCAGCTCCTCTACCAAGCCGAGCCTCATGGCACGAATGCTCGGGCTGCTCGACGTCACCGACCGCCACCGAGTCATGGAAGTCGGCACCGGCAGCGGCTATAACGCCGCGCTGCTCTGCCACCGGCTAGGCGACACCGCCGTAGCCAGCGTCGACATCCACCCCGAGCTCACCGCAGCCGCCCGCGACCGCCTGCGCCAACTCAACTACCAACCACACCTTGTTGCCGGCGACGGCACCCACGGAGCCCCCAACAACGCCCCGTACGACCGTATCGTCGCAACCTGCGCCGTGCCCGCCATTCCTGGCGCATGGATCACCCAACTGAACACGGCCGGCATCATCGTGGCCGACGTGCGCGGTGACATCTCCAGCAGCCTCATCGCGCTACACAAGACCGATCCACATACCGTCGAAGGCCGGTTCCTGCCCATCTCCGGACACTTCATGTGGCTACGCTCCCACGTCGGCGACCCAGTACCAGACGGCCATGGCTTCACCACCTGCCTCGACCTGGCGGGGGCCGAGCAGGGAAACACCAGACTCAACCCCGCCCTGCTTGACAACTGGGACTTCCGGTTCATTCTGCAGCTCCATGACCCAGCTCTCCAGTCCGCCGGCCGCATCACCCGCGACGGCATCGAGCTGTACAGCCTGATCTGCATAGACAGCTCTTGGGCCGAAATACACACCGCACCCGGCCCAAACGACTGCTACCCCATCATCCAAGGCGGACCGCGCCGCATCGTCGACAGCACCGAGTCCACCGCGCACGCATGGACCGAGCTCGGCCGACCCAGCCGCGACCGATATGGCCTTACCGCAACAACAGACAAACAACACATCTGGCTCGACCACCCCGACTCCCCCCACTTCTGGCCACTCACCCCACCCCGCCAGCCATCCCGCTGACGAGGCACATTGGGCTGTGGACGGCCTCAGGACCTGTGGATGACCCAGCCGGTGAACTACTCCGCTGTAGTTCACGTCATGCATGAGCCGGCGCTCGGCATCACCCCGACGCACCTGGCCGGGATCGTGGGCGAGGCGGTCGGGCCGTCAGGCTAAGGCGACGCCGAGCGCGGCGAGGGTGGCGAGCAGCTCGGGCCGGGGCAGCACCCGCACACGTCCCGGAACGCCGTAGCCAAGCTCATGCTTGTCATCGACGCTCCGATAGATCGGGTGCGGCCGTTCGCGGCCACGCCTCGCCTGCAACGACGACGGCCCATGCACAGGCTCGGGATCGGCTGGACCACTCTCCGGTATACGACCCGGCGCCGTACTTGGCGGCGACCGCTTCCTCAGCTTGAGAGTGAACCCCACCCATTTGGTCAGCCGCGCATCCACCTCGACGGAGTGCCAGTCCACCCGCAACACCATGCCCAGAGCGATTAGCACAGTGACCGCAACCACGATGATGACCATCCGCCGACCCTCCTCACTCATTGGCCGAGTGAGGCGCAACAGTCTCAGCTCAGCCAACCCCCCCGGCCTTGCCGAGTCCGTCACCGACGCGGAAACTTCGGTATTTCGTACTTACAGCTCACCTAAAAGGAAATGAACGGACTGACACCGACCCCGCTGACACGAGAAGATCACGGATCTCGTGGTGTCGTAACCACGAGATCCGTGATCTTCGTGCGTAACGCGGCCGGGCCCGGTGCTGGCCGGGCCCGGCGTGGCGGCGAGTCAGGCCAGGGCGACGACGCCGAGCTCAGCGGGGGTGGCGAGCAGCTCGTGCCGGGGCAGCACCCGCACCGTGTAGCCGAACGGCCCGGTGATGTCCAGCGGCAGGGTGACCTCGAACCGCAGCGTCTCGGCGTCCCCCACCGGGGTCATCGACACGGTCCGCACGTCGTGCAGGTGGTCCGCGTCGTCCACCCGGCCGTACGCCGCCTGCACGTCCACGTCGTCCGGCGACAGCCCGGCCAGCTCCACCTCGGCCCGCAGGGACAGGGTCGCGCCGAGCTCCGGGGTGTCACCCACCCCGGATGACTCCACGTGCACCACCCGCACGCCCGGCCAGGCAGCCAGCACCGAGGCGCGCCAGCCGGCCAGCTCCTTCGCTCCGGCATAGGAGTCGGCCGCCAGCCTGGCCGACGACGCCGCGGCCGGCGCGTACAGCGTCCGCACGTAGTCGCGCACCATCCGGGTGGCCAGCACCTTCGGCCCCAGCGACTTCAGCGTGTGCCGCACCATCTCCACCCAGCGGACCGGCACCCCGCCCGAACTCCGGTCGTAGAACCGCTGCTTGACCTGGGTGTCGACCAGCTCGTAGAAGGCCGCCGCCTCCAGGTCGTCGCGCCGCTCGTGGTCGAAGATGCCATCCGCGGTCGGGATGGCCCAGCCGTTCCCGCCGTCGTACATCTCGTCCCACCAGCCGTCCCGGATGGACAGGTTCAGCCCGCCGTTCAGCGCCGCCTTCATCCCGGACGTGCCGCACGCCTCCAGCGGCCGCAGCGGGTTGTTCAGCCAGACGTCGCAGCCGACGTAGAGGTAACGGGCCATCCCGATGTCGTAGTCGGGCAGGAACGCGATCCGGTGCCGCACCGCCGGGTCGTCGGCGAACCGGACGACGTGCTGGATCAGCGCCTTGCCGCCGTCGTCGGCCGGGTGCGACTTGCCGGCGATCACGATCTGCATCGGCCGCTCCTCGTCGAGCAGCAGCGCCCTGAGCCGGTCCGGGTCGCGCAGCATCAGGGTCAGCCGCTTGTACGACGGCACCCGCCGGGCGAAGCCGATGGTCAGCACGTCCGGGTCGAAGACGGTGCGGGTCCAGCCCAGCTCGGCGGTGCTCATCCCCCGCTGCAGGCAGGAGTCGTGCACCCGCCGCCGGACCTCCTCGACCAGCCGTTCGCGCAGGGTACGGCGGATCGACCAGATGGTGTGCGGGCTGAGCCGGTCGACCGTCTCCCAGCCACCGGCACCGGCCAACACGTCTGGGTCGACCTCCCGCTCGGCCAGCTCCAGGATCTCGCGGGCCATCCAGGTCGGCGCGTGCACCCCGTTGGTGATCGAGGTGATCGGCACCTCGTCGATGTCGAAGCCCGGCCACATCCCACCGAACATCTCCCGGCTGACATGGCCGTGCAGCCGGCTCACGCCGTTGGCCCGCTGGCCGAGCCGCAGCCCCATGTGCGCCATGTTGAACATGGCCGGGTCGGCCTCGACGCCGAGCTCCAGGATGCGCTCCACCGGCGTGCCCGCCGACTCGTTCGAGCCGCCGAAGTACGTCGCCACCAGGTCCCGGCCGAACCGGTCGATGCCCGCCGGCACCGGCGTGTGGGTCGTGAACACCGTGCCCGCCCGCACCGCCTGCAGGGCCGCGTCGAACTCCAGCCCGCCGTCCTCGGCCAGCTCCCGGATCCGCTCCACGCCGAGAAAGCCGGCGTGGCCCTCGTTGGTGTGAAACACCTCCGGCTCGGGCGCGCCGGTCAGCCGGCAGTACACCCGGATCGCGCGCACCCCGCCGATGCCGAGCAGCATCTCCTGCTGCAGCCGGTGGTCGCCGCCGCCGCCGTACAGCCGGTCGGTGATCTGCCGCTCGGATGGCTCGTTCTCCTCCACGTCGGTGTCGAGCAGCAGCAGCGGGACCCGGCCAACCTGTGCCTTCCAGACCTGCGCGGCCATCCGCCGGCCCTCGGGCAGCCCGACGCTGATCTGCACCGGCGCGCCGTCGGTGCCGCGCAGCAACGCCAGCGGCATGCCGTGCGGGTCCTGCGACAGGTACCGCTCGAGCTGCCAGCCGTCCGGAGACAGCGACTGGCTGAAGTAGCCGGCCCGGTAGAGCAGGCCGACGCCGATGATCGGGACGCCGAGGTCGGAGGCTGCCTTGAGGTGGTCACCGGCCAGGATGCCGAGGCCACCGGAGTACTGCGGCAGGACCTCGGTGATGCCGAACTCCGGGGAGAAGTAGCCAATTGAGGCCGGCAGCCCGCCCGGACCGCCGGACGCGTGCTGGTACCACCGCGGCCCGGTGAGGTACTCCTCCAGCTCGTCGGCGGCGGTGGCGAGCCGGCGGCCGAAGCGCTTGTCCCGGGCCAGCGCGGCCAGCCGGCCGGCGGAGACCGCTCCGAGCAGCCGGACGGGGTCGTCGTTGCAGGTCCGCCACAGCTCCGGGTCGACGGCCTCGAACAGGTCAAGCGTCTCCGGATGCCAGGACCAGCGCAGGTTCATCACGAGCTCGCCCAGGGCCGCGAGCTCCGGGGGAAGGGTGGACCGGACGGTGAATCGGCGCAGCGCTCTCACGCGAGAACAGTAGCGGTGCCGCACTGCTTACCACATCCACCGATTTCGGGTGACAACCGTGTGGTGACCACTCGGCGTTGTGGTGACCTGTCGCTGACCGGGGCAGATGCGCTATATCCGTCTTTCCCGGCGAGACTCGTTACAGCCGTGTCACGGAGCGGGTCCGCCACCGCATGAGGTGCCGACTGCCACTCGGTGTGACGATGCGCACCGGCCAGGACGCCGGTAGCGTTTTCGGTGATGACTGGACGGCTCGGACTCACAGACGTCTCCCCGGTGGTGTCGTGCGGGCGTTACCCGGCCCGCGCGGTCGTCGGGGAGCGGGTGCCGATCGCCGCGACGGTCTTCCGTGAGGGTCACGACGCGGTGGCGGCGAGCGTCTCCTGGCGGGCACCGGACGGCATGAGCGCGCCGTTCACCCGGATGACCCCCGGTACGCCGGGCACCGACCGCTGGCACGTCACGATCACCCCGGACGCGGTGGGGATGTGGTCGTTCGTGGTCGAGGCGTGGGGCGACCCGCTGGCGACCTGGTGGCATACCATCGAGGTCAAGCTGGAGGCCGGCCAGGGGCTCGCGGACCTGGCCAACGACCTCGAGTCCGGCGCGCGGCTGCTGGAGCGGGCCGCCCAGGCCGTGCCGGCGGAGCGCCGCGATGAGCTGCTCGCCGCGGCCGGGATGCTGCGCGACGGCAGCCTGGACCTGGCCCACCGGGTCGCCCCGGCGCTGAACGCCGGCCTGCGCCAGCTTCTGTACGACCACCCGCTGCGCGAGCTCATCACCCGGTCCCGCCGGTACGAGCTGTGGGTGGACCGCCAGCGGGCGCTGTACGGCGCGTGGTACGAGCTGTTCCCGCGCTCCACCGGCGGGGTGGACGCCGCCGGCCGGCCGGTGCATGGCACCTTCGCCACCGCGGCCAAGGAGCTGCCCCGGGTCGCCGAGATGGGCTTCGACGTGGTGTACCTGCCACCGGTCCACCCGATCGGCCGGGTCAACCGCAAGGGGAGGAACAACGCCCTGGTCGCCGGCCCGGACGACGTCGGCTCACCGTGGGCGATCGGCGCCGCCGAGGGCGGGCACGACGCCGTCCACCCCGACCTCGGCACCATCGACGACTTCGACGACCTGGTGACCACCGCCCGCGAGCTGGGCCTGGAGGTCGCGCTGGACCTGGCGCTGCAGTGCGCGCCGGACCACCCGTGGGTCAGGTACCACCCCGAGTGGTTCACGACCAACCCGGACGGCTCGATCGCCTACGCCGAGAACCCGCCGAAGCGGTACCAGGACATCTACCCGATCAACTTCGACATCGAGCCGAGCGGGCTCTACGCCGAGATCTACCGGATGGTCAAGTACTGGGTCGACCACGGCGTGAAGATCTTCCGGGTGGACAACCCGCACACCAAGCCGCTGAACTTCTGGCACTGGCTGGTCTGCCGGGTCAAGCAGCGGGACCCGGACGTGCTGTTCCTGGCCGAGGCGTTCACCAAGCCAGCCATGATGCACACCCTGGCCAAGATCGGCTTCACCCAGTCCTACACCTACTTCACCTGGCGCACCGCGAAGTGGGAGCTGGAGGAGTACGTCCGCGAGCTGGTGGCCGCGGTCGACTACATGCGCCCGAACTTCTTCGTCAACACCCCGGACATCCTGCACGAAAGCCTGCAGCACGGCGGCCCGCCGATGTTCAAGATCCGGGCAGTGCTGGCCAGCATGCTCTCCCCCAGCTACGGCGTGTACTCCGGCTACGAGCTGTACGAGCACCTTCCCCGCGAGCCGGGCAGCGAGGAGTACCTGGACTCGGAGAAGTACCAGCTCCGCCCGCGTGACTTCGCCGCGGCCGAGCGCGCCGGCCGCAGCCTGGCGCCGTACCTCGCGACGCTGAACGACATCCGCCGCCGGCACCCCGCCCTGCATCAGCTCCGCAACCTGCGGCTGCACCACGTTGACGGCGACGCGATCATGTGCTGGTCCAAGCACGACCCGGTGACCGGCGACACGGTGCTCGTGCTGGTCACGCTCGACCCGCACGAGCCGCGGGAGGCGATGACCGACCTCGGCCTGCCCAGCCTCGGCCTGGACCGGCACGACCGGTTCGAGGTGTACGACGAGCTGACCGGGGCACGCTACGAGTGGGGCACGCACAACTACGTCCGGCTCGACCCGCACACCGAGCCGGCACACATCTTTGCGGTCCGGAGGCTGGCCTAACGACCTGGGTCGGGTTGTCGGCGGCCACGCCTGTCCTCGGTTTGGTCGAAGGGAGGCACACATGGGTGGCAAGGCGCACGCCGAGGTCGAGGCCGTCGTGTCGCCCTCGGGCGATCTGGTGACCCATCTCGCTCGGGTACGGCGTGAGGCCGGATGATCGCCGCGACGGGCCGGGGCGGCAGGCGCATGAGTGGCCCCGCGTCAGCTCTCCCTTTAGTTGCTCTTGCTTGACCCCAGCACGCAAGTTCCCCAACTTGCGATGGGCATACGCGTGCCAGGCGCATAACTTCCACAAACTTGCGGCATCCCACGCGGCGCAGACCCGAGGAGGGTGGCCCAGTGAGCGACGGGACGGAGTGGTTCAAGACGGCGGTCTTCTACGAGGTGCTCGTCCGTGGCTTCTACGACAGCGACAACGACGGCGTCGGT
Source organism: Mycobacteriales bacterium (assembly GCA_035476575.1). Taxonomy (GTDB): domain Bacteria; phylum Actinomycetota; class Actinomycetes; order Mycobacteriales; family JACQDL01; genus DATILL01. Next base: position 92,507 of record DATILL010000124.1, read on the forward strand.
GACCTGGCCGGGCTGACCAGCAAGCTCGACTACCTGCGCTGGCTGGGCGTCGACTGCCTGTGGCTGCCGCCGTTCTACCCGTCGCCGCTGCGCGACGGCGGCTACGACGTGTCCGACTACTGCGGCGTGCTGCCGGAGTTCGGCACCCTCGAGGACTTCCAGAAGTTCCTGGCCGAGGCGCACTCCCGGGACCTGCGGGTGATCGTCGACTTCGTGCTCAACCACACCTCTGACCAGCACCCGTGGTTCCAGGCGTCCCGGTCCGACCCGACCGGCCCCTACGGCGACTTCTACGTCTGGTCCGACTCCGACGAGGGCTACGCCGGCGCGCGGGTCATCTTCGTCGACACCGAGACGAGCAACTGGACCTTCGACCCGGTCCGCAAGCAGTACTACTGGCACCGGTTCTTCTCCCACCAGCCGGACCTGAACTTCGACAACCCCGCGGTGCGGGAGGCGGTGCTGGACGCGCTACGGTTCTGGCTGGAGATGGGCATCGACGGCTTCCGGCTCGACGCCGTGCCCTACCTGTTCGAGGAGGAGGGCACCAACTGCGAGAACCTGCCCGCCACGCACCGGTTCCTGCGCGAGATCCGGTCCATTGTGGACAACGAGCACCCGGACCGGGTGATCCTGTGCGAGGCCAACCAGTGGCCCGCCGACGTGGTCGAGTACTTCGGCGACCCGGTGCTCGGCAACGAGTGCCACATGGCCTTCCACTTCCCGGTGATGCCCCGGCTGTTCATGGGCGTACGGCGGGAGTCCCGGCTGCCGATCAGTGAGATCATGGCGCAGACGCCGGACATCCCGGCCAACTGCCAGTGGGGTATCTTCCTGCGCAACCACGACGAGCTGACCCTGGAGATGGTCACCGACGAGGAACGCGACTACATGTGGGCGGAGTACGCCACGGACCCCCGCATGCGCGCCAACATCGGCATCCGCCGCCGGCTCGCCCCACTGCTGGACAACGACCGCAACCAGCTTGAGCTGTTCACCGCCCTGCTGCTCTCGTTGCCCGGCTCGCCGGTGCTCTACTACGGCGACGAGATCGGGATGGGTGACAACATCTGGCTCGGTGACCGCGACGGCGTCCGCACCCCGATGCAGTGGACCCCGGACCGCAACGCCGGCTTCTCCACCGCCGACCCGCAGCGGCTCAACCTGCCGGTCATCGCCGACCCGATCTACGGCTACCAGGTCACCAACGTCGAGGCCCAGCTCCGCAGCACCAGCTCGTTCCTGCACTGGACGCATCGGATGATCGAGGTGCGCAAGCAGCATCCGACGTTCGGCCTGGGCAGCTACGCCGAGATCGGCTCCCGCAACGGCACCGTGCTGTCCTTCGTCCGCGAGCACCGGCGCACCGGTGCCGGGGCGGACGGCGAGGCTGGGGTGGACGCGGGGGTGGACGTCGTACTCTGTGTGAACAACCTGTCCCGGTTCCCGCAGCCGGTCGAGCTGGACCTGCGCCGGTTCGAGGACTGGACGCCGATCGAGCTGACCGGCAGGGTGACGTTCCCCCGGATCGGCGTGCTGCCGTACCTGCTCACGCTCGCCGGGCACGGCTTCTACTGGTTCCAGCTCACCCCGCCCGAGGAGAACCCGAGCCGGCTCAGGCTGGAGGACTGGCGATGATCACCCTGGACCGGCTGCTCGCGGAGTGGCTGCCCGGGCAGCGCTGGTTCGGCGGGAAGGGCCGCGGGGCCGCCGCCATGACGTCGACGCTGGCCGCCCGGCTGCGCGACGCCGAGCCGCGCGTCGACGTGCGGCTCGTCCGGGTGAGCTACCCCGACGGCGGGACGGAGACGTACGTCGTGCCGCTGGCCTACCACCACGGGCCCCAGGACCACCTCGGGCACGCGCTGCTCGGCGAGCTGGAGGACGACGGCCGGGCGGTGTGGGTGTACGACGGCCTGGCCGACCGCGACATCAGCCCGTTGTGGACGGACCTGGTGGCGGCCGGCGGCCAGCACGGCGCGCTGGTCTTCCATCCCGAGCCGGGCGCGGCGATACCGCACGGGGTGCCTGGCGACGTGCTGGTGGCCGAGCAGTCCAACACCTCGCTGGTCTACGGCGAGGACGCCATCCTGAAGGTGTTCCGCAAGCTGGAGCCCGGCCTCAACCCCGACGTCGAGGTGCACCGGGCACTGCGCCCCCTGGGCAGCCCGCACATCGCGCCGCTGCTCGGCCACGTCGAGCTGACCGAGCTGCCCGAGCCAGCCGGCGCGGAGCCGGCCACCGCCACCCTGGCCATGCTGCAGAGCTTCCTGCCGGTGGCCAGCGACGGCTGGTCATTGGCGCTGTCCAGCGTGCGCGACCTGTTCTCCGAGCGAGACCTGCGGGCCGACGAGGTGGGCGGCGACTTCTCCGGCGAGGCGCACCGGCTCGGCGCCGCTACCGCCGCCGTCCACGCCGGCCTGGCCCAGGTGCTGCCAACCGGCCGGGCCGACCGGAGGTGGCTGGCGGACACCGCGACCGGCATGACCGAGCGGCTAGCCTTGGCCATCGAGGTGGTGCCCGGGCTGGCCGAGCACGCCGGGCCGCTGCGGGCGAGCTACGCCGCGGTCTGCGACCTGCCGGGCGGCCTCCCGCTGCAGCGCATCCACGGCGACCTGCACCTCGGCCAGGCGCTGCGCACCGCCACCCACTGGGTGCTGCTGGACTTCGAAGGCGAGCCGGCCCGCCCGCTGGCCACCCGCGGCCGGCCGGACAGCCCGCTGCGCGACGTGGCCGGCATGCTCCGCTCGTTCGACTACGCCGCCCGGCACCTGCTCGTCGACGAGCCGGACCCGCAGCTTGAGTACCGGGCCGGTGAGTGGGTAGACCGCAACCGGGCCGCCTTCCGCAGGGGGTACGCCGAGACCAGCGGAGCCGACCCACGCGACCAGGATGTCCTGCTCCGGGCCTTCGAGGCGGACAAGGCGGTCTACGAGGCGGTCTACGAGGCGCGGAACCGGCCGACCTGGCTGCCGATCCCGCTCGCCTGGCTGGCCCGGCTGACCGCTGGGAAGGATGCGTAGCGTGTCCGCTCAGAAGAGCGACCTGACCGGCGTCGACCGGACCGAGCTGGACCGCCTGGTGGGCGGTGCGCACCACGACCCGCACGCGATCCTGGGCATGCACCCGGGGCCGGACGGCGTGGTGGTGCGCAGCCTGCGGCCGGGTGCCGAGCAGGTCGTCGTCCTCGTCGACGGGGTCGGCACGACGCTGGAGAAGATCCACGACGGCGGGGTGTTCGCCGCCGTGCTGCCGGACCTGGCCGCGCCGGTCGACTACCGGCTGGAGGTCACCTACGACGGGCACCCGGTCATCGCGGACGACCCGTACCGCTGGCTGCCCACCCTTAGCGAGGTCGACCAGCACCTGATCGGTGAGGGCCGGCACGAGAAGCTGTGGGAGGTGCTCGGCGCGCACCCCCGGCAGTACCAGACCGCGACCGGCACGGTGAGCGGCGTCTCGTTCGCGGTATGGGCGCCGAACGCGCGCGGGATCCGGGTCACCGGCGACTTCGACCACTGGGAGCGGCGCGGCTACCCCATGCGGATGGTCGGCTCGTCCGGGGTGTGGGAGCTGTTCGTGCCGATGGTGCCGGCCGGCACGCACTACCAGTTCTCGGTGCTCGGCGCGGACGGCGCCTGGCGGGACAAGGCCGACCCGATGGCCTTTCAGGCCGAGGCGCCGCCGGGCCGGTCTTCGGTGGTGTTCGCGTCGTCGTACGCCTGGGACGACGCCCAGTGGCTGGAACGGCGAGCCGCGACGCAGTGGCACAGCACGCCGATGAGCATCTACGAGCTGCACCTCGGGTCCTGGCGGCCGGGTCTCGGCTACCGGCAGCTCGCCGACGAGCTGGTCGGCTACCTCACCGAGACCGGCTTCACCCACGTCGAGCTGCTGCCGGTGGCCGAGCATCCGTACGGCGGCTCCTGGGGCTACCAGGTCACGTCGTACTACGCGCCGACCTCGCGGTACGGCGACCCGGACGACCTCCGGTACTTTGTGGACCGGCTGCACCAGGCCGGTATCGGGGTGATCATGGACTGGGTGCCGGCGCACTTCCCGAAGGACGACTGGGCACTGGCCCGGTTCGACGGCACGCCGCTGTACGAGCACGCCGACCCCCGCCGCGGCGAGCACCCCGACTGGGGCACCCTGATCTTCAACTTCGGCCGGGTCGAGGTGCGCAACTTCCTGGTCGCCAACGCGCTGTACTGGCTGGAGGAGTTCCACCTCGACGGGCTGCGGGTGGACGCGGTCGCCTCGATGCTCTACCTCGACTACTCCCGGGCCGGCGGCGAGTGGCTGCCGAACGAGTACGGCGGCCGGGAGAACCTGGACGCGGTGCGGTTCCTGCAGGAACTCAACGCGACCGTCTACCGGCGGGTGCCCGGGGTGGTGACCATCGCCGAGGAGTCCACCGCCTGGCCGGGGGTGACCCGGCCGACGCACCTGGGTGGCCTCGGCTTCGGCTTCAAGTGGAACATGGGCTGGATGCACGACACGCTGGCCTACGTCGCCCGCGAGCCGGTGTTCCGCAGCTACCACCACCAGCAGCTCACCTTCTCGATGATGTACGCCTACTCGGAGAACTTCGTGCTGCCGCTGTCGCACGACGAGGTGGTGCACGGCAAGGGCTCGCTGGTCGGCAAGCTGCCCGGCGACCGTTGGCAGAAGCTGGCCACGCTGCGTGCGCTGTACGCCTACATGTGGGCACACCCGGGCAAGCAGCTCCTGTTCATGGGCGGCGAGCTGGCCCAGGAGGCCGAGTGGTCGGACGACCGCGGGCTCGACTGGCCGCTGCTGGACAACGCCGGCAACCGCGGCGTGCAGCAGCTCGTTAGCGACCTGAACCGGACCTACCGGGACTGCCCGGCGCTCTGGTCGGCCGACTACTCGCCGGGCGGGTTCCGCTGGATCGACGCCAACGACGCCGGCAACAACGTCTTCTCCTTCCTCCGCTGTGCCGCTGGCAGCGCCACGCACAGCGCAAGCCCTCCACACGGCGCAAGCCCCGCACACGGCGCATCTGACGGGTCGGTGCTGGCCTGCGTGGTCAACTTCGCCGGGGTGGCCCATGAGGGCTACCGGCTCGGCCTGCCGCGGGCGGGGCGGTGGGAGGAGGTCGTCAACACTGACGCCGAGCGGTACGGCGGGTCCGGGGTCGGAAACCTCGGCACGGTGACCGCCGTCGACGAGCCGTGGCACGGGCTGCCCTGCTCGGCGGTCCTGCGGCTGCCGCCCCTCGGCGCGCTCTGGCTCCGGAGCCAGGACTAGGACGCGGTGCGCCAGATCGGTCCGACACAATGGGCAGGTGGCCCGGACGGGTGGGAGTCGGGGAGTGGGGCGAGGAACGATGGGGCGCAGCGGCATGCGGTTGGCGGTCTGGATCTCGGTGCTGGCCATCGGTGCCGGTGGGTGCGCGCAGGGCCTCCAGGGCAATGGGCAGTATTCCGGCAACGTACGGACTGTCGCCGACGCCGACATCGAGATCAAGGGCCTGCCGGACGGTAAGAAGACCGATGTCGACGTCATCGCCGGCAACGCTATCGCCGACATCCAGCGGTACTGGACCGAGCAGTTCCCGAAGGTCTTCAACGGCCGGAGGTACGAGGGTCCCAAGGGTGGCTTGTACTCCGTCGACCCGAGCGTGAACCAGGATGTGCCATGCGTGAGCAGCCCCTCGCAGATCCGCGGCAACGCGTTCTACTGCCCGCCCAAGGACGTCGTGGCCTGGGATCGGGTGGACCTTTTCCCGTCGTTGAAGGAGAAGTTCAGCCCGTTCCTGATCGCCATGGTGCTGGCGCACGAGTGGGGCCACGTGATCCAGGCCAAGAGCGGCGTCGAGCCGGCCAGGACGATCGTGCGGGAGACCCAGGCCGACTGTTACGCCGGCGGCTGGACCCGGTCGACGCTGGAGGGCCAGGCACCACACTTCCAGATCGAGCGGGCCGAGCTGGACAACGCGCTGGCCGGCTACCTGCTGTTCCGCGACCCGATCGGGGCCGCGGCCAGCGACCAGGACGCGCACGGCAACGGCTTCGACCGGATCAGCGCGTTTCAGGAAGGCTTCGAGCAGGGGCCGGTGCACTGTGCGAAGTTCACTGACGACCGGAACTTCACCGAGATCAGGTTCACCGACCCGACCGACCTGGGACGCGGCGGCAACCTGCCGCTGGATGACCAGCCCAACGAGCCCGGCGCCATCACTGCGGGCTTCACCGATCTGAACAGCACCTGGCCGGGCCTGTTCAAGGACCTCTTCGGCAAGGACCTCAGCAAACCGAGGGCGGAGCAGTACGCCGAGGGCGACAACGTCACCTGCGGCGGCAGCCCGGTCCGGCAGGGCGTCCTGTACTGCGCGTCGAACAACACGATCTTCTACGACACGGAGGCGCTGCGGAACGTCTCGACCAAGACCAAGGACAGCGACTACGCGCCAATGACGTTGGCCGGCATCGCGTACGCCCAGGCGGTCGAGACGCAGGCCAGCCGGAGCACCGCTGGCAAGGGCGGGCTGCTCCGGGCGATCTGCCTTGACGGCGGCTACACCGCTGTGGTCACCAGGCGTTCACCACAGGACAGAGGGCTCAGGCTGTCCCCGGGTGACCTGGACGAGGCGATCCAGTCGCTGCTGTTCTACGCCGGGCTGGACAACTTCTTCGGCGCCCGGGGCACGAGCGGCTTCGACCGGGTGCAGGCCTACCGGCAGGGTTTCAACGACGCCAAGAGCTGCACCTGACACTCGCCCGTTGTGGTTACCTCTCGGCGTTGTGGTGACCTCTTGGGGTCGCCGTACAACCTGACTTGGCTCACGCCGTTGAGGCCGACAAGATCGAATCCTTCTGACCTGCGGTGGTGTCCGCTGCCGGCGTTGATTTCACGCACTAACGGCGGGTCCTAGGCTCGCCGGGTGGTGTTCATTCGGCGGGTGCGGACGGCGTCGGGCGCAACGGCGGTGCAGATCGCTGAGTATGTCGCCGGTCGGCAGCGGATCGTGAAGCACGTCGGGTCGGCGCATACCGAGGCCGAGCTCGGGGTGCTGATGGCCAAGGCGCGGGCTCTGCTCGAACCGTCCGGGCAGGACGTGCTCGACCTGGGCGTCGAGCCGACGCCACTGGTGATGCCGTTGTTGGCCGCGGCGCCGGCGCAGCCGGAACTGTTCACCGCGACGGATGCCGCTCGCGGCGCGGCCCCGGTGCGTGCCAGCGCGGCGCGGGTGGTCTCCACCGACGCCCGGGTGTTGTTCGAGGCGCTGGCCGGCGTCTACTCCGCGCTGGGTTTCGACGCCGTGGGTAGTGAGGTGTTCCGCGACCTGGTCGTGGCCCGGGTGGTCGAGCCGACCTCGCTGCTGGACACCGCCCGGGTGCTGACCGATCTGGGCCGGACACCGGCCAGCTATGCGACGATGAAGCGGACCCTGATCCGCGTCGTCGCCACGAGCGCCGATACCGAGGGCACCGGTGCCGAGGCCGGTGGCGATGCTGCCGACGCGGTGGGGTCTTACCGGGACCAGATCGCGGCGTTGTGCTTTAACCACGCCGTGACCAGCGGCGATGTGTCGCTGGTGCTCTACGACACCACGACGTTGTACTTCGAGGCCGACGACGAGGACGACCTGCGCAAGGTCGGCTACTCCAAGGAACGCCGCGTCGACCCCCAGGTCGTGGTCGGGCTGCTGGTGGACCGGGAGGGCTTCCCGCTGGAGGTCGGCTGCTTCGAGGGCAACCGGGCAGAGACCACCACCATCGTCCCGATCGTCAAGGCTTTCGCCAACCGCCACCACCTCGCCGAGATGGTCGTGGTCGCCGACGCCGGGATGCTCTCGGCCAAGAACCTGACCGAGCTGGACACCGCGCACCTGCGGTTCATCGTCGGCTCCAAGGTCACCAAGGCGCCGCTGGACCTGGCCTCGCACTTCCGCTGGCACGGTGACGCGTTCACCGATGGACAGGTCATCGACACCATCACCCCACGCGTGGCCCCACGCAGCGGCCACGGCGACAACGACCCGGCGGTGCGCGCGGAGCCGGTCTGGGATCCCGGCACGCACGTCGGGTCCTGGCGTGCGGTGTGGGCGTACTCGACCAAGCGCGCCGCACGGGACGGGAAAACCCTCACCGCGCAAGAGAACCGGGCCCGCGCCGTGATCGCCGGAGAGAAGTCGGCGCGCACGCCGAGGTTCGTGAAGACCACCGACGGGACCACGGTCCTGGACGAGGCGTCCCTGGCCCGGGCGCGAGCCCTGGTGGGACTGAAGGGCTACGTCAGCAACATCCCCGCCGAGCTGATGCCCGCCAGCGAGGTCATCGCCTCGTATCACGACCTGTGGCACGTGGAGCAGTCGTTCCGGATGTCCAAGACCGACCTGCGGGCCCGGCCGATGTTCCACCGAACCAAGGACGCGATCGAGGCACACCTGACCATCGTGTTCACCGCCCTTGCCGTGGCGCGTGAGGCCCAAAACCGCACCGGCCTGGCGATCCGCAACCTCGTGCGTCAGCTCCGACCCCTGCGCTCAGCGACCATCGCGATCAACGGCGCGGTCCAGACCATCCACCCCGCCATCACCGACCACCACCAAGCACTCCTGAACGCCCTCAAACAGCCGAGAACTCACGCACCAAACGATTGAGCCAACTCGGGAGGCCTACCGGCAGGGTTTCAACGACGCCAAGAGCTGCACCTGACACTCGCCCGTTGTGGTTACCTCTCGGCGTTGTGGTGACCTCTTGGGGTCGCCG
>DATILL010000125.1:0-57407 GCA_035476575.1 Mycobacteriales bacterium
AGGGCCGTTGCGCTTCCAGAACGTGATCAGGCTGTCGTCGCACACCAACACGACGCCACCCACAAGCAGCACCCGTGATCGTCACCAACCACAACGCCGCTACACAGCAACGCCGTCGTCATGCGGAATGTCGGTCAACACGCCGGCCGTCGAGATACGCTGCCTGAGGTCTTGCCGTGCTTGTGCTTCTTCTGCTTCCTGCTCAGTCTGGTGAGTGGCTGCTGACTCCGCCCATCCAGGCACCGGCCCTTGGTCTTCCCGGTTCAGACAGTACGTACCCAGCCAGTTGATCCAGTGCTTTACTTGGTCAGGTTGTTGATCGAAGTCTTGTGTTAGTTCAGTATGGACTTCTTCGGCAATAGCGCCGCTGGAGGCCAGGCCGTACAGGGCAGAGGCTTGGCCATCGTGAAGCTGTGTGGCGATGCAGCGAGCGGTGCGGTCGTCAATCTCAGTCCCATCCTGCAAGGCTCGTTCGATGCCTTCTCGGATTACGCGTACGTCATCGGGTTCTTGGCGTGTTTCTTGAGGAGGCATGACTGCCTGGGGCGTAGGTGTCTGTGTTGGGTGGTGCTGTTCACCTCCGTCGGGTGGGGTTCGTTCCATACATTGGTTCTCCGTTTAAATTGTCGAGTTGGTGGCGTAAGACCCATCACCCTTTACGCCAGCCGACACGATTGTTATGATCAAACTAAATGCAAGAAGATCTCGCACTACTGGAACAAGCGCTCAGGTAAGGCGATGCCGGCGACTTCATCACCAACGTCAGCAGAGCACTGGACTCCGCCGACGGCAAACTACTGTTATCGGTGCGGGCGTTTGCTGATGAGCCACAGCTACTCTATGTCGCCCGCTAACTATGCGTCGCTCCGTGGCGTCACGCTCCTCGTGCCAGAACATAATCTTCTGAACTGTGAAGATAAGATCACCCATCACCGTGAAAGAAAAGCGTAACTCAGCTCAGGCCGCTAACCTCGGTTCGTCTTGGATTATCAGTCAACCCTGGACCACAGGCAACAAGCAGCGCTCCCGCCACTCCAGCGCGAACGCCGAACAATTGGCCTCTGACTGTGGCTGACGACCGGCAGCCGACCAGGCTTCGCTGCGAGGTGAAGAGTGGCACCTGGACGCGGCCCAGCCAGGCAGGTTGGTGAGTGCCGAGGTGGAAGATGAAACCAGGGTGCCCGACCGGCCAAGCAGCCGTCGGGCACCTCCGTCGTGATTGATAGTGGCGCGGAGACTCATGATGCAGCCTCCGAGTCCACCTCCCCACCCTTGTTGTACCGGCGAGCACCACGCTGCCGCAGCAACCGCCGCACACTGCTCAAGCTGATGCCGTAGCGCTCAGCCAAGGTGTCGGCATGGATACCAGCTAGATAGCTTTCAACCAAGGCTTGGATCTCTTGTTCGGTCAGACGATCCACCATGGCGTAGGAGCGCCTACGGCCCTGGGCGACCACGGGCAGAGGGAGCGGCAGGTCAGGATCACGCAACCGCCAGTCCCGCAGGTACTGCTGTAGAGCGGGGTTCAACCTCTGTCCGGCCTGGACCACTGGCAATTAGGCCTCTGACCTGCTGTTTTACTGTCCGGCCGACTTCCCGGCCCGGCTCGATTGGCCGTTACTGTGCACCGAATGTGCACGCCCGTCGCCGCGAAGCAGCGCGACGGCGGCCTGCATCCCCTCGCGAGCCGGGCCGCGGAGGACGTGCGCGTACACCGCTCGGGTGATAGCTGGCGAGGAGTGCCCGACGATCAGGGCCACCGTCTCGACCGGCACGCCGGCCGCCAGCAGCAGGGAGCACGCGCCGTGCCGCATCTCGTGCAGCTTAATCTTCGGTAGCCCGGCCGCAGCTGCGCGCTCCTCTTCAACGGCCTGCCGGTCCCGGTGCGCCTGCAGGCCGCCACCGTGTCACCGACCAGCGGCACCCACCGGGCGCTGGCGTCGGACTTCGGCGGCTTCAGCCGCCGCCTTCGGCGACGTTGGCCACGACCAGGTCCCGGCGCTGGGCCGTCGACAGCGCCGCCCGCAGCGTCCTCCGTACGGCGTCCAGCGTCCGCGCAGACCGCCGTTCGACTGTCTGCTCACCTCGACCTTCCGCTCCGGCAACGGCGCCGTGGGGATCTCCTGGAGCATCGTCTCCACGTGATGCCGCCGGGCCAGCGCGTTGTGGCTTTTCATCAGCTTGCTGGAGCGGGCGGCTGTGGCGGTGAGGCTGATCTGGGCTGCGGAGCGGTAGCGGTGGATCTGCTCGGCCAGCGCGGCGGGGTCCACCGCCTCCTGCCCAGCTATGACGGCCTGATCGACCAGCTTCTGCATCTGGACCAGGACCTCGGCGGCCTGGGTGGCCCAGCACCAGCCGTCGGTTGGCCAGGTGTCAGCGACGCCAACCAGCTCTCGGACCACGTGAGCGCAGCAAAGCTGGTGTTCGGCTTCGACGTAGGTGTCGTACGGGGGCCACGCGCACCTGGTCCAGGAAGCTGCCTAGCCCGTCGGCGGCACGCGCGGTGACCGCGGCGACCGTGCCTTCCGAGATCGGGGTGCCGAACAGCTCGCCCAGCGCCTGCGCGGTCCGTTTCTTGGACAGGAGCTGCCCGACGTAGAGGTAGATGACGACCGCGGCGATCCGTGGACCGTACTGCACCGGCGCGGTGACACCCTCCGGGTCCGCCGCCCGGGTCCGCCGCCCGCACACACACTCCCGCTCGATGAGCTGATGCTCACTCACCTCGGCCTTCAGCAGCGGCAGATCGAGCTCCTGACGCCGCTCGACCCCGGTGACCGGTCGGCCGGCCAGCGGCCGCCGGCAGCCCGTGCAGCCCGGCTCGTGCGGCACCTCATGATCTGGGTTGGCCACCTGCCGCAGCCTCCTGCCCCGATGGCCATCCTGCCCGCCAGGCTTACGGCCGGTCGGCTTCCGCAGCGACCTCGGCGCCGGCTTGTCCAGCCCGTCCGAGCTTGGCGGCTTCGAAGAGTTGCGGGAGCTCTTCTTCACCTGCGCCTCCAGCTCGGCGATCCGCTGCCGGGCACCAGCCAGCTCATCCCGCACCGCCGCCAGCTCCGCACGCGACTCCTCGGCCACAGCCTGCACGACCAACAACTCAGCCCGAAGGCTCACCACCAACGGGGCGAGCACCTCATACGACGGACCGGGCTGACCGACAGGCACACACCGACCCTACGAACACAAGATCAGCCCCGGCCAGCCTCACAAATCAACACGGCGCGCCCCACACGATCTCGGACGAACCACCCACCAACCAACCCGAATACTCCCCCAAGTGGGTGGTACCACGGCGAAAAGGTGCCTTTTGGCGATCTTTGCGGTGAGAATGGGCGTGACCGACTGTCAACAGGGGGTGACATGGACATACGTGACCAGGGCGAACGACGCTGGTTGGTACTGCGGACGTTGCTGGCGCTGATGCTTGGCCTGTCCTTGCTCAGTGCCGTGCCGCGGGCTGCTATCGCTGTGTCGCGTGATTGCCAGGCTGAGATCGCCACCGCGCAGTCGGTTGCTCAGAAGATCGCCGCCCACAACGCCAAGCCGCACACGTTCAGGCTGCCTGCGCAGGCGGATGCCTATGCGGCGTACAACACCGAAGCAGTCCAGTTGAACAACGCGAAGGCCGCTGCGGTCAGGGCGCTCGACAGTTGCAAGGCGGCGCTGCTGGCTCGGGCGAAGGCCCTGGAGCAAGCGCACCGAGAGCTGGCCGCCGGCGGCCAAGTGCGAGAACTATCCTCCGAGCGGCGCGCGAAGATCGATGCCGTGCGCCCGTCCCTTTCCGGATACACCCCCCCGGCTACTCCGGCGGTGAACCTCCCCAAGAACAGCCCCATCGCGCGGCTGAAGGACGCATTGCGTCAGGACAACCCCCGCTGGCCATATGAGAACGTTCCCCTGCAAGGAAAGGCGCGGACGAACATCGGCGACGCGGATGCGGCGTACGCCGGGCCGGGGACCAAGTACCCCAACCGGACGATCCCCGCAGTCAACGGCGAACCGGCGGTCACGCCCGACCACATCTATCCCTTGGTCAAACTGGTTCAGCTGCCAGGCTTCACCCGGCTCACTTCCGAGAACATGTGGCGGGTAGCCACCGGAGAACTTAACCTGCAGTGGATGTCCCGGACCGCCAACTGGTCCAAAGGCTCGCGCGGCGCCGCGGCCATGGCCGGGGTGAATCCCGCCTGGCAAGACGCCCAGATACAACTGGAAGCCCAGACCGAGGCGCAGCTGCGTGACCTGATCCAGCGGCTGCTGGCCAACCAGTGAGAAAGGGCGCCATGACCGGGATCGACCTTGCCGAGGTGGCCACCACATTGGGCCGTGGGCCTGCCGTGTTCATCGACTCGGCCTCACCCCTGTTCTCCCAGGTGCCTGACCGGTGGCGCTCCATCGCGGCAGCAGGCCAGCCTCAGGACCGCTGTACGACAGCGCTGTCGCTGTGGAACACGGACTTCTGCGCGCTCGTGCCGCGCTTTTCCGCCGCGCTGGCCACCAAACTGGTGGACGTGCGGGTGTGTCACCTGCGCGGTGAATGGGTGCTGGTCTACGTGGCGCCGGCGTTCGCCGAACCCCACGCGACCTGGATCGGACACCTGCCCGCCGACACTCAGACACCGCCGGCCAGCTGGTCCCTGCTGCCCGAACCGGTACAAGACTTTCTGAGCACGGTGCACGGTGGGTTCACCGCTCCCGATGGCGAGTCGTACGGCGTGATCCGACCGTCGGACATGGTGAGCTACGTCCGGTGGGCGACGGGCAGTGACGAGCCCGATCCCGATTGGGACGAGGGCCAGCCGTTGTCCTCGGCCCGGATGACGTTCATCGGCAAAGATGGCGGCCTCACCCACTACTGTGTCTCACCAGATCTTCCGCCAGGCCAGGTGGCACTGGTGTACGAGGGCGAGATCGACCCCGGTCTGCAGTTCGGTCCCGCACTGGACGACTGCATGATGGGAAGGTTTGAGGGCTGATGGCAGCCTCGCACCGTTCCAGGACCCTGTTCACCGTGGCCGGCCTGGCCGTCGTGACGGCCGCACTCACCGCCTTCCTGGCCCTGCGCGAACCAGGCTCCCTACCGAACATCGCCCAGCTGCAAATCCACGGCACCCTCCTCAACTTCGGCACCGCCCTCGATCAGGAGAACCAAACCGCCATGCTCGCACTGATGTGCCCAGAAGAAGCCGCCGGCATCACCGAGGACGACGACTACGACCCCGACACCCCACCACTGCCGACACCCGTACTCCGATCCCGCACGATCACCGACATCCACATCGCCGGCGACGCCGCCTTCGCGCAAGTCAGCGTGGACGGCGCCGCCTCGCAGACCGTATACCTACGTCGAGACCAAGGACACTGGTTGATCTGCACTGCAGCCGCCACACAACTAAACCCATCTCCTGAACACCACTAAGAAAAGACCGGCGTGCCTCCCAGATTCCGGACAGGGGACCCAATAAGGTCCGGTCTGGAATGGATGGTCTGAATGCCGGAACGGCGTAGGAAGTTCTCACCTGAGTTTAAGGACAAGGCGGTGAAGATGGTGATCGAGACCCAATGCCACTTAGCTTAAGTTGATCAAGGTCGGTTGGGACCGGTTCAGGCTTGGCTGGCTTCGGTTCGCCGTGGCGCCGTGACCATGCGCGGGTTGCGTGGTAGCGGTCACAGGTGTGGATCATGGTGTGGTTGTGTCTCCGGATCAGGTGCCGTTGGGGGTGCTGGTCACCGTGGTCGGCGCGACGCCGTCGATGATGCCGTTGCGGCCTGTGGGGTCGCCGCCAAGCGCTCGGGCGGGAAGCTGCCAGCGCACGTGGTGGCGTACCTGACGATGGCGTTGTGCCTGTTCGGCGAGGATGCCTATGAGGAGGTCGCGGCCAAGGTCACCGGGGCGGTGAACCAGTGGCGGTGCTGGGACGCCGGCTGGTCGGTCCCGACCGTGGGTGGGATCACCCAGGCGCGCAAGCGGCTGGGTCGGGCGGTGCTGGCGGAGGTGTTCGAGCGGGTAGCCGCGCCGGTGGGCACCCGCGAGACCAGGGGGGCGTGGCTGCGCCAGTGGAGGCTGCTGGGGATCGACGGCTTCGACCTAGACCTGCCCGACACCCCCCGGCAACCCCGAGGAGCTCGGCTATGCCGGGTCTGGGCTAACCGCTCGGCGCTTCCCAAGGCGCGGGTGGTGGCGCTGGTCGAGTGCGGCACGCACGCGTTCTTGGCCGCCGAGGTCGCATCGTATGCAACCGGGGAGAAGACGCTGGCCCACCGGCTCTACCCGCGGCTGCGCACCCACGAGCTGCTGACAGCAGACCGCAACTTCTACTCCTGGCAGGCCTGGGGCTGGCCGCCGCCACCGGGGCGGCGTTGCTATGGCGGGCTCCGACCCAGCTGGACCTCAACACCCGACGCAAAGACCACCGACGGCAGCTATGCCGACACCGAGGCCGAGTTCTACGACATCACCATCTGGGGCCAGGCCGCACCGAACGCCGCCAGACATTGACCAAGGGCGCCGCCGTGGCCGCCGCCGGGGCGACTTGGACCGAGGCCTACACCGACCGCAACGGCGACCGGCGCACCAAGCGGGTCATCCGCATCATCCAGCACATCGGCGCCAAACTCCGCTTCGCCATTGCCGTCCTTGCCCGTACCGGTCGCGTGGAGCAGTACCAGGCCGACAACATCGAGCAGGCCTCAGCGAACGCAGAGCGGAGCCAGCGAACGGACGCTGGCTCCCGGCGTGGCTGTGACGGTCTTGGTGCCGATCAGCGATGCACCCCACGCGCGTGCGAACGCGGGGCGGAACTGTGACCGTCGGTTGACCCTCAGCGCACCAGTGGCTGAGACTAGGGTCGCCCAGCGCGCACGACGCCGGATCCGCATGGGCAGCGTCGACACCAACCAGTAGATGGTCGGGGGTAGGCGGGGTGCGGGTAAGGCTTAACTTATGGCCAGACGGGCTGTGCGGCCTCCCAGAGCGCCTGGGTGTGCCGCACGGCTATCTGGTCGAACAGGCCGCCATCCATCCGCCGACGCAGGTGCATTGCAGGAAATTGGATACCCATCTCGCCATGCAACCACCAGTGCGCCACGGCTGTGTCGTCGCCACGGTAGACCGACCGGCCCCAGCCCATAGAGGTCCGGCGAACCCTGACAACATCGCGGAGCGGCTCCACAAGATGCAGAGTTTGCTCGATTCGGGACGTCAGGGTCAGGGGGATGCCTGTGGCTTCCTCGTCCGCGCGAACGACAGGGTCGTTAGGGTCGCCCACCATGACTCGGATTCGACATCCGGCATTCGCCTTCTGGCGAAGAATTCGAGTCAGGTCGGGCACATCGAACCAATACCAATATGAAACAGTGTCGCAGAAGACAATTTCGCGCTTCGCATCGACGATCAGGCTCTGCCAGACGGTCGCTGGTACCGCCGAGTGGCTTGGGTACACGGCTAGGACCTCGCGGTCGTATCCGGTTTTAACAGTGGATCGCACGGCTTCTGGCCAGATCATCGCCTCATCCACCTCCAAGGCGTCGGCCACGGCCCATCGGTGCCGCGGCTGTGGGGTGCGGCCTTCCTCGGCGACCCACCTGGCGACCGTCTTGGGGTCTACTCGGATCGCGTGGGCGAGGGCCTCGGGTGTCATTCGACGCTCCGCGAGGGCTCGCCGCAACGCATCGTTCGCCATATTCGGACAATACTAGAGTTCGTCCGTTCCGTCCTAGCGGGCAAGGCTTCCCTTACGGCCAGACGGGCTGTGCCGCCTCCCAGAGCACCTCGACGTGGTCGGCGAAACGATCGAACAGGGAATCCTCCTGGCGGCGGCGCAGGTGCAGGGTTGGAGACTCATGCCCGAGGCCGGTGCCCAAGTGCTGACAGACTAGGGACTGGTCGTCGAACTGGAACACCGATAGTGAGATGTGCCGGTCGGATTTACGGGCCTCCAGGGCTGGAGTGGCGCTGCGCAGCCGCTCCAGCTCGGTCAGGGTCACCGTGATCCGGGTGCGGACCGTGAGCGCCGCTCCCTCGACATCCTCGCGTTGGCGAGTGACATCGCTGTCCGGGTCGCCGAGCAGGAATCGCACCGAACATCCGGCTTTTACCTTCTGCGCCAGCATTCCTCTCAATCCGGGGATCTCTAGCCAGAGAAAATACGAAGTATAGCCAGCAAACACGAGCGTCTTCTCCGCGTTGGCGATCAGGTTGCGCCATAGCGCGTTCGGTACTGCCGCCCGGGAGGTGTAGGCGGCAACGATTTCCCGGTCTGGTCCGGTTTTTATGGTTGATCGCACGGCTTCTGGCCAGATCATCGCCTCATCCACCTCCAAGGCGTCGGCGACGGCCCATCGGTGCCGCGGCTGTGGGGTGCGGCCTTCCTCGGCGACCCACCTGGCGACCGTCTTGGGGTCTACTCGGATCGTGTGGGCGAGGGCCTCGGGTGTCATTCGACGCTCCGCGAGGGCTCGCCGCAACGCATCGTTCGCCATCTTCGGGACAATACCGGAATTCGTCCATTCTGTCCTGGTGGTGTGGTGACGTTGGGAGACACCCGGTCGCAGGATGTTGCACATGACGGATGAAGCGGACAGCGGCGGCCGGAGCTTGTGGGAGCGAGTCCAGGAGGCCGAGGAACGTGCTGTGCGTGACTTCCTCGGGTCTGCCGGGCAACTGCCCGGCGGGGATGCGCTGGCGACGGACAGGACACCGATCCTGTGGGCTGGCGCCTTCCGGACGGGGAGGCCGCCCAAGCAGCCTCCCTCATAGGGCAAGCAGCCGATCTGGTGGAGGTGATGTCAGCGGCGGCCGGTGGGTGCCGTTGGTGTCTTGGCCGGGCCGGATGTCGGTCCGCTCCGGTGTTCCGGCCGGGGTTCCGGTGGCTGGGTGGCTGGTCCAGTGCCGTGTTGTGCAGCTCCTTCCGCGAGGAGACGCACGGGCCATCTCAACCCGGCCACCGGAAAAAGGGGGGGCGGCGCGGCGGGCATCTGCGGCCCGCCGCGCCGTCCCCCGGTTATTTGCATCCCACCCGACCGAGGAAAGGGGTTTGTGAGTGAGCTCGTTGTGTCAGGCTCCGGTGCTGGCCCGGCCGGACCCGGTGCTCTGGGAGGACCCGCAGATGCGCTCAGCGTGGGCGTGGCGGGACATCACCCGGGTCTACCGGATCTTGCAGCGTCACGGCTTGTCCCAGCAGCGGATCGCCGCGCTGACCGGCCAGTCCCAGCCCGAGGTCTCCGCGATCATCCACGGCCGCAAGGCCATGGCCTACGACCTGATCGAGCGGGTCGCCGAGGGGCTCGGCGTCCCACGCGGCTACGCCGGCCTGTCCTACTGCCTGCACGACACCGAGCACCGCCACCCCACCACGCCCGCCACGGCGGCACCCACCCCACCCGGCCCGGCCGCCACCCGCTAAGCCGTGGTCGGGCTCGACACCGCCACCCCCGACCCCGCCGAGCTGCCCGAGATCATCGAGGTCGCCGTCCTGCTCATGGACGGACCCGCCGTCACCCGCCCCCCGGCGGTGTGGTGGGCCCGGCCGTCCCAACCCGCCGGCATCGCCGTACCGGCCGGCGCCCGGCCGTTCGTCCGCCTGGCCCACCCCTGGCAAGCCGTGGCCGCAGAGGTCACCACCGAGCTGTCCGACCGCACCCTCGTCATGCACCACCCCGACCGCATCACCCTGCTCCGCTGGCACCTGCCCAACTACCCCCCGATGGACACCATCAGCACCCGCGACCTCGCCCGCACCACCTGGCCCGGCCTCACCGACTACAACCTCGGCCCGCTCGCCGTGCACGCCCGCATCAACACCATCCCCCACCTGCCCAACGACGCCACCACCGAGGCACACAACATCGCCCTGCTCCTGCTCGCCCTCCTCCACCACACCACCGAACGCCAGAACAACCCGCCGGCCGCTAGAACGCTAACGCGCAGGCCAGCCCGGGTGCCGGCTGCTAGCGCAGGGTGCTAGGACTATCAGTGAAAGGCGATAGCCCTAGCACCCACCGCTTCAGGACGAAACAATGGGCCGCGCGGAGGGACCGGCAGCCAGCTCACCTACGACGTACCCAGCCCTGTCAACTTGGCTGTGCGATCTTTTGTCCAGCTTCTGTCATCAACTTGATGCCCATAGGGGGCATCACCTGGAACGGCGGAAGACCTTTTCAAATGCCTCAATGGGACGGCATCGAGTTTTTTTAACATCCAAGCTGAATTTATCTGTATCGATATAGCCGGCCCCTGCTAGTCCGCCCGCCGCAAGACAAGCGATAGGGAGCCAGGCGAGTTGGCTGAGGGTCGGGGTCTGGGTGAAGCCCGCGACGACAGCGGACACGGCGCCAACCGCGCCGACAACGGCAAGAGCCGCCGCTCGGGCGAACGCTTGGTGACGCGGGGAGAAACCCACGTTCCAAGTGTGCCAGACGTGGGGTTGGCCGCTCTGAGGTTGCCAGATCAGGTAGCGGTGCAGAAGATTTCGCCGGTCGGTGTCGTGTTGAGCGGCCAGCAGGCCGGTGAGGAAGGCTTCGAGCCGGACCATGATCTCGTCGCGTTCGGGCAGGGCGCCGACCGCGACGAGAGTTTGGCGCAGATGCGCGAGGGGTTGGCTGTCGGGCAGTTTGTCGAGCGCCTGGTGGGTGACCGGAGGCGGTCGCCCGGTCCTGGAAGTCCTTGGTGACGCGGTCCGGGCGCAGGGGGTCGCCTTGGCCATGGCGAAGACCAGGCCGTGGTCAACGTAGGTGTCGCCGTAGCGCCCGGGCAGGTCGGTCCGACCGGCTGGGCTGCCCGGCAGCGGCGCGCTGTTATGTGAAGCTCACGTCGGAGGCGAACACGTTGGTCGGGATCCGGGCCACCGCCGCGGCGAAGCCGGCGGTGTCGGTGCAGCCGGTGACGCGCAGCCACCCGCTGGCCGCCGGGTCGCCGTCCGTCCGCATCGGCTTGAACACCAGGATGTCGCCCCTGACGCACCCGGGTTGGCCGCCGATGTGCTGCGCCACCTGCCAGTAGGAGGTGTCCTCGCCGACCAGCAGCAGGTCGCCAGCCTGCACGAACGGCACGTGCTCGCCGTACGCCACGCCGTACAGCACCGCGCCGTTGTGCCGGTCCACCACCGGCCGGTCCACCGCCGGCCTGCCGGCGCCGGGCTGGCTACCGGAAGGCTGGCCCTTGGCGGGTTGGCTACTGGCGGGTTGGCTACCGGTGGGCTTGTCGGCGGCGGGCTGGCCGGCCCGGGGGGCGGTGGCCCAGTTGTAGATCCACCCGGTGGTGTCGGCCGCCATCAGGTTGGTGCGCTCCTGGTTGGTCATCCGGGCCCAGGCGGCGGCTCGGCTCGCGTCGTTCCGGTTCGGGTCACGGAACGTGGCCAGCAGCCGGCGGATGAGGTCCACCTGCTGCGCCAGCGCCGGATCGGCGTCGATGGCCTCCTGCACGTCGGCGGGCTGGCTGACGTAGAACCGGTACAGCGCGGCTGCCCCGTGCTCGGCCTTGAAGCGGCGGGCCTGCCGGACGTGGGACCAGTTCCGGGCTGTCGGATTCTGCAGCACGTACGCCTTGTTCTCCTCCGGCAGCGCGTCGAACAGCCTGGCGGCCTCGTCCGGGTCGGTCTGCAGCTTCTCCTTGAACGAGGCCCACAGCCGCCGCATCCGGTCGTGGAAGCTCGGGTCGCCCTCGCCGCCGCCCAGCACGTTGGTGTACGGCTGCGGCTGTTTGGCCGCCTGCCGGGCCAGTCCGGCGGCCCGCTCGGTCCGGCAGGCGACCAGGTGGATCGGCTGCTGGCCGGCCAGCCGGCCCAGGATGCCCCCGCAGCCGTGCCGCCCGGTCTGCGGGTCGCAGGTCTTGGCGTCACCGGTGCACAGCATGGTGGGGGCCGGCAGGTGGTCGCCGACCACGTATAGCGTTCCGTTCTCCGGGTCCACCTGCGCGTACGACGCTCGCTGCTGGTCGGTCAGCCCGGACAGCGTGTAGTTCGGCACCGGCTCCAACTCGCCGTACCACTCGCGCGAGCCGCCGACAGCGCCGGTGGCGACCACCCGCATGCCCAGGGTGATCGGCAGTGACTCATCGAAGTTGGCATGGAAGTGCACCTCGACGCCGCGCGGCACGAACGTGCTCCGCCCGACCGCCTCGTAGCTTCCGTGGCCGACCACAAACACCGTCATCAGGGCCTCCCGCTCTGCGTCACCGAGCTACCAAGGCCCGGGACTGCGAGCGTGGCACGCGGGGTAGGGGTGGAACAGGCCTGCGGCGCATCGCTGCCCGAAGGGGCTGTGCAGGTGGGTTCTCGGGCCGTGTCCTGCTAGATCTTGGTGGATGCGGGCGGGTCATCCAGACGGCGAGATGCAAGACGGAGGAGCCGACACCACTGTTGTATCAGCGACGACGACAACGCAGCAGGTCGTCGTCTGGGCGCCGATCTACGCCGCTGAAGATCTATGGACACGCCCTAGGTCAGCTTGACGCGCAAGCGTATCGACCGAGCTCGGCGTAACGCGGATGCCCGTCGTGCAGAGCCGTGAGCGTGGTTGTCAGCCGTCGCACCATGGAGAGCCGAAGGCGCCCTGCCGCATCGTTGAGGTGCAGAAAGGCGGTGCCATCCAGCTCAGGGTCAGTCTCGGCGGTGCCAGCCGAGGGAAGGCCTTCGATCCCCCCACCGTCGAAGATGAACATCAGTCCGTCGGGCCAGACCCCCTGCGCCGGTAACCAGTCCACGACGAGCAGCTCACCGAGGTCGAGCTCGATTCCCAGCTCCTCGCGGACCTCCCGCACGCAAGCCGACGCCGGTGACTCGTTCTCCTCGGCCGACGTGGAGCTCCGCCGACTCACCGGCGAGGATCGATCCCGGTGCCTGTATGGGTGCGCGTTGGTGGGCGGGCGGGTTGGTCTTGCCGGTGGTAGCGTCCATCGTGACGCTCTGGACCTTGGCGTGACGGTTCCGTCTGCCCCTGGGAGCGTTGTGATGCCTGTCCGGTCTCTCCTGACGTCGATCGTGGCCAGCGCGCCCGCTGTGGTGCGGCGCGGCACACGGTCTCCTGCATCCAGCGCCTGGGCCACTCCGTCACCCGCTGCTGGCCGAGGTAGGGCCGCGGACAGTGGCGGGTGGGGCAGCCCGGTCGGTGGCCTTCCTGCCACCTGACGTGCGCGGGTGATCGAACGCGAGCCGTGAGATTGGCTGTCGGCGGGCAGGCTCCCGAGCGGGTTAGCTTTGCGCTGGTGCGCTAGCGCTGGTTGGTAGGGCGGTGTGGGGTCATGGCCCCGGTGTCCTGCGGTGTGCTGCTCGGCGTCGGGCCGGGCGAGGAGCTCGGTAGCTGCGACCGCGTGACCCGCCCGAAGGGAACAACGATGGGCTCCGACGTGCTGGTCAGAATCGGCGCCCGCCTCGCCGAGGGCGACATCTCGGCGCTGGAGGACTGCTACCGCCAGCTCGGCCCGCTGGTGCTGTCCTATCTGCACCGGTACATACCGTCCCCCGAGGCCGAGGACGTGTTGCGGCAGGTGTTCGTGGAGGTGTGGCGGCACCGGGACCGGTACGACCCGGGCCGGCCGCTGACCTCCTGGGTGTGGGGTATCGCCCGCACGCGGGCGGTCGACCACCTACGCGCCCGGCCACCCGGCAGCGTAGGGCGGGATGTTATCGATGAGCTGGCCGGCGACGACGGCCGGGACGCCACCGAGCGGCACGCCTGGGCGGTCGACGTCCGCCGTGGCCTGGACCTGCTGCCCCCAGCGCTGAGCCAGGTGCTGCGGCTGGCCTACCTCGGTCACCTCACCCAGGCTGAGATCGCCGCCCAGCTCGCCATCCCGCTCGGCACGGTCAAGACCAGAACCCACCAGGCACTGCAACTCATCGACTTGTCGTAGCGGTCGCCGGCGGTGCCTATGGAGGGACGGTGCCCATGGAGGGACGGTGCCCATAGAGGGCAGCAGCTCGGCGGTGCGAAGTCGTTGCCCGAACGCCCAGGACGTGTGCACCGTGGTCGGAGCGCGGGATTGTCTTGTCGTTCCCGGCGCGTCGACGCAGCGTTGCCATGCCGGGCGCGTCGATAATCCGACGAGAACAGGCGCAGGGCTCAGCGGCCGGGTCGCGGAGGTGCAGCCGCGGCGCCGGTACAGGCCTCGCAGGCCCGCGGCGCGTATCAGCCGGGCGATCCGCTTGTGGTTGACCTCCAGAGCTGTCGACCGGGTCGTGGCCAAGTCTCGTCGGCATCGTTAGTGTCCCCCGACCACCATCCACTGTGGACAGTTCGGTTCAGCGCGTGGCAGCCTGCTCCACCCGCAGGCGTCGTACACCTCTGCTCGTGACCGCTATCGTGCTACTCGCCGTGATCGCGCGGCGCGGCCTACTTCTGGCCGGTGGGCCCCGCTGCGGCAGTCGGGGCAGCCACCGGTGTGGTTGCGACGAGAGAGGTGTACGCGACGACGTTGGACAGGTAGCTGCGAGTGTGGGTGTCGAACTCCCCCCCGCAGGTGACCAACTGCAGCGCGCTGTAGCCATGCGATCCATACACCTGTTGGGCCGGGAACTGCTCCTTCGGGTACATCGCCACTCTGCTGACCACGAAATGGGCAACTACACCGTCGGCCAATCTTACCTCGACCCGGTCACCGGCCCGTAGGTACCGCAGCCGGAAAAACACCGCCGGGCCCCGGTAGGAGTCGACGTGTCCCAGGATGACCGCCGAACCCATCTGGCCGGGAGATGGCCCCAACCGAAGCCACCCCGGCTCCTGGAAATCGGTGGGCACCTGGACGGTCCGGTCGGGGTTGAGCCCGAGCTCAGACACCGATACCGCCACACCAATGGCCGGGATACGCAGCGCGACCGGTGCCGAGCGGGCCACCCCCGGACCCACCGCCCCGGACGGCGCCGGTGCGGGGTCACCGGCGGACGGCGACGCGAGCTGGGGCGCCGGGCCAGCCAGCAGGTGCTGGGGGCCGCGCAAGCTCACCGCGAGGCATCCCGCGGCGACGAGCACGAGGACGACGGCCACCAACCACCACCGCTTGCTATCTCCGGGCGAGGCGATCCACGTCATTCATCCCCACGCGCGCTGCCGCCCAGCCCGTCCCGCGCGGGCAGCACCCGGCGCCGACGGATGGCCTGGCCCGTCGCCGCGCCCGCCCCGACCAGAGCCAGTCCACCGAGGGCAACCAGAACGCTGTTACCGGAATGGGAAGCTCCGCCCGCACCCGTTTCCGGATGGCCGCTGGGAATGACCGCCGGCGGCGTTGTGGTGGTCGGCGAGGTCGGCGACGTCGTGGTGGTCGGCGACGTCGTGGTGGTCGGTGACGCGGTGGTGGTCGGTGACGCGGTGGGGGTGGGGGTTGTGGTGGGGGTCCTGCAGGTCGGTCGGGTGATGGTGTTGGTGTCCAGGCTGACTTGGCCGTTTCGGGCTAGCACCCGTCCGGCCACGGTGGCCCCGGTCCGCACCGTCACCGAGGTCAACGCCAAGATGCTCCCGACGAAGGTGGTCTCAGTGCCCAGGGTCGCCGAGCTGCCCACCTGCCAGAACACGTTGCACGCCTGGGCGCCGCCAATCAGCCTGACCCTGCTGCTCGACGCGGTGATCAGGGTGGATCCCGCTTGGAAGATGAACACCGCGTTGGGATCACCCTGCGCGTCCAGGGTGACCGTGCCGGTCAGGCCCAGCTCGGAGGCCGACTCGTACACCCCCGGGGCCAAGGTCTGCCCGCCCAGGTCGCTGGACACGGTGCTGGCCGGGGTCCGCCCGGCCGCGTCGTCATAGCCGGTAGTCAGATCGGATTGGGCTTGCAGCGCGACGGCGTCACCGACATGTTGGGTGCCGTTGTTCACCTGCCCCGGCGGGAAGCCGGTGACTGCGGTGCCCGGGCTGACACCTAGGTCCCCAGAGATGACCGAGGGGCCGGTGTTGGTGACGGTGGTGCCCGCCAACACCGCGAAAGGCGTGGCCGTCCCTAACCCCACCGAGGACTGGGCCGCCGACGCCGCCGGCGTCCCGACGACCCCGCCTAGGACCACCATGGCCGCGCTGGTCCCTACTGCTAGCACCCCCGCAAACCAACGGCGCATACAACGAATGCGAGCTTGTTTAGCTGGATCAGCGAGTATGAGCGTGGAAGCGCCAGAGGCGTGGCGGATCGTGGGGTCAGTCATGGGCCTGCACTCTTCACTCCCTGATCAACGGCCGTCAAGACTCGCTGCTGTAGGCTAAGGATTTTCATGCGCCTTTGGGTAGATTTGACATGACGATATTGATGGTTACGCGACCTTGCGGGTGGGTTGTCGGCCGATCGAGGCGGTCCGGGTACGGGTGAGGGTGGCCGGCATCTGCCGGCGGAGCTTGCGCCATCCCCTCGTGCGGGCGATCCGTTTCGGACGAGTTCTGGCCCCACCCGTCGGCCAGGGCTCCAGGCCGGCGGTGTCGAGGGCGGCGAGCTGGGCGCGGATGTTCGGTGGCGGTGACGTTCTCGGCGGCGGGGTGCCGAGAGTGGTGAGGGTATGCAGGGCGTGCTGCCAGTGCCGGCAGGCGTGGGTCGGGGGTGTCGCTTTCTTCGCGAACAGGGGCGCAGCGGCTAACAGGCGCAGTACCGTAAGCACGGTTAAGGCATGTTCGGTCCAGTTGATGTCGGTCAGGCGATCCGCGCGGTATGAGGTGCGACATGATGGCAGGCAGGAGTAAACAGCGACTAGGCTGGCTGTCCGTCACGGCGCTGGCGCTCGCTGTGGGGTGGGTTGGCATTGGCGTACCGACGCTCGCGGCTGACCAGCCCGCGGCCAGCCAACGCGCCTGCCTGATCGTGGACACCGATGTCGGGTTGGACGACTACCGGGCCCTCGCGGTAGTCCTGCCGGAGCGTGACGTGCGCGCGGTCGTGGTGACCGAAGGTATCTCCGGCGTCCAGGGCGGCTCGACCGCGATGTCGATGTTCCTGGCCAGCCGGGGCGAAACGCCGCCGGTGATCCCAGGGCTGGCATCGGAGACGCCGCCGGCGTACGATTGGCTGCCGGCAGTCCGCGTCGGCGCCGAGCGGATGAATAATTTCCTGCACGCCGCAGTCCCGTTCGGGGGCAACCCTGACCGGCTCACTCGCGACGTCCGCGCGGCAGTGCATGGCTGCGCCAAGGTCGACGTGCTGGCCCTTGGTCCATGGACCTCCTACCTGCGCTACGCACCCGCGCTGGGACCGAACGTGCACGTCGTCGCCTCCGGACGTTCGTTCGCGGAGAACAACCCGGACAACTTCAACTGCGAGTACGACCTTGCCGCCTGCCGCAACGCCGCCGCCACCTTGGACCGTGGGCGCGGCGCGGTGTTCGTCGACCTGCCACCCGCCAGCGCGGACCTCACTTATGATCCGACCGAGGCGATGGTCGCCCGAATCGACCAGGCGGGTATGCCGGGGCTGCTGCGGGCCGCGCTGCAGGTCGACCCGACCCAGTGGCTGGGCACCCGGCTGTGGGACGACGCAGCGGCGCTCTACCTCCTGGCGCCACAGAAGTTCGCGCCGCAAGGCCGGCACCTGGTGCCAGCGGTACCGGAGGGCGAGTTCCGTGCCCTGGTGGTCAACGCGATCAACGCCGGCTGACACGAGCCGACCCGAACAGTCCTGCGGTCACCGTTCCGGTGACCACCACGGTGAAGACCGCTCCGACCCGGTGGTGGTGTGCAGCATCGGCGAGCGCGTCAGTGGGTGAGCAGCAAGCTGTCGACGAGGCCGGTGGTGGAAGAGATGGGGGTGCCCAGCAGGCAGCCGATGACGCTGGCGATGTAGCTGACACCAGAGGTGATCTTGGTGGCGGTGTCGCCAGTGTGACGTCCGGCGGTGACCATGCCGGTGAACACGACGGTCTGGCCAACGATGGTGGGCGCGGCCCAGGTGATGGTGCTGGTGCCGCCGGTGGCGTCGTTCCAGGTGAGGGTTTCGATCGTCGCTGGTCCGGCAGTGACCGGGATGCAGGCGAGTGTCAGGGTCACGGTCTCGGTGCCGGTCGCGGTCGAGCCGACCACGCAGGTGCTGTAGTTGTTGGTGCCGGTCACCGTGACCGTCTGTGGCGTGAGGGTAACCGCGGGAGAGAACGTACGGGTGAAGGTGCCCAGGCATTCGGCGTCGATGCTCACCGCGGCTGCAGGGGATGCCGGGTAGATCATGGCGGTGAGAGGTAGGAGAAGGGCGGCCAGCGTGAGCGGCCATCGGGAGAGGCGCCAGAATCGCCTGGACTTCGGCTGGGTCTGCGGTTCATTGCGTGGCATGTTCGTCAGGTCCTCGCTTGTGTGGCGGGGCTGCGGCCTGGATGCCGCCTCTCCGCAGTCGTGAAATGGCGTCGGCTTTGTAGCCGGCGTCCCCCGAGTGTGAACGGCGTCCCCCGAGCGTGAACGGCCGCATTTCATAACCGCAACCAGCTCAGTGTGCGCCCGTTGCCTGGGGATGACAATGTTAAATATTCACCAGGTGGAGGGTCCCACCTGCCACGGCGGTAGGGTGATGCTGCTCGAGCAGGGCCCGCCTGACGCCGTGACCGATGACACCAAGATCTGGGAGTCGGCGTACAACCTCGTGCTGGCCGAGGTTGTACGCCACGCTGCTGTGCGCGTGGTGGACGGGCCTCGACGAGGGCCTCACCATCGTGGTCGGACGCACCCATCCAACGCACCCAATCCCCTGGTGCATGTCAACGAACTGGCACACTGATGATGGCCGTAAACGAGGCCGCGACCATCACTCTCTTCTGCGCGGCGGGTGGTTCGTGCCGTCTGGAGGTCGCGACCACGACGGACGTGATCACCTGCGACGTGCGGGACCCGCGCGTGTTCAGCGGCTTGTCCACCATGGGCTTGGAGGACGAGAACCTGCGGTGGGTCCACGAATTCTCGGACCGCGCTGAGGTTGGAAACGACAGGGGCGAGGGGTCATCCGGGTCGTGATGACCGCGACGCGCGGTGAGCTGCTCAGCGCGTCTTGTGCGCAATCGCCAACTGGGTCAATGAACCGCTTGGCCGCCGGGAAGTAGCTCAACGACCTCATAACCCGATGACGGGCCCATCTGTGGCCTGTCCTCGAGGGTTCTGTCGGCGATGCGTGGACGTCGCCGTCTAGTAGTTGTCGTGGATCTGAGGCGTGGAGAAAGGTGCGGGTGAGGCCGGTCCGGGCGTCGAACGGCGCGATCCGGCCGTACACCTCATCGGTGCCGTTGTTGTCCTTGTTGAGCTGGGACGGGAGGACGACGAGGTCGAAGTCGGCGCTGAGCCCGCTCCCCGCGCGGAGGCTCCTATGTCGGTTACGCGGAGGACGAAGAGATCGTCGTCCTCGGGGCCCGGGCTGACGCTCGAGTCGGCTCCGACCACAATGGCCGAGAGAACGGGTTGCTGGGGCGTCGATGATCGCCTAGGCGTCCTGCTGGCTCCGGGGTCGCTGGTGGCCATGGTGGTCTCCTCGTCGTGTGGTGGGTCCTGTGACGGGGGTTGACGGTCGCAGCCGTCAGCGACAGCCAGGCGACAGTTCGGCGGCGGTCGGTCGGTTGCGCGGATTCGGGGACAACAGACCGGCTGGTTCGGGCGTATGGCGTGTCGGGGCGCCATGTGGGGGTGTTATGCCGGGAGTGGTGGGCTGGTGGGGCTGTCGAGGGCGGTGAGCCGGGCGCGGATGTCGGTGGCGGTGACGTCGTCGGCGATGAAGGTGTCGAGGACGGTGAGGATGTGCAGGGCGTGCTGCCAGTACTGGCGGGCCTGGTCGGGGTGGCCGAGGGTGTGATGGGCGTGGGCGAGGCCGTCGTGGGCGCGGGCCTGGTCGGGGGGTTGGTCGAGGTCGCAGGCGAGGGTGAGGGCCTGCTGGTACGCGGTGAGAGCCTGCTCGGGGTGGCCGGTGGCGTGGTGGGTGCGGCCGAGCCCGAGGTGGCCTTCGAGCTGCCAGTTGCGGTTGCCGATCTCGCGGGCGAGTTCCAGGACTCGCGTGTAGCAGTCGGCCGCTGCGCCGTACCGGCCCTGCCGCCGGTGGATGTGGCCGAGGCCGGTCAGCGCGTTGAGCTCGCCGGTGCGGTTGCCGGTGGCCCGGGCCGCCTCCACCGCCTGGGTGTAGCAGTCGGCGGCCAGGTCGTACCGGCCCTGTGCGTTGTGGATGTGGCCGAGGCCGGTCAGTGCGTCGAGTTCGCCGGTGCGGTTGCCGGTGGCCCGGGCTGTCCGCAACGCTTGGGTGTAGCAGTCGGCGGCCGGGCCGTGCCGTCTCTGCACGTGGTGGACCCAGCCGAGGCCGGTCAGCGCGGTGAGTTCGCAGGCGCGGTTGCTGGTGGCTCGGGCCTTCTCAAACGCCTGGGTGAGGCAGTCGGCGGCCGGGCCGTACCGTCCCTGCATGTAGTGGACGCGTCCGAGGCCGGTCAGCGCGGCGAGCTCGCAGGTGCGGTGGCCGGTGGCCCGGGCCGTCTGCAATGCCTCGGTGTAGCAGTCGGCCGCGGGACCGTACCGTCCCTGCGCGTGGTGTGCCCAGCCGAGGCCGTTCAGCGCGTTGAGCTCGCCGGTGCGGTTGCCGGTGGCCTGGGCTGCCTGCAACGCCTGGGTGTAGCAGTCGGCCGCGGGACCGTACCGTCCCTGCAGGCGGTGGATGTAGCCGAGGTTGGTCAGGGCGGTGGTCTGGGCGTCATGATCGCGGGTGGTGCGGGCGGCGGTCAGGGCGTGCTGGTGCAGGGTGTGGGCGTCGGTGTGGCGGCCGCGGGTGCGCAGGTGGCGGTGCAGGGTGGCGGACTGGTGGGTGGTGTGGCCGGGCCGGTGGGCGGTGGCGTGGCGGGCGGTGGCGAGCAGGTTTGCCAGCTCGGCGTCCAGCCAGGCCACGGCCGCCGCCTCATCGGGTAGGTGCGGGGTGGCGGTCGTGGCCGGTTGGGTGGGGCGGGGCAGGTGGTCGGCGTCGTAGGGGTAGGCCAGGCCAGCCGCGTGGGTGGTGGCGTGGGCGTAGTGGTCGAAAAGCCGATTCAGCGCGGCACGCCGGTCGGTGGCGGTGCGGGTGCCTGCGGTGGTGGCGTAGGCGCGGACCAGGTCGTGGAACCGGTACCGGCCGGGGGTGGGCTGGTCGAGGAGGTTGACCTGCTCCAGGCCGTCGAGGAGCCGCCCGGCGTGCGCGGCGCTGCTGTCGAGCAGGGCGGCGGTGGCGTACGGCTCGTATTCCACGCCCGGGTGCACCCCGAGCACCGCGAACGCGTCCTGCTGGTCGGCGGGAAGCTGCTGGAAGGATACGGCGAACGCGGCGGCGACGCTGCGTTCCCCGTCGTCAAGCTCCGCGAGCCGGCCCTGGGTGGCCTGGAGTTTCCCCAGGAGTGTCGGCCCGGTCCAGGTTCTGCTGGCGCGTAGCCGGGCGGCGGCGATCCGCACCGCCAGCGGCAGCAGCCCGCACGAGCGGACGATCGCCTCGATGGTCTGCTCGTCGCCGGGGTCGCAGCCGGGACCGGCCACGGCCCGGAACAGCCGCACCGCATCCTCCACCGGAAGGATGTCCAAGGTCAGGTGGTCGGCATCGTCCAGCCCGGCCATCCGGCGGCGGCTGGTGACGATCACCAGGCAGCCGGGGGTGCCGGGCAGCAACGGCCGGACCTGCGTTTCGTCGCGGGCGTTGTCCAGCACGACCAGCACCCGACGCCGGGCCAGCACGCTGCGGTACAGCCCAACCCGGGCCTCCAGACCAGGCGGGATCTGTGGGCCGGGCACCCCCAGCCCACGCAGCAGCGTCTCCAACGCCGCCGCCGGGTCCGTCGGGGCCCGGCCGCTGTAGCCGTGCAGGTCCACGAACAGCGACCCGTCCGGGTACCGGCCGGCTTCGGTCAACCGGTGCGCCGCCAGCACGGCCAACGCGGTCTTGCCGATCCCCGCCATCCCGTCCACCGCGGAGACCACCAACGTCCGCGCGATGCCCTCGTGGGGTTGGAGTAGCCGGGCCAGCTCCTCCTGGCGGCCGGTGAAGCACCCGGTGGCGGCTGGGAGCTGGTTCGGCACCGGCCACCCCGCCGTCGACGGCCGGGCCGCCGTCGCAGCCCCAAGTTCCGGGTCCAGGTCGGCCAGCTCGGCGACCAGCCGAGCCAGGTCCGCCTCAGCGTCGCGGTGCCGCAGGCGGCGGAACTGGCACCGACCCAACGCCGCAAGCTCACCCGGCAGGTCCGCCTCGGTCGGCATCTGCGCGCCGTCGGTGACCACTGGGACCACCCGCACCCCCGCGGCGAACGCCGCCACCAGCTCCCGCCGGATCCAGTCGGCCGGGTCATCAATGCGACGCCCACCATTCGGGCCGGTCGCCGCAAGCCACCGGGTGCCGATCACCGACAGCACCACCCGCGCCCGCCGCACCCGGTCGAGCAGGTGCTCCACGAAGTCCGCCCCGGCCGGGATCGACGCACTGTCCAAGAACACCAGCTCCGGACCGAAACAGCGGGACAGCTCCGCATGCAGCAACGCCCCATAGCTGTAGCTGTCCTCACCCCGGTAGCTGATGAACACCCCACCACACACCACGGCAGCTCCTCGGGGAGGACATCACCCATACCAACCGTAGCCACCCGACCGCCACCACCAGCCGACCCCAGCTCTTTTGGCCAGGAAATGCCTCTCATGGCCAGGAAATGCCCTGTCCGTACAACGGTTCCGAATGGGAAGACCGTCGCTGCCGTCCAGTGGGGAGCAGTCGCGCTCGTCGACGCGGCTGGTGCCAGCTTGGGGTGGCCCCGCCTACCAACACCCGGTCTCACCGCCCAGAGCGCTACCGCATCCCCCGCAGAGACCGGTCCTTCCGCCTGGCACTGGCCGGTGAGCCTGTCCGGGCGCGACACGGGGCGCGGACAGCACGGGACGGGCGTCGGGTACGTCGGACGTGATCGATGCGGCGGCGGTGCTGGCGGCCGCGCGTCGTGGCGATCTGGTCATCACCAGCGATGCCTTCGCACGGCTGCGCGGTATCCGCCGCCACGGCTGCGGGCTCTTAGCCGTGAGGACATCCACGGAAGGACTGCGGTCATGCCAAGCCAGCTCGACAAATACCCCATCCGCACAGCGACCCTGCCGCCGGCGGTCTTCCGCCACTGGCGGCACTCTCAGGAAGAGGACCGGGACGGTGTGGAGGTGTACCACACCGACGACTTCCCGTTCCCACCGGCGTTCGGCCGGGACGGCTTTGAGATCTGCTCGGACGGGCGGTTCGTCCAGGAGGACATCGGTCCGGCCGACGAGATCATCCGGACTCCGGGACACTGGGCACTGCTGGCACCACGGCGAGTTGGGGTGTCCCTGGACGGCGGCACCGGAACGCCCCGGCGGTTCGTCTTCGACATCGTCGACGTCGATGACTCCACCCTGCGGATCCGCCGGTTCACCCGGCACGCCGGACCCACCGAGGCCGGCGAGGGCGCGGCGGACGAGGCCCGGGCGGTAGACCTTCTGGCCCGGCCGCCGGCGTCGACGTTCCGGCTCATCGACTTTGAGGAGGCGAAGATCCTGAGCCTCCTGACGTTTCCGGGCCAGTTCGTCCTCCAGGTCAGCGGCCTGAAGCCGTACGCCGACATGAAGGTCAGCCTGGAGCCGGTGGTGTACATCCGGCAGCCGGAGTATTGGGAGATCGAGGTGGTGGGCTCACTGTCCGGCATCGGGCTGCCGGTCGACACGCCGTACACCGTCTCCCTCCCGCTCGCCGGTAGCATCGGCTCCATCGGGATCGACGTGGTCGGCGCCACCACGTTCCAGCGGTTCGACATCTTGCCCGGCAACACCCAGTAGAGGCCGCGACGGCAGCGGAGCGGTTGGCCCGGGCGGGCATCCGGGTCGGCCCGGCGCCTGCGCGGGGTGAAAGCGTCCGGGACGAGCAGCCGGTCAACGGTGCTCCCTGTCCAGCGGCCTGACCTTGGCTCCGTGGCACGCACCTCAGGATGGGTGTCCGTGCCACGGGGCCAAGCTCATCTACCGGCACGTCGCCGGACAACCGCCTACGCAGCAAGGTGACCAGCGTGGACCTGCCCGACCCCCAACGCCCTTCACGATGAACGACCGCGCTTTCGGTCAACCCGTCCGAGCTGCGCCCAGGCCGGGTGAGCTGCTCCAACAGCCGGTAGAGATGCTTGGCCAGGATCTCGCGGGCCAACGCGTCACGGGTCTCGTCAACCCGGCCCGGACCACCGGGGTACCCGCCGGTACAGCGCGGACGACCTGGGCCGGATCCGCCGGATCGGCCAGCTCCTCGTCGCTGGCCTGAACCTCGCCGGCAGCGGGGTGGCGAGCGGCCGCGGCAGGCTGGCCGGCATGGTGGAGGACCCGTTGGAGCGGCTGCGGGGGCTGTGCCTGGCCTTGCCTGAGACGACCGAGCGGTTCTGGTGCGCCGCGCCGCCCGGCGTGCGGGAGGAGCTGGTCGCCACCGGCCCTGAACGGTACTTCCGGCCACCGTACGGCGGCCAGCGCGGCTGGCTGGGCGTATATCTGGATGTACTGGCCGACTGGGACGAGATCGCCGAGATCGTCACCGACGCCTACCGGACGATCGCTCCCAAGCGGCTGCTCGCCGAGCTCGACCAGCCCTGACGGGCCACGGCCACGTCGCCCTCGACCTAGGGCAGTGCCGCAGAGGTCCGTGGGCATCGCCGCCTTGAGGAGTTTGGCGTCGTAGGTTCAGCGGAAGGGTTCGGCGGCCTGGTTTGTGGGCCTGGATGAGATTGTCCTTGTCCCGGACACCCACGGCGGCGGGTTCGGGTATCCAGGGTTGTTCGAGGACGGCGTCGTAGATGGCGCGCATCTTGCCGTGGTCGTGTTGAGCCGCGGTGGCGGCGTATTCACCGAGCTCGATCAGCTCAGCGCGCGACGGATCCTTCAGACCGGGCACAAGAAGATCTAACCGCGGTCCAAACCGGACGATCGGCACTGACACACCAAAACGGCCACACCGCGACCGGCCAAGTCACAGACTGTCACCCACCTGCCACGAATATGACCCGTCCAGGACGTGAATGTCACGTTTGAGCCGGATACGATGGTCGCCTTGGCTTCTCGACGACCGTGAAAAGGAGTGGTCATGTCTGAGCGACCCGACAACCTCCAGGACAGGAACATCTCGGCCGTTTTCAACATTCTCGACTCGAACCAGAGCGGATCAATAGCCGCGGAGGACTTCGACCTGATCGGCAGGCGGGTTTGCGAGCTGTTCGGCGTCGCTGTGGACAGTGACAACGGTCGACAGGTCTGCGACGGCTACAACGCATGGTGGAACCAGCTTCGGGTGGACCTTGACATCGACAACGACGGCCAAGTCACCATGGCGGAGTTCGCTGCCTTCTACAAAGGGGGTCGGGGCGATCCCGAGACGTACTTCAGTACGCACATAGGCCCGGCGGCTAGGATCGTAGCCGAAATGCTCGACACCGACAATGACGGTTACATCAGTCAGGATGATTATCTGAAGCTACTGGCGGGCATAACGGACCCGCAGGCCGCGTTGGCTGGTTTCCGGCAGCTCGACACCGACGGCGACGGGCAGGTCAGCGTGGCCGAGCTTCAAGCTGGTATACAACAGCTGATGCTCGGCACCGAACCCTCGGCACCGGGTACCTCAATGCTGGTCGAACACTGAGGGTTTCCCAGAGGGGGTTTCTCAGCAGGTGAGGTAGCCGTGTTCGAGGTGGGCGGGGACGAGCTTGGCCCGCCAACCCGCATGCTCGCGATGTCTCTCAGCCGGCCTCCTCCACCTGCACGCCACCGGCGCGGATGGCGGCGAACAGCCGCTCCGGGTCCCAGCCCGGCTCCATCTCCTCGAGCAGCTCGGCCGCCTGGCCCAGGTCGAGGGTGGCGGCCTGGGTGCCGTCGTTGACCCGGACCTGGTAGGTGGTGAAGGTTGGCCGTCCAGCGCCGACGGCAACGGTGCCCGGCCGCGACTGGTGGGCCACCACCGTCGCGTTGACCTTCCGGCCGGCGCCAGCGCTGGGGTTGACGAGATCCTCGATCGCGGCGGCGATCCGTTGCGCATCGTCTCCGAGCATTTCTCTTCTCCTTCGCCTGGGTCGGAGGTCATCGTCGCCGACCTCACGGGCCCGCGGGGTCGACAGCTACATCTTGCTCGCTCGTACATCTTGCTCGCTTGCCCGGCCGTGTGGGGGTCTGCGGGTGGCGGGACGGCGGGCGCCTGCCGGACGATCACCCCCGAGCGACAGGCCGGGAACTGACTCGGTGCCCTGTATCGTTCCTTCCAGGAAACACGCCATGTAATCGTGTAACTCGATGGAGTGGGTCGGCATGGCCACCTCTGACCAGTCGTGGGGTATAGCATCTGCGATCCGGATCGGTGATGCGGAGCGGGTCGCCGCGGCGACCGCACTCGGCGACCACTACGCCGCTGGGCGCCTGGACCAGGCCGAGCTCGACGAGCGGATCACCGCAGCCTACGCCGCCCGCACCCAGCCCGAGCTGGACACCCTCTTCCACGACCTGCCCGAGCCGCGGCCGACCCCACCCGCGGGCGCCCGGCTCCGGCCCGCCGCGCCCTCGCGGCCAGCCGGGTGGCCGCGATACGCCGGGCACCGTCGCTGGTCCGGGCATCCGGCGCGCTGGCCGTTCGGCGCGCTGGCCGTGCCGGTGCCGTGGTTGGTGCCGATCGTGCTGGTGGTGGCCGTCGTGGTGACCGTCCTGGTGCTCATGGCGGCCGCGACGGTGCTCTTCCTCGGCTGGTTCCTGTGGCTCCCGCTGGTCTGGATCGCCGTCAGCCGGCGTGCGTCCGGCCACCACTGGCATCATCGACGTTGAGTCGGGAGATCAAGTCGACACGCCGGTTCACTAGCGCGACGGCGGTCATGCGGGGCACAATCTTCGCCAGTGCAAGGTGATCCGTCGATATGGGGCCGCGGGGGAAGGCGTCCTCAAACCCGACGGAGGTCACCGTGCCAACTCGTGGCGTCGTGTACGTCCACTCCTGCCCGCCGGCCGTGTGCCCGCATGCCGAGTGGGCGGTGTCGAGCGTGCTCGGCATCAGGGTGGCGCTGAGCTGGACAGCGCAGCCCGCCGCGCCCGGGCAGCTTCGCGCCGAGTGTGCGTGGACCGGCAAGGCCGGCACCGGCGCCCGAATCGCGGCCGCGCTGCGGTCCTGGTCGATGCTGCGGTACGAGGTCACCGAGGAGCCGAGCCCCGGCTGTGACGGTGAGCGGATCGCCTACCTGCCCGGGCTCGGCATCTTCCGCTCGGCGGTCAGCGCGAACGGCGACCTGGTCGTGGGTGAGGAGCAGGTCCGCGCCCTGCTGGCCACCGCCCGTGGCGCCGAGGACTACGCACACACCCTCGACCGGTTGCTCGGCGCGCCGTGGGACGCCGAGCTCGAACCCTTCCGGCAGGCCGGCGACGGCGCCCCGGTGATCATGCTTCGCCAGCTCGGCTGACCTGCCCGTACCCCGTCCGTCGTCGTATCTGGGCGGGCTGGCGGCCCTCGATACGCTGGAGGACCAACGGATCGGGGAGGGCGACACGCCATGGCAGACTGCGCGGCGTGTGGCCGGTCACTGGCGCCGGGTGCAGGCTTCTGCCGCGGCTGCGGCGCGGGCACGGACGACGCGAGGGGCCTGGCCACCTTCGCGCTGCCCCGGGACGCTGACGAGCCCACCACCGTGATCATCCCCGACCTGGTCGTCCCGCCCGCGGCACGGGACATCATCGGGTCCGCCCCCGAGGCGCCCTCGCCGCGGCGGGTGACCAGGCGCCGATGGGCGGTCGCGGGGGTCGGGCTGCTGCTCGTCGGCGCGGTCGCGGGCATCGTCGCCGTACGCCCGGACCGCACCGCCGGTCCGCCGCCGCTCGCCGCGGGCACCCCGCCCACCAGCGCCGCGCAGACCGCGGTGCTGGGGCCGGACGGCGACGTGCCGGTGCAGCTCGCGTCCGCGGTGCGGAGCTCGCCGTACGCCCAGCACGTCCGGCTGCTGTTCGCTGACTACTTCGGCGCGATCAACGCCCGCGACTATCCCCGCTGGGCCGGCACGCTGTCCCGGGAGCGGAAGGTGGACCCGCCGGAGAAGTTCCGGATCGACTACTCGACCACCGTGGACGACGACATCCGGATCGTGGGCATCAACGAGCGGCCGGACGGCGGCCTGCTGGTCGCGCTGTCCTTCCGCAGCCGCCAGGATCCGGCGCACGCCCCCCCGGAGCTGCCGGTCGCCTGCCTGCGTTGGCAGATCGTCTACCCGCTGGTCGACGAGGATGGCCACTACAAGATCGCGCTGGTCCGCCCCACCAACCGCAGCTTCCGCGCCTGCTGACCGTCCCCTTCCTTGCCGATCATCGAGTTGTTGTCGCTGATAGAGATCAACTAGCGACAACAACTCGATGATCGTCGGGACGGGGGATCGGGAGCGGAGGGGGCGTCGGGAGGGGGGCTGGGAGGAGAGGGGCTGGGGAGCGGCTACAGCGGGATGTTGCCGTGCGCGCCACGGCCGGCCGGGGCCGCGGCCAGCGCCTCGACCAGCTTGCGCCGGGTGTCCACCGTCTTGACGACCTCGTCCACGACGCCGAGGTCGAGCGCACGGCCAACACCGCCGGCGAGCTGCTCGTGCTCGGTGGTCAGCTTGGCATGCAGCACCTCCCGCTCGCCGGGCGGCGCGGCGGCCAGCCTCTTGCGGTGCAGGATGTTGACCGCGGCCGCGGCGCCCATCACCGCCACCTCGGCGTTCGGCCAGGCGAAGACCGCGGTGGCGCCGAGGGAGCGGCTGTTCATCGCGATGTACGCGCCGCCGTAGGCCTTGCGGGTGACCAGCGTGACCCGCGGCACCACCGCCTCGGCGAAGGCGTGCAGCAGCTTCGCGCCGCGGCGGACCACGCCGTCCCACTCCTGGCCAACGCCGGGCAGGTAGCCGGGCACGTCGACCAGCACCACCAGCGGCACCCCGAACGCGTCGCACATCCGGACGAACCGGGCTGCCTTCTCGGCCGAGACGGAGTCCAGGCAGCCGCCGAGCCGGACCGGGTTGTTCGCGATCACGCCGACCGTGCGGCCGGCCAGCCGGCCGAGCGCGGTCACGACGTTCGGTGCCCACCGCGCGTGCAGCTCGATCGGCGGGGCGTCCAGCAGGTCGGCTACCAGCGGCAGCACGTCGTACGCCCGCTTCGCGCTGTCCGGCAGCAGTCGGGCCGGATCCTCGCCCTCCCCCGCCGCGACCAGGTCGAACCGGCCCGGTCGGGCCAGCAGCCCGCCCAGCGACCGGGCCTGGGCGAGCGACTCGGCCTCGGAGCTGGCCACCACATGCACCACGCCGCTGCGCCGGCCATGCGTGTCCGGCCCGCCCAGCCGCTCCATGTCGACGTCCTCACCGGTCACCGACCGGACCACATCCGGGCCCGTCACGAACACCCGCCCGCCCGGGCTCATGATCACGATGTCGGTCAGCGCCGGGCCGTACGCCGCCCCACCCGCCGCCGGGCCGAGCACAACCGAGATCTGCGGCACCCGGCCGGAGGCGCGGACCATCGCGGCGAACACCTGGCCGACCGCGTCCAGCGCCTCCACGCCCTCGGCCAGCCGGGCGCCGCCGGAGTGCCACAGCCCGACGACCGGCACTCGCTCGCGGACCGCGGTGTCGATGGCGTCCACGATGTGCCGGCAGCCCTCGCCGCCCATCGCACCGCCCATGATCGTGGCGTCGGTCACGTAGGCCACGACCGGAGCACCGTTGATCATGCCGCGGGCGGCCATCGCGCCGCTGCGGTCGCGGCCGGACAGCGGGTGCGCCGAGCCGCGGTCGAACAGCGCGGTGAGGCGGACCTCGGGATCGCGGAAGTCGACTGGCTCGACGTCCGCGGAAAGTGGTGCGGTCGCGAGAGTGGTCACAAGGGCTCCTAAATAGGAAAGATCATGCGGCGGTGAAGGCCAGCGCGACGTTGTGACCGCCGAAGCCGAACGAGTCGTTGACGGCTGCGGTGAGGGTGACCTTGCGCGGCTCGCCGCGTACGACGTCCAGGGCCACCTCGTCGTCGATGTCGTCGAGGTTGCGGGTCGCCGGGATCAGGCCGTGGCGGATGGCGAGCAGCGCAGCGATCGCCTCGACCGCCCCGGCCGCGCCGAGCAGGTGCCCGGTCATCGACTTGGTCGCGGTCAGCACCGGGTGGTCCCCCAGCGCGGCCCGGATCGCGGCCGCCTCGGCGGTGTCGCCGACCGGGGTTGAGGTGGCGTGCGCGTTGACGTGGCCGATGTCGGCGGCGGACAGGCCGGCGTCGGCCAGGGCGGCCCGGATGGCCCGGGCGGCCTGGCTGCCGGCCGGGTCAGGCGCCGTGATGTGGTGTGCGTCGGCGGTCAGCCCGGCACCGGCGACCACGCCGTACACCGTGGCACCGCGCGCCCGGGCATGGTCGGCCCGTTCCAGCACGAGTATGCCGGCACCCTCGCCGAGCACGAAGCCGTCCCGGTTCTTGTCGAACGGCCGGGACGCCGCACCGGGCTCGTCGTTGCGGGTGGACAGCGCCCGCATCTGGGCGAAGCCGGCCATCGGCAGCGGGTGCACGCAGGCCTCCGCGCCGCCGGTGACCACAATGTCGGCCTGGCCGCGGCGGATCAGGCCCAGCGCCAGCGCGATGGCCTCGGCCCCGGACGCGCAGGCGGACACCGGGGTGTGCACGCCGGCCCGGGCACCGAGCTCCAGGCCGACCGCGGCGGCCGGCCCGTTCGGCATCAGCATCGGCACCAGCAGCGGGGAGACCCGGTCGGCGCCGCGTTCGTGCAGCACGTCGTACTGGCCGAGCAGGGTCAGCGCGCCGCCGATGCCCGTGCCGATGGCCACCGCCAGCCGTTCCGGCTCCACCTCGGGCAGGCCCGCGTCGGCCCACGCCTCCCGGGCGGCCACCACCGCGACCTGCTGGCAGCGGTCCAGCCGGCGGGCCTCGACCCGGGTCAACACCTCGGTCGGCTCGACCTTGAGCCGGGCTGCGATCCTGACGGTAAGCTCGGCGGCCCACGCCTCGGTGAGTGGGCTCACGCCGGACTCACCGGCGAGCATTCCGGCCCAGGTCGACGCGACGTCCCCACCGAGAGGCGTGGTCGCGCCGATCCCGGTGACCAGAACTTCGGTCACGGGCGCGCCTTGTCGACGATGAAGTTGATCGCGTCGCCGACGGTCTTGAGGTTGGCCAGCTCGTTGTCCGGGATCTTCACCCCGAACCGCTCCTCGGCGGCCATCGCG
This sequence comes from Mycobacteriales bacterium, assembly GCA_035476575.1. Classification (GTDB taxonomy): domain Bacteria; phylum Actinomycetota; class Actinomycetes; order Mycobacteriales; family JACQDL01; genus DATILL01. Next base: position 31,122 of record DATILL010000125.1, read on the forward strand.
ACCTCCACCATGGACAGCGAGTCGACGTCGAGGTCGTCGACGAACGTCTTGTCCAGCTCGACGTCGGCCCGCTTCACCCCGGCGATGTCCTCCAGGATCTCGGCCAGGCCGTCGATGATCTCCTCAGTGGTCACGTGTGGTCCCTTCGTTGGTGACGGGGGTTGGGGTGGCTGAGCATGGTGCCGGTCACGGGCAGGTGATGACCTGCCCGGCGTAGGTGAGCCCGGCGCCGAACCCGAACAGCAGCGCCAGCGCGCCGGAGCGGACCTCGCCGCGTTCGAGCATCCGGGACAGGGCCATCGGGATGGACGCCGAGGAGGTGTTGCCGGCGGTGACGATGTCCCGGGCGACCACCGCGTTCTTCGCGCCCAGCCGCCGGGCCAGGCCGTCGATGATGCGCAGGTTGGCCTGGTGCGGCACGAACGCCGCCAGCTCGGCCGGGTCGACGCCGGCTGCCTCGCAGGCCTGCCGGGCGTACGGCGCCAGCTCGGCGCTCGCCCAGCGGAACACCGGCTGACCGTCCTGCACGATGAAGGAGCCGCGGTCCTTGACGTAGATCAGGTCCGCCTTGTCGCCCTCCGAGCCCCACACCACCGGGCCGATGCCGGGGGAGTCCGCCGGCCCGACCACCGCCGCTCCCGCGCCGTCGGCGAAGATGATGCAGGTCGAACGGTCGTCCCAGTCCACCCAGTCCGACAGCTTCTCCGCGCCGATCACCAGCGCGTGGGTGGCCACCCCGGTGCGGATCAGGCTGTCCACCCCTGCCAGGGCGTAGCAGAAGCCGGAGCACGCGGTGTTCAGGTCGTACGCCGGGCCGCGCTCGACGCCCAGCCGGGCGGCCACCCGGGCCGCGGCGTTCGGGATGCCGGCCTGCAGCGTGCAGGTGGCCACCACGACCAGGTCGACGTCGGCCGCGGCCAGCCCGCTGGCGGCCAGCGCCTTGCCGCCGGCCTGCACCGCCATGTCGACCAGCGACTCCTCGGGACCGGCGATCCGCCGCTCGGCGATGCCGACCCGGTCCCGGATCCACTCGTCGTTGGTGTCCACTCGCTTGGCCAGGTCGTCGTTGGTCACGACGGTGGCCGGCTGGTAGTGGCCGAAGGCGAGGATCCGGCTGCCGGCCGCGCCGGTGGTGGTTCGCAGCGGTTGGGTCATCAGTTGCTACTCCCAGGCTCGAGGCGGGCCAGCGGGTCGCCGGCATCGACCAGATCGCCGTTCTCGACCAGCCACTCGACGAGGGTGCCGGCGTACGACGCGAGCACCGGCTGGTCGTCCTGCCGGGTGCGCACCGCCCCGAGCGGCGTGCCGGCCCTGACAGTGGCGCCCTCCGCCACCTCGGCCCGGTGCACGGTGCCGCCCACCGGAGAGACCACCATGCGCCAGTCCGGGGTGTGCTGGGCCTGGTGGGCAGGCGCCGTCCGGGTGATCAGGTTGATCGCGGCAGCCAGGTCGGCGGGGGTCTTGACGGCGAGGATCTCGATGTTCGACTGCCGCCCGCTGGCGGCGGGCCCTCTCAGCTCGCGCTTGGCCAGCCCGCTCAGTGTACCGGCCGGCGGCAGCTCGACCACCGCCGTGACGCCGAGGTCGCGCAGGGTGGCCTGGCACAGGTCCCAGCGGACCGGCGCGGTGACCTGGCGGACCAGCCGCTTGAGCACCTCGGCGCCACTGGACATTGAGGTGCCGTCGGCGTTGGACAGCAACATCAGCTTCGGGTCGGCGGTGTCGATGCCGTCCCCGATAGCGGCCAGCGCTGCCTCGGCCGGGGCCATGTACGGCGTGTGGAAGGCGCCAGCCACCGCCAGCGTCACGACCTTGGCCCGGGCCGGCGGCTCGGCGGCCAGCGCGGCCAGCCCGGTCCGCGACCCGGCGGCGACGATCTGGCCGGCGCCGTTGCGGTTGGCGGGGGTCAGCCCGCAGGCGTCCAGCCGGGCCAGCACCTCCTCGACGTCCCCACCGAGCACCGCCGCCATGCCGGTCTCGGCCTGGCCGCAGGCCTTCGCCATCTCCCGGCCGCGCAGCCCGGCCAGCGCGATCGCGGTCTCGGCCGGCAGCACCCCGGCAACGGCGGCTGCGGTCAGCTCGCCGACGCTGTGCCCGGCGGTGACGGCGACCTCGCGGACCGGCAGCTCGGCCGCGGCGAGCAGGCTGAGTGCCACAATCAGTGGCTGGGTGACCGCGGTGTCCTTGATCTCCTCCGCGCCTGCCGTGGTGCCGAGCCGGATCAGGTCCAGCCCGGCCAGCGCCGAAAACCAGCGCAGCCGGGCCGGCGCGCCGGGAAGTTCGAGCCATGGGGACAGCATTCCGGCGGCCTGGGATCCCTGTCCGGGGGCAAGCAGAGCGAGCACGTCTCTGACGATGCCTTGCCCAGCGGCCCGCTGCCATAACGGTAGCAACGAAGTCTCTGGGGCGACCTTTGTGCGAGTCCTACAAAGATGGCGCCGTACTCGGCCCGAGATGGCGTGTGTCCGTGCGGTTCCTACGGCGGTATTGCACAATGTAAATTTGGTGGTCTCCGCCGGGTTCCCAGCCCGGCCGGCCCGCCAGGGTTTCACCCCGGCGGGGCCGCCAGCCGACCGAGGGTGAGCGCCACCTGGAGGGTGAACAGCCCGCGCGGGTCGACCGGTGACCATCCGCACACGTCGGTGACCCGACGCAGCCGGTAGCGCACCGTGTTGGGGTGGACGAACAGCGCCCGTGCGGTCGCCTCCAGGCCGCCACCGCACTCGGCGTACGCCGTCACGGTGTCCAGCAGCGCCGGGCTGGCCGTCCGCAGCGGCTCGTACACCAGCTCGACCAGCTCGCGGCGGGCGTCCTCGTCGCCGGCCAGCGCGCGCTCCGGCAGCAGGTCGTCGGCCCGGACCGGCCGGGGCGCCGCCCGCCAGCCCGGTGCCGCCCGCAGCCCGGCCAGCGCCGCTCGCGCCGACCGGCCGGCCCCGCCCAGGTCCTGCGCGGGCGGCCCGACCACCACCGGCCCGGCGCCGAACTCCGGCAGCAGCGGTACGGCGGCGGCGACCGGGTCGGGCACCCCGCCGAGGACCAGGATGAGCTGGTCGCCGTGCACGCCGGCCAGGATCTCGACCTGGGCGTGCCGGGCGGCCCGCTGGACGGCGTCCAGCACCGCCTCGGGCTCGGCGTCCGGCGGGCTGCCGATGACCACGGCGACTGGGCTCATCGAGGCCCAGCCCAGCGCGGCGGCCCGGCCCGGCAGCGACTCGTCCTGGTCGCCCCGCAGCAGGGTGTCGACCACGAGCGACTCCAGCCGGGCGTCCCACGCGCCGCGGGTCTCGGCGAACCGGGCGTACACCTGCGCGGTGGTGAACGCCAGCTCCCGGCTGTAGCGCAGGACCGCCTCGCGCAGCGCCTCGGTCTCGCCCGGCGCGGCCAGGCTGTCGACCCGCAGCTCGACGGTCTCGATGATGATCCGGGCGAGCTGTACGGCGCGCTGCAGGGTGACCGAGCGGGCCAGCTCCTTCGGCGCGGCGTTGAACACCTCGCCGGAGATGGCGGCGGCGTGGCCGGGCGTGCGCATCCACTCCACGAACGACGCGATGCCGGCCTGCGCGACCAGCATGATCCAGGACCGCTCGTCGGCCGGGAGGGTGCGGAACCAGCTCAGCCGTTCGTCCATCTGTGCCACGCTCTGGGTGGCCAGCGCCCCCGAGGCGCGCTCCACCCGGCGTACCGTCTCGGCCAGCGGTGTCACGGCCCTAGTGTGTCGCCACCGGCCGCGCCCCGCCCACGCCCGTCCCGCACCTGCCGCGACGATCCGGCGCGACACGCGGGCGTGTCCTACCGGATCTTCGCGACAGGTGGGAGGAGAGGGAGGTGGCGGAGTGCGGGACCCGGTGGCAGACCTGCAGCGGATCGCGTTCCTGTTGGAGCGGGCGCACGAGCCGACATACCGGGTGCGGGCCTTCCGCAAGGCCGCGGACGTGCTGGCCCGGCTGAGCGCCCAGTCCCCGGACGACGTCGTCCGGCGCGCCGCCGCGGGCACGCTGACCGACCTGCCCGGGATCGGCGCGGTGACGGCCCGCTGCGTGACCGAGTCGCTGGCCGGCGAGGAGCCGGTGTACCTGCGCCGGCTGGTCGCCACCGGAGGCACCCCGGTGGCCGAGGGCGGCGAGGCGCTGCGGGCGTTGCTGCGCGGTGACCTGCACACCCACTCCGACTGGTCGGACGGCGGCTCGCCCATCGCCGAGATGGCCGAGGCAGCCCGCGAGCTCGGCCACGAGTACGTCGCGCTGACCGACCACTCGCCCCGGCTGACCGTAGCCAGGGGCCTGACCGCCGACCGGCTGCGCCAGCAGCTCGACGTCGTCGCGGAGCTGAACGCCGCGTCCTCCGACGGCGGGTTCCGGCTGCTCACCGGTATCGAGGTGGACATCCTCGACGACGGCTCGCTGGACCAGACCGACGAGCTGCTGGCCAGGCTGGACGTCGTGGTCGCCAGCGTCCACAGCGGGCTGCGCCAGCCGGCGGCCGAGATGACGCCGCGGATGGTGGCCGCGATCGCCAACCCGCACGTGGACGTGCTGGGCCACTGCACCGGCCGGCTGGTCGGCGGCAAGAAGCGGCCGGAGTCGGAGTTCGACGCCGAGCTGGTGTTCGAGGCGTGCCGGCGGTTCGGCGTGGCGGTGGAGGTGAACTCCCGGCCAGACCGGCTGGATCCCCCTAAGCGGCTGCTCCGGCTGGCCGTCGAGGCGGGCTGCCTGGTCAGCGTCGACACCGACGCGCACGCGCCCGGCCAGCTCGACTGGCAGCCGTACGGCTGTGTCCGGGCCGCGGCGTGCGCCGTACCGCCCGAGTCGGTGGTGAACACCTGGCCGCTGGCCGACCTGCTGGCCTGGGCCGCCGACCACGCCCACCGGCCGGCGTCGTCCTTGCCGGCGCTGTGACCGCGGTGGAGCGGCTCGGCGAGCGGTCAGCCCGGATCGACGTCCCAACCGGCCAGCGTCGCGGCGATCTCCGGTAGGTCGAGCCCACCGGTGGCGACCGCGACGACGAACTTCTCGCCCCGGTCCACGTCGGGCACCCGAAGGTCGTGCCCGTTGAGGATGAGGAAGAGCCGGGTGGCGACCCAGGCGAGCCGCGTGTTGCCGTCGACCAGGCCGTGGTTGCGGGCCAGCAAGTCGAGCAGCGCGGCCGCCTTCTCGGGCAGGGTCGGATATGCCAGCTCGCCGAACGCGGAGGCCCTGGGCCGGGCCAGCGCCGCCTCAAGCAGGCCCCAGTCCCGGACCTTCGGGCCGCGGCCGAGTGCTGCCGTGGCCGCGGCGAGCAGATCGTCCAGGTCGAGGTAGTCGGTCTGGTCGTCCGGCGGTCGAGCGCTCACTGGGCGAGCCGGTCGAGCAGCTCGCGATCCTCGGAGACGATGCGCAGCAGCGCCTCGGCCCGGGTGATCCTGCGCCGGTCGACGTAGACCCGGATGGCCGTACGGGCCACGTCATGCATGGAGCGGCCCTCCCGGGCGGCGAAGGCGCGCAGCGCCTCAGTTTCCTCGGCGGTCAGCCGGAGAGTCATGGGCATGGTTGCGATGGTACTGCCGACACCACGTGGTGGCAGGTCTTTCGGTCTGGGTCGCACCCCCCGCCACGGCGAAGACCGCGGCGGGGGATGACGGGGAATACTGCCAAGGGTGACCGATCTGTCTGGGCTGCTCGACGATGCCCGCGCCGTGTTCCCCGAGACGGTCGAGCTACGCCGCGCCATCCACCGCACCCCGGAGATCGGGCTGCACCTGCCCGTCACGCAGGCCACCGTCCTTGACGCGATCACCGGCCTCGGGCTGGCGGTGCGCACCGGAGCCGAGGTGTCCTCCGTCGTCGCGGTGCTGGACGGCGGCCGGCCCGGCCCGACCGTGCTGCTGCGTGGCGACATGGACGCGCTGCCGCTGCGGGAGGACACCGGGCTCGCCTTCGCGTCCACAGTGGACGGTGCCATGCACGCCTGCGGGCACGACACGCACGTGGCCATGCTGGCCGGGGCGGCGCGGTTGCTCGCCGGCCGGCGGGCGGAGCTGGCCGGGCGGGTGCTGCTCATGTTCCAGCCCGGCGAGGAGGGGTACCACGGTGCCCGCCACATGCTGGCGGAGGGGCTGCTGGAGGCGGCCGGCGGGCCGGTGACGGCGGCGTTCGCGCTGCACATCACCACGCAGCACGCCTCCGGCACGGTCAACGTCCGCGGCGGCCCGCAGCTCGCCGCCGCCGACGTGCTGCGGCTGACCCTGACCGGCCGGGGCGGGCATGCCTCCCAGCCGTACTCGGCGAACGACCCGATCCCGGTCGCCTGCGAGATCGTCACCGCGCTGCAGACGATGGTCACCCGGCGGGTCAGCGTCCTCGACCCGGCGGTGGTGACGATCGCGCAGGTCAGGGCCGGTACGACGAACAACATCATCCCGGAGACCGCGTACCTCGAGGGCACCGTCCGGACGCTGTCCGACCAGACCCGGGCCGAGGTGCATGGGCACATCCGGCGGCTGGCCGAGGGGATTGCCGCAGCGCACGAGATGACCGTCAAGGTGGACATCGAGGTCGGCTACCCGGTGACCCGCAACGACCCCGCCTTCGCCGCGGCGGTGCGCGCCATCGCTGCCGAGGTGCTCGGCGACGGCGCGGTCACCGAACCCACCGCGCCGGTGATGGGCGCCGAGGACTTCTCCTACGTGCTGGCTCGGGTGCCGGGCGCGATCGCGTTTCTCGGCGGCTGCCCGCCGGACCTCATACCGGGGGTGGCCCCGCCGAACCACTCCAACCGGGTCGTCTTCGACGATGACGCGATGGTGGCCGGCGTGGCGACGTACGCCGCCGTCGCCCTGCACCACCTCACCCCCGCCTGACCACGCGCCCCCTCGCCCGGCGATCATCGAGCTGTGGTCGCTGGCAGAGATCAACTAGCGACAACGGCTCGATGATCGCCGGGGAGCTACGGCCGGTAGGCGTCGGCGCGGCCACGGACATCGAGCACGATGACGGCGTGCTTTCCCTCGTCGATCAGGTAACGGACCCGGTAGCTGCCGCGACGGGCCACCCAGTGTCCGGCGTACGGCGTCCGCAGCGGCTTGCCGACTCTGGTGGGCGCGTCGCGCAGCATGCCGTTGATGAGCTCCCACGCGGCCGTGGCGATCTTGATCGGCAGCTCGTCGGCCAGGGCGCGCCGGGCGGGGCGGGCGAGCAACAGCTCATACCGCTCAGTCACGACCGGTCGCGCAGCATCTGGGCCATCTCTTCCGCCGTGGTCAGGTCACCAGCCGCGATCGACTCCTGAGCCTCGATCACGCGGTCCTGATCCTCCCGGTCGCTTAGCAGCGCCAGCGTCTCCATGATCGACTCGTAGTCCTCGCTGGCCACCACGACGGCGGTGGGAACGCCGTTGCGGGTGATGGTGACGACCTCGTGAGTACCGGCCACCTCGTCCACCAGCGCGGAGAGATGGTTGCGTACCTCGGCGAGCGGCAGTGTTTTCATGGCTAGAATTCTAGCCATACTGACGTCGGGTCGGGGAGCCCTTCTCCGGCGATCATCGAGTTGTGGTCGCCGGCAGAGATCAACTAGCGACCACAACTCGATGATCGCCGGGGTAACGGGCCTGGGGTAACGGGCGGGGTCAGGCTTCGCCGCCGGTGGGGCCAGCGCCGGCCGCGCGGACGTCGGCGAGCTGGTACCTCTCCACGGCGAGCTTCGGCGCCTCCGCCTTGACCTCGCCCCGGCGGGCCAGCTCGGCCAGCACGGCGGTGGTAATCGACTGCGCGTCGACGTGGAAGTACCGCCGGGTGGCGCCGCGGGTGTCGGACAGGCCGAACCCGTCAGTCCCAAGCGAGGTGTAGTCGCCCGGGATCCAGCGGGAGATCTGGTCCGGCACCGACCGCATCCAGTCACTGACCGCCACGAACGGCCCGGCCGCTCCCTCCAGCGCCTGCATGACGTACGGCGTGCCAGGCTCCTCCTCAGGGTGCAGCAGGGCCCGCTCCTCGCAGGCCACCGCGTCCCGGCGCAGCTCGTTCCACGAGGTGACCGACCAGACGTCCGCGGCCACCCCCCAGTCGTCGTTCAGCAACCCCTGTGCGGCCATCGCCCACTGCATGCCGACGCCGGAGGCCAGGATCTGCGCCCGCGGCCGGGAGTCCTCGCCGTCCGGCACCGCCGGGGCGGCGGCGTAGCGGTAGATGCCGCGTCGGATGCCCTCGGCGTCCACGTGGGGCGGCATCGCCGGCTGCTGGTACGGCTCGTTGTAGACGGTGAGGTAGTAGAAGACGTCCTCGCCGTGCGGGTGCGCCTGCGTGCCGCCGTACATCCGGCGCAGCCCGTCCTCGACGATGACCGAGATCTCGTACGCCCAGGCCGGGTCGTAGGCCAGGCAGGCCGGGTTGGTCGAGGCGAGCAGCAGCGAGTGCCCGTCGTTGTGCTGCAGCCCCTCGCCGGCCAGGGTGGTGCGCCCGGCGGTGGCGCCGAGCATAAAGCCACGGGTCATCTGGTCGGCGGCGGCCCAGATCGCGTCGCCGGTGCGCTGGAAGCCGAACATCGAGTAGAAGATGTAGATCGGCACCATCGGCTCGCCGTGCGTCGCGTACGCCGTGCCGGCCGCCACGAACGAGCCCATCGCGCCGGCCTCGCTGATGCCCTCGTGCAGGATCTGGCCCTGCCTGGACTCGCGGTAGGACAGCAGCAGCTCGCGGTCGACCGGGTCGTACTGCTGCCCGTTCGGGTTGTAGATCTTCGCCGTCGGGAAGATCGAGTCCAGCCCGAACGTACGGGCCTCGTCCGGGATGATCGGGACGAACCGCTTGCCGAAGTTCTTGTCCTTCATCAGGTCCTTGACCAGCCGGACGACGGCCATCGTGGTGGCCACCGCCTGCTTTCCGGAGCCTTTCGTCAGGTCCTCAAACGGCGAGGGGTCGGCCACCGCCAAGGGCCGGGACCGCACCACCCGGCGGGGTAGGTAGCCGCCGAGCGCCATCCGGCGTTCCTGCATGTACTGGATCTCGTCGGAGTCCTGGCCGGGATGGCAGTACGGCGGCAGCTCGGCGGCGAGCGCCGCGTCGCTGATCGGCAGGTGCAGCCGGTCGCGGAAGTCCTTCAGGTCGGTCTTGGTCAGCTTCTTCATCTGGTGTGTGGCGTTGCGGGCCTCGAAGTCCTTGCCCAGTGTCCAGCCCTTGATGGTGTGCGCCAGGATCACCGTCGGCTGCCCGACGTGCTCGGTCGCGGACTTGAACGCCGCGTACACCTTGCGGTAGTCGTGCCCGCCGCGGGAGAGCTTGCGCAGGTCGTCGTCGGACTTCTCGGTGACCATCCGGCGCAGCCGCGAGTCGCCGCCGAAGAAGTCCTCCCGGATGAACGCGCCGTCGGCGGTGGAGTAGGTCTGGAACTGCCCGTCCGGTGTGGTGTTCATCTTGTTCACCAGGACGCCGTCGACGTCCTGGGCGAGCAGCGGGTCCCAGTCGCGGCCCCAGACGACCTTGATGACGTTCCAGCCGGCGCCGCGGAAGTACGACTCCAGCTCCTGGATCACCTTGCCGTTGCCGCGGACCGGGCCGTCCAGCCGCTGCAGGTTGCAGTTGATCACGAAGATGAGGTTGTCCAGCTCCTCGCGGGCGGCCAGCCCGATGGCGCCGAGCGACTCCGGCTCGTCCATCTCGCCGTCGCCGAGGAACGCCCACACCCGCGACCGGCTGGTGTCCTTGAGCTCCCGGTTGAGCAGGTACCGGTTGAACCGGGCCTGATAGATCGCGTGGATCGGGCCGAGCCCCATCGAGACCGTGGGGTACTCCCAGAAGTCTGACAGCAGCCGCGGGTGCGGGTAGCTGGGCAGGCCGCGACCCGGGCCGGACAGCTCCTGCCGGAAGCTGTTCAGGTCGGCCTCGGTCAGCCGGCCCTCCAGGAACGCGCGGGCATAGATGCCCGGCGAGGCGTGTCCCTGGAAGAAGATCTGGTCGCCGGACTCGCCGTGGTCCTTGCCGCGGAAGAAGTGGTTGAAGCCCACCTCGTACAGCGACGCGGCGCTGGCGTAGGTGGCGATGTGCCCGCCGACGCCCATGCCCGGCCGGTTGGCCCGGGACACCATGATCGCGGCGTTCCACCGGATGAAGGCCCGGATCCGGCGTTCGATGTGCTCGTCGCCGGGGAACCAGGGCTCCCGCTCGGGCGGGATGGTGTTGATGTAGTCGGTGCTGCGCAGGCCGGGCACGCCCACCGACCGCTCGCGGGCGCGCTCGAGCAGCTTGAGGATGAGGTAGCGGGCGCGGCCGCGACCGGCGACGTCGATGATCGAGTCGAGCGACTCCAGCCACTCCCGGGTCTCGTCGGGATCGACGTCGGGGAGCTGGCTGGGAATACCGTCGGTGATCACGCTGAATCGTTCCGGAGTCACTCCTGCATTCTCCTCATCGCTCGGCGCGCTTGTGGCGCAGGGCCGGTCGGGCGAGTCACCGGACCCTCCTATCGTCGTACCTGCCAGGCTGTCACGTCATCTCTACTATCGAGTAGCACGTGGCCGATGGTGGAACGGCCGGATCGGGCACCCGCGTCATAGCCCGGTCGGCGGGGTAAGACCGAGCCTGCCAGACTGCTGTTACCGGCGTACACGAGGCGGGGGCCGGATCCGAGCGTGATCGGGAGGTGGACAGATGGGCATGTCGCGGACGCTGGCGTTGGCGGCGTGGGGTCTGGTCGTCATCAGCGCGACGTCCTGCGCGACCACGGTGCCCGGGCACGGCGCGCTCGACGCCTCGGTCACCAGCCTGCCGACGATCCCCGGCACGCCGACCTCGGAGCCGACCAGCCTGCCGACCACCGCGTCGCCCACCCTGGACCCGGCCTCCGAACGCCGGGTGACCTGCCTGCTGGTGCTGCCTGCGGTGTCCAAGGCAGTTCGCGACTGGAACGACTATGTGGACCGCAAGCGCGGCACCCGGGCCAGCGTGGCCGCCTCCCTGAGCACCTCCGGCGACCTGATCGACTCCACCCTGCACACCGCCAAGCTCGCCGGCACCGATGCGGTCCGGACCAACGGCCTGCGCATCGCGACCGAGCTGCGGGCGATGGCGAAGACCCTGCAGGGCGGAGGAACGCCGGGGGTGGACCGCTTCAACACCTACAAGCGACAGTTTCAGGGCTCCTGCCCGAAATAGCGTGACCGGCCGTCATAACATACGTGACGCCGGCACGGCGAGCACACTTGCGCGAAGACCGGTGAGTGTGTGAACTACCGCCACACAGCCACGAGCGACGACAGGGCGTCGGTCGTGGCTCCGGTTCGAAGACGGTAGGGAGGCTGATAGTAGTGAGCGCGACCGCGGGCCAGGCGGGTGCGCGAGGCTTGGCGGAGCGCCTCGGCATCCAGCCTGGGATGGTCGTTCAGGAGCTCGGCTACGACGAGGACGCGGACACCGAGGTGCGGGACGCGATCGTTGTCAGGAGCGGGAACGAGCTGGTCGACGAGGAGTCCGACGAGGTGGTTGACGTTGTGCTGCTGTGGTGGCGCGACGGTGACGGGGACCTGGTCGACGCCTTGGTCGACGCCAAGGCGCCGCTTGCCGACAACGGTGTGGTGTGGCTGCTCACGCCGAAGACCGGTCGGTCCGGGCACGTCGAGCCGAGTGACATCAGTGAGGCGGCGCCCACGGCGGGGCTGGCGCAGACCAGCACGCTGTCGGCCGGCAGGGACTGGAGCGGGTCCCGGCTGGTCGCCCCGAAGGCGGCCCGGCCACGCCGTTAGGCTTTGGGACAGGCCCCCAATCCCCCTAGCGAGGAGAGTTTCAGGCGATGGCTGTCGAGGTTGGCTCGTACGCACCCGATTTCACCCTCCGTGACAGCAACGGCGAGGAGGTCTCCCTTTCGTCGTTCCGCGGAAAGAAGAGTGTGCTGCTGGTCTTTTACCCATTCGCGTTCAGCGGCATCTGCACCGGCGAGCTGTGCCAGGTGCGCGACGAGCTGCCGCGCTACCAGAATGACGACGTGCAGGTCCTGGCGGTCAGCACCGACCCGACCTTCACGCTCAAGGCGTGGGCGCAGGCGGAGCGGTACGGGTTCCCGCTGCTCTCCGACTTCTGGCCACACGGTGCGGTCGCGCAGGCGTACGGCGTCTTCAACGACAAGGCGGGGATGGCCATGCGCGGGACGTTCCTGGTCGACCCGGCCGGGGTGGTGCGGTTCAGCGAGGTCAACGAGCCCGGTGAGGCCCGTGACCAGGCCGGCTGGCACCGCGCCATCGCCGAGCTCGTGGCGGCCTGACCGGGCCGCCGTCCGTCCCGCCGGACGCGGCGACGTGAGCGGGCCGGTGAGGGACGCCGCCGCCGTTGACTGGGCGGCCCGGGCGGACGCGGCGTACGACGCGCTGGTGGCGCGGTTCTGGAACCGCTGGCTCGGGTTGTTCCGGGTCTCGACCGGGTGGCGCGGGTGGCTGCCGCTCGGGCCGTGGAACTACTGGTGGCAGGCGCACGCGCTGGACTGCGTGCTCGACGCGGTGGCGCGCGGGCGGGCGGGGGAGGCGGACCGGGCGGCGCGGCTGGTCCACGGCGTGCTGCGGCGTAACGGCGGGCGCATCCAGAACGACTACTACGACGACATGGGATGGATGGCGCTGGCGCTGGACCGGGCCCGGGAGGTCGCCGGGCTGGACACCGAGGGCCTCGTCCGGACGCTGTGGGTGGAGATCCAGGGCGGGTGGAACGCGGCGCACGGGGGGATCGTCTGGCGGCGCGGCGACACGTACACGAACACGCCGGCCAACGCGCCGGCCGCGATCCTGGCGCTGCGGCGGCACCGGGTGACCGGCGACCCGCTGGACCTGGCGTGGGCGCGGCGGATCGCCGAGTGGCTGCACACGGCGCTGGTCGAGCGGGGGACCGGGGTGGTGTGGGACGGCATCCACCCCGGGGCCGATCCGGGGCCGGGGCGGGAGCGGTACAGCTACAACCACGGGACGGTAGCCGGGGCGGACCAGATGCTGTTCGAGGCGACGGGCGATCCGGGGTACCGGGAGAGTGCGTTGCTGGTGGCCCGGGCCGGGCTGCCCGGAGCGGGGCTGCCCGGAGCGGGTGTCCTCCCGGACGAGGGCGGCGGTGACCGGGCGCTGTTCAAGGGCATCTACGCGCGGTATGTCGCCGGGCTGGCCGACCCGGACCTGACCGAGGCGCTGCGCCGCAACGGCGAGTCGGCCTGGAGGACGCGCAGCCGGGCCGGCCTGTCTGGCCCGTCCTGGACCCGGTCGCCGAGCGGCGCCGTGGAGCTGTCCGCCCACCTGTCCGGCGTGCTCCTCCTCGGCGCCCTCGCCGCCACCTGACCGCCGGAGAAGGCTCGGTCGTACGGTGGCGGCGCTGCTGGGTCAGGGCAAGAGCTCGAGAGCCAGCTTTCTGATGTCGTCAGGACGCTCCTCGCCAGTCTCGCCAGGTGCGGTCATGACCATGTAGAGGCTCAGCGTCATTGTCGAGAACATCGACCAGGCACCGTCGGGATCCTCGAACTGGGGGACGGCGTCCGGGTCGATCTTCACCCGAAGCAGCAGGCCCTCGCTCAGCGCGATCAGCGTGGTGATGAGGGTCTGGACGGTAAACGGAGGCCGCATCTGGCGGCCCTGCCGCCGTAGCGTGTCCTCGATTCGGGGCACCCAGCATGCCTCCACCTGTCCGTACATCTCCTTGAGCCGGCCAGATATCTCGGAGTCCTGACCATGGGCCGTCCAGAAGGCCATCTGAACGAAGAAGGACGGGTCGCTCTGGTTCTGCGCGAACACAGTGTTCCCCCCGTCGCGTACGGCCAGCGCCATAGGCTTGCCGGTCTCCAGGGCGGCCGTGAACACGTCCCGGGCCTGGCGGTTCGCCAGTATTCGGCGTTCCTCGCTCATGCTGGCAATAACATACTCGACCAGATCCAGGACGTACTCCTCCTGGTTCAGCCAATGGTAATAGAGGCAGCCCGCGGAAAGGTTCGCGCGCTTCGTCACGTCGGCTGAACGCACATGTGCGGCAACACCCCCCACCGGTACGGTGGTGAGAATATCCCGCCCAGCCCGGAGCAGTCGGTTCTTGGTCTCTTCCCGCTTGGCCCGGAGCTGTTCTCGCGATGTGTGCTGGGTCACAGCTCGAACTGTAGTGGTCGGGCAAGATCAAGTTGAGATGTGCGGACGATTTAACTCAATCGAGATGGAACAAAAAACTCTAAACCGGACATCTGAAGATCGATTCAGTTGAGATCGCTCTAACCCGTTGTCGGACAGGCTACTCGGACGTAGCGTTGAGGGCACGGAGCCCACCACCCCTCGCGAACGGGGAACGCGATGACCTCGCAGCCACTCGATGATGTACCAGAAGCCGAGGCCTACCCCGCGGGAGTGCTCTACGAGCCATCCCCGGTGCTCAGCGGCCTGGAGAGCGTGCTGGAGCGGACTGACTACCCCTGGGCGCTCGAGCTCGTCGGCGAGGACCAGGCGGACAAGTTCGCGACGGTGATGAGCGACCTCCGGCGCAGGCATTCGGTGACCGGCGACGGCAAGCGGATCACCTCCGGCTACTCCTACATGGGCATCGAGCCGACGATCGCCTGGGCCAACGCCTGCGGCGACCGCCTCTACCCGGTGATGAAGCAGAGCATCGAGTCGTTCGCCGGACGCTGGGCAAGCGTCCGCCCGAGCCTGGGCGCGGTGCCCTACCACTACGTCAGCCTTGGCCCCGGAGACGGCCAGAAGGACGCCGTGGTCCTGCAGGACCTGCGGCGGGACAACGCACAGTTGTGCTATGTGCCGGTGGACACCAGCACGGAGATGCTGCGGCTGGCCGTTCGTGACCTGATCCGCCAGCTCACGCTGTCCCGCAAGCGCATTCTGTCGCTGTCGTTGGACTTCTCGGTGCGCGAGAATCTCGCCGAGCTCCGCCGGCTGCTGACCGGGATGTTCGGCGACACTCCGGTGTTGTTCTCCCTGCTCGGCAACACGATGGCCAACGTCGACGACGACACCGAGCTGCTCGGGATGCTTGCCACAGAGCTGCTCCGTCCGCGGGACCGGTTCCTGCTGGAGGTCGCGACGACGTCCAGCCTCGACAACGACGTCGCCGACGCCGCCGCCACGGAGTACGAGCGCAGCCGCAGCTTCGGCGAGTTCGTCACCAGTGCGGTCAGGCGCTACACGGACCTGCACGTCGACATGGACAGCGTGGAGTACCAGGGCAGCGTGGAACGTGGCCACGCTCTGCTGATCAAGATCATCTATCGCAACCAGACCGGCCGGGAGATCCCCATCACGCTGCCGGACCGTGACAGCGTCCGGTTCCGACCCGATGACACGATCCGTCTGTACATGACCCGGAAGTACGCGCAGGAACGGCTGGGCTCGATGCTGGCTGCCAGCCGCGTGCGGAAGGTGGCCGGCACCCACGCTGACTTCACCGCGGCGAACAACCGGCCGCGGTTCGGCATGGAGCTCATGATCCTGGCAGCCCAGCCGGAGGGTGCCCAGCCGGGGGCCACCCGGTTGGAACGAACCCTGGCCGATGATGTCTGGGGGTAGAGGATGAGACGGGCCCGGTCGTCGTCCATCGCTGTCCTTACCTTCGGCAGCGTTGGCGTGGCCGCGGTCATCAGCGTCGTCTGGTTCTCGGTCGCATCCGGCCTGTCCCGGTTCGAGCCAGCGGTGCAGGTTATGGGACTGCTGGGGGGGCTGACCGGGGTCCTCGCCGAACGCCGGGCGTCGGCCCGGGAGCGGCGGCGCGTGGCGTTAGAGACGCTGTCGGACGAGCTGGGTCGGGTTGCGGCGATCCTCGACGATCCGCGGCTCGCCCCCGCCCACGGGACCGCTCGCCGGCCCCGCGTCTACCCACGGCTGCCGGTCTCGGCCGTCGACGCCACGCTGGTGTCCGGTGCGTTGGCCGAGCAGAGCGACACCGGCCTGCTTGGTCGGCTGCACCGGTGGCGAGATGAGGCCAACGGGTTCAACCGCAGGCTCGAGCTCACCGAGATGCGCATCTTCACCGCTGGGGCGGCGCACGAGGTGGAGGACTTCGACCGGGCGCTGCACCGCAGCGACGGCCACCTCGACCAGATCCGCCGTCAACTGCTGGAGCTGCGGAGGTACCTCGACGAGACTCATCCGGAGCTGCCACATCCGGACGCGGACCCAAGCGGCGGATAGCCTGCCCGCGGAGATCGTCTGAGCGCCCGGCCGCGGCGAATGCTGGCGCCAGCCGCTCGGGAGGGCGCCGTCCGCGGCGCAGGAGCAGTACACCGAGGTGAACCACCACCTGGTCGCCGGGAGGAGTCGTACTTTTCGCCCGGATGCCGTTCGTCACCCGCGACATCTCGACGGCGTGGAAAGCGGCAAGCCAGAACCGATGCCAGGGCGGCACCCTGTCGTCCCGGTATGGTGCGGCCGGGATCAGGGACGGAGACCACTTCCTCGTGGTCATCATCCACCATGACCAGATCGCACAAGGCCCCTTTCAGGGCATTGACATCGCGAAGGACCAGACCTGCGGATGAGCCAGCCGAGCGCGACAGCCAAACTGGAAGTGGAGATCAGCTACGGCCAGGTCTATATCTACTCGGTAGCTCCCCGGCCGACGATAGTCGGGGCTACGACGCTGTGCTGCGAGCGCTGGACGACACACAGCGATCGGGCAGGTTCGTTGGCGTCGCTGCCGGGCTGGTTGATCTGGTAACGCCGGTCCAGTGGAACTTTCATGCTGCCATGAGCGAGACCTGGCCGGCGGAGCCGCCATCTGACGACGATGACTGGGATCACGTGGTCGACGTCGACCTTGATGTGACCCAGGGTCAGTTGTTCTTTGAGGGGTCAGGTGGGCGCCCTCCGATTTCGTGTGACGTGCCATCCGGAAGCTACCGCGCTCGCGTTTCGGGTCGCGGTTACGCCGAAGCAGCCGAGAAAGGCGCCGAGGGGCTGGACTCGTACCGGGTTCGGCTGTGGCCACGTGATGACCGCAGCTCGCCGGAGCTGCGCAAGAGCTGGCCTGCTGGCGGAACCTCGTGTGAGCCGTTCAGCGCGACCTACGTTATCTCTCGTTATTATTGGCCAGCTTGCAGTGCCTCGGCGGCGACGGCGGCGAACTCGTTGAGCGCGGCCTGGAGGTCCTCCACGATCCCGGGGGCGATGCGAGCCTGTGCTGGGTCCGTGCGGAGATGGCATCGCGGCCTGGTGGGTCCCGGTCTCCCGCTCTGCCCGGGTCGGTCGTGATCGTGGAGGTTCTTACGGCCAGGGTCGTGAAGGCTCTCCAACGGTCATAGCGGAGGTGACCGCAGGGCGACGTTCGAGATAGGCCAGCAGGAACGGCGCCAGCAGGGCGATGACGGCGAACAGGTACCACTGCACGACGTAGGCCAGGTGCTGCCACTCGTCCGCGCCCCCAGCCGGGTTGGACAGGTCCGGGGTCGGCAGCACGGACAGGCTGGTCTTTCCCGCGCCGGGCGATCCCGCGCCGGGCGATCCCGCGCTGGCTGGCCCGGCGTTGGGCGGCTGCTGGTCGACCAGCTCGGCGTATCCCTGGAAGGTCTCGGCGCCGAGACGCTGGCCGATCGCGGCGGCGTCGATCCGGTTGACCTGCCGGTCCGGAAGGCGGGTGCTGGAGCCGCCCGGCTCGCTCGGGTACGCCCGGCCGAGCACGCTGACCTCGCCGTCCGGCGGCGCCGGCACCCGCGGCGTTTCGAGCGCGCTGCCCCCCGCCGGCACCCAGCCGCGCACCACCAGCAGCACCGGCCCGGCGGTGGTCCGCAGCGGGGTCACCACGAGGAACGCCGCCTCGTTCTCGACCTGGCGCTGCCGCACGTAAACCTCGCCGGCCGGGTCGTACCGCCCGCTCGCTCGCACCGGCCGCATCCGCAGCGCCGGGTCGAACGCCCGGCCCGGCGCCAGCAGCGTCTCGACCGGCACCGGCGCGGCGGCGGCGTTGGCGCGCAGCTCGGCGTTGGCGTCGCGCTTGCCGTGCCAGCGCTCGTACTGCCACCGGCCGGCCGCGCCGCACAGGGCCGCGGCCACGAGGGCGACCGCGAGCAGCCGCAGGTAGCGGCCCTGGCGCAGGACGGCGAGCACCCCACGACGGTACGGGCGGCGCGGCCCGGCCCGCGCGGCGGGGGACTCGCGCTGGCACGGTGCCGGCAATGGCAAAATGCGGCGCCGAAAAGGGTTCGTCACAGATCAGGTGCACGCGTCGTACCTGCACCTGCAGGGGACTGGCCGGCACGGGGTTGGCCGGCACGGGGCTGGCCAGCCAATGCTGGCCGGGCGGTTGGTGGAGGCGTGTCCATGACGGTGAGCGTGATCGGTCTCGACGGTGGCCCGTTGCCGGAGGAGGCGCGGGACCGGCTGGCCAAGGCCAGCCTGGTGACCGGCGGCATCGCGCAGCTTGCCCATCCCGATGTCCCGGCCGGGGCGGAGACCGCGGTCATGGGCGACGCGTCGGCGGGCATCGACCGGATCGCCGACCACCCCGGCGACGTGGTCGTGCTCGCCGCCGGCGACCCGGGCTACTTCGGCATCCTGCGGGCGCTGCGGCTGCGCGGGATCCGGCCCGAGGTGCTGCCGAGCCGGCCGCTGGTCGCCCTGGCCTTCGCTGCCGTCGCGGTGCCGTGGGACGACGCCGCGGTGGTCAGCGCCCGCGCGACCAGCCTGCCGGCGGTGGTGAACGCCTGCCGGGCGCTGGCCAAGGTCGCGGTGCTCACCGGGCGGGGCGCCGGGCCGGCCGAGCTCGGCGCCGGGCTGGACGGCTGGCCGCGCACCCTCGTTGTGGTCGAGCGGCCGGGCGAGCCGGACACCCGGGTGACCCGCTGCCAGCCGGCCGAGGCGGCGGCCCGGGACTGGCCGGAGCCGAGCATCGTCCTGGTCTTCGACGAAACCCGGTCCAGCGCCGGCCCACAGTGGACGAACCAGGTCGCGGCGCCGCCGGCCGGCTTCGGCTGGACCGAGGACCGGTTCGTACACCACGAGCGGACGGTGACCCGCCGGGAGGTGCGGGTGCTGGCGCTGAGCCTGCTCCGGCCCACGCTCGGCACGCTGGTCTGGGACGTCGGCGCGGGCGCCGGCTCGGTCGGGGTGGAGTGCGCCGCCATGCGGGCCGCCGTGATCGCGATCGACGAGGACCCGGAGGCGTGCGCGCTGGTCCGCCGTAACGCCGCCGCGTTCAAGGTCGACGTCCGGGTGGTGCAGGGGTGCGCCCCCGCGGCGTACGCCGGCCTGCCGGACCCGGACGCGGTCTACGTCGGCGGCGGTGGGCTGCCCGCGCTGGAGGCGCTGGTCGCCCGCCGGCCGCCCACCATCGTGGCCGGCTACGCCGACGTGGACCGGGTCGGCTCGGCCCGCTGGCTGCTGACCGCCGCGGGCTATGAGGTGGAGGGCGTGCAGGTGGCGGCGTCCCGGCTGGCCGAGACGCCGGGCGGGTCGGTCCGGCTGGCCGCGCAGAACCCGGTCCTGCTGCTGTCCGGCCGGCTGCGCTGACCGAGCGCCCATCGCCTGCCGCGGGTCGCCGTACGGGACCGGGCGACCACGGGCCTGTTCCGTGCCGCCGCTGCCGCCGTCGTACGCGGTGACGACATTTCGCGGTGACCCTGGTGAGGCACCATGAGAACGGCGAACACGTGGCCGCTGACATCACGGGGCTGACCAGGGAGGACTGATGGACCTGCTGCGCGAGACGATCGCGGCGATACGGCCGCTGGACGACGTGGCGATGGCCGAGGCCGCCGCCCGGCAGGACCGGATGACTAAGCCGCGCGGGTCGCTCGGCGTGCTGGAGGACGTCTCGATCCGGCTGTCCGGGCTGGCCGGCGCCTGCCCGCCGCCGGCCGCCGAGCCGGCCGTGGTCGCGGTGTTCGCGGGCGACCACGGCGTACATGCCCAGGGCGTCACCCCGTGGCCACAGGAGGTCACCGCCCAGATGGTGACGAACTTCCTGGCCGGCGGCGCGGTGTGCAACGCCTTCGCCGCGCAGGTGTGCGCCGACGTGCTGGTGATCGATGTCGGTGTGGCCGCCGAGCTGGGCGCGGTGCCCGACCTGGTGCCGCGCAAGGTCCGGCCCGGCACGGCCGACCTCACCCGCGGGCCGGCGATGTCGCCGGACGAGGCGGTGCAGGCGCTGGAGGTCGGTATCGAGGTGGCCCACGACCTGGCCGCGGCCGGCAACCGGCTGCTCGTCACCGGCGACATGGGCATCGCGAACACGACCGCGTCGGCCGTGCTGATCGCGGCGTTCACCGGTGCCGACCCGTCCGTCGTGACCGGCCGCGGCACCGGCATCGACGACGCGATGCTCGCGCACAAGGTCTCCGTCGTACGCCGGGCGCTCGACCTGCACCGGCCCGACCCGGCCGACCCGGTCCGGGTGCTGGCCGCGGTCGGCGGGCTGGAGCACGCCGCCCTCGCCGGCTTCCTGCTGGGCGCGAGCGCGCTGCGGCTGCCGGTCGTGCTGGACGGCGTGATCGCCGGCTCGGCCGCGCTGGTCGCCGCCGCGCTGGCGCCGGCCGCGGTGGGGGGTTGGGTGGCCGGGCACCGGTCGTCCGAGCCGGGGCACGCGGTCGCGCTGGCGCATCTGGGGCTGCGACCGCTGGTGGACCTCGGGCTCAGGCTTGGCGAGGGCACCGGCGCGCTGCTCGCCGTACCGCTGGTGCAGGCGGCCGTCCGGGCGCTGCGCGAGGTGGCGACGTTCGACTCGGCCGGGGTGACGGAGAAGCCGTCGTGACGCCGCCGGACCCGCCAGGTCCGCCGGATCCGCCCAACCCGGGCCTGCCGCCGTACCTGCTGGGGCTGCGGCTGGCCGGGCGGCGGGTGGTGGTGGTCGGCGGCGGGCGGGTGGCGACCCGGCGGGTGCCGGCGCTGGTCGCGGCCGGCGCCGAGGTGGAGCTGGTCTCGACGTCGGCGACCGCGGCGCTGGACCACCTGGTCGCAGCCGGGCGGATCCGGTGGACCCGGCGGCGGTACGAGGTGGGCGACTGTGCCGGGGCCTGGCTGGTGCATGTCTGTACGAACGACCACGCGACGAACGCCGCCATCGCCGCGGACGCCGACCGGCGCCACATCTGGTGCGTGCGGGCCGACGACGGGCAGGCGTCGGCCGCGTGGACGCCGGCCAGCGGGCAGGTCGGGTCGGTCACCGTGGGGGTGCATGCGGGGGGCGACCCGCGCCGGGCCGCCGCGCTGCGCGACGCGGTGGTGGACCGGCTGCGGGACGGCTCGCTGGCGGCCGGTCACCGGCGGCGCCAGCGTGGCCGGGTGGCGCTGGTGGGTGGCGGGCCGGGCGACCCGGAGCTGATCACCGTACGGGGGCGGCGGCTGCTGGGGGAGGCCGACGTGGTGGTGGCCGACCGGCTTGGGCCGTCCACGCTGCTGGACGAGCTGGCGCCGCAGGTGGAGATCGTGGACGCGGCGAAGATCCCAGGGGGGCGGCAGCTCGCCCAGGCCGCGATCAACGAGATCCTGGTGCGGGAGGCGAAGGCCGGGCGGTACGTCGTGCGGCTCAAGGGGGGCGACCCGTTCGTGTACGGGCGGGGGCTGGAGGAGGCGCAGGCGTGCCTCGACGCGGGGATCGAGGTCGAGGTGGTGCCGGGGGTGACCAGCGCGGTCGCGGTGCCGGGTGCGGCGTGGATACCGGTGACACACCGGGGGGTGGCGCAGGAGTTCACGGTGGTGTCGGGGCATGTGCCGCCGGGGGACCCGCTGTCTACTGTGGACTGGGCTGGGCTGGCACGGTGGCCGGGGACGCTGGTCCTGCTGATGGCGGTGGAGACCTGGCCGACGATCGCGGTCACGCTGGTGGGCTGCGGGCGGGACCCGGAGCAGCCGGCGGTGTGCGTGCAGGACGGTACGACGCCGGCCGCGCGGGTGGTGCGCTCGACGGTGGGGGACTTGGCGGGAGCGATGGCCGAGGCCGGGGTCCGGCCGCCGGCGGTCATCGTGCTGGGGGAGGTAGTGCGCAGCGGGCTGGCCGTCGCCGATGCGGCGTACGCTCTCGCCGCCGACTACCATCACCGGGGCGGTCCGGCTCCGGCCGGGCCTGCGGGCGCATAGCTCAGTGGAAGAGCACTCGCCTTACAAGCGAGGGGTCGTAGGTTCGAACCCTACTGCGCCCACCATGCCAGCCTTACTCGAACCCTGGCCCCAAAGGGCCAGAGCGAGCCGGTCTGTCAGGGTTTCCCGGTTAAGATCGCTTAGGTTGTGGTGGTCAGCGCCGTATGCCGTCAGGTGTGCGGCGCTGCTGGTTGTGTGGGCTGGGTTGTGGGCCGCGCTGCTGTTGCTGCGTCGCTGGTAGCTGGTGATCAGTAGGTCGAAGGGTTCCCGCAGGGTCTGTCCGGTGATCTTGTCTCCGTCCACGTAGAGCCGGGTGAAGAACGCTTTGTTGAGGACGCTGCGGACGGTCTCGTCGGCTTGTTCGTACATGGCCTGCGGGTCAGTGAGTAGGTCTAGGGCTCGGGTGAAGATGGCTCGGCCGGTCTCCAGCTGGTGCTCGGTGGTGTCTAGCTCGCGTTGGATGGTCTTGCGTTCGGTGCGGAGCTGGTCGATCTTGCTGCGGAGCTTGTCCTTGGGCCAGCCTTGCTCGGGGGCCAGGTCGAGGTAGTAGTCCTCCTTCTTGTCTAGCGACTCAAGCCGTCGGGCGTAGGCGGCGCGTAGCTCGTCGGTCAGCTCGAAGTTGTCGGTCAGGGCGTCGGTGACGCCAGCTCGCACAGCGGCCAGGAACTCGTCACTGACGTGCACGGCTGCGCCGTAGTGCTGGATGACGACCTTTTCCATGACCTCGACCGGCACGTAGGGGTGGTCGTAGATGCCGTCTTGGCGGCCCCGGCAGAAGAAATAGTAGTAGATGCCACCGTTCCGGCCTTTGGTGCGTTGGACGATGAAGCGGGTTTTGCAGCGGTCGCACCACAGCAGCCCTTTGAGGTAGTGCGGGTGGCTGCGGTAGCGGATGCCGGCGCCGGAGTGGGCGTCGAGCACGCGCTGTACGGCGTCGAAGGTTTCTTCGTTGACCAGGGCTTCGTGCCGGCCTTTGTACTCGATGTTTTTGTAGGTGACGTAGCCGATGTAGTAGCGGTCGCGCAGCAGGTTGGTCAGGGTTTGCAGGGCGATGGGTTGGCCGTTGTGCGGCATGCGCAGCCCGGCTTCGGTGAGCTTGGCCTGCAAGCTGGTGATGACGTGCTGGCCGGTGGCGAACAGCTCGAAGGCCATGGGGATGTACTGTTTGCGCTCCGGGTCGGTGACGATGGTGTTGACGCTGCGGCCGTCGATCTGTATCCGGCCGTTGAGGTAGCCGAGCTTGGCTTTGCCGAGGGTGCCGCCATTTTTGGCCTTGTTGGCCATTTTGATGGCGATGTCCTGGCCGTTGCGCCGGACCTCGACCTCGTTCATGATGTCGGTGATGGCTTCCATGGCGTCGGCCCAGATGCCCTCGCCGAAGTCTTCACGGGCGGAGATGAGCTTGACGCCCATCTCGGCCAGTTGCCGCTTGGTGATGGCGGCGTCGGTGAAGTTGCGGAACGCTCGGGAGCGCATGTAGATGAACACATATTTTATCTCCGGGTGCTCCTTGAGGTGCTGGAGCAGTTGCCGGAAGACCTTGCGTTTGGCGATGCTCTGGGCGCTGGTGCCTGGCTCGACGAACTCTTTTTGCAGCATGACCCGCATGCGTTTGGCCTTGGCCTGGCAGTGTTCCCGCTGGGTGTTGATCGAGTTGCCGTCCGGGTCAACGTCTGCCGCGGTGTCCATCTGCCGGGACGTGGAGACGCGCAGGTAGGAGATGCCCAGCTCAAGCGCTTCGGTTTGTGTTGGCGTTTGCTCGTCTTGCATGGTCGTATTCTCCTCAAGCCACGAGTTCGGTGGACAATGGCACGCTAGCTGGTGCGTGGCGGAAGTAGCGCCGGATGGGCTGCGGCAGGTGGCGGGCTGGGTGCGGCTCGGTGAGGTTCAGGTAGGCCAGGCGTCGGGCCATGGCCGCTGGTGACACCCGGAAGTAGGCGGCAAGCCGGGCTTGGTCCTGTGTCAGGTTGGCCCACGCCTGTTTGACCCAGGGCCGGGGCATGAGCAGGCAGGCGGCGAAGTAGTCACAGTGGTCTTCCATGCGCTGCTCGTCAAGGCGGCCGTAGGTGTCGGCGTAGAGCACCCGGACGAAGGGATGCTCCAGCACGTGCCCGAACTCGTGCGCCAGGGTGAAGCGCCGCCGGGTCGGGCTGTCGTCTCGGTTGATCTTGATGAGCCAGCGGCCTTTGTCCCATTTGGTCAGGCCGGACAGTTGCCGGCCGTGGTCGTCAACGACCTCACGGCTGGGCCGGACAACGACCTCCAGGCGCGGCAGCTCGGCGATGAGCGCCACGTCAACCGGCGCCTCCCGGATGTCGAAGATCTCAAGCAGCTTGGCCGCCTGCCGTTCCAGGATGCTTTTCGCCTGGTAGTCAACCGGGCGGTAGGGCGGCATCAACTGCCGCAGGTCGCGTATAGTGTGAGTAAAGGTAAATAGTGAGTGCATGGTGTCCCTCCTTTCGGGGTGCTAGTATATTTCGATACGTGTTATTCGGTGTCAGGCTCGTGTTTATGTCTTTTCTGTAGCTCGGCAATGAACTCCTGCATGCGGCGGTCGGCCTCGGCGGCTTCCTCGTCGGTGAGGCGGTAGGCCCGGCGGTAGTAGGTCCGGGGTGCTGGCAGGGTCGGTTTGACCCCGATGAAGCGCAGCAGCTCGTCAGCGTCGATCTCCAGCGCTTCGCTCAAACGTTGCAGGACGTCGGCTGTGGGCCGGTCGTTGTCGCCGTTCTCCAGCCGGGCCAGATAGGAGTAGTGCATACCGGCCATAGCCGCGAGCTGCCGGATAGAGTAGCCGGCCGCCTCTCGGTGCGCCCGGATGACCGCACCGAGCGAAGCGTCATCGCCAGCCGGGCGTTTGGATGTGTCTGCCATGGTTCCTCCGCTTACTTGTTCCTATTCTGACACAGGTGTCGTCTTGGTGCAACGCCTATTGTCCGTGTAGAATTGTCAACAGTCATTCCCGCAAGGCCTGCAACAAATATTTCGGTGCATGGTCTTCGGTCACGACGTGCAGCAGCTTGCCGGTCGGCTCGGGCAGGTGCCGGATCACCTCAGCAATGGCCGACCGGCGGGCTTCGGCCGGTACCATGACGAGCACACGCGGCGTGATGCCGCCTGGGCCGCTGCCGCCGGTGTTCAGGTGGTCGAGGTAGACGCTCAGCTTGCGGCGGATGGTGGGTAGGTGCTCGGTGCCCTGGTCAGCCTCGATCCACCAGTAGTCGTCAAACTGGTTGGTGGACAGCGTGAGGTAGGCGTCAGGTTTCAGCCAGCCGCCGTAGCCGGTGGGGTGCCAGCAGCTCGGTTCGGTCTGGTAGTCGCTGAGCTGGAAGCCGCCAGTGCGGCTCAGCTCGGCCAGCGAGACGTACAGCTCGGTCACGGCCAGGGTGTGTCGCAGCAGCGCGGCGCTGGGCTCGGCGGGCCGGCGTGCGCTGGCCGTGCCGCGTAGGTGTGCGGCGAGCTGGGCCAGGCGCAGGCCGGTCGTGTCGAGGGTGAAGACCAGTCCCGAAGAGCCGGCACGCACCCCGCCGATGCGCCGCTCCAGGCTCAGCAGCACCCGCCAGGCAGCTAGGCGCGCAAGGACACGGCGACGGGTGCGGGCACGGCTTGGGCTTGAAAGCTCGTGAAAGTGCAGGCGTTCGAGCTGCGCGCCGCTGACCAGTCGTAGCCGTTCAACACTGGCCAGGATCGCTTGATCTCGCGTGCTGAGCCGTTCGGCCACCCACTCGACGTGGGCCATTCGAACGCGCAACGGCTGCCGGCCAGCGCCTACCCGTCCTGCCGCCGTCATGACAAGACTCCTGGAGGAGACAGGAATGTCCTGGTTGTTAAAGGCCGACCCCGGCCCGCTGCCAGCGAGGATGCCTCCGGTTCGCTCGACGCGACCGGGTAGCCGAACGGTACGGCGGCCGGCACAGCAGGGCGGCTGTTCATGGCCGCCTCCCGCGTCCCAGCTCACCAGTGCTGCTGCCAGTTCGGAGCCGGTTGACCAGGGCGGCCTCCACCTCGGCCCGGGCGACGCCGTGGCGTTGCCGGGCGGTCTGGGCTAGCGCGGCGCCGTTGGTGGTCGGCTCAGGCAGCGGCAGCGTGGTCAACGTGACCGGGCTGAGGGTGCGGCCATCCACACAGGGCCGCACCGCCACCTCGTACCTACCTGTGAGGTGCCGCGTTCCTTCCGGATTCCGGACCCAATAGGGTCTTTTCTCTGGAAGGGAGAGTGGGTTCGTGTCGAGGAAGCGGTCGAGTTTCACCCCGGAGTTCAAGGACGAGTTGGTGAGGCTGTATCTGGAGCAGCGG
>DATILL010000126.1:0-7349 GCA_035476575.1 Mycobacteriales bacterium
GGACGGACCTACGTGCCTCTGCGGCGCGCTGGCCGAGGACCGGCGCAGCGTGTGCCGCAAGTGCCATGCCCGGTCCCGCTGGCAGCGCGGGCACTCGGCGCGGCGCCCTGAGGCGGTGCGGCCGTGATCCGCCCCGACCCCCGGCTCGTGCCGGTCCGCTCCGGCACCCGGCGGCTGCTCCCGCGCCGCGAGTCCGTCGAGCTGCTCGGCGTGGCGCTCCGCCCGGCCGACCACTTCACCCGGCTGTGGCCGTCCAGCCCGGAACGGCCCCGCGACGCAGCGTTCCTGGTGGCGATGCTCCCGGTCCGGCTCGCCGGCCTGCTCGTGCTGTGGGTCACCTCGACCCCGCACCGACTCATCATCACCGCTGCCGCCCTGACGGCGCTGGCTCTCATCCGATGACCGTCTCGCTGTCCGCCGTCCTGCTGCTCGGCGCGTTCGTGTTCGTGCTGTGGCGGTACGCCGGCCTGCGGCCGTGGCAGGGCGCCGTCTGCGCGCTGTTCGGCTTCTACCTCGCCTCGACCGGCGCCGCCCCCTACATCCGCGACGCCGCCCGCGCCGTCCTGCACTGGCTGGCCGGGGTCCACCTGTGAACGCCGAAGGAGAGCCCGACATGACCGATGCCGCACCGGACCGGGACTGGTGGGTCGTCGCCGGCATGGCCACCGCTGCCGTCTCGGCGGCCGTGGCCAGCTTCGCCGGGCTGCGCGGCCTGGCCGAGGCCGCCGGCTGGCCGGCGCGGCTGGCCTGGCTGCTGCCGGTGACCATCGACGCCTACGCGATCACCTCCGCGCGGGTCTGGCTCGCCGGGTCGGCCGGTACGCCAGGCGCCCGCCAGTTCGCCCGCGCCAACGCCCTCGGCGCGATCACCGCCAGCATCGCCGGCAACGCCGCGTACCACGCCATCGGGGTCCGGCTGCTCGCGGTGAGCTGGCCAATCGTCGTCCTCGTCGGCGCCGTCCCGGCGGCCGTACTCGGCCTGACCGCGCACCTGCACGCACTGCGGTCCCGGACCGGTCCGGGACCGTCCACACCGGACAGTCCCGAGCCCGCGGAGTCCAGGACCGGGGACCGGACCGAGGCCGGACCCGAGTCCCGGACCGAGGCCGGACCGGACGGCGGACCGACGCCGGCCCGGACCCGCAACCGCACCCCGACAAGCCGCCGCCCCCGGACCGAGGCCGAGCTGCTCGCCGCCGCCCGCGCGGCCGACGACCGGCACCGCGCCGAGCATGGCCGACCCATCACCCGCGACGCCCTGCGCGCCGCGCTGCGCATCAGCGGCTCCCGCGCCACCGAGCTACGCCGTGCCCTCGCCCAGCCACCCGACCCCGACGCCCATCCCGTCATCGAGCCCGACGCGACGCCCGCCGTCGCCGACCGAAAGGAGGCAGTCACCCGACCATGAGCCGCCACCCGCACCGCACCGTCATCGACCTTGAGGAGGTCCGCGCCCACCACCGCACGGCCACCGCCGCCCGCACCCCCGTCGCGCTGTGGATCGCCGCCGCCGACGTTCCCGTCCTGCTCGCCGAGATCGACCGCGTGCGCACCCTGCACGCCCTCACCCGAGCCCACTACGCCGACCTGCTCGCCGCCGCCCGCGCCACCCTCGCCGCCCACCGCGACGGCGAAGCGGACCCGCTGTTCTACCTGCGAGACGAGCTGGCCGCCCGGGGCCAGCTCCCACCTCGGCACCTGCACGCCCTGGAGCTGCTCGCCCTGGCCGTCACCCTCGACGGTCCCGGCAAGCTGGACGGCTCCGGCACACTCGACGGGGACGGCCGATGAGGCGCCGTACCGCCCGCCGGCTCCACCGCCGCGACCACCGGTACGAGTCGCCGCTGATGCTCATCGCCGACGACCGCTACCCCGGCGAGACGGTCGAGGCGCTGGCCCGCTGGGCGTACCGGTACCGCTCCGAGCTTGCCCCGTTCGGCCTGGCCGGTGGCCTGTGGCTGATCGGGCTGTACCTCCATGCCCGGCACCCCGGCGCCTGGCCGTACCTGCTCGGCCTGACCGTCGCGTTCGCCGCCGTGCAGGTCCGCGGAACCGGGTGGCTCGATCGCGCCATCGAACGTGCCTATGCCGCTGCGGTCACCATCGCGGCCGGGGTATGGCTGACCGTCGCCGCTGTCGCTGGTTCGAGCCACCCGCCATTGCCGGCGCTGTTGCTGCTGGGCACCGTGGCGGCCGGGTGGCCGTGGTGGGTGCACCGGCGGCGTCGCGCCCGGGTCCGGGTCGAACGCACCCTCGCCGCCTGGCCGGACATCGCCGAGGCGGTCGGCCTAGCCGGCTCTCGGGTGCTCTCCGCGATGGTGGATCTGTGGGGATGGCGCGCACGCATCCGGCTGCGCCGGGGCCAGACCGTCGCCGACGCCCTGACCCGCCTACCCGCTATCGAGTCCAGCCTCGGCACCCGCCCGGGCGCCGCCCGCATCGAGGCAGACCCCGACCGCGCCGACCGGTTCGTGCTGCGCATCATGCACGCCGATCCACACGCACAGGCGATCCGCTGGCCCGGCCCGCACGCGGTCAGCATCACCGAGCCCGTCGAGCTAGGCCTCTACGAGGACGGCACCCCGGTCCGGATGTTGCTGCTGCGCCGGCACGCCCTGGCCGGTGGGATCGCCGGCTCCGGCAAGAGCGGCGTGCTGAACGTCATCCTCGGCGCCCTGATCGCATGCCCCGACGTGGTGCTGTGGGGCATCGACCTCAAGGGCGGCATGGAGCTCCAACCCTGGGCACCGTGCCTGCGCCGGCTGGCCACCACCCCGGCCGACTCCGCCCGGCTGCTCGCCGACGCGGTGCGCATCCTCGACGCCCGCGCCGCCGCCCTGGCCGCCGACGGCGCCCGTGTGTGGGAACCCACCCCGGACGCCCCCGCGCTGGTGATCGTCATTGACGAGTACGCCGAGCTCGCCGAGGAGGCACCCGCCGCCACGGCCGCAGCCGACTCGATCGCCCGCCGTGGCCGGGCCGTCGCCGTGACACTGCTCGCCGCCACCCAGCGGCCGACCCAACAGGCCATGGGCAAGGGCGCCGTCCGCTCCCAGATGGACGTCCGGATCTGCCTACGGGTCCGCGAACGCAAGGACGTCGACCTGATCCTCGGTCAGGGCATGCTCACCGCCGGCTGGCACGCCCACACCCTCGACGCCCCCGGCAAGTTCCTGCTCTCCGCACCCGGCCTGGACCACCCCCGCCGCGCTCGCGCGTACCTGGTCACCGATGACGACGTGACCGCCACCGTCGCCCGACACGCCCCGCATCGACCCGACCTCGAACCCATCTCGGCGGAAGCCCTCGCACGCTCCGCCGACCCGCCACCGGGCAACATCGAGCCCGCAGTCGAAACCGACGACCCCGACCTCGCCCTGTGGGCCGCGCTACACGTCGCACCGGAGGACGGGCTGTCCGTCACCGACCTCATGCACACCACCGGAATGGGACGCACATGGATCTACAACCGACTCGCCCACCACGCCAGCACCGGCCGCGTCACCCAGGTCACCCGAGGCCGCTGGCGCTCCACCACCAACCACGAAACGTAATCGTCCGCGTCCGCGCGGACGTCCGCAGCCTCGCGCGCGCCTGCGCGCGTAAAGCCGCACGCGGACAACGGACGTCCGCGCGGACGATCACCCGCAGTCACCAACCGACCGAAAGGAGGCGATCCCGATCACCACCCATCAACCAACCTGGAAGGAGACCCACCCCGGCAGCGCGCGACTCGTCTACACCATCCCCGAAGCCGCCGCAGCGCTCCGCATCAGCCGCACCAAGCTCTACGAGCTCCTCACCGCCGGCCACATCGAGTCCGTCCACATCGGACGCTCCCGCAAGATCCCCGCCGACGCGCTCACCACCTACCTCGAACGACTCCGCATCCCCACACCCCGACAAGGAGACACCGCATGAGTGATGACCGACGCCGCTGGGGAGAGTCCTCCATCGGCAAGGAGAAGGACGGCCGCTGGCACGGCTACGTCTCGATGGGCACCAAGTCCGGCGGCCGCCGCGACCGCCGCCACGTCGCCGGCCGCACCCGAGCCGACGTCGCCGCCAAGGTGCGGGAGCTGGAGAAGCAACGGGACGCCGGCATCACCGCCACGTCCGGCACACTCACCGTCGCCGCCTGGCTCGACCACTGGCTCGACAACATCGCCGCCCGCCGCGTCCGGCCGAGGGTCCTAGAGGGCTACCGAGCGACGGTCCGGCTGCACATCACCCCCACCATCGGGCACCACCGGCTCGCCCGGCTCCAGCCCGAACACGTCGAAGAGCTGCACGCCGCGATGTTCGCCAAAGGCCTCTCGCCAGCCACCGTCCTCCGGGCACACCGGGTCCTAGCCCGTGCCCTGCGCGTCGCCGAGCAACGCGGCCGGGTCGCCCGCAACGTCGCCACCCTCGTCGATGCCCCCGCCGCTGGCCGGCCTGCTACCGGCGGCGCGCTGACGGTCGAGGAAATCCGCAAGGTACTCACCGCAGCCCTTGACCGCCGCAACGGCGCACGCTGGGCCATCGCACTCGGCGTCGGTCTCCGCCAGTCCGAGGTTCTCGCGCTGCGCTGGACCGACCTCGACCTCGACACCGGCACCCTGTCCGTCAACCGCACCGTCCAGCGAGTCGCAGGCGTCGGTCTGACCTACGACGAGCCGAAGTCCGACCGGTCCCGCCGTCGCATCGCCCTACCCGCCCCGCTCGTCGACGCACTGCGCGCCCACCGCGCCGCCCAGCACACCGAACGCCTCAAAGCCGGCACGTCATGGGAAGACCACGGCCTCGTGTTCGCCCAACCCAACGGCCGCCCGATCGACAAACGCGCCGACTGGCGCGAGTGGCGAACCCTGCTCACCGAAGCCGGAGTCCGCACCGTCCGACTGCACGACGCCCGGCACTCCGCCGCCACCACCCTGCTCGCCCTCGGCGTCGACGTCCGCATCGTCGCCGACATGCTCGGCCACTCCCAAACCCGCGTCACCTCCGACACCTACCAACACGTCCTGCCCGCCATGGCCCACGACGCCGCCGACCGCATCGGCACCGCCCTCTGGGGCAACTAGCCTGGCTCGGGCGTAATGCCTGCAATGATTCTCAGATGAGTCGAGGGCAGAAAATCGCCGCCTGGAGCACCCCGCTGATCACCGGCGTGATCCTGGTCGGGCTCGGCGTGTACTTCGCCAGGATCGGCCTGGATCGAGCGAACAAGGTCGTGACCGTGCTGGGCGGGCTCGGTGGGCTGGCCGGTCTAGGCATCGCCGTGTTGGGCGTGATCTTGGCACGGTCGAGCAGCTCGCCTGCTACAGCTCAGCCGACGGTAGGTGACGGTAGCCAGATCGTTCAAGGCTTCTCGATCGGCGGGGACAACATCCAGATCGGCAAGGGCCGCGACATCAACATCCGCCGTGGCTAGGTCACCCAAGTTGGGTCGGTCAGATTCTGGCCAGATCGTTCAAGGCTTCTCGATCGGCGGGCACAACATCCAGATCGGGTATGCCGCCGGTCACGTGGCGATCATGCTGGATCGGCCGGAGTACCGGCTGGAGTTCCTGGAACCGGGCAACGCTGATGAGTCCCACCCCGAGCAGCGCCCGAGCTACCTGCTCGACCCGCAGTGGCAGGTCGTCCCCTACCGCCACCGTCCGGACCCAGAGGAGCGGTTGACCGCATGGCGAGACCAGCCGGGCGCGGCTGTCTCGGTGCTGCTGGTGCACGGCCCGGGCGGTCAGGGCAAGACCAGGTTGGCGAGCCGGTTCGCGTCGCAGGCACACCAAGACGGATGGGCGGTGGCCCAGGCGGTACAGCGATCGCCCCGGCTGCGGCCGGGTCACCCGATGCCGTCACCGCTGCGCACCGGGCAGCCGTTGCTGGTGGTCGTCGACTACGCCGACCGCTGGCCGTTGCCGATCCTCGCTCAGATGGTCGACAACCTCCCCTACGACTACCCCAAGCGGACGATCCGTGTGCTGCTGCTGGCCCGGCCGTTAGCCGGGTTGTGGCGCGATGTCTCCGCGACGCTCAACCACGGCACCATCGACCTGGCCGAACCCGAGCAACTGGGCGACTTCACCGACGACCCGGCCGGGCGGGAGGACGCCTACGCCGAGGCGGTGGCCGCGTTCGCCAACAGGATGGGCATGGCTACGGTGGAGCTGCCATCCCGCACCGATCTCGACGATGAAGCCTACCGCTCGCCGTTGACGCTGCACATGGCCGCCCTGTCCGCGGTCTGCGCCCACCGCGACGGCCAGCCGGCCCCGACCCGGCAGAGGCTGTCCGACTACCTGCTCGCCCATGAGACCCGATACTGGCAGTCCGTTGCCACCGGCCTGACGGTCGATGCGATCGAGCGGGTGGTGTTCGTCTCGACTCTGTTCGGCCCGGTCACCGGCCTCGGCCCGGCCTGCGCCCTGCTACGCCGTGCGCGGCTGGCCGATGGTGACGCCCACGCCCGCGCCGTCATCGACGCGCACGACCGGCTGTATCCGACCCACGACGAGTCGGCGCTGCCGCCGCTGCGACCTGACCGCTTCGGCGAGGACTTCCTCGCCCGCCACCTCAAAGACCATCCCCGGGCCACCGCGTCTCTGGCTGAGCTGCTGGCCGACGCCCCCAACGGCACCACGCCCGACACGCTGTCGGTGCGCCGATGCCTGAGCATGCTGGCCGCCACCGCGGCACGCCATACCGAAGCCCGACCGGTCCTGTTCGGCGTGCTGACCGGGCAACCAACCCTAGCGACCCTGGCCACCGCCGACGTTTTACGGGTGATCATTGACCACGCACCGGACGATGTTGCCGCGATCGTGGACGCCGCCCTGCCCCGGTACAGCAGCGACCTGCTCCGCCCGGCCCGTGACCTCGCCCAACGTCTCCTCGACGCGCTGCCCGCCGACGCATCGCCGACCCGACGAGCCACCAGACTTACCCGGCTCGGTATCCGCCTGGCGGAGGTCGGGGACACGCGCGCCGCCGTGGAGCCCACCCGCGAGGCCACCGGCATCTACCGGGCGCTGGCCGAGGCCGAGCCCGCGGCCTACCTGCCCGACCTCGCCATGTCCCTGAACAACCTCGGCATCCGCCTGGCGGAGGTCGGGGACAAGCGCGCCGCCCTGGAGCCCACCCGCGAGGCCACCGGCATCTACCGGGCGCTGGCCGAGGCCGCGGCCGCGGCCTACCTGCCCGACCTCGCCGCGTCCCTGAACAACCTCGGCGTGTACCTGTCGCAGGTCGGGGACACGCGCGCCGCCCTGGAGCCCACCCGCGAGGCCGTCACCATCCGCCGGGCGCTGGCCGAGGCCGAGCCCGCGGCCTACCTGCCCGACCTCGCCATGGCGCTGAACAAC
>DATILL010000127.1:0-20025 GCA_035476575.1 Mycobacteriales bacterium
CGGTTCCCGTCCACCACCATCTTCACTGCCTCATCCCGAAACTCGGGAGAAAACTTCCTGCGCCGTTCCGGCATTTCCCATCCTCCATTCCGGATCGCACCTTATTAGGTCCGCTGTCCGGAAACTGGGAGGCACGCCACCGCGTCGAAGTCGAATGTGTGTGCCCCATGTCGATGAGGTCGTGCACGAAGCCGAGCATGTGCTGCGCCTCGCGCAGCTCGTCTCCGGGAATGTTGACGTCCTGCGCCATCCCCGTCTCCCTTGTTCGGCCGGCCCATCGCGGCCGCCCACTCGTACACAGACGACGATTTCCATCGGCGACAACGGGACGAAGACCGGTGCGGCTGCCGCGCCGACCAGCGCACCGGCTCCCGCATCGACCGGCCAGACCGCATCGACCGGCCAGGCGGGAACGGCCGATCAGGCCGGCGGTAACAACACGCTGGAGGTCGTGGACAAGATCGCCAGCGAGGCGGACCGTACCGGCACCGGCGGCACGGTCGTCGGGTCAGCCCCGCAGCCGAGCCAACCGGCCTGGCAGCAACTGTCGGCCGTCACCTCGGCGCCGCCGACCGGCCCGCACCTGATCAACATCAACCAGGCCGCGCTCTACCGGTTCGACAAGGACGAGCCGAACAAGTCCAACTGCGCCGTCAGGACGTGGACCGCGTTACTTCCTGCCGGCCAGCCAGTCGGCGTACCGGACCTCGCCGAGAATCGCGGCGCCGAGCGGTACCAGGGACCGCTCGCTCAGTTCTGTCCCGAAGTACCTGGCGTGCTCGTCCGTGACGACCTCGCGAGGATCCTGGTGGGCGGCGAGCGCCGTGCGGAAGAACTCGTCCATCCGGTACTGCTCGGGCCCCGCCACTTCGACGCGTCCGTTGAGCGGCGAGCCCATCGCTGTACGGGCTACCGCCGCAGCAGCGTCGTCGGCCGCGACGGGCTGGAACGCCACCGGCGCCATCCGGACCGTCCGGCCCTCGGTCGCCGCGTCGGCGATGCTCGCGACGAACTCGAAGAACTGTGTCGCGTGCACGAGCGAGTACGGGATCGAGGACTTCTCGATCAGCTTCTCCTGCGCGACCTTTGCGCGGAGGTAGCCGCTGTCGGGCAGTCGCGCGGTCCCCACGACGGACAACGCGGCGTAGTGACCGATGCCGGCAGCCGCCGCCGCGGCAAGCAGGTTCCGGGTAGAGGTCTCGAAGAAGTCCAGCACCGCGGCGTCTTCGAACGACGGCGAGTTCGATACGTCGATCACTACCGCCGCCCCGGCCACGGCATCGGCGAGCCCTTCGCCGGTCAGGGTGTTGACCCCGGTGTTCGGCGCCGCGGCTACCGCCTCGTGGCCGTGCTCGCCGAGCCTCGTCACCACCTTCGAGCCGATCAGACCGGTACCACCGACGACGACGATCTTCATGAGTATCTCCTCTGTTCCGCTGGACCCGTGGGTGCCGTCCGGTCGCCGGCTCAGACCGGACGGACAACACCGATCGGACTTAGTTGCTTGGACATGGAGTTGTCGCAGATCGCAGCGCCGGAGCGGGCACCGGTCACGACAGCGCAGGCGGGTTCTGCTGCGTGCGCTCCGTTACCGGTGCCCCGCCGTTCGGCGCCGGTGTCTTCCTGAACTCGGCCTAGCTGACGGCCGGCACCTTCACCATCGCTGCGTCGACCGCGTCGAAGATCGTCTCGGCGACCACGTCGGGGTTCGACACGGCGACCGCGTGCGAGCCGGTGGGCACCTCGCGGCTGCTCCGGGCACCGGCCCGTTCGGCCCCGAACCGCTGCACGGCGGCCGGGAACCGCATGGACAGTGCGAACGCGGCTCTCGCCGTGGTCCGGCGCGAAGGCGCAGACGTAGACCAGAGCGGCCACCGCGTCGTTGCCTGACGCCGCCTCGGTGATCACCAGGCCCGCGTAGGAGTGCCCGAGGAGGACGACGGTCGGCTGCTGCTCAGTCATGATCTTCTGCCTCTCATTCCGGACAGGGACCAGGGTCAGTCGGTGCCGACTGCCTTGCGGAGGACGTGGATCGCCTGCTCGATCGCGCCGGTGGTGGCGGCCGTCTGGCGGAGCGGGTTGAGCATCATGAAGTCGTGGATGATGCCGTTGTAGCGGACGCAGGTGCAGCGCACGCCGGCCTCTGTCAGCTTGCGGGCGTACGCTTCGCCCTCATCGCGGAGGACGTCGTTCTCGTCGACGATCACGAAGGCTTCCGGCAACCCGGCGAGTTGGTCGATGCTCGCCCGGAGCGGTGACGCGGTGATCTCGGCGCGGGTGCCCTTGTCAGGCAGGTAGGCGTCCCAGAACCAGGCCATCGACTTCGCGGTGAGGAACGGGCCCTCGGCGAACTCGCGGTAGCTGTCGGTGTCCTGCCCGGCGTCGGTGACCGGGTAGTACAGCGACTGGTGCACGAACGTGACGTCCCCGCGCTGCTTGGCGAGAATCGCCAGGGCGGCCGTCAGGTTGCCGCCGACCGAGTCTCCGGCCACCGCAAGCCGTGTTGCGTCAAGGCCCTCGGTCGAACCGTGCTCGGTGATCCACCGTGCTGTGGCGTAGCCCTGTTCGAGTGCGACCGGGTACCGGGCCTCGGGGGACCGGTCGTATTCGACGAACACGACGGCGGCGTTCACACCGACGGTCAGCTCGCGTACGAGCCGGTCATGAGTTCCGGAGTTGCCGAGAATCCAGCCGCCGCCGTGCATGTAGAGGACGGCGGGCAGGACGCCGCTCGCGTCGACGGGCCTCAGGATGCGGACCCGCACGTCCCCGACCTCGGCGGGAACGGTGATCCATTTGTCGGCGACGTCCGGCTTGGCGATCGGGGCGGCCTGGACGTCGTCGAGGACCTTGCGGGCACCGTCCGGGCCGAGCTCGTACAGGAACGGGGGCTGCGACGTGGCGTCCGCGAACTCCTGGGCCGCCGTCTCGAGGAGATGCTTGCTCATGACGTGCTCACGTCCTTTCGAAGCTTCTCGATTGACCGACCTCGTGGGGTCCGGTCCGTTGCGGCTATGCGGTCGCCTTCGCCGCCTGCTCGATCACCCGCGTCACCGCCTTCGGGTCGGAGATCAGCCCGAGGTGGCCGCCCTTGAAGTAGGAGATGGTCGCGACGGCCTCGCCCTCGTCGGGCGCGAATCCGTCGACGTAGACCAGCGCCCGGATGTTGGGAACGCCGGTCGCCGCGTTGGTGATGACCGCGCCGCCGTAGGAGTGGCCGACGAGAACGATCGGGCCCGTGAGCGTGTGGAGGTAGGCGGCCACATAGTCGAAGGCCTCCCGCAGCACGTAGGCGGCGCGCTCGTCTGCCAGCGCAGCCACACGTCCTGCACCAGGTCCTCGGCTTCGCTGACGCTGCCGAGCATGCGGTACGCGATCCCGAACAGGCGTGGCCGCATCGTCGTGAAGACCGCCACGGCGTCCTCGAGATCATCCGCACCCGGCGTTCCGGAGTCCACATCGGAGTCCGCCACCCCTGACCCCCAACTGGTCGTCCCCGCAGCTGACACAGCCCATCGTGACGCAACCCACCGCAACCACCAACGTCCGATACGACGAGTGACGTTGTTGCCGAACGGAGGTACAAGCTCCCTGACCGTGCTGTCTGGACTCGATGGCGAGACTGGCCGCGGTGCTCTGCCCGGCCGTCACGGTGCAGGGCGCCGAACGTGGGGCCCACGGCCCGCCTGGTCCGGCGTCCGCTTCGTGGCGTTGCTCGACGTGGTCATGGTCGAGCTCGCCCACCGAGCACCGGCCGCGCCCGCAGGGCTCAAGGCCATCACGGCATACTGCGCTGCTCAGCCGCGCAGTGGCCGGAACGTGGCCCGGACCTCCTCGGAGAGCAGTTGCGGCTGCTCCCAGGCGGCGAAGTGGCCGCCGCTGGGGAGCCGGTTGAAATGGGTCAGGTTGGGATATGCGCTTTCTGCCCAGCTGCGCGGGGCCGCGTAGATCTCGTCGGGAAACACACTGACGCCGACCGGAAGCCGGACACCTTTGGGGGCGAAGAAGGCGAGCTTGCTCTCCCAGTAGAGACGGCCCGCCGAGACGCCGGTGCGCGTCAGCCAGTAGAGGGTGGCGTTGTCGAGGACGTCGTCCGGTGTCAGGCCCTCGGATTCGCCGGCGAAGACGCGCGTGATGAGCGCCAGGCTGGCCGCGTCGTGGTCGAGCATCCAGGCCGCCAGGCCGACGGGCGAATCCTCGAGCGCATACAGGGTCTGCGGCCGGTTTCCCATCTCCTGGGAGTAGGCGAGACCGTGCTTGTAGAAGAAGTCGAGTTGATCCCAGGCGCTCATCTCGTCGGGGGACAGGCCCGCTGGCGCAGGGTCGCCGAACTGGAGCGCCTTCGTCACCTCGGCCGGGACGGTGGCCGGCATGTTGGTATGGATGCCGAGCAGTCCCGGCGGCTCGAGGAGCGCCATCTGTTCGGTGACGGCGTTTCCCCAGTCGCCACCCTGCGCCACGAAGCGCGAGTATCCGAGCCGATCCATCAGTACGACCCAGGCGCGCGCGATGCGAATGGGATCCCAGCCGGTCTCGACCGGCTTGCCGGAGAAGCCATGGCCGGGCAGTGACGGGATCACGAGATGGAAGGCGTCCTCCGCGCTCGCGCCGTGCGCCGTCGGGTCGACCAGCGGGTCGATGATCTTGAGCTGTTCGATGATCGAGCCGGGCCAGCCGTGCGTGACCACGAGCGGCAGCGCGCCGTCATGCTTCGACCGGACATGGATGAAGTGGATGTCGACGCCGTCGATCTCGGTGATGAACTGCGGAAGGGCCTGCAGTCTCGCCTCCACCTTGCGCCAGTCGTAGTCGGTAGCCCAACGGCGGGCGAGCTCCCGCATCGTCTCCAGTTGAACGCCCTGCGACCGATCAGCGACCGTCTCGCGTTCAGGCCACCGCATGGCGGTGATGCGCCGCCGCAGGTCGACGAGCTCCTCGTCCGGGACGCTGACCCGGAAGGGTCGGATGGTCGGCTCCGCGGCCCCTGCGACTCCCTCGCCCGCACCTGGCGCAGACGTCGTCGCTTCTGTCATAGCCCTCTCCTCTGCGTTGATCGTTGCTGGCTCTCGGCCACCGGCACGTCAGGCTTTGCCGACCCGGCGCATCTCGGCGCTGAGCGTGATCGCGGAGATGCCGGAGACGATGCTGAACAACCCGAACACGGTGGCCAGCGCCAGCGCGCCGATATCTGGCCGGATCATCAGCACGACCCCGAGCGCCACCGAGACCAGACCCAGCAGTAGCCAGATGCCATGTGCACCTGCACGGTCACCACCCTGGAACGCCATCGAAATCTCGACGGCGCCGGTGACGAACGCCCAGACGGCGACCCAGACGGTGAGCACGAGCGCCGTGATGCCGGGCCAGGCCAGCGCGACGACACCGGCGGCGGCCGACAGCAGCGCGAGCAGCAGATAGCCGACCACCGGCCCGACGCGGTCGCTCGCGAACGCCCTCGCCCCGTCGGTGACGGCTGCCAGGAACGCGTAGACCGCGAAGAGGATCACGAACGCACCGACGGTGATGTCCGGCCAGGCGACCGACAGCACGCCAACCACCACCGCGAGCAACCCTCGCCACAACAGCGAAGACGACATGGACCTGAACATGGATTGCTGCCTCCTCGGATCGAGTTCACGGGTGGGTGGGCACCGGAGATGACTCAGTTCATCGGTGCCCAGAGTCGCGTCCGGCCGGTCCCGCTTCGCATCGGCCGGTGGACACTCCGTCGGGCCTGGGGACGGGCCCGGGGGCTGTCCGGCGGACGAGTGCACGGAGAAGTCACGAGGTCGGGAACGGGATCAGGGTCGCCAGCAGTTGATCGGGCGCCTCCTCGGCGACGAAGTGGGCGCAGCCGGGGATGACCAGGGTCTGCACGTTGTCCGCGGCAGCCTTCATCGTGGCCGCGACCCTGTCGCCGACACTGCGCATGCCGCCGACGGCCAGGACCGGCATCGTCAGGTGCCGGGTCAAACCGCTGCTTGTTCTGTGCCGCGGTGGCATCGAGCGCGCGGTAGAGCTCGAAGCTGCCGCGCAGCGCGTCGCGGCTGGACGCGTAGTGGTCGACGTAGTAGCGGATGGCGTGAGCGGGCAGCGGCCGCACGGTGCGATGGGCGAGCTCGTACTCGAAGAAGACGTCCTCGCGGCCCCGGACGAGCTGTTCGTTCAACGTCTCGATCCGGTTGAACAGGACGTGCCAGAGCACGTTGTTGGTCGCGGCGTCCTGGAAGAGGTTCTGGTTGCCGATGCCCGGGAGGTTGGTCTCCGCGACGGCCAGGTGGTCGACCCGGTCGGGGTGATCCGCGGCCAGGGCGTAGGAGATGACCATTCCGGCCCGCAGGGAGGTCACCAGGCCGGTCAGGCTCTCGCACTCGTGCGTTCGCCCGCGCAGCCGGGCCAGGAACCCGCCGCCGGTCATGCCCCACACTCCTGGGGGAGACCGCTCCGGCGCAGGCGTACGTCGCTTGCCCGCCAGGTCGCCCGCCGGGAAGTCTCCCACTGGCATCGGAGCCCGACAACAGGACCTTTGCGGCGTTCTCAGGGCCGGTTGAGGTGCGAAAAGGGATCAGCCGGGCGCATCGGGCTCCGTCGCGTCCAGCAGTCGGGCGAAGTCGCCCACCGCGCGTCCTAGGTCCTGTTCCACCCCGGTCGGGGTCTGCAGACCGTTGTCGAACAGGCGTCCACGAACTCGCCAAGGCCGGCGTCCGGAAGTACCCGGTTCACGAACCCGTAGCGTTCCGCGAGGTCTGCCGGCAGGTCGTCGGCACCCAGGACGGTCTCGGCGGCCCGGCCACGGCCGACCAGCCGGGCCATCGAGCCGCCGCCGGGGACCGCTCCGACGCCCACCTCGAATTTGTCCGAGGATCGCTCGTTGCCCGGTGAAGCGGATGTCGGTGGCCAGCACGAACTCGCTTCCGGCTCCACGCGCCCGGCCCCTGATGGCGGAGATCGTCACAGCGGGGATCTTGGCCAGCCTGACGAGGTTGTCGGCGTAGGGGTGCAGTCCGGTGGGTCCTGGTGCCATCGCCGCCACTCGCGCCCGATCGGCCCGCAGGTCCCAGTGCGCCATGAAGTACTCCGGGTTGGCGCTGTCAAACACGACGACGGTTAGGCGCGGTGACTCTTCGATCCGGCCGATGAGCCTGCCGAGTTGTTCGATCGAGTCGGGATCGACGAGGTTCACTGGTCCGTTCTCGAAGGTGATCCACCAGTACGACGGCAGGATCTCCGCGACGGTGAACTGAGTCACCGGCTCCGCCGCCCTGTCCGTCGAGCCGGGCATGGCGTCTCCTCCACCGTTCAGCCGCTGGAGACCAGTTGCTGGCCGCCGTCGATGTCGAAGGTGGCGCCGGTCAGCGCGGTGTTGGTCATGACGTGCACGGCGAGCGCGGCGACGTCGGCCGGCCCCACCACCCGGCCGATCGGAAGCGTCGCCCGGAGCTGGTCGCGCCGCCGGTCCAGGTCGTCGCCGAGCAGCGCCGCGGACAGCGGTGTGTCCACGAAGCCGGCCGCGTGCAGCCGCGGTTCGGCGAGGTGCCGTGGCCCTCGGCATCCGTCGTGGCCCGACTCAGCTGACACATCCTCCGTGCCTACGTTGGCGGGGTCGGCGCCATCCTCGGGTCCTGGACGAGTGGGTCAGGGCCGCGCATCCGCCATGCGTCGGTGACCAGCTCCCACAGGCGTGCGGCGTCGATGCGGACCAAGCGCAGCATGACCAGCGCGCGGCTTGCCTGCACTGCGCTCGGGATAGGACCAGACGAAACCCTTGCCGGCGACTCGGAAATCGAAGCCGTCACTGTCGATCTGTCCACCGGGGCGCGCCAGCGCAGGACCACTCGAAGTCGGTGAACCCCTCCCACCCGGCACCCCGCCGCGCCGCGTCGGCGGCCAGGTCGACCTCGTGATCGGCCAGGAACTCACCACCGGCCCCTGTCAGCACCCACCGCCACCGCCACGGACCAGCCCAGTCCGCCACCAGGCAGGTCCCACGACCGCTCCAGGGCAGAACTCAATGGCCCTTGACACGCGAGCGAGCCGATCACGCAGAACAGCTCCCGTCGCACCGGCGAACCAGGCGTCGTAGGTCGGCGGTTCGGGTTGAGGACGCCGTGTCCACATCGATGTCTAGGTACCAGCACGACCAGGCCGACGAGCGCGCGTTGGACCCATGCATGAGCTCGCGGCAGCCTGCATGATCATCCGGAGGGCGTGGTGACAGCACTCAGTTGACCCAGGCCGACCTACCCAGCCGGTGATGATCGCAGCTCGTGGCGAGGGTGTCCCGGATAGGGCACCGGAGCGGGAATCTTCATCGGGCGGGCCTTACGGTTCACCTTTGCTCCGGCACCACTGTTGGCCTGCGGCGTTCCCGCAGAGGGGTCGGCTTGCGGCGACAGCCGGAGCTGCAGCTAGCTGTCAGGCGCAGGGCAGTCGCAGCACGGAGACGCGCTTCGCGTCGTGGAAGATCTCCTGGTCCGCGGCAGCCAGCCGGGTTGCGGTCGCGAGCGGTTCTCCGGTGCCGGTGTTGCGGTGCAGGCGCGGGTGCGCGCCGCTGCTGACCTGCAGCCGGATGCGGTGTCCGGTTCGAAAACGGTGGGCCACGCCACCCAGGTCCAGTTCGCCGGTGCGGGTGCCGTCGGCGTTCGAGACGGCGTTGTCCGGGCGTAGTCGCCGTACACCGTCGCACAGGTTGGTGGAGCGGCCGTCCGGGGCGACGTCGCACAGCCGGGCGCACAGGTCGGTGTGCGGCAGGCTGGAGCGGATGACGATGCTCGCGCTGACCGGGCCGATCGCGTCGAGGTCGGCGCTCAGCGCCTCGCTGGTATAGGTCAGCACGTCGGCGCGGGCTTCGAGCTGACGGTTGTCCTTGGCGCCGGCGTTGCCGTCAAAGTTCTCCATCGCCCCGCCCACGGCCGGGTCGGATCGGCGGGGTCGTAGCGGAAACGGTCCGGGTCGCTCGGCGGCGCTGGGGATGTGCTGAGGCCCCCTGCCGGCTGCAGATGCCACGTCTGCGATCCGAACCCCGGCGGCGGCCAGTCGGCTAGCTCGCGCCACCCGGCGCCGCCGACGACGTGCACCCGCACGGGTTCGCCGCGTGGAAGATGTTCGTCGACGATCGCATCGAGCCAGGCGTCCATGTCAGCGCGGTAGCCCTTGTCCACGGATCCACGGCCGTGGTACCACGGCCGTGGATCAGGCGGACCGTCTTGCCGGCGGCGCGCAGCGCGGCGTAGTCGGCCAGCACCGACGACAGGCAGACGTCGTACCAGCCGCTGGCCAGGTGTACCCGCTCGGCCATGGCAGCGGCGTTGCCGCGCAGGTCACGCTGCTTCCAGCAGGCGTCGTCCCGCTCGGCGGCGAGCCAGTCCTGGAAGTAGTCGACGCGGTGCCCGGTTAGGCGCTGGTCAGCCGAGCCGAGCGGCAGCGATGTCAGCACCCGACGCGCTCTCCTGGCCGCGCGCACCTCGGCGAGCATGGTCCGCGGCGGCGAGGCGCGTGGGTGGACGACCTGCCATTCGATGCTGTGCAGGTAGCCGAGCACCGTCTTCGCGGCGAACGCGCCGCCGGGATAGACGACGGCGTCGCGGAGTTCGGACTGCGCGTCCTGCAGGATCGCCAGCCGCCATTCCGGGATGTCCGCACCGGCCAGCGCCCAACAAGCGTAGCCGAGGGCGCTCAGTCCCCAGGTCACGATCACCCCGGGAAACCACGGCTGCGCGCGCAGCCACGCCGCCACCGCGAGCCCGTCCTCGGGCTCGAACGTGGAACCGTCGAAGCTGCCGCCTGACCCGTCGGTGCCGCGGACCGCCTCGACGATCACGTGCGCGCCGCGCTTGGCGAACCGTTTCGCGATCGGGCCGATGTGCTTGCGCCCGTACGGTGTGCGGATCCACACGACCACAGCTCTCCCCGTGGCAGCCGCGGGATGGTGGTGATCGAGAAGCAGCACGGCACCGTCGGCCGTGGGCACGGTCAGATCACGATCGATGCGCATCTGGGTCAACTCATTCGCGCCGCGGCGTACGCGACCATCGCGTCACGCATGTACTCGGCCAGGTGGGGATGCTGCGCGTCAAGGTGCTCACGGAGTTCCGGCGCGGCCGCGAACGCCTCGCCAAGCGCCGCGTAACGGGCACCGTCCAGGGACAGCAGCCTGCGCTGCGCGGCCACGTCGTCATCGAACACGGCGAATACCGCCGGGTCGTCGACGGCCACTCCGTCGCGCAGCAACGCCAGCAGCCGCCGCTCGATATCGGCGCCCTGGCGCTCCACCTCGCGGAAGTCCTCCTCACCCCAGCTGGCAGTGCGGCGCCTGATCTCGGCGAACTCCGGCTGCTCGACCTGACCGGTCCGCTCGATCACCTTCGCCTCCAGGTCGGCGATCACCTCCGGGGTGAATCGGAATCCCTCGAACATTTCTTCTGTAGCCATGGCAGTTCCCCTTTCCAGGTGGGTGATCGTGCCGGCGACGGTGTGCAGCAGCCGGTCCAGCCGGTCCCGTTCGGCCAACAAGCAGCGGTAATGGCGGCGCAGCGCCTCGACCTGGTCGTGTTCGCCGTCGACGACTCCTGCGATCGCGGCCAGGTCAAGGCCCAGCTCTCATCTGGGGCAGGGCTCACCAACTCGGTCCTCGGCGCTACGTGTTTGTGTCAGGCACTTCATCCGTGGGTCATTGCCGGCGGTTCG
This sequence comes from Mycobacteriales bacterium, assembly GCA_035476575.1. GTDB lineage: Bacteria > Actinomycetota > Actinomycetes > Mycobacteriales > JACQDL01 > DATILL01. The sequence continues at coordinate 10,687 of DATILL010000127.1, forward strand.
AGGGAGAGCCAGGATCGGAGAGGAAGGTCCTCGCCCGCGGCGGACCGCCGGCCGTCTGCGGTGGGGAGGTCTTCCCGTTCCGCGGCAGGCGCGGGCGGCACAGACTGGTCGCGTGCTCGACATCCCTACGACGTCCGCCGCGGACCAGGCGAGGCGCCACAACGCCGCCCTCGATGCAGAGATCACCAAGGCGCTGGACGAGATGGTCGCCTGCCGCGCCGCCCAGGTGCAGGTTGCCCGCGCGGCCCGGGAGCTGGACGGCGTGCCGTCGGTCGGCGCGGCCGCCGCCGGCACCCGGTTCACCAGCCCGGCGGCGAGCCGGCTGCGTACCGAGCTGTCCGGGATGGACGGCTCGGTGCGGTCCGCCGCCGGCCGGCTCGGCGCGCTGGTCGGGCTGCTCGCCCGCGGCGCCCGGGAGGCTGAGTTGCGGGCGTCGACGCTGGCGGCCCGGAAGGTGCCCGGTGTCGGCTGACGGGGGCGCCCGGTTCGTCTTCGCGCCGGGCGAGATGCGCGCGCTGGCCGGCACCCTGGACCGGGCACGTTCCGCGCTGAGCGCGGCGTCGCTGGCCCTGCTGGTCGTGGACACCAGCGGGCTGCCGGGTGAGCTGGTCGCGGCGGTGGAGGCGGAGCGGCGCTCGCTCGGCAGCCAGCTGGCCGGCACCGGGGCCGGGCTGGAGGCGGGTTCCCGCTACCTGACGCGGACCGCGGAGAAGGTCGAGCACCTGGACCGGACGGGCTTCTTCACCGCCACCGGCGTCGGGGTGAAGGTCGGGAATGCGATTTTCGGCGAGCTGACCGACCTCGGTCTGCACAAGTCGGACCGGGCCGGCCGGGCCCGCCGGTGGGCCGGTGTGCTCGGCCTGCTGACCGGCACCAAGGCGCTGGGCCAAGCGGCGGGCTGGCACGAGTGGGGGGCCACCGCCCGCACGCTGGCCAACCGCGATGAGTGGCGGTCGGCCAGCGCGGTGCAGCGGATGCGGGCGGTGCTCGACGAGCGCATCGGCGGCGGCCTCCGCGCGAACTACGGCGTGCGTACCCCGGCCTCGTACGGCCCGAAGGCCGGTAAGGGCCTGCGCAAGCCGGCCGCGAAGCTGTTCGGCGCGATCCCGTACGCGGGGGTGGTCGTGGACGCCCAGCAGTACCTGGCGGACGGGGAGAAGCTGCGCCGGGACGAGCCGCAGACCGGGCTGAGCCAGGCGGCCACTGACGTCCGCGACTTCATGGCGCTGGCCGGCTCCAGCAACCACCTGGCCGCCGACGCCTGGGGGGCGGCCGGCCCGCTCGGGGTGCCGGGCGCGGCCATCAACGAATCCTTCGGGTACGGCGCGGACCTGGTCGTGCTCGGCATGGACACCACCGCCACGGCCGCCAAGGGCGCGGTGGCAGCCGCCGACGCCGTGGCGGACGCCGTCGACGGCGCCCAGGACTGGGCCGGGCGCAGGATCGGCTCGGCGTTGCGGGGAGCCTTCGGGTGACCTGGCTGATCGCCACCGCCGACGAGCTGGACGCGCTGGCCCGCCGGCTCGGCGCGGATCGCTTCCCTGGGGTGACGCGATCGGTCTTCGACGAGCTGCCGGCTGAGCGCCACCCGCTGCTCACCGGACGGTTCGTGGCCACGCTGGCCGCCCGCGGCCTGGTCGTCGAGGACGGCGGCCGGGTGGTGCTGGCGCCGGGCGCCGCCGCGCTGCTGGACCCGGTGGTCACCGGCCCGGTCCGCTACGTGGTCGACCGCGAGGACACCACCGGCGCCGACTCCAGCGTGGTCGCCGTCGGCCGGCGCGGGCACGTGGTGCGCCACCGGGTGTCCGGCGACCTGCACCGCTTCGACCTGCTCGGCACGGACGGCGACGCGGACGCCGCGCTGGCCGCGCTGGGAGTGCCCGCCGGGCCCGCCGGTGCGGTCACCAGGGCGGTGCCGGGCCGCAGGGTGACCGACCACCTGTCGCCCGCGGAGCGCTGGCACAGCATCACCGTCGTACGCCGGGTCGAGGAGGTGGCCGGCGACGCTACCGCGGTCTCCTGGCGGGTCACCGTCGACCTCGGGGACGGCGATGTGCGGACGGTCGAGCCGGCCGCCGACGACGACACGCTCGACCCGGACGCCGAGCCGCTGTTCACGCTGCTCGGCCGCCGCCCGGCCTGACCGTCGGACCGAACCGGCCTCAACCGGTGCGAATCAGGAAACCTTTCCCATTTCACTCGCAGCGTCCGTCGCGCAGGCTCGACGGTATCGGGTGCGGCCACGAGAGGCCGCCCCTCGAACCGAGGAGCATTCGATGCGGAGAAGCCCGCGCAGGCCGGGCCGCAGGACGGTCGCCGCGCTGATGGTGGCCGGGCTGGTGACGGCCGGGGCGGTCACCGCGGCCGACCTGGCCGGCGGCCATACGGCCGGGGCCGTGACAAGGACCGCGGCGGCCGGCGGACCCAAGGAGGGCCAGGTCCGTGGCCACCGCCGGATCCTGATCGTCGCCTACCACGTGGTGCGCAACTGCACGGTCCTCGCCAACTACCCGGTCAACCCGGGCGGCCGGCGGTGGACGATCCCGGCCGGCCGCACCATCAACTGGCGCTACAACGTGACGTCGCGGGTCGCCGCGGTGTCCGACCCCGGCGGGCACGCCAAGGGCTTCCCCTGGTGGAGCTTCGTCACTGACAGCACCTGCATCGGCACGTCGGTCGGGCAGACCGGCAGCTACCAGATCTTCCACAACGGACGGTGGGAGACCCGCACCATCAGCTTCCCGGCCGGCCGGCCGGTGCCGAAGCGGATCCTGTCCGGGCGCAGCCAGTTCCCGCCGTACTGGCGGGCGGTGGCCTGGCGGCCGTCGCACGGGGCGATCCCGGCGGCGAAGCGTCGGATGACCCACAACGCCACGCTGCGGGACGCGGCCAACCGCTTCGTCATCGGCAACGTCTTCGACCGCTGGCAGGTCCGGCCGACGTCCACCCGCAGCGGCGGCATGACCAAGGTGTACGTCCCGGGGCTGCACCGGTGGGGCTGGCTGCAGCTCTGAATATCCCGTCGATCCTCGGCCGGCCCCGCGGGAGCCCCCTGCGGGGCCGGCCGATCGCCGTCAGGCGGGGCGGTAGGTCCAGTGGCCGGATCGGCCGGAAGGTCGGCGAAGAAGCCGTACCGGGCCGCGTTCGCCTGCAGCCAGTGCAGAGTCCGGGCGGCGGAGACGTCCAGGTCGGCGGAGAACCCCCAGCCGTGCGGGCTGGTGCCGGGCGCGGCCACCGGGGCGCCGTCCGCGCGGGCCTGCAGGGCCGCCTGCTCCGGGTACGACCGGTAGCCGCGGATCACCGGCAGCGGCACGCCCGCGGCCCGCGCCGCCGCCGCCATCCGGCGGAAGTGTCGCGCTGCCGGCGCGGCAAGCCGTTCCCGGTGTCCGATGCCATCCAGCCGGCTGGCCGGCAGCCGGCCGTTGCCGAACCGGGAGAGCCCGGCCAACGGCAGCGGGCCCATCGCCCGGGGCGCCGGCAGTGCCGGTCGCACCGGCACCGCTGGGCCGACCACCTCCCCGACCAGCACCGTCTGATGTGGACGGTCTCGGCGCAGCCGCAGCCCGCCGGCCACCAGGGCCTCGAGCACGGCCGCCTCGGGCAGCTCGATCCGCCGGCCGAGGGTGCCGAGGAAGGCGAGCGTGTCGGCCCGGGACACCCGGCCGTCGTCGCCGGCCGCCGACTCGGCCAGCGTGCGGGTGCGGGCGACCAGCCGCTCCTCCCAGTCCAGGTGCCGGGCGGCCAGCGGCAGCCCGGCCGGGCCGGCGAGCTGGTCGACCAGGGCGAGCACCAGCCGGGCGGTGGCCGGGTCCGGCCGCCCGGCCCGCAGCGCGGACAGCCCGCCGACCACCTGCTGGGTAATCCGCAGGGCGTGGTCGACCCGGTCGCGGCTGGTGGCCAGCAGCGCCTCCAGCCGGGCCAGCTCACGCACGTCCAGCACGACCCGGCCGGACCGGCCGCTCCCGGCCGGCACGACCGCACCGGCGGGACCGACGGGACCGACCACGCCGATGCCGTCGCCGTCCCGGACCGACCGCGCGGCCCGGCGGGCGACGTCGAGGTACTGCCGGTACGAGCCGTTTGTGTACGCCGACCAGGCCGCGAAGCTGCCGCCGCGCTCCCGCCAGATCGCCCGGGCGTGCCGGGCGTTCACCGCGGGCCGCACGTTGGCCAGCTCGTCCCGCATCCGACCGGTGCCGCGATCGGCGTGCAGCGACCGGATCTGCCACAGCCCGACGGACGGGCTCCAGGTACGGTCCTGGATGCCCGTGTCACCGGGGATTCGGGTGTCACCGCCCGACTCGGCCATCGCCACGGCCACGGCGACGGCCAGATCGCGGCCGCGGAAGCCGGCGTCGTACGCGAGCTGTGCGATCCGCTCCGGGCCGAGCTTCACCGCGGGTCCTCCTCGAGCAGGGTGGTCAGCGCGGCCTGTACGCCGGTCACCCGGCGTCGGTGAGCCGGACCGCCGGCTCGGCTGCGTCGTCCGCGTCGTCGTCCGGCGGCTCGTCCGGCTGCACCAGCCAGACCCCGGCGGTGCCGGCGTCCACCCAGCGGACCGCGCCGCCGGAGTAGACACCGGTTGCGAGCCGGCGGGTCAATCGGGCCTGCCCGGTGGCCACCCGGCTGCGCAGCACCGTCACCCAGCCGTCGGCGAGCGCGGCAGGAACCCCGGCCCGGGTCAGCGCGGTGGCCACGTCGGCGAAGCGGCCGGCGGTGAGCAACCGGTCGGTCTGCCGTAGCGTCCTGGCCGGCGCGGTGAAAGCCACACCGGCCGGCGCCGGCCGCACGCTCTCCTCCAGCAGGTCGGCGGCCAGCCACGCGGCGCCCGCTCGGCCGGGCCGGGGATCGGGTCGAGCGTCCACACGTCCGGCTCCCGCTCGGTCAGCAGCAGCGTGCCGGCGGTGGACTCGGCGACCAACTGCCGCCGCTCGTCTCCATCCCGGCCCAGCAGGCTGAGACCGGCCAACGCCCGCGCGTCCAGCAGCGGATCGAGCGCGCCGCGGGCCGCCCGGGTGAGCGCCACTCCGCCGGGACGCAGCTGGAGCAGGCCGCGGGCGAGCAGCGAACGGACCGCGACGGTGTCCGCAACCGCAATGTCCTCCCGGTGCCAGCCGTCCAGCAGCTCCGGCGGCAGCACGGCGCCGGCCACCCTGGCCAGCGCGCGCAGCTCATCGCTGCTCAGCGCGGCCGGCACGCCGGTCCGCTCCGTTGCCTCGGAGGGCGGCGCGGCGGTCACCGCGGTCACCGCGCCCGCCCCGGAGCCGGCACGGTCAGCGCCCGGGCGGCTAGCTGCAACCGGTCGGCCAGGAAGTCCAGCGTTTCGGCCTGTGTCTGCAGCTCGCGGCGCCGGCGTTCGACGCTGCGCTCGAAGCGTTGCGCGGCCGGGCCGGCCCAGACAAGTTCCCGGGTCGCCCGGTCCAGCGTGCCGCACGTCGGCGACCCGGCGCGCCTCGACCCGGATCCTCCGGGCCGCCTCGGCCATCTCCGCAGCCTCGCCGCCGCCTGTGCCGAGCCCGGCCCCGGCCGGCGTCACCCGACCCTCCATCGTGCCTCCTCCACCGTCCACTGCGGAGAGTCTCGGCGTACCGGGGCCGGACCGGTATGGGAAGGGTTCCCCGGCCGCGGGACTGGAGCCGGCCCGACGGCGAGCGGCCACCGTCCATCGTGGACGGTGGCCGGGTCGCGGGACGGCTGCGCCGGTCAGGGGGGCCAGACCCAGCCCAGGGTGAAGCCCTCCGGCCGGGTGTAGCCCCGGCCGAGGTACGTCTGGTAGTCGGGCGTGCCCTCCGCTGCCCACACCCACGCCGCCCCGTCGAACATCGCCTTGATCGGCAGCAGCCGCGGATCGACCTGCGTCGGGTACGCGTAGAACGCGACGCCGTTGTTGGTCCAGCCGGGGTCGTAGCTCGGCACGTTGGTCATCGAGTAGTAGAAGGTGCCCGCCCCGCCGCACCGGGCGCCGTCGCAGACGTACCGGTACACCGCCGTGGTGCCGCCGGCCTGCGCGGGGAAGCCCCAGCCGAGCAGCCGCTGGTCCACGTAGCCGGCCTCCGGCTGCAGCGCGTACCGGAACTCACCGCCCTTCTTGGCCAGCCGGACCTGCGCCGGGCCGACATCCTCGTAGACGTACTGTACCTGGGTGCCGGGTGCGGCCGGGCTGCCCTTCGGCGGCGCCTGGTCGAGCACCACGTTCGGCTGGTTGGTGACCAGGTCCGGCACCGGCACCGGGGTCAGCCCCTGCGCCGTGATCGCGGCCCGCGCGGCGGCCGGGTCCAGCCCGGTCACCGTCGGCACCACCACCGAGCTGTAGAAGCGGACGCTGACCGCGGTGCCCGGCGTCGCGGCCGCCGCGGCCGGTGGCGCCTGGTCGAGCACCACGTTCGGCGGCTCGGCGGCCGGCCGGGTGCCCGCGTCCACCTGGGTGCAGGCCAGCCCGAACGCGGCCAGCCGGGCGCAGGCATCCGCCACCAGCAGCCCGCTCACGTCCGGCACGAGCACCTGGGTCGGGTAGCTGACCCGCACCCGGTCGCCGGTCTGTGCCGGGCTGCCGGCGGCCGGGTCCTGCGCGCTCACCTTGTCCACCGCGGCCGGGTCGGCCACCGCGGGCAGCTCGACCCGCTCACAGACCAACCCGGCCGCCTCGACCGCGGAGCAGGCCGTCGCGGACGGCAGACCGGTCACATCGGGCAGCTGGATGTCGCCGCGGTAGCTGACCGTGACGATCTGCCCAGCCGGCGCCTGCGTGTCGGCGGTCGGCGCGGTCCGCAGCACCTGTCCGGTCGGGCCGGCGCCGTCGTTGCCCACCGGCACCTGGACGCAGTCGAGCTTGGCCGCCCGCAGGATGGCGCATGCCGCCTGCCGGTCCTGGCCGACCACGTCGGGCACCGCCACCGGCGGCGGGGCGGGCGGCCGGCTGGTCGGCGCCGTCCCGCCGGGACGGCCCGGACCGGGATCGGCCGGACCTGCCGGGCCGGGATCGGTCGCCGGTCGCGCGGGCCCGCGCGGGGCGGACCGCCGGTCGCCGTCCAGCCCGTCGCCGGTGCCCTTGTCGATGGTGCGGTCGGTGCCGTCCCGGTCGACCACGACGCCGCGGGAGGCGTACTGGTCGTTGATGAAGACCTTGCTGCCCCGGGTGATCACGTCGAACTCCCGGCTGGACCCCGGGACCGGCCCGACCTGCCGGCGCTCCTGACCGGACGCGGCGTCCAGCACGTGCACGATGCGCGCGGTGTAGTCGGGCACCAAGACCCGGTCGCCGCTGACCACCGGCGGTCCATTGCGGACGTCCCCCTTGCCTCCCGCGGTGAACTCGACCGAGCGCACCTGCGCGGTGGGCAGGTCGACCCGCAGCAGCCGGCGGTCGCCGGCACGGGCCACCCACAGGATGTCGCCGGGGCCCGGCGCTGCGATCCGCACCGTGTCAGCAGGCTGTCCGGCCAGCTCGGGCACCCAGGCTCGCTGCACGTCGCCGGCCGTCCGGCCGTACCGGACCGCCTCGCCAGCGGCCAGCCGGAGCACCGTCGGACGGTCTCCCACCAGGGTCAGCAGGGCCGGCTCGCCGGCCTTGCCGACCTCGACGGCGGTGCCCTTGCGGGCCTTGACGATCTCCTGCAGCGTGCCGCCGACGAGCACCCAGGCGGTGCCGGAGGAGTCGACCTCCATGCCCTGCACCCGGCCCAGCGTCGCCACCGGGGTGACCGCGCGGGTGCGCGGGTGCACCCAGCCGATCTGGCCGGTGGCCCGGTCCACCGAGTACATCTCCGAGCCGCCGCCGACCAGGCTGCCCGCCGCGTCCTTGGATCCGGCCGCCGGAAGCGCCTGCGGGGTCATGGTGGTGGTGTCGACCTTCCACCGCTCGCCGGTGGCCACGTTCTCCACGTACAGCTGGCCGTCCGGCAGCTCGACGACCCGGGTCGGCTGACGGCTCTCGGCCACCGCGGCGGTCAGCTTCGCCTCCACCCGGCCGGACTCGCCGTTGACCCGGACCACGGTGTGGCCCTTGGTCAGCGCGGCGCTGCCGTCGTCGAGCGCCGCCCGGGACGCCCGGTAGCCGGTCCCGAACGAGACCGCCAGCACCCCTGCCAGCAGCGCGGCGACCAAGCCGATCCGTCCGAGCCGCGTGCGCAGTGCGTGCGACAACCTTGCCTCCTCGACTCCGGGAGGATGGTACGAAAGAACGTGCATCACACCACATGGGGAGGGATCCCCAACCCTCGGGGAGGTTCTGGATGGTCGACCCCACCGCGGCCACGGTCACCGTCGGCGACGCGCTGCACCCGCTGCGGGAGGACGAGCCCTTCACCTTCGGCCGGTCCGAGAACTGCACGATCTGCCTCGACCCGGCCGACACCGGCATCTCCCGGCGGGCCGGCTCGCTGGAGCACGAGGGCGGCACCTGGTGGCTGGTCAACCGCAGCAGCCTGCGCCCGCTCGCGGTGACCGACGAGCTCGGCTTCCGCAGCCTGCTCGCCCCCGGCCGCCGGCTCGCGGTGGAGGCGCCGGTGCGGGTGACCGTGGATGGCACCGCCGGCTCGCACGTGCTCACGGTGAGCGTGCCGCGGTCCGGCGCGGCCAGCGAGCCGGCCGCGGTCGGCACCACCACCTCGGTCGGTGAGGGCGTGCTGGTCAGCGAGCTGGACCGGGCGGCCATGGTGGCCCTGTTCGCCGGCTACCTCGAGGACCCGCCGCGCTACGACCCCTACCCGAAGAGCTACGCGGCTGCTGCGGCCCGGCTCGGCTGGCCGCGGACCACGCTGGTGAAGCGGATCGAGTACCTGCGCACCCGGCTGACCAACGCCGGCGTGCCCAACCTGACCGGCTGGAACGCGCTGCCCGGCCTGGCCGAGTACGCGATCACCGCGCGGCTGATCGCCAAGGAGGACCTCCGGCTCATCGGCCGCTGAGGCAGCTGGCGCAGCGGCCGCCAGCGCGGCGGGCTGGGGAGGGTTTCCGATTCCGCCGGGGGTGCGGCGCTGCCTAGCGTCGGCCGCGGTCCCGAGACGTGGGCCGTCCCCGACGAGGAGGAACGTATGTCCGTCATCGGTGCCGAGCTCGGCGAGCTGCACACCCTGACCGCGAGCTTCAACCGGCAGAGCGGCGCGGTCGAGACACTCATGTCCGAGCTGTCCGCGCAGCTGCACAACACCTACTGGCAGGGCGGCGCGGCGGAGCGCTTCCGCAGCGCCTGGGAGACGGAGTACCAGCCCGCCCTGCGTGGGCTGGCCAGCGCTCTGGTCGACGCCTCCGACGAGGTACGGCGCCGCGCCGACGCGCTGCACGCCGCGGGCGCGTAGGCGGTACCCGCCCGGCGCGCCGGACCCGGCATCCCGGGTCCGG
>DATILL010000128.1:0-15509 GCA_035476575.1 Mycobacteriales bacterium
CGTGCTGATCCCGGATGCGGACCGGATCCCGCCGACGGCGCGGGTGGCGACGTACCCGACACAGGAGCGGTACGGGCTGGTCTGGGTCTGGTACGGCACCCCCGAACCGGCCTACGACATCCCCGACTTCCCACCCCTGGAACCAGGCGGCGGCAGGTACCGCCGCTACGCCTTCACCTACCTCACACCGGTTCCGCCGGCACGGGTCCTCGAGAACGCCTTCGACCCGGCGCACTTTCGCTTCGTGCACGGCATCCCGTCGCAGAGCCCGCCGATCCTGCACTGGCTGACGGACCCGGCGGCTGCGGCGGCCAACGGCGCGCCCATCGGCGGTGGCGCCTGGGTGGGCGCCCGACTCGACGTGGCGCTGCGCCTGCCGCTGCTGGGGGAGCGCGGGCTCACCCTGCTCGTGGACGGCTGGCCCGGCGGGCAACGCCTGACCTTCCTGCTGGGTGAGCGCTCCGTGGCCAGGGAGCTGCTCACGATCACGCCGGTCCGGCCCGGACTGACGGTCTTCCAGGGCTGGTCGCTGGTGGGACGGTCGCGCCACCTGCTCGGCTCGTCCGCCGCGTTCTGGGCGTACCGTGGCCAGCACTGGCTCGGGACCCTGCAGGACCTGGCCATCTACCGCGACGCCGTACCGACCGACGGATCCGTCAACGAACCCCAGGACGAGGGTGTCCTGCGGTTTCGCAAGTACTATCAGGGCTGGGTGCAGCGTGCTGAGCGTCCGACGCCGTGAAGCGAGGTCGTTCTACCGGCCGGCGGCGGCGCCGGCCGGGACGGGCGACCTCAACCTCGCCACCGGCTGGTACGTCGTGCTGCGCTCGGCCGCGCTGCGCCGGTCGCCGGCCCGGGTCGATCTCTTCGGCGCCTCGTACGTGGCCTGGCGCGCCGCCGACCGTGCGCCGGTGCTGATGCCGCTGCACTGCCCGCACATGGGCGCGGCGCTGTCCGGCGGGCGGGTCGTGGACGGCAGCCTGGAGTGCCCGTTCCACCGCTGGCGGTTCCGGCCTGACGGCAGCTGCCGGTCCCTGCCGGACGACCGCCGGCCGCCCGCGGCCGCCCGGACCCCCTCGCTGCCGACGACCGAGCGGGACGGGTACGTCTGGGTCTGGCACGGCGGCGACCAGCCGCTGTACCCGCTGCCGGGCACGGCTCTCGGCGCACCCGGCTTGCCGCCGACGTACCCGGTCTTCCACCTGGAGGACCCCGCGGGCACGACGGTGCGCCGGATCCTGGAGAACACCTTCGACCCCGACCACCTGGTCGCCCTGCATGGCCTGAACGTCCGAGGAAGCCCGGAGTCCGAGATCCTCGACGCCGAGGCAGCGGAAGCCGTCTTCGGCGCCACCCCGGTGTCCGGCAGCCGGATGGGCGCGATCTTCGCCTGGCCGTCGTACGCCGGATGGCTGGGGCGCGTCTCCGACGCGGCCGGTCTCAACGCGGACCGCTTCGAGCTGCGGGTGGCGGCCTGGCCGACGCTCCAGCACGTCTACTACTTCGCCGACGACGTGCCGCACTACCACCTCGTCTTGGCGGTCACGCCGGTCGCGGAGGAGCGCACGGTCCAGCACATCGCCGTCGCCGTCTCCCGCCACGGCGGCGGCCTCACCGATCGCCTCCGGTACGCCGTGCACCGCGGCGAGGTGACCGTCGCCGCCCGCCAGGATCTGCCGATCTTCGACACCATGCGGCGCGGTGACCAGCATGGCATCTACGTCGCCGGCGACTGGCCGCTGCGCGAGTTCCGCAGGTTCTACCAGCGCTGGACCGATCCCGCGCAGCAGCATGCCTGACCGTCCGCCGCTGGTGGATCTCGCCGACGTGAGGATCCGGGACGTACCGCTGGTCGGCGGTAAGGCGGCCCGGCTCGGCGAGCTCGCAGCCCGAGGCTTCCCGGTCCCGGCGGGCTTCTGCGTCACCACCGACGTGTACGACCAGCTCGTCGGTCCCCGCGTCCGGCGGGTCCGTGCCGAACTCGGCGTCGAGGCGGGCGCTGCGCTGCCCGACGGCCTGCGCGACGCGTTCGCGGCCCGGATGCGCGACGGGGTGGCGCGCCTGGACTTCCCGCCGCCGCTCGTACGGGACCTCGAGCGCCGGGCGGAGCCGCTGATCGGCGCCGGCGTCGCGGTCCGCTCGTCGGCGACCGCCGAGGACACGGAGGGGGCGAGCTTCGCCGGGCAGTATGCGACCACCCTGCAGGTCACCCGGACCGAGGCGGTCGTGGCCGCGATCCGCGAATGCTGGGCCTCGCTGTGGAGCCCGACCGCCGTGGCCTACCGGGCGCGGCACGCGACGGATCCCGCGGCCGCCCGGATGGCCGTGCTCGTCCAGACGATGGTCGGGGCCCGCTGCGCGGGCGTGATGTTCGTCCCGGTGGCAGGCGCCGACGTCGTCATCGAGGCGGTCGAGGGAACCGGCGACCGGCTCGTCGACGGCGTCGCCACTCCAGAGCACCTTGAGGTCGGTACGCCCGGTGCGCCGGTCCGGCGTGGCCCCGCCCCGCCGGACGCCGCCGGCCCGGTGCTCGACGACGGCGCGGCGACGGAGCTGGCCGCGCTGGGGCGGAGGGTCCAGGACGCCCTAGGCGGCGGCCAGGACATCGAGTGGGCCCGTACCGGCACGGCCTTCCACCTGCTGCAGGCCCGGCCGATCACCGCGGACGTGCCCGGGCTGGCCCCGACGGCAGCCTGGGCCAGCCCCGTCGATGGCGCGTCCTGGGCGCGCATCAGCATCTGCGACTCCTGGCTGCCCGAGCCGCTCTCGCCGCTGTTCGCGACCACGCTCTTCCCCCGGCTGATCGACGAGTGGACCGCCAACTGGGCGGGCGGGAAGGCGAAGCGCAACCCGCTCGTGCCCGAGCCCATGCACGGCACGGTGGAGGGGTTCGCGTACCTGCGCATCGACTTCCCGCTCAACCGGCATCCCTGGCTGACGCTGCGGCTCATCGGCTCCTGGTTTCGGTTCCACCTCTCACCGGTGGCGGCGCGGTGGCGAGAGGAGGTGTTGCCCCGACACCGGCAGCGGGTCGCCGAGCTGTCACGGCTGGACCTGGCGGCGCTCGATCCGGTTCGGCTGCTGCGGATCATCGGCGAGCTGGAGGGGCTCGGCGGCCGGTACTGGGCGATCATCGGCGGCCTCGCCTGGTACTGGAACGCTGGCGAGTGGTTCCTCGCCCGGGCCTTCCCGGCGGCACGGCTGCGCGACGCCGACCCGGGGCTCGGGCCCGTCTCGTACTCGACCCTGCTGCAGGGCGAGGACTCGCTCGCGTACCGGGCCGAGTGCGGCCTGTACGACCTGGCCCGGCGCCCGACCGAGGACCTCGACGCCGGGCTGGCGCAGCACCTGCTCCGGTTCGGCCACCTCGTCTACCACCTGGACGTCGCCGAGCCCACCGCGGGCGAGCGTCCCGAGGTCGTGCGCGAGACCGTCGAGGCGTACCGGGACGGCCGGGCCGGCGACCCGCGGGAGCGGCAGCGACGCCTCCGCCGGCAGAGCGAGGAGGTCCTCGCCGCCGCGCACCGCGTGCTGCGCGGCTCACCCGTACGCCGCCGGTTCCTGGACGGCGCGCTGCGCTGGACCCGACGCTGGAGCGCCGTCCGGGACGAGGCGCTGCACGAGTTCACCCTTCCCTGGCCACTGATCCGGCGGGGCTACCTTGAGCTCGGCCGGCGGCTGGTCGACCGCGGCGCGTTCACCGACGCCGAGGACGTCTTCCAGCTCACAGGCGCCGAGCTGCGGCGCTGGTGCGAGCGGCCCAACCGCACCGACACCTCGGACTGGGCCCGGACCGTACGCCGCCGGCGGGCCGAGCAGGAGGGGCGGCGCCGGCTGACGCCCCCTGAGACCGTCCCGGCCGACGTCCGGGTCGTCCTCGGCCCCTGGGACATCACGTCGCTCGCCCTGTTCGGCCGCTTGGAGGGCCGGAGCGCGGACGGCGAGCTGCGCGGGTCCGGGGTGAGCGCCGGCCGGGTCCGGGGACGGGTCCGCCTGCTGCGGTCCGTGCCGGAGGCCGCCGACCTGGCTCCGGACGATGTCCTCGTCGTCGCCCACATCACGCCGGCCTGGTCGTCAGTGATCGCGCGTGCCGGCGCGGTGGTGACTGACATCGGCGGCTCGCTGTCGCACGGCTCGATCGTCACCCGGGAACTCGGCGTGCCCGCCGTCATGGGCACTGGCAACGCGACGAAGGTGCTGACCGAGGGCCAACTCGTGGACGTCGACGGCGGAGCCGGCGTCGTACGGCTGTGCGGCGGGGCGGACCGACGCCATGACCGTCCCTCCTGACCCGACCGTGGCGCCGGCCCGGCCGCGTGGGCGTAGGCGACTCGCCCTGGCCGTCCAGGCCACCGGCGTCGTCCTGTGCCTCGCCGCAGTGGTCTGGGTCGTCCGTGGGGTCGACGTCCATCTGCTCAGCGAGACGCTCGGCCGGGTCACGCTGCCGCCGCTGATCCTCGCCGTGACGCTCAACGTGACCGGGCAGCTGACCCGTGCGGCCGGCTGGCGGGTGCTGCTGGGCCTGGCGCACCGACTCCCCGGCGCCCGCCTGGTCCAGTACGAGTTCGCGGCGCAGGCGGTCACGGCCATAACCCCGGAAGGATCCGGCGAGGCGCTGCGCCTGTGGTGGCTGTCCCGGGAGGGCGTACCGCCGGCCACGACGACGGCCATCATCGCGGCCCGGAAGCTGATGAGCAGCCTGGGACTGGTGCCCTTCGTAGTCGTCCTGCCGTGGACAGCCGACCTGCCGGTCTGGTGCGTCTGGCTGGTCGCGGCGTACTCGGGGTTGCTCGTCGCGCTGCTGGCCGTGCTGCTGGTCTTCCTGCACCGCCGCCAGCCGTACACCGAGCCTGCCGGCGGTCGGGTCCGGCGCCTGGCCCGGAAGGTGCTCGACGGCCTGACGCCGCTGCGCGAGGGGCGGGTGCTCGCCGCGTCGTTCGGGCTGGCCTGCACCACCCGGGCTACCGACCTGGCCGCGGCGTGGATCGTCACCGCGAGCCTGGGCCTGCCGACCGGGTACGCCGCAGCGGTCCTGCCGTTGCTGCTCATCGAAGTCTCGAACGCGCTGCCCACGGCGCCCGCCCAGATCGGCAGCTTCGAGGCGGGCGCGGCCTCCGCCGTCCGGCTGCTCGGCGGGTCGGCCACCGACAGCGTAGCCTTCGCCGTGCTCTTCCACGCCCAGCAGGTACTCCCGCAGATCGTCGCGGGTCTCGTGCCACTGTGGGCCGTGTCGACGGCGCGGCGCCGCGAAGCCACCAGGCAGGAGCAGACAAAGTGAGCGACGCATGGGACGAGCAGGCCGAGGGCGTAGTCACGTTCCCGTCGGGACGGCGGGTCCGCGGCCGGGGCCTGCGCGACGGCGTGCGCCCGGGGCCGCCCTCGGAGTTCGGCCTCTACCTCACCGGGAAGCGGCCGCCCGAGCAGCCCTGGCCGTCCCGGTGGGTGAAGTGGCACGACTTCTGGCTGCCGAGCTCGCCGGAGGACGCCACGGCCGCACTGCACGAGGCCTGGCGCACGGCGGCCGACCGCCGGGTGGAGATCGCCTGCGGCGGCGGAGTCGGCCGCACCGGAACCGCGCTGGCTTGCCTCGCCGTGCTCGACGGCGTGCCGGCCGCGGAGGCGGTCGCCTTCGTCCGGCAGCGGTACGCGCCGCGCGCGGTGGAGACGCCCTGGCAGCGGCACTTCGTGGAGCGCTTCGCCCGCTGACGACCGTGGCAGCCGGGCCGACGAACCTGTTTCAGAACCGGCGCCACGGCGACTCGCCGGCGGCGCGGATCTTCTTGTAGAGCATGCGCGAGTAGACCGCGTCCACTGCGAAGGTGGCCCAGTACGTGACGTTGATCAGCGGCGTGAGGGGATAGTCGCGGTGCCGGAACGAGCCGGAGGCGAACTCCCGGAAGCTGCGCGGCAGCGGCTGCTCCGGCGACGTCGTGACGGTCAGCGCGGTCGCCAGCCAGGCGAGGAAGGTACCGATCCACTTGAACACCGCGACGTACATCGACTGGCCCCCGATGGAGTTCCGGCGCTCCAGCATGGCGATGTAGAGGATCGACATCATGAGGTTGATGCCGAAGCCGGTGTACTCGCCGTCGGGGTCGTTGAACTCGACGAAGCTGAGGTACATCGCCGGCATCGCGAACGCGATCGCGCCGGTGAGAATGGCGTGGAAGTGGTCGCGGACGAACGGAGAGGCGAAGTCGGCCTTGCCGTACTTCCAGGCCTGCCAGGCGATGACGAGGTCGATGACGAAGCAGGGGATGCTCAGGATGTGGATGTAGTCGCCGAGCGGGTCAAGCAGGAAGCCGTACACGAACTCCCATGACAGGTTGGCCGCGAGGGCCGGGATCGGCACCCCGAAAGTGGAGTCGGCGAAACCGCGCCGGATGATCGCCGCGTACGCGATGACCCACGCGATCACGCAGGCGGTCCCGGCGAGGAAGACGCTCCACGAGATCTCCGGGGCCTTCTTGCCGGGTACGGGTTCCGCCGGTCGGGGAATGGGATTCGGGTAGGCCGCGACGGCCGCGGCGTACCGGGGCCGGCAGAGCCGGGCGATCTCGTCCCGCCGCACTGGCGGGAAGGCGGCCAGCCGCTGCTCGAACAGGGCTTCGTAGCGGTCCACCTCGCGGCGCAGCATAGTCGCCGCCTCGTCGCCGTACAGGTCGACGAACGCAGCGTAGACGTTGAACGTGCTGGCGGCCACGTCCTTCTCATAGTGCGTCAGGTCGTTGGCGATGTCGGCGAGCACCTCGACCGGCCAGAGCAGGTCACGCATCTGCGCGTCCGGCCGGATACCGCGCAGGGCCGCGGTCATGGCATGTAACATCCGTACGTCCGTCGGGCGCAGCTCGGCCATCGCCAGCACGTCCTCGTGGCTCGGGTTCCCCCGCGAGGTCATCGCGTTCTCCAGCCGAATGAATCGCTCGCCCTCGTCCACCTGCCGGGCCACCTCGTCATTCCAGGCGCCCACCGCCTGCAGCGCCCGCTCGAACACCCGCTTGTACGTGTGGAACGAGTAGTAGTCGCGGATGCGTATGGCGTCGAGATCGACGGAGGTGTTCCGCTCCGCCAGCGAGTCGACCCGGTAGACCAGGTACTCGACGGCCGTCAGGAGCGGCGTGATGCGCAGACGCTGGCGGCGGGGTACGTGGTCGATCGGGTAGTACAGCGCGCCGGCGTAGTCCCGGACGATGCCGACCGCCCTGACGATCGGGGCGCCGGCGAGGGAGGCCCATACGGACGCCGTCCGCTCCTCGACCACCTGTCGCAGTCGGTCCCGTTGCACCTTCACACGGCCCATGCCAGACCTTCACTTCCCCTTCGCACCACTACCGGCCGGCGACACACCCGCCGTCCGGTTGACCATAGTATGGGCTTGGTGGCTCCCCGGTCGGCGGTGATTCCCGCGCGAAGATCAGCCAGGCGCTTCGTGTCACTCGGTGTCTTGCTCTAGCGGGGACGCCCCGCCTGCGCTAGCCACAAACCAGTAAGCGCAGTTCGCTACTTATGTCCTCGACCGCGAGATCAGGGATTTCAGGGTTCTCGGTCGGGGCGTGGCGGGGGTGGGGGCGGGCCGAGCACGTCGTCGTGGGGGAAGCCGTCGGCCACCGCGGCGGCCAGCTCCAGCAGGGCGGCCCGGGTCTCCGGCCTGATCTCGGCCAGATCGACCTCGGCGCCCTCCTCCAGGTGCGGGTCGTAGGGCACCCGGGTCACCGCCCTGCAGCGGGCCGCGAAGTGTTCCTCCAGCTTGTCCAGATCGACCCCGCCGGACCTCGACCGGACCGAGTTGATCACCGCCACGCTGCCCTGGACCAGCTCGCTGTACTCGTGCGCCTCCAGCCAGTCGATCGTCGCGCTGGCGCTGCGGGCGCCGTCCACCGAGCCGGAGCTGACCACGATCAACTGGTGCGCCAGCGCGAGCACCCCGCTCATCGCCGAGTGCAGCAGGCCGGTGCCGCAGTCGGTGATCACCACGTTGTAGAACCGCTCCAGGATGGCGGCGGTGGTGCGGTAGTCGTTCTCGCTGAACGCGATGGACACCGCCGGGTCGGACTCGCTGGCCAGCACCTCCAGCCGGTCCGGCGACTGCGAGGTGTAGCGGCGTACGTCGGAGTAGCGCTGGATCCTGTCGGCGTCGTTCAGCAGGTTACGGACGGTGGCGGTGGTCTCCAGTGGAATCTTGCCGGAGAGCGTGCCCCGATCTGGGTTGGCGTCCACCGCGATCACCCGGTCACCCCGCAACGAGGCCAGCGTGGCGCCGAGCGTGACGCAGGTCGTGGTCTTCCCGACACCGCCCTTGAGGCTGATCACCGCGATCCGGTAGCAGCCCTGGACGGGCAGGTTGGCGCGCTCGATGAGCTGGCGGCGGCGCAGGTCAGCCGGCGACTCGCCTGGGTTGACCGAGTGGCCGCTGGCCAGGTAGACGGCCTTGCGCCAGCCGGTCTGCGGCGGCCGGCGACGCGGCCGGAGCAGCGACTGCGGGGTCAGGTCGGCGACGCTGGCCTGCGGGCCGTTCGGACCGTGCGGTGCGGGCGGGTAGCCCGGCCCACCCGGGTAGCCTGGCGGCGGAACGGGGCGGAACGGGTCGTACTGGTACGGTGCCCCGACGGCGGGCTGGCCCGGCTGGCCCGGCTGGCCCGGATAGCCCTGCGGCCCCGGTTGGCCGGGCTGGCCCGGGTAGGCAGGTGGGCCGGGATAGCCCGGTTGAGCGGGGTAACCCGACGGGCCGGGCGGGGGCTGACCCCTGGGCCCCCAGGGGCCGGCTGGCCCGGCGCCGGGCGGTTGGCTGCCCGGTGGCGGCCAGTCCGGTGGCGGCCCGCTGGCCGGTTGAGGTGGGCCCGACTGAGCAGTATTGGGCTGAGCGGTGCCCGGCTGAGCCGGGTTGGGTGCTCCGGCAGGTCCGTCCAGCCAGCCGAACGGCGCCGGCTGGCCTGGGTCCGGCGGTGCCGCGGCCGGGTGACTGCCGCTGGCCGGGCCGGTCGCCGGCTGCTCACCGCTCACCGGGCCGTACGGGACGGCGCCCCACTGCCGCTCCCACGGCGGCGGGCCCCACGATCCCGACGGCGGCGGCCCGGGCTCCGGCGGCCCGGACGGTGCCGAGCCCGCTGGTACCGGCCCGGCCGACGTAGGGATGCCAGGCGGCGCGCCGGAACCGCCGCGGCCGGCGAGGAACGGCGGCGGCCCGGGCTCCGGCGATGACGTGGCACCCGGGCCGGACAGGCCCCCGTCCCAACGGTCGGACGCGCCGGGCGGCAACGGAGCGGCCGGCGGGGTAGCCGGCGGGTGCGGTACGAGGCTCGGCGGCAGCATCGGCGGCGGTCCGGACAGCCCGGCCGGCTCAGGTCGCTCCCCGGCGTGGTCACGTCGTACGGGCGGCCCGGACAGGCCCGGCACGCTCGGCTCGTCGTCCGACTCCTGACGCCTTCGGCTCACCATGGTCTCCTCCCATCCGAGCCGGTCCGGAATCCATGACCAGTCCTCGACCGCCCACGTTCCGCAGCGTAAACGGTGCCCGTCACCGCGGGGCAGACCGAGCGCTGGATGCCCGCACGTTCACGACAGGCTTCATGACAGGCCGGCGTAGGAGTGCAGGCCCGCGATGACAATGTTCACCACAAAGAAGTTGAAGATCATCGTGCTGTAGGCGAGCAGGTTGATCCGGGCCGCCTTGACGCCCGACCAGCCGGCGGTGGCGCGTGCGTGCAGATAGGCGGCGTAGATCACCCAGGCGATGAACGACCAGGTCTCCTTCGGATCCCAGCCCCAGTACCGACCCCACGCGGCCTCGGCCCACATCGCACCGGCGGCGATCCCGAAGGTCCACACCGGGAAGCCGAAGGCCACCGTCCGGTAGGCGACCCGGTCCAGCACGCCGGCCGCCGGCAGCCGGGCGCCCAGCGCGGCAAGCTGGGACGGCGGCCGGCCGGCCGCGACCTGCCCGTCGTACCGCATCCGCAGCAGGTATAGCAGGGTGGCGACGAAGCTGACCAGGAAGATGCCGGTGGCTAGGACGGCCGCGGTGACGTGGATCGCCAGCCAGTACGACCGCAGCGCCGGCACGAGCGGCGCCGCCTTGGCATAGAGCACGGTGCCGGCCAGGAACATCAGCAGGATCACCGGCAGCATCACGAACGCCCCGAGGTAGCGCACCTGCGGCTGGCGGGCCAGCACCACGAGGAACGCCACCACCGCGACGAACCCGGCCGCCGCCGAGAACTCGTACATGTTTCCCCACGGCACCCGGTCAACCGCGGCGCCGCGGATCACGATCGAGGCGAGGTGGCCGGCCGCGCCGAGCAGGGTGAGGAGCACCGCGAGCCGGCCGAACCGCCGCGCCGCCGCGGCAGGGCTACCAGCGCCTGGGCTGCCCACGTTGGCCCCGGCAGCGCCGGCCGGCACCACTGGCTCGGCGGGAGCTGTGGCGGGCGGGCCGCCGGCACCGACCAGGACCCGGGCCCCGGTCGGAGCCTGCTCCTCGCTGGTCGTGGCGACCCGGCCCCGGCGGCCGAATGCGTACTCCCCGCAGTAGCTGACCAGCGCCAGGCTGTACACGGCGATCGAGGTGGTGAACAGGGTGTCCGACAGGTGGGCGAGCCCGGGGCTGACCGGCACGGGCTAGTCCTTCCTCGGCTCGCGCAGCCGACCGACAAGCCGCGCGAACTCGCTGTCGAAACCGCTTGCGTCGGTCCTGGCCAGACCACCGACCTCGACCACGGTACGCCCCGGCCCCTTCCCGCCCGTCCCAGGGGTGTTGGCGCCAGGGATGAACCGGACCCACACCCGGCGCCGCCGTACCGACAGCGAGCCGAGCAGCCCGACCAGCAGGAACCCGAACGACACCAGCACCATCCGCTGGCCCGGGTCGCGGGACACCTGCAGGGTGGCCCACTGGAGGTACCCGTCGAACCGCACCGTGCTGCCGTCGTCGAGCCGCACGGACTGGCCCTGGCGCAGGTTCACCGCGGCCACCCGCTTGAGCGCACCGGAGGCGATCTGGGTCTGGTCCAGGGTGTAGACCGGCTGTGCCCGGCCGGCGTCCAGCCCCAGCTCGCCACGGTAGACGAAGATCGCCACCGCCGGGTTGAACGGCTGCGGCGAGCCAGAGGTGATCACGCCGCCGCCAACGTCCACCGCGGTGGGCGCGAACAGCCCGTCGATGGCGAGCTGGGCCGGCCGCGCGTCCGGCAGCTTCAGCGCGCCCTCGCTGGTCAGGTTGCTGTCCTGCGGCAGGAACGGTGCCGAGATCGAGCGGAACGCCTGCCCGGCCACGGTGGTCACCGTGAACCGCGGCGAGAACCCGTGGCTGATCAGGTAGACCCGCACGCCCTGCAGCCGCAGCGGGTGGTTGACCCGCAGCGGGTCGGCCCGCTCCACGCCGTTCTCGGGGGTGTACCGGATGTCGGCGCGGAACTCGGCCGGCGTCCCGTCCTGGTCGTAGCTCGCGGTGAACCGGTCCAGGTGCACGCAGAACGGCGTGAGCCCCGCGCCCCGCGCGACCGGCCCGGCACGCAGCTCGTCGTAGGACTGCACCGTGTTGCAGAAGCCGCGGCCCTCCTCGACCAGCACGTTGCCCTGGTAGCCCCACAGCTTGCCGACCGCGATGCCGGCCAGCAGCGCGGTCAGCGCCACGTGGAAGACGATGTTGCCGGTCTCCCGCAGGTACCCCTTCTCCGCCGCAAGGGCGACCGCGCCGGACTCCTCGGTACGCCGGACCACCCGCCAGCCGCGCAGCGCCTTCCGGGCCTGGTCGGCCAGCTCCGCGGGCTCGCCGGGCAGGTCGTACGTCGCGGCGTGCGGCAGCCGGTCCAGCCGTCGGGGCGCGGCCGGCGGCGGCCGGCGCAGCGCCCGGACGTGCAGCCGCACCCGGGGCACGATGCAGCCCACCAGGGAGATGAACAGCAGCAGGTAGATGGCCGCGAACCAGGGTGAGGCGAACACGTCGAAGAACCCGAACCGGTCGAGCAACGGCGCCAGCGCCGGGTGCTGGGACTGGTAGAGGGCCACCTTGGCCGGGTTGAGGCCGCGCTGCGGCAGCAGCGAGCCGGGGATCGCGGCCAGGGCCAGCAGGAAGAGCAGCACCAGCGCGGTGCGCATGCTGGTCAGCCGGCGCCAGACGTGGCGCGGCCCGACCAACGGGCCGCGCCCGGGCCGCGGCGGCAGCTCGGCCGGCTGGGTGGACAGCGCGGTCTGCTCCGCCGTCGCCGCCTCGACCGTCACCGGCTCGACCGGGGCGCGACCGGTCGCCCTCACCTCGCTCGGCTTCACAGGAAGAACTCCGCCAGGCCGCGCTGGGCCAGCCAGGAGCGCAGCAGGATCATCCAGTGGTCCCAGACGCCGGTCAGCAGCAGCGCGCCGACCGCGATGAGCAGCCCGCCACCGATCCGCATCACCCAGCCGGCGTGCCGGCGTACCACCGCGACCGCCCCGACCATCCAGCGGAACCCGAACGCGGTGAGCACGAACGGCACCCCGAGGCCGAGGCAGTACGCGGTGGACAGCAGGGCGCCGCGGACGGCGCTGGCCGAGCTGAACGCGAGGGTCTGGACGGCGCCCAGGGTCGGGCCGATGCACGGCGTCCAGCCGAGGCCGAAGACCACGCCGAGCAGCGGGGCGCCGGCCAGCCCGGCGGCCGGCAGCCGATGGATGCGGGCCTCGCGCTGCAGCCCGGGTATGGCGCCGAGGAAGGCCAGCCCGAGCAGGATGGTAACCGCGCCGAGCACCCGCTCGATCGCCCGCTGGTGCTCGACGAACGCCCGGCCCAGCCCGCCGAACAGTGCGCCGTACGAGACGAACACGGCGGTGAAACCAAGCACGAACAGCGCCGACCCGGCCAGCATCCGGGCTCGTGCCGCCCGTACGGCGATCGCCGTACCGCCACCGCTGGCCTCGGCGCCGGCCAGCCCGGTCACGTAGGACAGGTAGCCCGGCACCAGCGGCAGCACGCACGGCGAGAGGAAGCTGATCAGGCCGACCAGCGCGGCCACCCCAGCCGCGACCAGCAGCGGCCCGCCGGTGACCGTCCCGGCGAAGCGCTCGCCGACCCCGCCGGCCAGCACCGTGCTGCCGAACACCGTGCCGCCGAGCGTGCTCACGGCTCGGCCGTCAGTTGGCTGAGGATCGGGTCGAGGTCGCCGGCCAGCATGGTGCCCAGGTGCACCTCGGCCACCCGGCCGTGCCGGTCCAGGAAGATCGTGGAGGGGATCGCGTTCGGCGGGAAGCCGCGGAAGGCCAGCGCCACCCGCCCGTCCGGGTCGTACAGGCTGCGATAGGTGATCTTCTTGTTGTCCAGGAACGCCCGTGCGGCCTGGTCAGAGTCCTTGACGTTGACGCCGAGGAAGTCGACGCCCTTGGTCCTCGTCTCGGCGTAGACCGTCTGGAACGCCGGCGCCTCGACCCGGCACGGCCCGCACCACGAGCCCCAGAAGTTGATCACCACGACCGTGCCGGCCAGGCTGGCTGAGTCGAAGTCGCCGCCGCCGAGGTAGCCGCCGGTGAAATGAGGCGCGGGCTTGCGGTCGGCGGCGGGGATCAACGTGCCGGTGCCGTCGCCGGCCACGAACCGGAACTCCCCGCCGGCCGTCGGGTCGACGGCGTCCGAGCCGGTCGCGCACGCCGCCGCTCCCAGCCCCGCCGCGAGCAGTGCGGCGAGGGCGGCGCTGGTACGACGGATCCGCCGGCGGGACACGCCGTCCAGTGTGCCTGGCCCGGCCACGGAGGCACCGCCCGGGGTCTACACGCCGTCGAAGATCCCACCGGACCTCGGCACATGGCCCTCTCAACCTCCCGACGATCATCGAGCTGTTGTCGCTGAATGATCTCTGTTGACGACAACAGCTCGATGATCGTCGGGGTGCTACGGGCGGGGGTGTGGGTGGTAGGCGAGGCCGGCGTAGCCGCGGGGGAAGCCGAGGCCTTCGGCGATGCGTTCGATCACGTCGTAGGCCATGACCCTGCGCCTGTGGATGATCGCGGAGACCTCCGGCTGGGACTGGCCGGTGAGCGCGGCGATGTGCTGCAGGGTGTAAGCGTAGGTGTGCAGCAGCCGGTAGATCCCGGTGATGTCGCGAGTGGCGAGCACGGCGCGCATCTCCGGCTCCTCCCAGGTCTGTGGGTCGGGCAGGGCCAGGCGCCCCCGGGTAGCGGTCACGCCGCGCCCCCGCCCGGCCCGCCCGGCAGGTGGGCGCCCTCGCCGAGCAGCAGGAACGCCACGGCGTAGGCCTCGTCGGCCGCGCCCAGCACGGACCCGGCCTGCCCGTGGTCCGCGGCCAGCCGGGGCGCGACCTCCAGCCACCCGGCCGGCTCCCGCCAGCTCAGCCGCTCCCCCGCCGCCAGCCCGCCCGGGAGATGCAGCACGCACACCCGATGACCCGCCCACCCGGCCGGTGCCCAGCCCCACCACCGCCACCCGGTCACCGCACAGACCCACCGCCCGGGCTCGCGCCGCGGCCGCCCGGGCAGGAAGGAAGGCAGACAAACAGCCGGGACCGGCCCGGCCCAGGACGTGACGGTGCCATGACGTGTCGCTCCACACTCTCGTCGCTGCTCTCGTGGCCCGGTGCCAGGAGCCCGCTGGCCAAGTGCCCGGTGTCCGGTGGGCGTGCGCCGCTACCCGGACGGCCCGGCCGGGTCGGGTGCGCGGCCAGCAGCAGCCGGGCGACGGCGGCGGCCTCCGCGGCGGACCCGGCGCAGCAGGCCCACAAAGCCACGCTCGGCGGCCGGCACCCACACACCCGGCAGACCCCGTCCCGGCCCATCTCGTGCGCCGGCACCCACCCCGCACGGGCACGGCCGCCACCCCTCCTTCCCAGACCACGGCCTTGCCCGCCTGATCACCCGGACCGGACGGACCCATCTCACGTCCCATCGAGGGAGCCCGGGACGCCGAAGCCGCGCGGCTCGCGGCTCACCGCGCGCTCCCGCCAGCCGGTGCCGACCCGCGCCCGGCTCCTGGCCGGTAGTCCCCGGCCAGGAAATCCTCGACCGCCCGCCGCTCCCGCGCCTCCACCGCCGCACCCAGCGCCAGACCAGAAACCCAGCCCGCTGCCGGGACGGCGACGCCAGCCACCACGCCGCGTGGCGCCGTCGGCAGGCAACCCACTACCGGTTCCCAGGGCGGCGGATGAGCCGCGGGAGCGGCTCGCTATTCGGTGAGGGAGTCAATTGGCTTGACATGAGGTAACGGTCGCCGTTCGGCCTAGTACGGCAGCCGCACGCGACACGACCAGGAAACCGCGGCCTTGGTGCGACGGGGCGTACCCACCTGGCCGATCCAGCGTGTGTCACGACGAAAGTGTGACCCGTTCGCGTCACGCGTGACGTCCCGCGGCAAGGTTGATGATCATAGGGAGCATTAGTGCAGTTCAGACGTAGTGGAGCTACTGGTTGCTTACTCGAAACGGTTGGACCTTGTGTCTTCGCTGGTCAGTGCGGTGGAGCGGTTGCGGGGTGCTGAGGGTGGTGGCGTGCGGAGCGTCGGTTGTGAACGGTCTCCGCGGGTTTGGCGGGTCCGT
>DATILL010000129.1:0-8824 GCA_035476575.1 Mycobacteriales bacterium
TCTGCGTCAGAAAGTCATCCACACGAAAGACCTCGGGTTGTCGATCATCGTAGATGCGGCACGCCACCGAGGTCCAGAATGACAACCCTTAAACTACTACTCCACCAAGAAAACGTCAAATAGTGACTCTTCGTGTGAAGTCTATAGATGACCAGACCAGGCCTGGTCCGGGTGCCGCTCAACATGTTCTACGGCCGCGTCGGCCAGCTCCTCGGCGCTGGCGCAGGCGGCGACCATCTGGCGGAGCAGGGCCAGAGCAGGGCCTGGCGGCCTCGACCAGTGGGAGCTGAGGTACTGGCCCGCGCCTCCGGCCGCGGCTTCTGGTAGCGACACGGGCCGTTCACACCGCGGGTGTTGCGTCACGGCCGTCGATGTATCAAGGTCAACACGCACAGATCACGCCGCTGTGCGCGCCACGGCGCTCCCCCACGTCTCACGGTGCCGACTCGACGGCGCCTATCATCCGCCTGATGAGGAGCCATCTGTGCCAGGCACCAACTCGACGCCGGCCCGGACCTACAGTCAGCCGGAGCTGGAGCTGATCGATGCGTACTGGCGAGCGGCGAACTACTTGTCGGTCGGGCAGATCTATCTGCTGGACAACCCGTTGCTGCGAGAACCGCTGCGGACTGAACACGTCAAGCCACGGCTGCTTGGGCACTGGGGAACGACGCCCGGACTGAACCTGCTGTACGTGCACATGAACCGGGTTATCGCACAGCGTGACCTTAACGCGCTGTATGTGACCGGTCCGGGTCACGGTGGCCCGGGGCTGGTGGCCAACGCGTACCTGGAAGGCACCTACAGCGAGGTCTACTCCTCGATCGGCCGGGACGAGGACGGGCTGCGGGCTTTGTTCCGGCAGTTTTCCTTCCCCGGCGGCATTCCCAGCCACGTCGCACCCGAGACGCCTGGATCCATCCACGAGGGCGGCGAGCTTGGCTACGCGCTGGTGCACGCCTATGGCGCGGCATTTGACAACCCGGACCTGCTGGTGCTGTGCGTGGTGGGGGACGGGGAGGCGGAGACCGGTCCGCTGGCGGCGAGCTGGCACTCGAACAAGTTCCTCAACCCGGTGACCGACGGCGCGGTGCTGCCGGTGTTGCACCTCAACGGCTACAAGATCGCCAACCCGACCGTGCTGGCCCGCATCCCCGACGACGAGCTCGCGGCGCTGATGCGCGGCTACGGCTACGATCCACACTTCGTCGGCGGCGACGATCCAGCGGCGGTCCATCAGCAGCTCGCGGCCACGCTCGATGAGGTGCTGGACGGCATCGCGACCATCCAGCACGACGCCCGCGACGCCGCGGGCTGGCAACGCCGGCGTGCAGGCACGCCGACGGGCCGCCCGGTGTGGCCGATGGTCGTGCTGCGCACCCCGAAAGGCTGGACCGGGCCGAAAGAGGTCGATGGAGCCCCGGTCGAGGGCACCTTCCGCTCCCACCAGGTCCCGCTGACCGAGACCCGCAGCAACGCCACGCACCGCATGCTGCTGGAGCAGTGGCTACGCAGCTACCGGCCCGAGGAGCTGTTCGACCAGGCCGGGCGTCTGGTCCCGCAGCTGCAGGCGCTCGCGCCGCGGGGGCCCCGGCGGATGAGCGCCAACCCACACGCCAACGGCGGGCGGCTGCTGCGCGACCTTGCCATGCCGGACTTCCGCGACTACGCCGTGCCGGTGGACCGCCCCGCCGTGGAGTCCAGCGAGGCCACCCGGGTGCTGGGCGCGTTCCTGCGCGACATCATCGCCGGCAACCCCGACCGGTTTCGCGTCATGGGTCCGGACGAGACGGCCTCCAACCGGCTCTCGGCCGTGTTCGAGAAGACCAACCGTGCCTGGGACGCGGCCACGTTGCCCGGCGACGATCACCTCTCCCCGGACGGACGGGTGATGGAGGTGCTGTCTGAGCACCTGTGCCAGGGGTGGCTGGAGG
This sequence comes from Mycobacteriales bacterium, assembly GCA_035476575.1. GTDB lineage: Bacteria > Actinomycetota > Actinomycetes > Mycobacteriales > JACQDL01 > DATILL01. Next base: position 1,935 of record DATILL010000129.1, read on the forward strand.
GCTACCTGCTCACCGGGCGGCACGGCCTGTTCAACTGCTACGAGGCGTTCATCCACATCATCGACTCGATGGTCAACCAGCACGCGAAGTGGCTCAAGACGACGCGTGCCATCCCATGGCGGGCGCCGATCGCGTCACTGAACTATTTGCTGTCCTCGCACGTCTGGCGCCAGGACCACAACGGCTTCTCCCACCAGGACCCGGGGTTCATCGACCACGTGGTCAACAAGAAGGCCGAGATCGTCCGCGTGTACCTACCACCAGACACCAACACCCTGCTCTCGGTGGCCGATCACTGCCTGCGCAGCCGGAACTACGTCAACGTCATCGTCGCCGGCAAGCAGCCCACGTTGAACTACCTGAGCATGGAGCAGGCGATCGCGCACTGCACCCGCGGGCTGGGGATCTGGCCGTGGGCCGGCACCACCGACGGCGAACCGGACGTGGTGCTCGCCTGCGCCGGCGACGTCCCCACGCTGGAGACCCTGGCAGCCGCGGACCTGCTGCGCACCCATCTGCCCGAGCTGAAGGTCCGGGTCATCAACGTCGTGGACATCATGCGGTTGCAGCCGGCCACCGAACATCCGCACGGGCTGCCCGACCACGACTTCGACGCGCTGTTCACCACCGACAAGCCGGTGATCTTCGCCTACCACGGCTACCCGTGGCTGATCCACCGGCTCACCTACCGGCGGAACAACCACCACAACCTGCACGTGCGCGGGTACAAGGAAGAGGGCACCACGACCACCCCCTTCGACATGGTGATGCTCAACGACCTCGACCGCTTCCACCTCGTCATGGACGTCATCGACCGCGTCCCGGCCCTGGGCACCCGCGCCGCGACTGTGCGCCAGCAGATGGCCGACGCCCGCCTCGGGGCGCGTCAGTACACCCGCGAACACGGCGACGACGACCCGACGATCGCCGGCTGGACCTGGCCAGGCCGGGGCTGACCGGTGCGGGTGCTGGTCGTCAACGCCGGTTCCTCGAGTCTGAAACTGCGCCTACTCGACGAGCAGGACAACATCCAGCACAGCGCTGACCTGCCCGCCGGACCGGACGGGCTCGACACCTCCCGCCTCGCCGGAGTTCTGCAAGGCTGGGGTCAGCCCGATGTGGTCGGTCACCGCATCGTGCACGGTGGGACGAGCTTCACCGGCCCAGTCCGGATCAACGACGCCGTACGGGAGCAGTTGCGGGACCTGACCGACCTCGCCCCGCTACACCAGCCCAAGTCCCTTGCCGCGCTGGCCGCTGTCACCGCGCAACTGCCCGACGTCGCCGCGGTGGCCAGCTTCGACACCGCGTTCCACACCACCATCCCGGCCGCGGCCGCGACCTACGCGGTGCCGCGCGAATGGCGGCACCGCTACGCGATTCGCCGTTACGGCTTCCACGGGCTGTCGCACGCCTACTGCTCCCAGCGCGCCGCAGAACTGCTCGACCGGCCGCTGGAGGATCTGCGGATCGTCACCTGTCACCTGGGCGCGGGCGCCTCACTCGCGGCCGTGCTCGATGGTCGCAGCGTGGACACCACCATGGGCTTCACCCCGCTGGAAGGGCTGGTCATGGCAACCCGATCCGGCACCATCGACCCCGGGCTGGTGCTCTGGCTCGAAGAGCACGAGCACCTCTCACCGCACGAGATCGCCACCGCGTTGGAGCAACGCTCCGGACTCACCGCCCTGGCCGGCACCGGCGACATGCGCGACGTCGAGGCCGCCGCAGATCGTGGTGACCCGGCTGCGGTGCTTGCCCTCGACGTCTATGTTCACCGGCTGGCGGGCGGCATCGGCGCGATGAGCGCGGCAACCGGGGGCGTGGATGTGCTCGTGTTCACCGGCGGCGTGGGCGAGCGCTCATCCACGGTGCGACGGCGAGCGGTCCAGCGGCTAGGCTTCCTCGGCGTCGCCATCGACATTCACCGCAACGACACCGTCCGCGATGACGGCGACATCACCGCTGCCGGAGCGACCGTGCAGACCGTGGTGATCACCGCCCGAGAAGACCTGCAGATCGCCCGCGAGGCGCGCCGGCTGCTTGGCGCCCGGTAGCCCCGCGGGACCGGCCGATGCCGTGATCGCGTGTCCGACGCTGTCGGTTCATGCGATACTGCTGGACGCAGCGCGCCTGGACTTGTCCGGCCCTCCTGCCCCCTCGCCGCTCGTGCCGTACACCTCAAGGCAGCGAGACCTATGACAGATCCTGCGATCAACCAAGTCCCCGGCGCTTCCGCGATCATCCCGGCTGAGCCGCCCCGCCCTGCCCCGGCTGCCGCCGGCAGATGACGGTCTCCGCCCCGGCGCAGCCAGCCGGGTCCGCGACCGGGGTCGTGTCCGCCGCCACGCTGCCCGCGGCAGACATGCTGCGCGAGCTCGGTGTGACCGTCGGCGAGGGCCTGTCCAGCGAGGAGGTCGCGCGGCGGCAGGCGCAGCACGGTCCAAATGCGGTGTCCTCGCACCGAGCGCGGCTGCTGCCGGTGCTCTGGCACCAGTTGCGGTCCCCGCTGCTCGGGCTGCTGCTGGCCGCCGCGATCGCGTCCTACATGGTCGGCGAGCGTAGCGGCGCCGTCATTATCGGCGTGATCGTCGGCGTGTCGATCGGGCTCGGCTTCGTCAACGAGTACCGGGCCGAGAAGGCCGCGCAGGCGCTGCACTCCCAGATCCGCCACCAGACGGTGGTCATCCGCGACGGGCAGCCGACCACGGTGGACGTCACCACCCTGGTGCCCGGCGACCTGGTCGAGCTGCGGCTCGGCGACATTGTCCCGGCTGATATTCGGCTGCTTGAGGTTACCGGCCTGGAGTGCGACGAGTCGGTCCTGACCGGCGAATCGCTGCCTGTCGAGAAGAACACCACTCCCGTGCCGCCGGGAACGCCTCTGGCCGAGCTGTGCGGGTGCGCGCTGATGGGCACCGTGGTACACGCCGGCAGCGCCGACGGGATCGTGGTGGCCACCGGAGCCCACACCGAGCTCGGCACGATCGCCGCCGGGCTGGGCACGCACCAGCTCGACACCGAGTTCCAGGTCGGGCTGCGCCGATTCTCGATGCTGCTGGTATATGTCGCCGGCGCGCTGACCACGTCGATCTTCGTGACCAACGTGGCACTGCACAAGCCGATCATCGACGCGCTGCTGTTCTCGCTGGCGATCGCGGTCGGTATCACCCCGCAGCTTCTGCCCGCGGTCGTGTCCACCAGCCTCGCCGTGGGGTCGCGGCGGATGAGCCGCCGCAACGTGCTGGTCAAACGGCTGGTGTGCATCGAGGACCTCGGCGACGTCGACGTGCTGTTCACCGACAAGACCGGCACCCTCACCCGGGGCCGCATCGACTACGTGCGCGCCGTGCCGGCCGGTGGCGACGGCCCGGACGCGGTGCTGCGGTGGGGGCTTTTGTGCACCGAGAACACCACACAGGACGGGCAGGCCGTGGGTGGGAACCCGCTCGACCAGGCGTTGTGGCAGTCCCCGGCCGCCGTGGGCGAGCGGGCCGCGCTGGCCGGCCACACACGGCTTGCGGCGCTGCCGTTCGACCACGAGCGCCGCATGATCTCGGTCGTCGTGCGGGACGCGGCAGGCCGGTCGACTCTGGTCACCAAGGGGGCGCCGGAGACCGTCCTGGACCGCTGCGTCGCGGTGCCGGCTGCGGCGCGGGACGCGCTGGAGACAGAGTTCGCCGCTGGCAACCGGGTCGTCGCCGTGGCCGCCCGCGCTGTCTCCGCCGCCGACGTACGCCAGCCGAGGCCCGAGGACGAACGCGACCTGCGCCTGGTGGGGCTGCTGGTGTTCCTGGACCCGCCCAAGCAGGACGCGGCCGACGCGCTGCGCCGGCTGGCCGACCTCGGCGTCGCGGTGAAGGTCGTCACCGGCGACAACCCCGCGGTCGCCGTCAAGGTCTGCCGGGACCTGGGGCTGGTCGAGGGCGGCGCGCTGACCGGTGCCGACCTCGACACCCTCGACGACGCCCAGCTCGCCGTGGCGATCCCGCGCACCACCGTGTTCGCCCGGGTGAGCCCCGCGCACAAGGCCCGGATCGTGCGCGCCCAACGACGCAGCGGCGGTGGGGTCGCGTTCCTCGGCGACGGGGTCAACGACGCGCTCGCCCTGCACGCGGCCGATGTGGGTATCTCGGTTGACTCGGCCACTGACGTTGCCAAGGACGCCGCCGACGTGATCCTGCTGGAGAAGGACCTCGGCGTGCTCGCCGACGGTGTCGTCGAAGGGCGGCGGATCCTCGCCAACACCATCAAGTACGTGCTGATGGGCACCTCCAGCAACTTCGGCAACATGGCCTCCGCCGCGGGTGCGTCGCTGTTCCTGAAGTTCCTGCCGATGCTGCCGTCCCAGATCCTGCTCAACAACCTGCTCTACGACACCAGCCAGCTCGCCATCCCCACCGACACCGTCGATGAGGAGCAGCTCCGCCGCCCCTCGCACTGGGACATCGGGTTCATCCGCCGCTTCATGATCTACTTCGGGCCGCTCAGCTCGGTGTTCGACCTCGCCACCTTCGCTGTCATGCTGTGGGTCTTCCACTCCGGACCGGCGCAGTTCCGCTCTGGCTGGTTCGTCGAGTCCCTGGCCACCCAGACTCTGGTGATCTTCGCGATCCGCACCCGCCGCATCCCGTTCTTCCGCAGCCACCCTAGCCTGCCGCTGACCTCCGCAGCCCTTGGCGTCGTCACCGTCGGCGCGCTGCTTCCCGCCACGCCGCTAGCCCACTCCCTCGGCTTCCAGCCGTTGCCGGGCGGGTTCTTCGCCGCGCTGGCCGGCATGGTCGTCGGCTACCTCGCCCTGATCGAGATCGGCAAACGGATCTTCTACGGCGCCGCACCCACCGCACCACCCACACCACGGCGTGGCAGCAGACACCGCCATCTACGCCGCCGCGCCGCCTACTTCAGCACCGCCACACGCCAGCCAGGCCGCTCGCCCACCACACGATGACGCACGGCTCACTCACCCCCATCTCTACCTGCTCCCGACCCCCGGCGCTCCGCACCGCGGCCTGAGCTTGCCGCGGTCTTGACATCTACCGGCAGCGCCAGGCTGAGCGACGCACTGCCCGGCCAGCAGGCCAAGGCCGGCGCCCCCCTTCCACCGGACTGGCGTTCACTGCAACGCCTCCGGCCGTGCAGGCGGCCAGGACGAGCCACGGCAGCGAGCCTGACGGCTGGAGCCAGACAGCAGGCAGCGCCGATCTCCTACCGCAGACCAGCGCTGCTGACCGTGGAACCGTCATCCGCTTTAGTACCCGGCTGGTCAGATGTCCAGCCGCGCACCTTGTTGGGTCGACGACCGCTGGGTGTCGGGCGGGCCGGTCGGGCGGTTCTGGGAGCGGCGGGGTCTATCGGGGGGCGGGTCGTTGTCCGAAGAGGTGCCGCCTGCTCCGGCCAGCGTCGGCTGGGGTGGGCGGCTGCTCGCCGTGGGGCATGGGGTTGCCCAGCGTGCTGGCCGCGTCCGCGCGGGCGGTCTCGCGCTGGTCGAGGAGGTCGTCGCGGTCCTGGCTGAGGGCGGCTTCCTGGCGGCGGGACTGTTTGAGCCCGCGGCGTGCCGCGCTGCCGCGGCGGGAGGTGCGGCGTGCGGCGGCCAGCAGCAGGCTCAGCCCGAACAAGGCGACCGCGCCGACCACGATGCCGTAGAGGAACAGCGTGCCCGTGGAGCCGGTGACGTGGTAGCCGAAGACCGCGAACTCCTGGGTGAGCCCGTGGGCGCCGCCAGCGTTGCTGAGAACGCCGGCCACGCCGACGATCACCGCGGCGAGCAGGATGACGAGCCCGAGGATGACGATCATGATGTACTCCGAACGTCTACGTTGTAGGTCTACAGTCAACGCGATGACGAGAGGTGCGTCAACACCGTAGGTCTACATATACGCGGAACGCGGTGACCGCCGGCCTCGACCACCGTCCACCGCAGAAGATGGAACAGGTGCAGCTAAGATGACCCCACCACCGGCCGAGCACGCCGGGCGACCCGCCGGCACCAACCGGGACGGCAAGATCACCCGGGAGATGGTGCTGGCCACCGCGCTGGAGCTCATCGACCGCGACGGGCCCGACGGGTTGTCCATGCGCCGCCTCGCCCACGCGCTCGGCCGGGACCCGATGATCCTTTACCGGCACACGCCGAACAAGGCGGCCCTGCTCGACGGCGTCGCCGAGACCGTGCTCGCCCAGCTCACGGTGGACCCCACCGCCCGCGACTGGGCCACCGAGCTGCGTACCATCGCCCGCGACTACCGCCGGCTGGCGCTCGCCCACCCGCACGTGGTGCCGCTGCTGGTCACCCGGCCCCTGGCCACCCCCCTCGCACTGCGCCCACAGGGCACCCTGCGCCCACTCGAAGACATCCTCACCCTGCTCACCCGCGCCGGGTTCAGCGGCCCCGACGCGCTGCACATCTACCGGGCACTGTTCGGGTTCCTGCACGGCCACGTGCTCAACGAGCTCCAAGAGCTCATCGACAACCCCGCCGAAACCGACGACCTGCTGCGGCTAGGCCTACACCGCCTACCCATCGCCGAGTTCCCCCTGCTCCGTAGCCTCGCCACAGCCCTAGCCTCCTACAACGGCGCCACCGAGCTCGAACGCGGCCTCGACATCCTCCTCACCGGACTAACAACCACACTGACCCCCCACCCCGCCTGAGACATCCCACATCCCATGCCGACGGACCCGGAAACCCACGACAGGAGCCAGACCCCCGACTCAGGCCCGAATGGTGGCGTTCGGGTGGGTGTTGGACCTGACTTGGCTCACGATCCCGGGTTCCGCTGGGTTGTGTGGCTGTCATCTGGGGTGATGCGTGTTGTGGTCGCTGGTCTCATGCACTAATGCCGGGGTTCTAGGCTCTGGTTGTGGTGTTCATCCGGCGGGTGCGGACG
>DATILL010000130.1:0-6798 GCA_035476575.1 Mycobacteriales bacterium
TCTCGGCCTTGTGGTGACCTCATGGGGCCGTCAGACCCCAATAGGTCACCACAACGCCGACAGGTCACCACACGGGGCCGGCAGGCAACGACAGGTGACCACAACGCCGAGAGGTGACCACAGCGGTGGCCGGGCGGGTCAGGCGGCGACGGCGGTACGCAGGGCGGTGCGCAGGGCCGCCCGCCAGTGCGGCAGCGGCGGCAGCCCGGCGGCCAGCCAGGCCCGGTCGGACAGCACCGAGTACGCCGGTCGCGGCGCCGGCCGGGGAAACGCCGACGTGGTGGTCGGCCGCACCCGCTCCGGATCCGCCCCGACCTCCTCGAAGACCGCCCGGGCCAGCCCGAACCACGTCGTGTCCCCGGTGTTCGTGCAGTGGTAGGTCCCGTACGGCGCGTCGCCGGCCGCCAGCGCCACCAGCCCGGCGGCCAGGTCGCGCGACCAGGTCGGCGAGCCGCGCTGGTCGTCCACCACGTCGAGCGTCTCCCTCTCCCGCTCCAGGCGCAGCATCGTCTTGACGAAGTTGCCGCCGGTCTCGCCGTACAGCCAGGCCGTCCGTACCACGTAGGACTCTGGCAGCACCGCGCGCACCGCCCGCTCCCCGGCCAGCTTGGTCACGCCGTAGGCCGAGCGCGGGGCGGTTGGCGCGTCCACCTCGTACGGCGCCGCGGCGTCCCCGCCGAAGACGTAGTCGGTCGAGACCTGCACCAGCCGGACGTCGTGCCGCAGGCAGGCGGCGGCCAGGTTCGCTGGGCCGACAGCGTTCACCGCCTGCGCCCGCTCGACGTCGGTCTCGGCCGCGTCCACCGCGGTGTACGCCGCGGCGTTCACGACGACCAGCCGGTCAGCCTCCGTACGCACAGACCGCGCCCAGGATGCGAGCAGGTCCTCCACCGACCGGGCGTGGACGACGTCCAGCTCCGCCCGGGCCACACCGCGCACGACCGGTACGTCGGCCCGGCCGGCAGCCACCCGGAGCAGGTCAGTGCCGAGCTGTCCGCCCGCACCCGTGACCAGCAGCGCGACGCCCCCCCGCGCCGTGCTCATCGGCACCGCTCCGCGCCGGCTGTGACAGGCGGCAAGCCGGTCAGGTGCGCACAGTCTGCCACGGGAGCCCGCATGACCTGGCAGTCTGGCACACACGCCTCGCCGGGCTTCCGGCGGCGGCCGGGCTGACCCGCTGGCTCGTGCCGGTTCGGTGGTCGTCAGCGACGAAGAAACCTCCTGGCCAGGTTGCGCGTCCTGACAGGTAGGCGCCTCGCAGCGCCCACCGCACCGTGCCGCCCGAGCCGCAGACCGAAGGAGGACGGCGCCGCCGTGACCGATCCACGGGATCCACGAGATCCTCGTAGCCACAACCCGCGGCGCCCGCCCCTGCCGGCCAACCTCGACCCTAGGCGCGGCCAGCCACGCAACCCGCCTCCCCCGCCGCCATACCGCCCGCCGCACCCCTCGGCACAGCACCCCCCGCCGCCGTACCGCCCCGCCCCGCCCCGCCCCGGCCCGCCCTGGCCGGCGAGCGGCAGCCCACAGCCCGGCCGAGCCGGCCGGCGGCTCGCCATCGGCGCCCAAGTAACAGCCGGGCTGCTGTCAGCGGTCATCCTGGTCGCCAGCGGCTGGCTGTGGCTGTTGTTCCGCCAGTTCAACGCGGTGGTCAACCGGGTGGACGCGATCACCAGCACCGGCCGCGACGTCGACGGCCAGGACCAGAACATCCTGCTGGTCGGCAACGACAGCCGCGGCGGCCTGACCGACGCGCAGCTCAAGGAGATCGGCACCCAGACCGAGGCCGGCTTCAACACCGACACGATCCTGCTGGTGCACGTCCCGGCGAACGGCGCCCGGGCCACCGCGGTGTCCTTCACCCGCGACCTCAACGTGTTCATCCCGGCGCTCGGCCGCGAGAGCAAGATTAACTCGGCGTACGCCAACGGCGCCTGCCCGGACAACGGCTGCGGCGCGATGCTCACCCCGGCCCAGCAGCGGGCCGGCGCCCGGTCCTTGGTGGACACCGTGAGCCGCTTCTCCGGGCTACACATCGACCATTACGTCGAGATCGGGCTGCTCGGCTTCTACAACATCACCAACGTGCTGGGCGGGGTACCGATCTGCCTCAAGCACCCGGTCCAGGACCGGTTCTCGGCGATCAACCTGCCAGCCGGCCACCAGGTGATCAAGGGCAAGCAGGCGCTGGCCTTTGTCCGGCAGCGGCATGGCCTGCCGAACGGCGCGTTCTCCCGGATCCAGCGCCAGCAGTACTTCCTCGGGGCGGTCTTCCGCAAGCTCACCTCGGCCGGTGTCCTGATCGACCCGCTCAAGCAGCAACGGCTGGTCAAAGCGGTCGCCAGCACGCTGTCGATGGATCCCAACCTGGACCCGCTCCAGCTTGCCCGCCAGATGCAGAACCTCACCGCCGGCAACCTGCAGTTCCTCACCGTCCCCATCACCGGCGTGGGCAAGAACGACGCCGGCCAGGACATCGATGTGCCCAACACCGCCGCGCTGCCGGCGTTCTGGACCAGGGTGCTCGGCCACGCCCCTGCCCAGCCCAAGGTCAACGCGGTGCCGCGCGGCCAGGTCTCGGTCGCCGTGCTGAACGGCACCGGCCGCGTCGGCCTGGCCGCCCAGACCAGCAACCAGCTCCAGCGGCTTGGTTTCGGCGTGACCAGCACGGGCAACGCGCAGCGGACCGGCCAGACCGTGATCGAGTACGGCACCGGGCAGGAGGCGGCCGCCCGGACCCTGGCCCTGGTGGTGCCGGACGCCCAGGTCGTGGCCGGCTCTGGCAGCAGGGTCACGCTGGTCCTGGGCACTGGCTTCACCGGCCTGCGCGCGGACGGCGCCGCCTCCTCGAACGTCGGCGACACGACCGACGCCGGTCGCCCGCCCGCCGGCACCGGCCCGACCGTTCCCGCGCCGCGCACCGCCGCGCAGGACGACTGCATCGACTGAGGCTGGCGGCCCGCTCTGACCCTGGCCGGGCGTCAGAGTCCGTTTCTGCCATGATCTCGGAGTATGGCGGCCACTGACCAGTTGCTTGAACAGGCCCTCGCCCGCGACCCGGCCCGACCGCTGCTGACCTACTACGACGACGCCACCGGCGAGCGGGCCGAGCTGTCCGCCACCACGCTGGCCAACTGGGTGGCCAAGACGGCCAACCTGCTGCGGGACGAGCTCGACGTCCGGCCCGGCGACCCGGTCGCTGTGCTGCTCCCGACCCATTGGCAGACCGCCGCCGTGCTGCTCGCCACCTGGGCGGCCGGCGGGGTGGCGGGCACCGACCCGGCCGGCGCCACGGCAGCGTTCGTCGACCTGGCCCACCTGGCCGAGGCCAGGGCGGCCGACCCGGACGAGCTGGTCGTGCTCTCGCTCGCCCCGCTGGGCCAGGGCCTAGCCAAGCCAGAGGAGGGTGCGCTGGACTACGCCCGGACGGTCCGGGCGCACGGCGACCGGTTCACGCCGTACCACCGCATCCCCGACGCCGCCGCGGCGGTGGACGACGACGGCCGGGTGCTCACCGGGGCCGACCTGCTCGGCGAGTCCCGGCGCCGGGCCGCCGAGCTCGGCCTGCACGTGATGGACCGGGTGCTGTCCACGTTGGCCTGGGAGGATCCGGCGGACTGGGTGGACGGGCTGCTCGCGCCCTTGGCGGCCGGCGCGTCGCTGGTGCTGTGCGCCCACCCGGACCGGCATGCCTTGTCGCACCGGGCCGAGGCCGAGCAGGTCACCGCCACCCTCGGCGTCAGCCTGCACGGCGTCCGGCACTGTGACAGCGGTACTCGATAGAGTCGCGCGCGAGACACCGTACAGGGCGAGCCGCCATACAGGGCGAGGAGGCGCGATGGACAAGGTTGTTCCCAGCGCCGCCGACGCCGTCCGCGACATCCCGAACGGTGCGTCGCTGGCAGTCGGCGGGTTCGGGCTGTGCGGCATCCCGCACGTGCTGATCCAGGCGCTCCTGGAGCACGGCACCACCGATCTGGTGACCGTGTCGAACAACTGCGGCGTGGACGGGTGGGGGCTCGGCTCCCTGCTGCAGGCCAGGCGGATCCGCCGTACCACCGGCTCCTACGTCGGGGAGAACAAGGAGTTCGAGCGGCAGTTCCTGCACGGCGAGCTGGAGGTCGAGCTGGTGCCGCAGGGCACCCTGGCCGAGCGGCTGCGGGCCGGCGGCTGCGGCATCCCCGGCTTCTACACGCCGGCCGGGGTGGGCACCCAGGTCGCCGACGGCGGGCTCCCGCTGCGGTACCACCCGGACGGGTCGGTCGCGCTGGCCTCCGAGCCCAAGGAGACCCGCGAGTTCGACGGCCGGGAGTACGTCCTGGAACGCGGCATCGTCACCGACTTCGCGCTGGTCCGGGCCGCGCTGGGGGACCGGCACGGCAACCTGGTCTTCCACGAGTCGACGCGCAACTTCAACCCGCTGTGCGCGATGGCCGGCCGGGTGACCATTGCCGAGGTGGAGGAGCTGGTGGAGCCTGGCGTGCTGCGGCCGGAGGACGTCCACACCCCGGGCATCTTCGTGCAGCGGGTGGTCGGCCCGGTCGGGCCGGAGGGCAAGCGGATCGAACGTCGTACCGTCCGGCCGCGCCCCAACATCCCGGCCGACGCCGGTACGCCAGCCGACGCCGGTACGCCGGCCGGCAGCGATCCGGCAGGGGGCACCTGATGGCCCTCACCCGGACCGGGCTGGCCGCCCGGGCGGCCCAGGAGCTGGCCGACGGGCAGTACGTCAACCTTGGCATCGGCCTGCCGACCCTGGTGCCGAACTACGTGCCGCCCGGCGTCACCGTCGTCCTGCAGAGCGAGAACGGCATCCTCGGCGTCGGGCCGTACCCGTACGACGGCGACGAGGACCCAGACCTGATCAACGCGGGCAAGGAGACCGTGACGCTGCTACCCGGAGCGTCTTTTTTCGACTCGGCCACATCATTCGGGATGATTCGCGGCGGCCATATCGACGTCGCCATTCTGGGGGCCATGCAGGTCGCGGCCAACGGCGACCTGGCCAACTGGATGATCCCCGGCAAGATGGTCAAGGGCATGGGCGGGGCGATGGACCTGGTGCACGGCGCCAAGAAGGTCATCGTGCTGATGGAGCACGTGGCCCGCGACGGCACGCACAAGATCGTCGAGGAGTGCACCCTGCCGTACACCGGGCGCGGCGTGGTGCAGCGGATCATCACCGACCACGCCGTGCTCGACGTCACGCCGGATGGCCTGGTGCTGCGCGAGGTGGCGCCGGGCGTGACCGTCGAGGAGGTCCGGGCGAAGACCGGGCCAGCCGTGTCCGTGCCGGTCGTGCCCACGGTGATGCGGATCCCTGCCGACGGATGACCTTCTCGCTCGTCGCCCGCGACCCCGACACCGGCCGGCTCGGGGTGGCGGTCGCGACCTGCGCGCTGGCGGTGGGGCGGGCGGTGCCGTGGGCCCGGTCCGGAGTCGGGGCGGTCGCCACCCAGGCCACCACCAACCGGGCGTACGGCGCCCGCGGGCTGGCGCTGCTCGCCGACGGGCTGGCGCCGGAGGAGGCGCTGGCCACCGTCCGCGCCGCCGACCCGGACCCGTCGCAGCGCCAGGTCGGCATGGTCGACGGGACGGGGCGCACCGCCGCCTGGACCGGCCGCGGCTGCCTGTCGGCGTGCGGGCACGTGGCCGGGGACGGCTTCAGCGCGCAGGGCAACATGCTGGCCTCCCGGTCCGTCATCCCCTCCCTGGTCGAGGGCTACCTGGCGGCCGGCGGCGAGTTCAGCGAACGGCTGCTAACCGCGCTGGCGGCGGCCCAGGAGGCGGGCGGGGATTTGCGCGGCCGGCAGTCGGCGGCGCTGCTGGTGGTCGCGGCCGACCGCCGGCCGGACCCGTGGGACGGCGTGCTGGTCGACCTGCGGGTCGATGACGCTAAGGACCCGGTGGTCGAGCTGGGCCGGCTGCTCCGGCTGCAGCGGGCGTACGAGACGAGCGACCACAACGCGCTGGCCGCCGAGGCACCGGACGGCCTCCGGGACCTGCATGCCGCGCTGGCCGCCGCCCAGCGTGGGGACCGCGACACCGCCGCGGACGCGCTGCGGACGCTGCGCTGCCGGCCGGGCTGGGACGGCTGGCTGCGCCGGATGCGCTCGGCCGGCAAGATGCCGGGCACCAACTCGCTGCTGGACTGACCGCCGCTGTCCCGCCCTTGCCCGCCTCTGTCGGCCGGGAGCCCGGGTCGGCTCAGCAGAGCCGTCCATCTCGGCCGACCGTCAGCCGAGCGGCCGGAGCCTCCCATCCCGACGATCATCGAGTTGTTGTCGCGAGTTGATCTCCAAACGCGACAACAACTCGATGATCGTCAGAGGAGCCGGGGAAGGCTAGCGGAGGAGCTGGCGGGCCATCACCACCCGCTGGATCTGGTTGGTGCCCTCGTAGATCTGGGTGATCTTGGCGTCGCGCATCATGCGCTCGACCGGAAAGTCCTCGGTGAACCCGTAGCCGCCAAGCAGCTGGACGGCGTCCGTCGTGACATGCATGGCCACGTCGGAGGCATAGCACTTCGCGGCGGCGCTGAAGAAGGAGAGATCGCGCTCGTCGCGCTCCGATTTGGCTGCCGCCAGATAGACCATGTGCCGTGCCGCCTCCAGCGTCATCGCCATGTCCGCGAGCATGAACTGGATGCCCTGGAAATCGGCGATCCGCTTGCCGAACTGGCTGCGCTCGCGCACGTAGTCCAGCGCGCAGTCGAGCGCGCCCTGTGCGATGCCGACCGCCTGGGCGCCGATCGTCACCCGGGTGTGGTCCAGCGTCCGCAGGGCGATCTTCAGCCCC
>DATILL010000131.1:0-9548 GCA_035476575.1 Mycobacteriales bacterium
CCATCTGCCCGACCTGCCGGTGCACCCGCACCAGCAGATCCCCCACCGCCGCGTCGGAAAGCCCCCACAAGCGCGCGTCACGACACGAGCCAAGCAGCACAGACAGCTGCTCGACCACCGACGCGACCACATCCGACATAGGAGAAGAATAAACAGAGCCACCGACAAAACCCGTCCGCCAAGGTGAGGGACGAGAAAAAGATGAGAAACTTCGGTGAGTACAGCGGCGAGCGCCCACAGTAATATCGAAGGCAACCCATCGACGAAAGTCGATGGGGCGGCAGCAACACGGCCCGCACCATCCCCAAGAGGTCACCACACGGCCTCCGCCAACCACAAGAGGTCACCACAACGCCGAGAGGTCACCACACGGGCGGCACGGCCAACGACAGGTCACCACTACGCCGAGAGGTCACCACAGGGGCGCCACCCACAACAACAGGTCACCACAACGCCGAGAGGTGACCACACGGGCCGCACGGGCAACGACAGGTCACCACCAACTACCCAATCTCCCTGACAAACTCATGCTCAGTCGTACCCGATAAATCGTGCAGCTCCCGGCTCCGCCCAGTCCGCCGATAACCAAGCCTCTCATAGAGCCGATGCGCGGCACCGAACCGAGAGTCCGACCACAACCGGAGCACGGCCATCCCACCGAGCCGAGCCGCCGCCTCCACCACACCCACCAGCTCCGCCCCCAGCCCCCGCCGCCGCCCAGCCCGCGCGACGTAAAGACTCTTCAGCTCCCCCTCGGCCAACCGCGGCCCACCTGCGGCCGGCACCAGCCCGACCGACGCCACCACCTCGCCATCCGACTCGACGACCCACAGCGTGCCCCCCTTGCCGGCGTACGCCGTGGCCGGCGCCCGCAGCCACGGCTCCTCGCCGTCGATGTCGAGCACGCAGCCGGGATACTCTGCCCAGCACCCGGCGATCAGCGCGATCAGCCCGGCCGAGTCGGCGTCCATGGCCGGCCGGCGCACCAGCCGGGCCGGCGGCCGAGGGTCAGGCCCGGTGCCGGGCACGGCCGTACCCCTTCCCGGGCGCGACGACGGCGTGCTGGCCGCCGCGACCCCGCCCAGCCGGCACTGGCAGCAGCAACGCCCGCAGGTCAAGCAGGGCGTGGTAGCAGACCGGCAGCAGCAGGCTCCCGCTGCCGACGTACAGCACCGCCAGGCAGCCACCGAGCAGCCCGGCGCCCAGCAGCCCGCACGGCCCCTGGTACAGGTGCCCGAGCCCGAACACCGCGGCCGAGACGGCCACGGCGGTGACCGGCCCCAGCCCGGGCACCGCCGCCGTACCGGCCGCGACCAGGAACCCGCGGTACAGCAGCTCCTCGCAGGCCCCCGCCGTCAGGGCCAGCACGGCGAACGCCCGGCGCTCGGCCACCGTCCGCGGCAGCAGCGCGACCACCGCCGCCGGCCCGGACAGCGGCCGCTCCGGGCGCCGGCCACGATACAGCCGGCCGCGATACAGCCGGCCGCGAACCCCGACGAACACCGCCACGGTCGCCAGCAGGCCAATCCCCCCGACCACGGTGTACGGCGCCCCGGCACCCAGCCGGGGCGGCCGGAGCCCGACCTGGCCCGCGTCCAGGCCCGGCGCCAGCGCCACCACCAGCAGCGCCGCCGCAGCCAGCGCCCACTCGATCACGACGGTCCGCCGGTACCGGTGCAGCCGGGCCGCCCGGTCCCGGCGCAGCGCGGCGAGGAACCGGCGGTGCCGCCGCGGGCCGAGCACCGGCTGGACGACGACGAGGTACGCCGCCAGAGCCGCCGCCAGCACCAGGGGCAGCCCGTGCAGGCTGACCCCCGTGGCCGGGTTCGTCACCGGGGGCTCCCGGACAAGCCTGGGGACGAGGACGAGGACGAGGACGGCCGCGGCGGCTTGGTGGGCGTGGGGGCGGGCGTGACCAGCGCGGCCGCGCCGTCGTCCGGTGGCGGGCCGACCCGGGTGGCCTGCTCCGGTAGGAGCGGTACGAAGGCCAGCCGGGACAGCGGCTCACCGGCCGGGGCCACCTCGACCGCCCGGACGCCGGGGCGGGCGGCCAGCACGCGCAGCTCGGCCGGCGGGCCGTGCACCACGGCGGCCAGCACGCAGGCGCAGCCCGCGGCCAGCGCCCGGGCCTGGGCGGCGTCCACGGCGGCCGCCACCCGGTCTTCGGCGTCGTTGCCGCTGGCCTTGACCAGCAGCCGGCGGGCCGCGGCGACCATCAGCCCGTCGGTCTCCGTCGGGGTCCGGGCGGGCAGCAGGATGACCTCGGTCTGTACCCGGCGCAGTGGCACCCGGACGAGCTGCTCGACCACGTCCGCCCGGCCGAGCAGCGCCGGGACGGCGGCCGGTCGCAGGTAGCGGCCGAAGGCCACCAGCGCGTACGCCGGCTCGGCCTCGACCCGCCCGGCCAGCACGGCGCGGGTGCGCTGGACATAACCGGCGACGGGCTCGCCGTCGTTCGGGCCGAGCCGGGTGACGCTGCCGGTGCGTTCCGGCGCCGACGGGCTGAGCCGGCCCACCGTCGCCCACACCGCAGCACCGAGCAGCGCGACCAGGACGGCGGGGAGCGCGACCCCCCCCCGGCGTCCCGCGAGAAGGCCGGACCGGCTCACGACTCGGCCCGCACCCGCTCCAGCACGCGGGCCAGATCGGTCGGGTAGTCGCTGGTGAGCTCCATCCATCGCCCGTCGCCCGGGTGCCGGAACGCCAGCCGGCTGGCGTGCAGCCACTGCCGGGCCAGCCCCAGCCGGCTGGCGAGGGTGGGGTCGGCGCCGTAGGTCAGGTCGCCGACGCACGGATGCCGGACCGCCGCCATGTGCACCCGGATCTGGTGGGTCCGGCCGGTCTCCAGCTTGACGTCCAGCAACGACGCGGCCCGGAACGCCTCGATCGTGTCGTAGTGGGTCACGCTCGGCTTGCCATCGGCCACCACGGCGAACTTCCAGTCGTACCTGGGATGCCGGCCGACGGGCGCGTCGATGGTGCCCCGGGACGGGTCTGGGTGGCCTTGCACCAGGGCGTGGTAGCGCTTGTCCACGGTGCGCTGGCGGAACTGGTCCTTCAGGTCGGCGTACGCCCGCTCGCTGATGGCGACGACCATCAGCCCGGTCGTGCCGGCGTCCAGCCGGTGGACGACGCCCTGCCGCTCGGCCGCGCCGGAGGTGGCGATCTGGTGCCCCATGGCGGCCAGCCCACCGGTCACCGTCGGGCCGTCCCAGCCGGGGCCGGGGTGCGCGGCCACGCCAACCGGCTTGTCGACCACCACGATGTCGTCGTCGCGGTACAGCACGACCAGGCCGGGCACCTGGCGTGCCGGCTCGGCCGTGGCGGCCGGCGGCACCGGCAGCGTGACCTCCAGCCAGGCGCCGGCGCGAACCCGGTCGGACTTGCCGGCGGGTGCGCCGTCGACGAACACCTCGCCGCCCTCGACCAGCCCGGCCGCCGCCGTCCGGGACAGCCCGAAGAGCCGGGCCAGCGCGGTGTCCAGCCGCAGCCCCTCCAACCCGTCCGGGACAGCCAGCCGGCGCCAGTCCTCGCTCACGGTCGGCGGGTGGGTCGCCGGCCGGCTGGGCGGGTCCGGGCGCCGGTCAGCTCGACGCCGCGGAACGCGAGCAGCACGGCCAGCGCCCCGCCGGACACGATCGCCGAGTCGGCCAGGTTGAACACCGGCCAGACCCGGCCGGCCGGGTCGAGCAGGCTGACCCAGTCGACCACCCAGCCGCGCAGCGGCCCGGGCGAGCGGAACAGCCGGTCCATCAGGTTGCCCGCGGCGCCCCCGAGGATCAGCCCGAGGCAGACCGCCCAGGGCACCGACCGCAGCCGGGACGCGGTCCGCAGGATCACCGCGATCACGACCACCGCGATGGCGGTGAACAGCACCGTGGCGCCCTGGGCCAGGGAGAACGCCGCTCCGGAGTTGCGTGCCTCAACCAGGTAGACCAGGCCGCCCGCCAGCTTCAACGGCGGCCGGCCGGACAGCGTGGCGATCACGACGATCTTGGACAGGACGTCGGCGACCAACACCGCGGCGGCCACCCCGGCCAGCAGGCCGGTGCGCCGCCGCGCCGCCGCGCCGTCCTCGCCGGCCGCCGTACCGGCGGTGGTCTCGCTGGTGGTCGAGCCTGCGCTGGTGGTCCTGCCCTTGGTCACCCCGCCATTGTCCTGCCCAGGCGGCAGCAGCTCGCCCGCGGGCCGGTCGGTCAGCGCCGCTCCTCCCGCTGCTTGCACTCGACGCACAGCGTCGCGCCCGGGAACGCCTGCAGCCGGGCCTTCGCGATCGGCTTGCCGCAGCCCTCGCAGATGCCGTACGTGCCGGCGTTGATCCTCTCGATGGCCCGTTCGACCTGGGTGAGCAGGTCCAGCCGGTTGTGCGCGATGGACAGCTCCTGCTCGCGCTCGAAGGTCTTGGTGCCGGTGTCGGCCTGGTCGTCACCAGCGCCGTCGCGAGCGAAGTTCTGCATGTCGTTGAGCTCGGCGATGGCGTGCTCGTACTCGGCCTTCAGCTCGGCGAGCTGGGTCACCAGCTCGGTGCGTACGTCGGCCAGCTCGCTGGCACTCCAGTCCGTCCCAGCAGGCACGGGCGGGTGCTCGGTGGTCTTCGTCACGACGGTCGCCTTTCTTGCCGAGGGCCTCTTCGCGGCCGGCGGGATCGTGCTGGCCGCTCCTGTCCGGGGTGCTTTCTTCGCGGCGGTCGCCTTCTGGGCGGTCGCTCTGACGGGCGCTGCCGTGCTCGGAGGCAGCGTGGGCTCGGCCGGCCCGGAGGCCGGCTCCGCCTGCTGGTCCGAGCCGGTCGAGGCATTACTCGCCATGATCTTCCACCGCCTCTCGGTCCCCCATCAGGCACAACAGACCCGTCACCGGGCGATGGCTTCTCTGCCTACTGCTGCGCACAACCGCACGGCCCTAATCCAGAAGCGGACCGGACCAGGGTGGTCCGACCCGCCCGCGGGAAGATCGTGAGGTAAGCGCACAGAATACGTTCCGACACAGCGTCGCGCTACCGTAACGCGCGGCAACCAGGAATCGTGCCCGGCGGCCTTTTCCTGTCGTCAGTGACCGCGGGGGCTGCCGGTCTCGCCGTACCAGCGGGCCAGCCGGCCGGCCCGGCTCACCGCCCGCAGCCGGCGTTCGGTGGCGTCCCGGCAACCCGCCGTGGCCACCACGAGGAGCTGGTCGCCCCGGTTCAGCCGGGTGGCCGGGCCGGGCACCCGGGCCCGCCCGTCCCGCACCAGCAGCGAGACGACGGCCTGCTCGGGCAGCCGCAGCTCGTCGATGTAGACCCCGTGCAGCCGGGACCTGGCCGGAATGGTGATCTGCAGCAGGTCAGCGTCCAGCTCGCCCAGCGGGGCGGCCTCGACCTCCACCTCGCGCGCCTGGTCCGGCTCGGCCACCTGCAGCAGCCGGGCCACCGCCGGCAGCGACGTGCCCTGGACCAGCGTGAACACCACGACCAGCACGAACACGATGTCGAACAGCCGATCACCGTCCCGCAGGCCATACGACATCGGGATGGTGGCCAGCACGATCGGCACCGCACCGCGCAGCCCGGCCCAGGAGATGAACGCCTGTTCCCGCCACGGCACCCGGAACCACACCGCCGACAGCAGCACCGAGACCGGCCTGGCCAGCAGGAGCAGCACGCCGCCGATCGCCACCGCGCGCCACAGGGCGTCCGGCAGCCGGCTCGGCGTGGCGAGCAGCCCGAGCAGCACGAACAGCCCGATCTGGGCCAGCCAGGCCAGCCCCTCGGCAAAGCCGAGGGTCGCCTGTCGGTGCGGCAGCCGGGCGTTGCCGAGCACCAGCGCGGCAAGGTAGACGGCCAGGAAGCCGGAGGCGTGCAGCAGCGTCGTCGTGGCGTAGGCGAGCACCGCGAACGCGACCGTGGCCAGCGGGTACAGGCCCGCCACCGGCAGGGCGGAGCGCCGCAGCACCGCCGCGCCGAGCCAGCCGACCGCGACCCCGAGCACCGCCCCGACGACCAGCTCGTAGGCCACCATCGCCAGCGCCGCGGCCACCGGGCGGACCCCGTCGAACGCCGTGCTGGCGGACAGCAGCGTGACCAGGATCACGGCCGGGGCGTCGTTGAAACCGGACTCCAGCTCCAGCGTGGCCATGATCCGGTGCCGCACGGTGAGCCGGCGCAGGGTGGAGAACACCGCCGCCGCGTCGGTCGAGGACACCACCGCGCCGAGCAGCAGGCCGGTCCGCCAGTCCAGGCCCAGCAGCGCGACCGCGAGCGCGCCGGTGATCGCCGTGGAGACCGCCACCCCGACGGTGGAGATCACCACGGCGAGCGGCACCGCGTCGCGGACCGCAGACCAGCGGGTGGTCAGGCCACCCTCGGCCAGGATGAGCACCAGCGCCCACATGCCGAGCAGCCGGGCCAGGTCGGCGTCGTTGAACTGGACGCCGATCACATTCTCGCCGATGACCACCCCGATGCCGAGGTAGATCAGCAGGCTGGGCAGCCCGAACCGGGCCGACAGCCGGACGGCGAGCACGCCGACCAGGACGACCACGGCGCCCACGGCCAGCGCCAGCTCCGGCGCCATGTCGTTCACGGCCATCTGGTCACGCGTCGCCGCGGAGCGTGGCCAGCGTGCCGGCCGCGCCGACGGGCGCCGGGTCGATGGCGATCACCTTGCCGCGGCTGGTCGCTCCGGTCACCTGCGACACGGTACGGCGTGGCACGCCGAAAGCGTCGGCAACCGCGCGCAGCGCCGCCCCATTGCCCCGATCCGCCGATCCGCCGATCCGCCGTACCGCCGTACCGCCGTACCGCCAGAATGGGGAGGGACTCGGCGGAACCGTATCCCGGCCGGGCACGGCGCCCTCTGTGCCTGTGTGCGCCCCTCAACGGGAGGGGTCGAGGCTGCGCCTGCATCCACGGGCAGCCGCACCGGAGGGCGACATGGCTCGACATGACACCATCGACGACGTCCGCAAGGAGATCGTCGAACGCTGGCAGATCCCGGACTGGTCGAAGATCTACCCGTGGCTCCACCAGCCGGTCACGGTGAAGATCCTGTTCTATGCCGACGGACCGATCCAGTTCGACGGAGGCGCCTTTCTGGGCCTCAAGCAGGTAATGGCGACGCTCACCACCGACCCGTACTTCTGGGTGCAGTTCTCGATCACCACCGTCCACCGGGCCGCCGACCCGAGCGCCGACCACAGCGGGCTGGACCTGGCACAGGCCCTGGCCCTGGACGCCTTCGACGAGCTGTGGATCTACAGCTTCGACGCCGCGCCGCAGCTCACCGCGGCCGAGCTGGCCGCGGCCAAGACCTTCATGGACGACCACAAGGGCGGGGTGCTCATCACCGGCGACCACGCCGATCTCGGCGCCGCCTTCGGGAACCTGCCCCGGGCCGGCAAGATGCGGCAGCTACCGGCGCCGGACGCGGCACCGCCGAACTGGAACGACACGCTGCGGCCCGGCCCCACCGCCGGTTTCCAGTTCGAGGACCAGTCCGACGCCACCCCGCAGCCGCTGGAGCTCACGTGGTACTGGGGCGGCGTGCTGTGGAAGCGCCCGCACCAGGTGCTCTGCAGCCCGCTCGGACCGATCGACATCTTCCCCGACCACCAGCACGAGGGCGAGGCGCTGGCGCCCGCGCCGAACCCGGCCAGCGAATGGCCCGGCGGGGTGGCCGCCGAGGTCATCGCGCGGGGCACCATTATCGACCCGGGGGCCAACGTCGGGCGCAAGATCGGCGTGCTGTCGGCGTACGAAGGTCACTCGGCGTCGGTCGGCCGCATCCTCGCTGACTCGACCTGGCACCACCACTTCGACATCAACCTGCGCGGCCTGCCCGGCGACCCGACCCGCACCGGGTTCGTGGTGCCCGGGACGAGCACCTGGCTGAGCAGCGCGACCAAGATCGAGCACTACTTCGTCAACGCGGGCGTCTGGCTGGCCCCGCCGGGCAAGCAGGCCGCCATGCGCCTAGCCGCCTGGTGGGGCGTGCTCTGGGACGCCCACCTGATCCAGCTTGACCCCGGGCTGCACCCGAGGTTGCTGGGCAAGGCCGCCTACGACGCGCTGGGCCGGTACGCACCCCAGTGCACGGTCTTCCACTGGATCTGGGACCTGGTGCCGGTGTCTGTCCAGGAGCGGTACGCCAGGCTCGCGCTCACCCTGCCGGACCCGCCGCCGTTCTTCGAGTACGTCGCCGGGACGGCCGCGAGCCAGCTCATGGCGGCCTTCCACGGCAATGCCAACCGCCGGCTGCCGGAGACGCCACCGGACCTGGACCGGGTGGGCACGGTGCTCGACGGCGTGGCCGAGCGGGCGCTGGACAGCCTCACCGCCGACCTTGAGGAGCGGATGCGGCTCGTCCGCGGGCTCACCGGCTGACGGTCACCGCGGCTGACGGTCACCACGGCGGACAGCTACCGGGGGTGGCGGCGCTCGTGCCGGGGCGCCGCCGCCGTCTCGACTCCCTTGGGATGCGGATCTTCTCAGCGACCACTGGAATGCTCGGATGGCGAGGTCAGCGCCATCCACTACCCCACCGAGTGTGCTTTCCGCAGCAACATGGATCCGCAGCCCAATCCAAGCCCTTATTGGTCAGGCGCCCTCCGTGAGCTCAGTGGCTCAGTCTGTGGGTAATGCAGGTCTGTACCGCTCGCGGAGCGACGCCTGCTGGTGAGCGCAGTCCACGAGGAACTCAAGCGGCTGGCGGAGTTCGTCAATGGCAGCCATGAGCACTTCGGGCACATTGGTGCGATCCCTACGCGCGACGGCCACTATTCGGGCACTCGCGTTGACTAGATCCACCATGGCCGGGTGATTCAGATCGGGGGTAAGCTCGCGAAACACCCGGAACAGGTACCGCTCAGGGAGCAGTATAGCCGGGTCGTGGAGCATCTTCCGGGTTTCGATGACGTACACGAGCGTTTCCCGCTGAATCTCCTCGACGCTCCGCGGGGGCCGGTCCGCTAGTATCATCCGCGTCGTCCACAGCGAGCGCCTTGAGCTGTGTCTCAAGTTTCGGCCACCACTGGTTAAAGGACCTCTCCAACCTGGCATCGTCCAAGGGCGGCGGTGTCGGCGGCCTCACCGACGCCCGGTTAATGCTGTGGACAAGCTTGAGCATCTCAGCCCGCTCGCATGGCGTAACCTGCATCTGCGCCAACGGGGCGATCAGCTCGCTCTTGTCGACTCGAAACAGGACCGGTGCCACCCGCTCGCCGTCCGCAAGCATCGAGAGCGCACCGGCCTCAAAGTGTAGCCACCGTGACTGGCGGTTCTTCGGGGTGACGCGCAGGATTCCGAACCCGGCCTCCCGCAGCATCTTGAGAAGATTCATGTACCACAGGTTGCCCTTGTCAATGTCCAGGTCGGACATATAGGGTTCGGCGTGCTGGAGCACATCCTTCAGCCACACTCGTAACTCTGCTGCGACCGGCGATCTCAATCGGTGAGTGCATCAGCAGCCTTCATCAGTGCTTGGTCAAGCACCTCTGCAGGAGTCTTAAACCCCAACGTTTGCCGAGGTCGCCTGTTCAGTTTCGCCGCGATCTCATCGAGCTCGGACTGACTGTAC
>DATILL010000132.1:0-3198 GCA_035476575.1 Mycobacteriales bacterium
CAAAGGATACCTGGGCACCGGGCTGATCACACCGTTCCGTAAGCCACCCGGAGGTGAGCTCCTGCCCTGGCAGAAAGAGTTCAACACCGCGGTCAACAAGATCCGCTATGTGGTCGAACGCGCGATCGCGAACTTCAAGACATGGCGGTGCATGCACACCGACTACCGCCGGCCGCTATCCACCTATGACACAGCCTTCCGCGCCGTACGGGCATTGCACTTCTCCAAACTGCGTTTTGCATAAGCCTCGAGGTGCCGTGCACGTCGACATCCTGGGAACAGTGACGGTCTCGACTGACGGGCGACCAACCCCTGTCGCGGCCAACAAGGTGCGCGCGATGCTCGCCACGCTGGCGTTGAACGTGCGCCAGGCGATCTCCTACGAGGAGCTGGCCGACGAGCTGTGGTCCGGCCAGGATCTCGGCAACATCCGCAACGCTCTGCAGGCGCATGCCGCCCGGCTGCGCAAGATCCTCGATCCGCCAGCGGACCGGGCCGCGGGCCGCACGGCGCTGCGGACCGTGCACAACGGGTACCTCCTGGACATCTCCGCCGAGCAGGTGGACGGAAACCGGTTCCTCGACCTCGCCGCGCGGGGTGCCGCCGCGCTGCCCAGCCGACCGGAGCAGGCCCTGGAGCTGCTGACCGAGGCGCTGCGGCTGTGGAGGGGCCCGGCACTGCTGGACGCCGGGGACGGGCTGCGCTGCCGGGCGGCGGCCGCGTTGTTCGATGAGCGCCGGCTGACGGTACGGGAGGACCTGATCAGCGCCCGCCTTGCCATCGGCGACCAGCGACACACCGTCCCGGACCTGCAGCAGCTCGTCGCCCAGTACCCGCTGCGCGAGCGGTTCTGTGAGCTGCTGATGCTCGCGCTGTACCGCTCCGGCCGGCAGGGCGAGGCGCTGGAGCTGTTCCACCGCACCCGGCACCGGCTGGATGCCGAGCTCGGCCTACGTCCAGGGCATGCGCTGCAACGCAGGTACGCCGAGATCATCACTCAGGACCCGGCCCTGGCAAGCTGAGCCCTGGCAAGCTGAAGCGGTGGACGGACCAGGCTGTGCACGGTGGTGGTGCACACCGGGTCCGGCTTGCCGTCGGCGAAGATCATCACATCGATGGCAAGCCGCGCGACGCCCCGCCGCCCCACCTGGACGGTCGCCAGCCGGGCCGCCGCCCTGATCGCGGACCCGACGGGAACCGGTTGGATGAACCGCACCGCATCCACCCCCGTGTTGAGCACCATGCCGACCCCGGTGATCTCGAAGATCTCCCCGAGGAGGACGGTCAGCATGGACAGCAGGTAGTAGCCGTGCGCAATAGTGGTGCCGAACGGTCCGGTGGCGGCGCGGTCAGGGTCGACGTGGATCCACTGCCGGTCCCCCGTGAGCGCGGCGAAGCGATCCACGTCCTGCTGGCTGACCTGATGCCATTCGCTGTGGCCCAGGTCATCACCAGCCGCGGCGGCCAGCTCGGCGACACCGGCAAACCTGCGAGTCATGGTGCCGCCTCCCGGGATCGACCGGTCATTATCGACCGGCTCACTGGGATCGACCGGCTCACTGGGGCAGGTTGTCGTGCCGGAAGCCGGGCTGTACCGCACCTGCCAGGGAGCGCAGCGTGGCCGCGACGGCGTACCGGGTCTGGCCCTGCTCGATCACCTCGTCAACCGACAGGCGCTCCGCGGAACGGCCAGCGGCCATCGCCTCCTCGCGGTAGCGGGCGACCAGCTCGTCGCGTCGCCACGGGTCCTGTTCCAGATCATGGCGCCAGACCACATCCACGGCGCCCTCCGCGCCCATCACGGCAAGCTCGGCGCCCGGCCAGGCGAACACCGCGTCCGCACCGAGCGAGCGGGAGTTCATCACGATGTAGGCCCCGCCGAACGCCTTCCGCAACACGACGGTCACGCGCGGCACAACCGCCTCGGCAAAGGCGTACAACAGCTTGGCGCCCTTGCGGATGACCCCGCCCTTCTCCTGCGCCGTACCCGGCAGGAAACCCGGTGTGTCGACAAGGACGACAAGGGGAAGCCCGAAGGCGTCGCACATCCGCACGAACCGCGCTCCCTTCTCCGCGGAGCTGATGTCGAGCGCGCCGGCCCGGGAGAGTGGTTGGTTGGCCACCACCCCCACGCTGCGGCCCTCCACCCTGGCGAACCCGATCACGATGTTGCGGGCATAGCCGGCCTGGAGCTCCAGGAAGCTCCCGGCGTCGACGACACCCTTGATGACCAGCCGGACGTCGTAGGGCTGGCGTTGGTCGGTCGGGATCTCCGGCATCGGTTCCGAGTCGACCGGCACCGACTCGGCCGGCAGCTCCCAGCACGAGCTCGGGAGGTAGCCGAGCACGTCGCGAGCCAGCTCAGTGGCCTCCTGCGCGGTGTCCGCGACCAGGTGCACCACGCCGGACTCCCGGCTGTGCACGACCGACCCGCCCAGCTCACGAGGGCCGACGTCCTCGTAGGTCACCGCCTTCACCACCCGAGGGCCGGTCAGGAACATCCGCGCCTCGGCGGACATGATCACGATGTCGGTGAGCGCCGGCGAGTACACCGCGCCGCCGGCGCATGACCCCAGCACGGCGCTGATCTGCGGAACTCGCCCGGACAGCGCCACGTTACGCCGGAAGATCGCGCCGTAACCGTCTAGCGAGCCGACGCCCTCCTGGATGCGCGCCCCACCGGAGTCAAGCAGGCCTATCACCGGAACGCGGGCCCGGGCCGCGTAGTCCAGCACCCGGACGATCTTGGCGGCGTGCACCTCGCCGAGCGACCCGCCCAGCGCGGTCGGATCCTGCGCGAAGATACCGACTGCCCGACCATCCACCGTGGCCGTTCCGGTGACCACACCGTCGCCGGCAGGGCGCTTGGCCGACATCCCGAACGCGGTGACCCGATGCCGCGCCTGGCTGCCGAGCTCGGCGAAGGAGTCCTTGTCGGCGAGCGCGGCGATCCTCGCGTGACCTTCCGCCGCCTGCGGCCGCGTTGACGCCCCGGAGCTCGACGGCCCAGTCGCAAGGATGGAGAAGTCGGTACTCATCGAGCTAGAGCATGCTGGTCGTCGCTGACCTGCCGGTGACGGCAGGCTGACACGAGCTGGTGTCAGTGCGCCGTCAGCGGTCGATCAGCAGTCCTCGCCAGACTCGCAGCAGCACGGGTCGGCGAGGACGAGGAGCGCCAGTGGCAACAGGCGGACTGCA
>DATILL010000133.1:0-9217 GCA_035476575.1 Mycobacteriales bacterium
AGGAACGCCACGATGTCACCGAGGGTCCGCAGCTCCGCCATCCGCTCCGGCTCCACCTCGCCGGCCTGCGGGAACGCCTCCTGCAACGCACCCATGATCTGCACCCGCTTGATCGAGTCGATCCCCAGGTCCGCCTCAATATCCATCGACGGGTCCAACATCTCCGCCGGGTACCCCGTCTTCTCCGCCACCACCTCCAGCAACACCGCCTCAACCTCAGCCACCAACGGCGAGGCAACCACCACCGGCACAGGCTCAGGAACAGCGGCCAACGCCGGGGCAGGCGTGGGCACGGCAACCACCACCGGCACAGGCTCAGGCGCGAGCGCTGCTACCGGCTCGGGGGTCGAAGGCGCGACCATGGTCACCACGGTCGGCGCGACCGCGGGGGCCGGGGCTAGTGCCTCGCGGTCTGGCTCCGTCCCGACCGCCACGGACGCGGCCACGGCTCCGGTGCGGGCCTGGGAGCAGCCGGTGTAGTCCCGCAGGAAGCCGATGAGCGCCTGGCTGGTCCGCACGTGCGCGTCCGCGATCGCCGCACCCTGCTGCCGCACGGTAGCCAGCACGCCGTCCACAGTGGACAGAGGGCCGGTCTGGACACGCTGCTCCAGCGCGGAGATCACCTGGCGGACGGTCTCGAGCTGCCCGTCCAGGAAGGCCGCGTGCGCGGTCACCTGGTCGGCCAGCGACACGGTCACCACGGTCAGCTCGTCCCCGGCGACCGGCGCGGCCGCGGCGACGGACGCGACCTCCACCACTGGGGCAACCTCCACCACGGGAGACGCCGCGACGACCGGAACCGGCTCAACCACAGGCACCATCCCAACCACAGGCGCTAGCTCGGCAACCGGAGCCGCCGCGACCACCGGCTCGACCGGCACCCGTGCGGCGGACGTCGACACGTACGGCACCGCCAGCGCCTCCCGGAACGCCTTCCGGCGGGCCTCGGACACGTAGTTGATGCCGTTGAGCGGGATCACCATGCCCTTGCGGGCCGGCGCCACCACCTCAGGCGCGACATGCGCGTCGATCCCGCTGATCGGCAGGCCGAGCACGGCCAGCTCGACGGCGGCACGCTTCAGCGTCACCTCGCCGTTCTTGGCCGGGCCGCCGTCCACCGCCAGGCAGACCGCGTCGGTGCCCGCGAGCACCCGCGACACCAGGCCGGTCAGCACCGACCTCGGCCCGAGCTCCACGAACACCCGGAAGCCGTCGTCGTACATCGCCCTGATGCCGGCCGCGAAGTCGACCGGGTTGCGGAGCTGCTCGGCCAGGACCTTCTTGTTCGCGGCCACGTCGGCGCCGTACACCGCACCCGGCGTGTTGGCGTACACCGGCACCGTCGGCGCCGCCATCGGCACACCGTCCACAGTGGACCGGAACGCCTCGACCGCGTGCTGCACGAACTCGGTGTGGAACGCCGCGGACACGGGGAGCTGGGAGGCCGCCGCGGAGTCGGCCACCAGCCTGGTGACCTGCGCGGTCGGCCCGCCCACCACGATCTGGTCGGGTGCGTTGATGTTGCACACGACCACACCCGGGTACGCCGCGATGAGTGCCTGTACGTCGGCCAGCGGGGCGCGCACCGCAGCCATGCTGCCCGGGTCGGCACCGGCCGAGCGCGGCGCCATCGCTGCGCCACGGGCCTTGGCCAGCGCGAAGAACGCGTCGTCGGTCAGCGCGCCGGCCGCCCACAGCGCGGTGAGCTCGCCGAAGCTATGCCCGATCACGCCGTCCGCCGTGACGCCGAGCTCGCGGAGCCACCGGTACTGGCCGACCGACAGCGCGCCGATCGCCGGCTGGGCGAACTGGGTGCGCCGCAGCGCGGCCTCCTGCGCCTGGCCGGCCTCGGCCCCGAACGCCGGCGGCGGGAACACCGTGCGGGCCAGCGTCTCGCCGCTGGTGAAGAGCTGGTTCGCCTGGTCGTACGCCGCCCGGACGGTGGGGATGGCCACGGCGGCCTCCCGGCCCATGCCGACGTACTGGCTGCCCTGCCCGGCGAAGACCGCGGCGACCTTGCCGACGGGGGCGGCGGACCGGCGGTAGACGATGCCCTTCGGGTGGGTCCACGACTCAGCGTCGGCCCGGCCCCGGAGCTGCGCGGCGGCCAGCGCCCGCAGCTCGGCCAGCTCCTCGTCGGTCCGGGCCACGAAGCCGACCCGGGCGCTGCCGGCCGGAATGCCAGCCGTGCCGTCGGGAGCCGCGCCGGACTCCAGCCTGTCCGCCAGCGCGGCCGGGTCGGCGGCGTGCCACACGGCCGCCCGCGCGTTCGGCCCCAGGACCAGCGCGGACTCGCCGGTGTGCTCCTCCAGCACCAGGTGGAAGTTGGTGCCGCCGAAGCCGAACGACGAGATGGCCGCCCGCCGGGCCGGCCGGCGCGGGTCGAGCACCCACGGCCGGGCCTGCGAGTTGACGTAGAACGCGGTGTTGCTGAAGTCGGCGTGCGGGTTGGGCGTCTCGACGTTGATGGTCGGCGGCAGCACCTTCTGGTGCAGCGCCATCGCGACCTTGATCAACCCCGCCGCGCCGGCCGCCGCCTTGGTGTGGCCGATCTGCGACTTCACCGTGCCGATCGCGGCGAACTGCCTGTCCTCGGTGAACTCCGAGAGCACCGTGACCAGCGCGGTCAGCTCGGTGTGGTCGCCGACCGCGGTGCCGGTGCCGTGCGCCTCGAACAGCTCGATCGACTCCGGTGAGACGTCGGCGTCGGCGTACGCGCGGCGCAGCGCGACCATCTGGCCCTCAGCGCGCGGCGCGTAGATGCTTTTGAACTTGCCGTCGCTGGAGGTGCCGAGCCCGCGGATCACCGCGTAGACCCGGTCACCGTCGCGCTCGGCGTCGGCCAGCCGCTTCAGCGCGAGCATGCCGATGCCCTCGCCGATCAGCGTGCCGTCGGCGTTCTCGTCGAACGGCCGGATCGTCCCCGACTTGGAGAACGCCGGCGTCTTGGAGAAGCACATGTACATCAGGATCGTGTTCTCAGCGTCACAGCCGCCGGTGATCATCAGGTCGGCGCGGTGCTCGATGAGCTCGCTGATGGCCAGCTTGACGGCGGCCAGCGAGGAGGCGCAGGCCGCGTCCACAGTGCAGTTCGTGCCGCCGAGGTCGAGCCGGTTGGCGACCCGACCGGCGACCACGTTGCCGAGCATGCCGGGGAAGGAGTTCTCCTCCCACGGGATGTAGGCCTTCTTGAACCGCTCCGC
Source organism: Mycobacteriales bacterium (assembly GCA_035476575.1). GTDB lineage: Bacteria > Actinomycetota > Actinomycetes > Mycobacteriales > JACQDL01 > DATILL01. The sequence goes on from DATILL010000133.1 coordinate 3,204, forward strand.
GATCTCGTCGGCGTCGGCGTCGGACAGCCCGCAGCTCTTCACGACCTCCTTCAGCACCGGCGTCTGCAGCCGGGCCGACAGCGGTTGGGTCAGCGAGTTCGCCCCGGTGATGCCGAGGATGCAGCCGGTCCGGCCGGCGTCGTACCACGACGACCCATGCGCGCCGGTGTCCCGCAGCACGTCCCGCGCGACCACCAGCGACAGGAGCTGCAGGACGTCGGTGACCTCCAGGGTGTTCGGCGGCATGCCGAACTCCACCGGGTTGAACGGCACCTCCGGCAGGAACCCGCCGCGCCGGCAGTAGGTCTTGTCCTCGGCATGCGGGTCCGGGTCGTAGTAGTCGTCGATCCGCCAGTGGCTCTCCGGCACGTCCTCGATGCAGTCCTTGGCGTCGACGACGTTCCGCCAGAACTCACGCAGGTTGCGCGACTTCGGGTACAGCCCGGCCAGTCCAACGATGGCGATGGGGTTCTCGGCCAACCGCCGCGCGGTCGCAGGGTCCAATGGGGTGTTCACGCCAGTTCCTCGCAATCGTCGCTGTGACGAGAATTGAGCCCTCGGCCGTCGAGCCGGAAGGAGCGTCGGAGCGTCTGAACGGTCGGCTCCGTCCTGGGGCCGGCTCCGTTGGGGTGGACTACGCAGCCGTCGACACTGCCGGCCTACTGATGAGATCCGCGACCAGCGCCCAGGCGGACGGGTCGAAGAGCATGGAGTAGTGGTCACCGGGGCTGGCCACCGCCCGCACCGGGGCGAGCTCGTCCCAGCCGAGCAGGCCGTGGTCCGGCAGCAGGCCTCGGACCGGCTTGACCAGGGTCAGCGGTCGGTCGGACCAGCCGGGCTCGTACGGCAGCACCAGCCGGTTGTTGCGCACCAGCCCGGCCACGAAGCTGTCGTAGAGCTTGCGCAGCCCAGGCATCGTGGTGTCGGCCGGCAGCACGCCGGTCGCCGTCGCGGTCGCCAGCACCTCGGCCAGCCCGTCCTCGGCCGTCTCGCCGCCGACGCCCGGCTCGGCCGTGAGCGGCCTGCCCCGCTTGGCCGCCAGGTACATGGCGAACCAGCGGACCAGCAGCGGCGGTTCGAGCAGCTCGTCGGTCCGCTTGAAGTCCGGGGTGGGCGCGATGCTGTCCAGCACGGCCAGCCCGAGCGGGGCGGCCCCGGCGTACATCCGGCGGGTCAGCTCGAACGCGACCACCCCGCCGAAGGACCAGCCGACCAGCGTGAACGGCAGGCCCGGCGGGTGGCTGGCGGTCAGCTCCAGCATGCAGCGCCGGGCCATCTCCGCCAGGCTGATCGCCGGCTGCGCGCCGGTCAGCGCGGCCTCGAAGTACTCCGGCATGGTCTGCAGGTCGAACACCGCCAGGCCGACGTCGGGCGGGAGCGCGGCACCGAGCCCCTGCCAGACGTCGGCCGGGAGCCCACCCGGGTGCACGCCGTAGGCCCGCAGCCGCTCGGCGCCGTGCGCCGGACGGGTCGGGCGCAGCAGCGGGGAACGAGCGGTGGGGCCGCGGTCAGGCGGCCGCGGCATGACGGGCATGCTCCTCGGCGATGTGCTCGGAGAGCGCGGCGATGGTCGGGTGGTACCACAGCGCTGTGGCCTCCAGCTCGAACCCGAGCCAGCTCTCCAGCTCACCGGCCAGGATCAGCGCCTCGGTGGAGTCCAGGTCGAACTCGTCGAAGTACTGGTTGGGGTCGATCTCGGACTGCTCGACACCGAGCCGGACGGCGAGCTTCTCCACGAGCCAGTCCTTGGCCTCGGCGGCGGTGACCTGAGCGGACATTGTGCTCCTCCAGAAAAGGTGGGTGGTACAGCGCTGGAACGCGATCGAACGGAGTGGGGCTGGAACGGAGTTGGGCTGGAACGGCGGTGATCTGGACAGCGGTGGGGCTGGAAACCGTTTTGCGTACTGAGATCGGCGGGCGGGCGACATCCGGACAGGGGCTGGGCCGCCCGTTCTCAGGCAGCGGCCCGCAGCTCGGTCGCAATCGCGCCGGCCGCCTTGGTTCCGGAGACGTAGCCGGCCTCGTGCGAGCCGATCAGGTCGTGCCCGATCTTGGGCGAGTGGAAGTACGACCCGGCGAGCTTGACCCGGCCACCCTCGTTGACGGAGTAAATGGTGCGCTGCATGTTGCGCACCTCCATGTTGATGATCGGGTGGGTGTACGGGAGCTCGCAGATGACGGCCTCCTCGCGCGGCACGACCGGTGAGTCCAACGTCACGAAGTAGTCCGTCGACGCGGTGAACCCCTGCAGCTTGTTCATGTAGTAGGCGACCCAGGTCCTGGTCCGGCCGTCGACCGACTTCATGCCGTAGTTCCAACTGTTCCAGCGCCCGCGGTCCGGCGACATGGTGCGCGCGTCGGTGTGCAGGATCGCCTCGGTGGAGCTGTACCGCACCTTCTCCAGTATGGCGACCTGGGCCGGGGTGGGCCGTTCCAGCATGGCCAGCGTCTGGTCCGCGTGCGCGGCCAGAACGGCGTAGTCGTAGCGGGCGTGGCCGTCCGCCGTGGTGATCACCACACCGTCGGGCTCCTCACGGACGCCGGTGACCGGCGAGCTGACCAGCACCCGGCCGTTGATCGATGAGCAGACCGCGCGGACATAGTTGATGCTGCCGCCGGAGACCGTCTTCCAGGCCACCGACAGGCCGCCGAGACCGCCCTGGTCGTGCGACATGTAGAAGGCGATGACGGTGGTGGCCGGCATCTCCCAGATAAGCTCGGCCGGCACCGACCACACCGCGGTGGCCAGCAGCACGACGTAGCTGTACTTGAAGGCGTCGGTGTAGCCGTTGCGGTCCAGGTACTCGCCGAGCGGGACGTCGGTCCGCTTGCGCAGGAAGTCCCGCGGCGCCTCCCGGTGGAAACGCTGGGCGTCTCGCCAGATCGGCAGGAAGTCGGCCGGGTAGCGTGCCGCGATCTCGGCCTCGGTGCACTCGAACTCCGCGGTGCCGTAGTTCAGCCCGGAGTCGAGGTCGAAGAAGTTGAAGCCGCCGTTGTGGTCCAGGACCGCGACGCCGAGCTCGGCGAAGAATGCCGAGATCTGCGGGTAGGTGCGACCGTTGAACACCACGAACGCGGTGTCGATGCCGATCGTCTGGCCGCTGTCCTCGACCAGGATCGTGTTGGCGTGGCCGCCAGGGCGGTCGTCCTTCTCGTACAGGGTGACCTCCACGTCGTCGGGCAGGTGGTAGGCGGTAGACAGGCCGGAGATTCCAGCCCCAACGACAGCGACGCGTACAGTCATGACAGTCCTTCGGCCGGGTCCGAAACACGGACAGCAGAACGGCGAGAGAAGGCAGAGGGCTGAGACCTCTGATACGAAGGACTTACACGGCTTCTGTCGCGGCGATAGCGAGCTCAACCGTGTGCCACAAGCGACCATAAGACGGACGAAAGCCCGCCGTCAACACCCCGACGCGAATTATGTTGGTCCGCCGAAAGGTGTCCGGATCTCGCCGTCCGGGGATCAGACCGAAGCTCGGCGGAGCATTGGCCGTCATTCTTCAGGGGGGTGTCCGGACTAGCCGCCCGGCCGGATCAGGTGGTGGATGAGGAACAGGTCCGTCGCGCGGTCGGCCGCGCATGACCCACCGGGAGCACCCGTGCCCAGCAGGCAACGCTCGTACCAGATCAGCACCCTGGCCATCGCCTGTCTCGGACTCTTCCTGGTCCTGCTGGACAGCACGATCGTCATCATCGCACTGCCGCACATCCGCGGCAGCCTGGACGCCTCGATGTCCGGGCTGCAGTGGGTGGTCGACGCCTACACGCTGCCGTTCGCGGTGCTGCTGCTGCTCGCCGGCACGCTCGGCGACCGGTTCGGCCGGAAGAAGACGTTCCTCGGCGGCCTGTTTGTCTTCACCGTGGGCTCGGTGCTGTGCGGGCTCGCCAGCGACCTGCTCTGGCTGAACGTCGGCCGTGCGGTGCAGGGCGTCGGCGGTGCCGCGATGGCCACCGGCGGGATGGCGCTGGTGGTCTCGGCGTTCACCACCCGGGAGGAGCGGACCAAGGCGGTCGGACTCTACTCCGCGCTCGGCGGGATCGCGCTGTCGATCGGCCCGATGCTGGGCGGCGCGCTGGTGGACTCCCTGGACTGGCGGTGGATCTTCTACGTCAACATCCCGTTCACCGTGCTCGGGATGATCTTCGGGGCATGGCTGCTGCGTGACTCGCGCAACCCGGACGCCGGCAAGATCGACGGTCTCGGCCAGGTGGTCGCCATCGTCGGCCTGAGCCTGCTCACCTACGCGCTGATCGAGGGCAACAACAAGCACTGGGGCTCGCCGCTGATCGTCGGCTGCCTGGTCGGCGCGGGCCTGTCGCTGGCGACGTTCGTGCTGGTCCAGGCCCGGACGACGCAGCCGATGGTGCCGCTGGACCTGTTCCGGCAGCGGGTGTTCAGCGCGGCCAACCTGGCCATCCTGGTGGTCGGCTTCGCGCTGATCGGGGCGGCGTTCTTCTTCGCCCAGTTCTTCCAGATCGTGCAGGGGTCGAGCGCGTTCCTGTCGGGCGTCGACCTGCTGCCGATGACGCTGGCGATGTTCTTCTGCGCGCCGCTGTCGACCTGGCTGGCCGCCAAGGTGGGCTTCCGGGTGCCGGTGCTGGTCGGCTCGCTGCTCGCCGGCGGCAGCCTGGTCAGCTTCGTCATACTCCAGCCGGACTCCAGCTACGCCCTGCTGGTGTGGCCGCTGACCGCGTTCGGGATCGGCTTCGGGCTGCTGCTGGCGCCGCTGGTCGCGGCCGTGATCACCGCGGTGCCGCCGTGGCGGGCCGGGCTGGCGTCCGGCATCAACAACACCAGCCGGCAGGTCGGGGCGGTCTTCGGGGTGGCGGTGCTCGGCACGATCGTGGAGCACCTGTTCACCACGCACCTGACCAGCAAGCTGGCCGCGCTGCCGCTGCCGCCCGGGGCCGCCGGCTCGATCGTCACGCAGCTCACCGAGCGGGGCAACAGTACCCCACCGGCCGACGCGCCGCCGTTCATCGTCGAGCAGATCACCCAGGCGGCGAACGAGGCGTACACCGACGGGCTGCGGACGGCGTTCCTGGTGGCCGGGATCGTGATGCTCGCCGTCGTGCCGCTGTGTGCCCTGCTGCTGCGCACCCGCACCGTCGTGACGAGCACCGTCGTGACCAGCACCATCGAGCCCACCGGCACCGCCGAGCCCCCGGCCGACGCTCAGCCGGCCGGCGCGCTCCCGCTCGACGCAAAGGTGGCCGAGACCACGGCGGCTGTGGCGGACCCGATCGTGGCCGAACCGGCCGTAACGGAACCGGCCGTAACGGAACCGGCCATGACCGAACCGGCCGTGGCCCAACCGGCCGTGGCGGTTACCGAGGAAACGCCGGCTGTCGAGACGAAGCAGGCCGCACTGGTCACCGGCCACTGACGACTAACCTGCTCGAACCGCCGGGCGCCGGGAAGAACTCTTTCCGGCGCCCGAGCCTTTCCCTCGGCCCGGCCAACCTGGACGATCGCCTAATTCTCCAACCGGATCTCGTGATCTTGGGCGTAGCGGGGCTTGCCACCGGGATTACTCTGGGCGCTCGCCGTTGTGCTCACCGAGGTTTCTCGTCTTCCTCCTCACGCCGGAACTACTCTGTGCGCTCGCCGTTGTACTCACCGAAGTTTCTCAACTTTTTCTCGCTCCCTCACCTTGGCGGTCCGGTTCTGTCGGTGGCTCTGTTTATCCTTCTCCTATGTCGAACGCGGTCGCCCTGGTCGAGCAGTTCTCTGCTCTGCTGGACCTGTGTGGTGGCGTCGGCTGGTCTTTGCTTTCTGACGCCGAGGTTGACGAGGTGCTGGTACGGGGGTTCCAGCAGGTCTCTCGGTTCACCGGCAGCGTGCTGCTGCCGCTGGTGCGGGAGGCCGAGGTCCGGGGTCTTGCTGCCGCGCATGACGCGCCGGACATGCGGGCGTGGCTGCGGGGTTCCTTGAACGTGCGGCCCGGTGAGGCGGGGCGGCTGGTCCGGCTCGCTCGTGCGCTGGACGGCGGCCTGCCGGAGACGGCGAC
>DATILL010000134.1:0-63973 GCA_035476575.1 Mycobacteriales bacterium
CACCACATGGCGCAAAGGTGACCACACCGGCGACGTTCCACGTGAAACCAGCGCGAGAGTGGTGATCGAGTGTGACAGTGCCTGGTACGACCGAGGGGCGTCGCCGCCGGCTGAGCGTCCGCAACCTGCTGCTCCGGGTGGTCGTCGCGGCCGGCCTGGCGTACGACACCTACGTCCACCTCAATCTCGCCGAGGGCTTCGACGTCGTACGCGGCAGCGGCCTCAGCCAGGGCGACCTGTTCCGGGTGGAAGCCGGGCTGGCCGGGCTCGCGGCGCTGCTGATCCTGCTGGTGCCCAGGCGACCCGTGTACCTGGTGGCGTTCCTGGTCGCCGCCGGTGGCGTGGCCGCCGTCGTGCTCTACCGGTACGTCGACGTTGGGGCGATCGGCCCGATCCCGAGCATGTACGAGCCCATCTGGTACGCCGAGAAGACCGCCAGCGCTGTCGCCGAGGGCGTCGCCGCGCTAGCCGCGCTCGTGGCCGCCGTCGTGCCGGCCCGGGTCAGCCCGCCGGTGCCGGGCTGACCGGCCGGTTGGATATCGGGTCGGCTGATCGGGCCGTGGACCCGGACCAGTACCAGCCCGCGTGGGGGAGCATCGCGGCTCGGCTTTCGGGACGCACCGGTCTCCACAGGGGGGTCCAATGCCGGCTCGTGGATCGGCTTACCGGTAGACTGGAAGCTGTTACTCGCGCCTATGGCCCTTCAGAGCGTCGTACGCGCATCTCGATCGACAGTGGCACCCGCAGCATTGCGGGAGAGAGCAGATCCGCGTGGCGCCGAAGGCTCAGCCTAACTCCTACAGCGCGAGCTCGATCACCGTACTCGAAGGCCTGGAAGCGGTCCGCAAGCGCCCTGGCATGTACATCGGGTCGACCGGTGAGCGTGGCCTGCACCACCTCGTGTGGGAGGTCGTGGACAACGCAGTCGACGAGGCCCTGGCTGGGTACTGCGACACCATCGTGGTCACCCTCCTGGCCGATGGCGGCGTCCGGGTCTCGGACAACGGTCGCGGCATCCCGGTCGACCGGCACCCGGTGGAGAAGCGGCCGGCGGTCGAGATCGTGCTGACCACGCTGCACTCCGGCGGCAAGTTCGACGGTAAGTCCTACGCGGTCTCCGGCGGGCTGCACGGCGTCGGCGTCTCGGTGGTCAACGCGCTGTCCAGCCGGCTGGAGGTGGAGATCCAGCGGGACGGGTTCAACTGGCGGCAGAGCTACCGCAACACCAAGCCGGCCACCGTGCTGGCCAAGGGCGCGCCGACCCGCAGGACCGGCACCACGATCACCTTCTGGGCCGACGAGACCATCTTCGAGACCACGCAGTACTCCTTCGAGACCATCACCCGCCGGCTGCAGGAAATGGCCTTTCTCAACCGCGGCCTGTCCATCACGGTGCGGGACGATCGGGACGAGACGGCCGTCGAGAAGACCTACATGTACAAAGGCGGGATCGAGGATTTTGTCCGGCACCTGAACGCGACGAAGACAGAGATCCACAAGTCGGTGATCGCGTTCGGGGCCGAGGGCGTCGGAATCTCGGTCGAGGTCGCCATGCAGTGGAACCAGTCCTACGGCGAGTCGATCTACTCCTTCGCCAACACGATCAACACCCACGAGGGCGGCACCCACGACGAAGGGTTCCGCACCTCGCTGACCTACATCGTCAACAAGTGGGCCCGGGACAAGAAGCTGCTCAAGGAGAAGGAGGACAACCTCACCGGCGACGACATCCGGGAGGGCCTGGCCGCGATCATCTCGGTGAAGCTGGCCAACCCGCAGTTCGAGGGGCAGACCAAGACCAAGCTCGGCAACACCGAGGCCAAGACGTTCGTGCAGAAGGCCTGCAACGAATGGCTGGCCGACTGGTTCGAGCGGAACCCGTCCGAGGGCCGGGTCATCATCAACAAGGCGAGTGCCGCGGCACGTGCGCGCAAGGCCGCGCAGGAGGCGCGCAAGCTGGCCCGGCGCAAGGGCGCACTGGACTCGATGGGCCTGCCCGGCAAGCTGGCGGACTGCCGTTCCACTGACCCACGCGAGTCGGAGGTCTTCATCGTCGAGGGCGACTCGGCCGGTGGGTCGGCCAAGTCAGGCCGGGACTCCATGTTCCAGGCGATCATGCCGATCCGCGGCAAGATTATTAACGTCGAGAAGGCGCGGATCGACCGGGTGCTGAAGAACACCGAGGTCCAGTCCATCATCACCGCGCTCGGCACCGGCATCCACGACGAGTTCGACATCTCCAAGCTGCGGTACCACAAGATCGTGCTGATGGCCGACGCCGACGTGGACGGCCAACATATCCGCACGCTGCTGCTCACCCTGCTGTTCCGGTTTATGCGGCCGTTGCTGGAGGCCGGGTATGTCTATCTCGCCCAGCCGCCGCTGTACAAGCTGAAGTGGACCCGGGACACGCCCGAGTACGCCTACTCCGACCGGGAGCGCGACGCGCTGATCGAGCAGGGCACCCGGGCCGGCAAGAGGCTGCCCAAGGACGACGCCATCCAGCGTTACAAGGGGCTCGGCGAGATGAACGCCAAGGAGCTGTGGGAGACCACGATGGATCCCGCCACCCGGATCCTGCTGCAGGTCACGCTGGACGACGCGGCCACTGCCGACGAGCTGTTCAGCGTGCTGATGGGCGAGGATGTGGAGTCTCGCCGGCAGTTCATCACCCGCAACGCCCGTGACGTGCGTTTTCTCGACATCTGAGCCGACCCGGCGCCGTACCCCAAGTAAGGAAGGACCCCCGTGGTCGACGTAACACCACCGCCCCCGGCGGATCGGATCGAGCCGGTCGACATCCAGCTCGAAATGCAGCGCAGCTACATCGACTACGCGATGAGTGTGATCGTCGGCCGCGCCCTGCCGGACGTGCGTGACGGCCTCAAGCCGGTGCACCGGCGGGTGCTCTACGCCATGTTCGACTCGGGTTTCCGGCCGGACCGCGGCTACGTCAAATGCGCCCGCGTCGTCGGCGATGTCATGGGTAACTACCACCCGCATGGCGACTCCGCGATCTACGACACGCTCGTCCGGCTGGTGCAGCCCTGGTCGCTGCGTTATCCGCTGATCGATGGCCAAGGGAACTTCGGCTCTCCCGGCAACGACCCCGCCGCCGCCATGCGCTACTGCCTGTCGGCGGATGCCAGAGTTCGGCTGGACTTCGGCACCCCACGGATAGGCGATCTGGTCGCTGGGGCGGAGCCGAGCTCAGACCACGACGTCGACCTGAAGGTCCGCGGCCGGAACGGTGACGTCGTCGGGGCCAGCAAGCTCTTCCACTCCGGCGACCACCCAACCCTGCGGCTCACCACTCGCGAGGGCTACCAGCTTACCGGGACCGAGAACCACCCGGTGCTCTGCCTGGTGAACCTGCTCGGCGTGCCGACCCTGCTCTGGCAACTGCTCAGCGAGCTCAAGCCGGGCGACCACGTGGTCCTTCAGCGCGCCGTACCGGACGAGCTCGGCGCACCGCCAATCGAAGACATCGAGGCCGCCACCCTGGCCGGCGGTGACCGCGGCGCGGCCAAGCAGGTGCCGGAGTTTGTGTGGCGTGGGGTACCGGCGGTGAAGCGGGCTTTTCTGCAGGCGCTGTTCGAAGGTGACGGGTCGTCGTCGCTGCTGCCCCGCAACACGATCCAGATCTCCTACTCCACCTGCAGTGAGCGACTCGCCCTCGATGTACAGCAGCTACTGCTGGAGCTCGGCGTCATCTCGCGACTCTGCCGATACCGCAGCGGCGAGATCAAGGTCGTCATCACCAGTCGGCGGGACGCGGTTCTGTTCGCCGGCTGGGTCGGTTTCCTCGGCCGCAAGCAGGCCAAGCTGGAGGCTGAGCTGAGCCAGATCCCACGGCACAGCCGGGCGCTGAGCAGTGACCACGTGCCGCACGTCGCGGAGTACATCCGGGCGAACGGCGCTGACCGGTGGACGGAGCGGGACTGGCTGCGCCGGCACAACGTCGACCGGATCGACCGCTGGGAGCGGGACCGGGCGGAGATCTCGGCCCGGATCACCAACCGCGAGGTGTTGGACGTCGTCGAGCCCCTGGTGGATGGGCGGTTCTACTACGCCGAGGTCGCGACGATCGAGGACGCCGGGGTTCGGCCGGTCTACTCGATCCGGGTGGACACCGAGGACCACGCCTTCATCAGCAACGGCTTCGTCAGCCACAACACCGAGTGCCGGCTGTCGCCGTTGGCGATGGAGATGCTGCGAGAGATCGACCAGGACACCGTCGACTTCTCCCCGAACTACGACGGCAAGTCGCGCGAGCCGGACGTCCTGCCCAGCCGGATCCCAAACCTGCTGGTCAACGGCGGATCCGGGATCGCGGTGGGGATGGCGACCAACATCCCGTCGCACAACCTGCGCGAGGTGGCCGACGGCATCTACTGGGCACTGGACAACCCCGACGCCAGCGACGAGGAGCTGCTCGCCGCCCTGATGGCGCGGATCAAGGGGCCCGACTTCCCGACCGGCGCGCTGATCGTCGGGCGGGACGGGATCGAGGAGGCGTACCGCACCGGCCGCGGCTCGGTCCGGATGCGCGCGGTGGTCACCGTCGAGGAGGATGCGAAGGGTCGCAGCATCCTGGTGGTCACCGAGCTGCCTTACCAGGTCAACCCCGACAACCTGTCGGAGGCGGTCGCCCAGCTCGTCAAGGACGGCCGGGTCACCGGCATCAGCGAGATCGCCGACGAGTCCTCCGACCGGGTCGGCCAGCGGCTGGTGGTGACCCTCAAGCGAGACGCCATCGCCAAGGTGGTGCTCAACAACCTCTACAAGCACACCCAGCTCCAGACCACCTTCGGGGTCAACAACCTGGCCCTGGTCGACGGCGTGCCGCGCACCCTGCGGTTGGACCAGATGGTGCGGCACTACGTCGTGCACCAGGTCGAGGTCATCGTCCGGCGCACCCGGTACCGGCTGCGCAAGGCCGAGGAGCGGGCGCACATCCTGCGTGCGCTGCTCAAGGCGCTGGACCAGCTCGACGCGGTGATCGCGCTGATCCGGGCGAGCGAGTCGGCGGAGGCGTCCAAGGCCGGCCTGATGGAGCTCCTCGACATCGACGACGTCCAGGCCACCGCCATCCTGGACATGCAGCTCCGCCGGCTGGCCGCCTTGGAGCGGCAGCGGATCATCGACGAGTACGCCGAGCTCGAGGCGCTGATTGCCGACCTGAACGCGATCCTGGCCAGCGAGGCCCGGCAGCGCCAGATCGTGCACGATGAGCTCGCCGAGATCGTGGAGAAGTACGGCGACGAGCGACGCACCCGGATCATTGCCTACGACGGCGACGTGTCCATGGAGGACCTGATCGCCGAGGAGGACGTGGTCGTCACGATCACCCGCACCGGCTACGCCAAGCGCACCAAGACCGACCTCTACCGGTCGCAGAAGCGCGGGGGCAAGGGCGTGCAGGGCGCGGCGCTAAAGCAGGACGACATCGTCGCGCACTTCTTCGTCGCCTCCACCCACGACTGGGTCCTGTTCTTCACCAACAAGGGCCGGGTCTACCGGCTGAAGTCGTACGAGCTGCCGGAGGCCAGCCGGGCCGCCCGCGGCCAGCACGTGGCCAACCTGCTGCCGTTCCAGCCGGACGAGCAGATCGCCGAGGTCATCACTCTGCGTGACTACACTGTCGCGCCGTACCTCGTGCTGGCCACCAAGCTCGGCCTGGTGAAGAAGACCAAGCTGACCGACTTCGACTCCAACCGGTCCGGCGGCATCGCGGCGATCAACCTCAGGGACGACGACGAGCTGATCAACGCCGCGCTGATCGCGCCGGAGCAGGACCTGCTGCTGGTGAGCAAGCAGGCGCAGTCGATCCGGTTCCACGCCGACGACGAGGCGCTGCGGCCGATGGGCCGGGCCACCTCCGGCGTGATCGGGATGCGCTTCGGGCCGGACGACGAGCTGCTGTCCATGATGGTGGTCGCCGCTGGCATGGACATCCTGGTCGCGACCGGTGGCGGTTACGCCAAACGGACCAAGATCGAGGAGTATCCGGTCCAGGGACGGGGCGGAAAGGGGGTCCTCACCGCCAAGATCGTGGCCCGCCGGGGTGGGCTGGTGGGCGCTCTCGCCGTACGCTCTGACGACGAGCTGTACGCGATCACGTCCAATGGAGGCGTGATCCGGACCAATGCCCGAGAGGTGCGGCGCGCGCAGCGGCAGACGATGGGAGTGCGCCTGATGAACCTTCCCGAGGGTGTCAACCTCGTCGCCATCGCGCGCAACGCCGACGAACCGGACGAGGACTGATCGATGACCGAGCCGAGCTATTCCCACACGAACGGTGAGCATCGCAACGGCTTCACCAGTCGCTACGCGGACGGCTACGGCGGCTACGACTCCGGTGCTCAGCCGGCCGCCAACGGCGCGAACGGTGCCGGCTACGACCCAGCGGCGACCCAGCTTGCCAGCCCGCCGACCGGCCCGGCCGGCCCGGTCGGGTCAGATGTCGACGCCACCCGGGCGGTCTCCGGGCTTGACGGCATCGAGGGCATCGACCTGTCGAAGATCGGCGGTACGGCGACCTACGGCAGCGGGTCGTCGTCCTCGTCCTCGTCGGGCGCGGGTGGTGCGACGGCGTCGTACCGGCCCAGCTCGTACGAGCCGGCGGGGTACAACCGCACGTCGTACGGCGCCTCGTCGACGGCGGATCCGGGCGGGTCGACGTACCGGGTGGGACGCGACGGCAGCGTGAAGAAGCTCGGGGTGGACACCGAGACAGGGCTGCCGTCGGCGACCAGCGCCTACGGGGGCTCCGCGCCCGGCGGGCTGTCGTCGCCCCGGCCGTCGTCGCTGAGCAGCTCGCGCGGCCCGCGCCGAGCCAGCCTGCAGCTCACCCACATCGACCCCTGGTCGACGATGAAGTTCTCGCTGGTCATGTCGGTGGCGCTGTTCGTGGTCTGGATGATCGCGGTGGGCCTGCTGTACGGCGTGCTCGGGGGGATGGGTGTCTTCGACCAGGTCAACTCGCTGTACGACCAGGTGCACGGCGGTGCCCTGCTGACCGGGGGGTTCGTGCTGGGGAGCGCGGCCGTGATCGGCTTGATCAACATCGTGATGTTCACCGCGCTGGCCACGGTTGGCTCGTTCGTCTACAATCTCTGCTCCGACCTGGTCGGTGGCATCGAGGTCACCCTCTCCGAACGGGAGTAACACACGCTCGCGAGAGCTGAGATCACTGATCTCGTGGTTACCTGACCGCGGAGATCAGTGATCTCTTCGCCCGAACGCGACGATCCGGGCACTGTGCTGTTACCGGCCGGCAGCGGAGCAGGTCCGCAACGGTCAGCCCGTCGACGACCTGCAGGCGGCCAGGGTCTGCTGCGCGTTCGCTGACTCTCGACCAGGCGTGGCCGGGGCCGGACGACCGGCGGCCGAGGAGGGTGGCTGGGATGCCGTTTCTCTTGGTCGCGGGGGCTGGGGTACTCTCGGGCCTCGCGGTGCGGGCCTATAGCTCAGTCGGTTAGAGCGCTTCCCTGATAAGGAAGAGGCCGCTGGTTCAAGTCCAGCTAGGCCCACATGAAGAAACTGTTGATGATCGTCGTAGCTGCCGCTGGCGCGTTCCTCCTCGCCAAGAAGCGTCGTTCCGCCCAGGCGGGGAACGATCTCTGGCACGAGGCAACCACCGGCCCTGACCTGCGCTGACGCCGCACAGAGCGGGTCGCTGCGGCGTCCGTTTGGTCGCCGTCGCCTGATGCTGCCGCCCCTGGTCGGGCGGCGGCTATCTGTGCGTGTGGCCAGCCCGGCTACCATGGTTCCGCCCAGCCCGGCCCGGGGACGTAGCTCAACTGGCAGAGCACCGCCTTTGCAAGGCGGGGGTTGGGGGTTCAAGTCCCCCCGTCTCCACTCCTCTCTGACGCGAAGATTCACTGTGCCGTGGCTGATCTCCGTCGAACGCAACCTCGTCGAGACGAAGACGAGAGGGAGGGAGAAGAGCACCAAGACCAGACAGAAGCGGCGGACAGCCTCGATGAGTACACCCTGCGCCTTCTCAGGGAACTGCCCTCCGCTACCGGGAGACCGCTGTGCTGCGCGCGGTGGCCGTCGGCCAGGCCACCGACCCCGCCGCTCAGGCCACCCTGCGGCGGGACGTCGTCGACGCCGCGTCGCTCGCCCGGCCAACCCACAGAGCACGGACGGCGTCCGGGTGCCGACCGTGGACGATGTGGCCGACTCTATCGTCCGGGCCCGCCGTGTGATCGCCGAGTTTCGGGCAACAACGAACAGCGAGGAACGACAGGCCGTGCACAAGGCACGGCAGGCCCAGCAGCCAAGGAGGTGAGAGCTTCGGCGGCGGGAGAGGCAGTGTCCCCGGCCTTGGTCGACCAACGCACAGAGGGCAACGAGGATCAGCCTGGCGCGGGGTTGCTGAACAAGGGACGCAGTGCCCGGCCGAGGACCTTGCCGTCGAGACCCCTGAGCACGACGGTGTGCCCGGTGTCGACAACGAAGCTGGGGCAGCTGTCCCGACTGGCCTTGGTGCCGGGGACGGTGAGGGTGGCGATCATGCGTCCGGTGCGTGCCTCGTGCACGGTTACCCGGTAGTCACCCTCGTAGAGCGGGAAGGTCTTGAATGTGGGCGTGCCCACAGTGAAGTGGCAAGTCAGGGTACCGGCCTGGCGCTTGGTGCCTGCCGGTAGCACGCACGCGATGAGCTGGTAGCCGGCCACCCCGTCGGGCCCACCCCACATCTCGGCGGGGAGCACATCGATGTCGGCCGCCAGGTCGTCGTGCAGGTATTTCACCGGTACCACGGTCGTCATGTAGTGCGGCCCCGGTCCGGCGTAGGGCGGGTTCGTCCGGCTCCACGGCACGCCGCGCGGGCTCGTACAGGTAGCCGCGTCCTCGGCCACCGGATCCCTCGATCCGGTGGGGACGGGCGTCGGCGGAGGAGTCACCGAGCTGGTGGCGACGGTGGTGCTTGGCAATAGCAGGGGCATGCCCTCGTCAGCGCTGCTGCCACATGCCATGGTGCTGCCCGCGAGCACGCACAGCACAGCTAACAAGACTCCAGATCGGCAAGAGCCCACCGTAAACCTCTCCGTCGTACGGCGCAGCTTTACGAACCTACGCCGGGCCGGCCTGGCACATCCACCCGGCTGCGCCGGCCGGACTTGGCCGAGCGCGCCGTTTCAAGGCCGCGGTCGAGCTCGATGGCAGGCGCCGGGTCAGGCTCGCTCACCGGCGGATGTCCTCGGTGCTCGACGCCGTGAAAGCGGAGCGGCTGCGATCGTCGGCAACCCAGCATTGAGCGGGTTCGACGTCGCCTACGGCGTCGGCAACTACCGCGACTTCCCGACCCCCACTCCGAACTCCTACGCGTTCAGCATCAACTGGCCCCGACCGCGGTGCTCGCCGCCGTCCAGAGCGCCGTCAACGTCTGGACGGCGGCTGAGGGCAGCGACAGCTCCGAGGGCCAGCTATGGGCGCTGCAGCAGGTCGCGACAGACCCCGCGATCGGGTGGCGCCCCGGCGCCAAGCGGATCGTCGTCTGGTTCGGTGACGCACCCGGGCACGACCCGGTCTGCGCCGCCATCTCCGGCGCCGCCGCTGACGTCACCGAGGCCACCGCGACCGCGGCACTACAGGCGGCCTCGATCACCGTTGTCGCCGTCAGCACCACAACCTCCGTGGAGATCTTCCCGGCCGGCCTGGACGACGACCCGACCAAGGATGCTGCCGACTACGGCGTGTGCACCGGCCCCAGCGTCGATCGGGTCGGCGCTGGGGCCTGGTGTGCCCGCTCCACGGCAACCGAGCTCATCGCATCCGGTGTGGACCAGCGGGCGCTGCCACGGACGGCCATTGGTGGATAGCCTCACCGTCATGGCCGATCGCGCGTTCCCCGTCATCTTCGCCAGCCAGGTGGCCACCACGGCCGCCTTCTACGAGGAGCTGGGGTTCCAACGCCATTTTCAGCTTCCCCCGGACGGAGAACCGGGCTATGTCGGACTGCGGCGAGGGACCTTCGAGGTCGCCGTCGTCTCGGCCGACTGGCCCCAGCAGCAGTACGGTGCCAAGCCGGGCGCGGACGTGCGGTTCGAGATGTTCGTCTACGTCGGCAACGTCGACGGTCTCGTGGACACGCTGCGCGGCCAAGGAACCCGGGTCCTTCGCGAACCGGAGGACATGCCGTGGGGTGAACGCGTCGCCTATGTCACCGACCCCGACGGCAACCCCGTCGCCCTGGCCTACGCGGCGGAGCCACCGAGCGGGCCATGAGCATCACACGCCCGGCTCAGCTCGCGCAGGTCAACCTCGCCCGCCTACGATTCCAGGCTGACTCGCCGCGGCTGGTCGACTTCCTCGCCGGTGTGGAGCGGATCAACCGGCTCGCCGAGCGATCACCAGGTTTCGTCTGGCGCCTGCGGACAGCCGAGGGCCATCTCAACGGCGCCGAGCTGATCGGCGACCCCTTGGCCGTGATCAACCTGTCGGTCTGGGAGTCCTACCCGGCGCTGCACAGCTACATCTACCGCAGCCAGCACGGCCACTACCTCCGTAGACGCGCCGAATGGTTCGACCGGCTCACGGCGCCGACCATCGCCCTGTGGTGGGTGGCTCCTGGCCATCATCCGACGGCCGCCGAAGCCATTGCGCGCCTCAGCTACCTACGTGCCAACGGACCCACACCACGTTCCTTCACCGTCCGCTGCCGCTTCACCCCGACCGGCCAACGGGACACCATCTCATTACCACTACACGAGGCCAGAACTCTCCGTCATCCCAATGCCGCTATGGGTTGACACGCCTGGTCATTCTCGTCCAGGGCACGGTCAACGTCATCGTCTGACACGTCTTCGACCTTGAGGTGGCCTAGTACTCTGGCCATTCTGAGATCAGCCTTGACGCTGGCACGATGTAGCTTGTACAGCGTGTCGCCGTAGCCGCCCTCCACCTCTGCCAGTCGGGCCTCTAGCGCGACGATCCGGCGCTCCAAGGTCTGTAGTGATGCCATGTCGCGGCATACTAGCCCCTGAGGGGCCTACCAACCATCTCGACGGACACGGGCTCTGGGTGCCGTCAACGACCCGGGCGACGGCTCCCGACCGTGACGCGGCACCCCGGTCAGTTGGCGAAGGCAGGAAACGCCTCGGCGTGGCAGGCGGCCAGGGGTGAACCAGGCTGGCATGTTATGCGCGTGACCACCTACGCCGAGACGGTTCGGCAGCTTCGCCCCGTGATCATCCCCCTCTTCGAGGCGCTCGAAGACGGTCTCAGCGCGGCGACGAGAGACCATGCGGCGAAGCTGATCCGCCGTCCCGACGACCCCCACTACTTCGGTCACACGGTGCGCCGGATGGCGATCGAGAGCCTGCGCGGCCTCGGGCTCCAGGCCGAGAGGGACTCCGGCCGACCAGCCCTCGCCATGTCAGGGATCATGCTGTTCTTTCGGGGCATGGCTGTGCGGGTGCTCCGGCCGGACGTCAACCGGCACGGCCGGGTGGAGATCCCGATCCCCGGCCTGTCCCGCCCGCGCCAGCGGTTCTGGCGGCAGGACACCGAGGCCATCCCAGGAGTCGGCACGACCGACAACCTGCTGCTCCTCTGGACCGACGACGCTGGCATCCTCGTCGAGCCGCTCACCCTCGTGCGACCCCTGGGCGGCGACCACCGCCGGCGTAACCTCCGGGTCGACTGGATCGGCCACCTCGACCGCGGCATGGCCTCCCTCCGAGAGGAGGATCTGGACGAGCTGAGACCGTACGTCGACTACCGGCAGCTCGGCGTCGAGGGAGCCTGATGATCTACGGAGAGCGGGTCCGGCAGGTGCGCGAGATGCACCGGCTGACCCAGGCGGCGCTCGCCGAGCAGGTACCGGCCCTCACCCAGTCGCGGCTGTCCCGGATCGAGTCCGACCGCGCCACCCCGGACGACGAGGCGACCGCGTTGCTGGCCCTGGCCTCGGGCGTCACCACCGACTTCTTCGGCCGCCCACCCGTCCCCGGCCTGCTGGCCCACTCGCCGCACCTGCGCGCCCGCAGCCGGCTCACCGAGGCCGCCAAGTCGGCCGCGATGCAGTGGGCCCGGCTCGTCGACGAGTGCTACCAGCGTCTCCGGCAGCAGGCGACCGCGCTCCCGGTCCGGATCACCCCGATGCCCGGCGCAGGGCCCACCGAGGCGGCCCGGGCGGTACGGCGGCAGCTCGGCTTCAGCGCTGACGAGCCGTTGGCCTACCTCGTCCTGGCGGTGGAGCGGCTCGGCGTCACCGTCCTCGGGCTGCCCTGCGTGATCGACGGCCTCGACGCCTTCTGCGCCTGGCGCGGCGACGAGCCGGTGATCGCCCTGCTCGGCGGCGCCCCGGGCGACCGGCACCGGTTCAACGTCGCGCATGAGTTCGGCCACCTCGTGCTCCACCAGCCCCGGCAGACCGGCCGCACCACTGAGGCGGAGGCCGACGCCTTTGCCGCCGAGCTTCTCACGCCGCTGGACGCCATCGCCCGCGCCATGCCGCGTCGCCCCACGCTGAGCAGCCTGGCCATGCTCAAGACCACCTGGGGGGTGTCAATCAAGAGCCTGGTGCGCCGGGCCCGCGAGCTCGGCTTGGTCGACCACGAGGGCGCGATCAGCCTCTACAAGCAGATCAGCGCCCGCGGCTGGAACCGGAACGAGCCTGGCCACGTGGCCCACGAGAAGCCCCGTGCCTTCCGCAAGCTCGCCGAGATCGCCTACGGCGCCGGCCCCAACGTGCCGCGGTTCGCCGCGGACGCCGGCTGGTCCGAGGAGCTGGCTCACGCCGTGCTGGCCCAGCACGCCACACCGGACGAGCTGCCGCACCGCGTCCGCGGCCACGAGACCGGCAACGTGGTGGCGCTGCGCGCTCCGGCCGCCCGCCCCCTCAGGTGGTGACCACCTGGCACCGACACTAGGCTCACCCAGCGTGAGCTCACCCGGCGTGACGACAGCTCGGACCTGCCGCCGTACGGCGACGTGGGCGGCACTGACCCTGGTGGCACCGGCTGTCGTCGGCCTGCCGGGCTGCAGCCCGGCCGACCAGCGGCCCACCCTTACCGGCCCGACGACCGCCGGTCACGCCCCGCCGGCCAGGATTGCCCCGCCGGTGACCCGTGACGGCCCCTGCCCGTACCTCAGCCGGGACTTCGCTATGCAGACCGTCGGCCAGCACCTGACCCGGAGCACCGTCACCACCACCCGGCCGTACCCGGGCTGCACCCTCTACCGGCCGGACGACGGCAAGGCCATCGACATCCAGGTCACCGTGCTCGCCACCCCCGTCCAGGCGCAGCAGCAGGCGGTGACCATGTTCGGCGGTGCCGCCAACCCGGTCACCGGCGTCGGCGACCGCGGCACCGTGGCCATCGTCCCGGACGGCGCCAAGCTGGCCGCCAGCAAGGGACGCACACTCATCCTGGTGTGGATCAACCAGCAGAGCTCGCTGCAGGCCCGGGACATCGCCACCGCGGTGGTGGCCCGGATTCGCTGACGCCGATCGTGAGAGGATGACTAGAGTTCTCCGCCCATTAGCGATAGGAGCCTGAGTGGCCAGCGAACAGCTCGCGATCCTGCACACCAACCAGGGCGACATCCGGCTGAAGCTGTTCTCCGATCATGCGCCGAAGACCGTGCGCAACTTCGTGGAGCTGGCCGAGGGCGGCCGGGAGTGGAAGGACCCACGGACAGGGCAGAAGACCACCGACCGGCTCTACGACGGCACGATCTTCCACCGCGTCATCAAGAACTTCATGATCCAGGGCGGCGACCCCGCGGGCACTGGCCGGGGCGGACCGGGCTACCAGTTCGCCGACGAGATCCACCCCGATCTGCAGTTTGACCGGCCGTACCTGCTGGCGATGGCCAACTCCGGCCCCGGCACCAACGGCTGCCAGTTCTTCGTGACCACCGGGCTGGCTGGCTGGCTGAACGGCAAGCACACCATCTTCGGCGAGGTCGCCGACGCGGACAGCCGGATCGTGGTGGACACCATCGGCACCACCGACACCGGCCGCGGCGACCGCCCGCTGCGGGACATCGTCATCAGCTCGGTCACCATCGAGCGCAGCTAGGCCATGAACGAGCAGCACCCCGAACCCGGGCTGGCGGAGCTGCCGCGCTGCTTCCGGCACCCGGACCGGGAGACCGGAGCCCGCTGCAACCGCTGTGACCGGCCGATCTGCCCGGACTGCCTGCGCCCCGCGTCGGTCGGCTACTGGTGCCCCGAGTGTACGGCGGCGGCGAACGCTCGAATGCGCACCGCCAGGGCGCCGTACGGCGGCACGGCCGTGGGTGGCGCCCTGGTCACGACCGTGTTGGTCGCGCTCAACGTCGCGGCGTATGTGCTGACGGCGTTCAGCAGCCCGGACGGCTTCCTGCACAACGACAGCTCGACCATCTTCGAACGGCTGGCGCTGTGGCCGCCCGCGATCGGGGGCCGCCACGAGTACTGGCGGCTGGGCACCTCGATGTTCCTGCACATCGGGCCGTGGCACCTGCTGGTCAACATGCTGGCGCTGGGCATGGTCGGCGCGCAGTTGGAGCCGGTCTTCGGGCGGGGCCGCTACCTCGCGCTGTACCTGCTCGCGGGGCTGGGTGGCTCGGTGGCGGTCTACCTGTTCGGCTCCCCGTGCACCGTGACCGCGGGCGCGTCGGGCGCGCTGTTCGGCCTGTTCGGCGCGCTGCTCGTCGTGGTACGGCGGCTGCGGTACGACGCCCGGCCGATCCTGGCCGTGATCGTGATCATCCTGCTCATCACGTTCACCATCCCGAACATCAGCAAGCTGGGGCATGTCGGCGGGCTGGTCACCGGGGTGCTGGCCGCCGTAGTGATCGTCTACGCGCCGAAAGGCAACCGGGTGGTCACGCAGGGCGTCGGGCTTGGCCTGCTGGCCGCCCTGCTGATCGGTCTGGTGCTGCGGACCGGTCAGCCCATGTGCCTGATCGGAGGGTAGGGCGGCTGACCGTATGACGGGACCAGTGTGGGGACAACGGAGCGCGGGACAACCCAGGGGGCCGACCAGCGCGGTCGGCCGTACGGTCCAACCCATAGTGCCACTCACCTGTGGTCTGTCCACACCTGTGGACAGACCTGTTGATGAAATGACAGCGGTGTAATGCCACCCGGTCGGGGGATTGCCTCCGCCAGGTCGTTACCGTCAGCGCCAGCGGACCGCCATCCCGAGGCCCAGGATCAGCAGCCCGAAGCCGACGGCGAAGTTCCACCCGGCCAGGCTCTTCATGATCGGTACCTTGTCGCCAGCGAGATAGTTGGTCACGATATAGGCCAGCCCGAGGACCAAGACCACGCCGATCGCGGGAGGGTACCAGGCTGGGCTCGGGCCTTTCCTCCGGGACTGCGTCGTCGCGGGGGGCAGCACGTCGCTGGGTGGGGTGTAAACCGACTTCTTGCGGACACGGGACTTGGGCACGGTGGCACTCCTCGAACCTGTATGTCCGAGCTAGCGTAGACGCCGAACGAGGGATGGTGCGTAGTGGGCGGAGGACACGGCGACCGGGCCTGGGGTGGCCTGGTCCCCGTCGCCTGCCTGCTTGCCGGCATGCTGTTCAGCACCAGCGCGGAGACCGCCAAGGGCACCGACCTGCGCCCCGACCGCCGGCCCGACCTGGCCAGCCTGATCGCCGACACCGAGCGCAAGGTCGCCGGTTACAGCGACCGTGTCACCACGCTGGAGGACCAGATCGACACTCTTGAGATGGCCTCTGCCAAGGACGACCGCCGGGTCAGCGCAGAGCGGGCACGGGCGGGCGGTCTGGAGAGCCCGGTCGGCCTGCGGGCGGTGCACGGTCCCGGCCTGAGCGTCGTGCTCGACGACGCGCCGCGCCGCCCGGACGGCACCCTGACACCCAACGCGCGCAACGCCGACGACCTCGTCGTACACCAGCAGGACGTCCAAGCCGTGGTTAACGCGATGTGGGCCGGCGGCGCCGAGGCGATGACGATCCAGGACCAGCGGATCATCACCACCGGCGCGGTCAAGTGCGTCGGCAACACTCTCCTGCTGTACGGCCACGTGTACTCACCACCGTTCCGGATCGTCGCGATCGGCGACCCGGACCGGCTGCGCAGGGCGCTGGACAGGTCGGGCGGGGTCCAGGAGTATCGCCGGGCCGTCGCGTACTTCGGGCTCGGCTACCGGGTCTCCGGCGAGCGGGACACTACCCTCCCCGGGTACGACGGCCCCATCCGGCTCGGTTACGCTAAGTCGTTGCCCGACACTGCTAGCAATTGACCACTGGAGACGAACACCGTGGCGGACGACAGGCTCGTCGAGCAGCTAGAGCGGTTCCGTGATCAGCAGCGGGCCGCTCGGGCCGCTCGGGTGGCGCGCTGGGCGGAGCCCGAGCGTGCGGAACCTGAGCGTGCGGGAGCCGAGCGTGACGGGGACAGGCCGGACGAGAGCGCGCTGTCCGGCCAGCCTGAGGAGCCCGAGGACCGCGGTGTCCGGCAGTCGGCCCGCCATGCCGCACCGGCAGCGCCTGGACAGTGGGGCGACCGGGTGCGGACCGGCGTCCGCGGAGTCGGCCAGACGCTGATCAGCCTGGGCGTGGTGATCCTGCTTCTCGTCGCGTATGAGCTGTGGATCACCGACCTGTTCAACCACCAGAAGCAGGGCCAGCTGCAGAACCAGCTCGCCCAGGAGTGGGGGCGGGGCGAGGACCCGACGATCGGCATGCCGGGCGAGCCGGGTGTCAAGGTACGCAAGATCCCGCTCGGCCAGGGCATCGCGCTGATCCGGGTTCCGGCCCTCGGCCTCGACTACGTCCGGGCCGTCGTCGAGGGCACTGACGAGGCATCGCTGGCGGAGGGGCCGGGCCACTACGTCCAGACGGCGCTGCCGGGCCAGGTCGGCAACTTCTCCATCGCCGGGCACCGGGTCGGCAAGGGCTCGCCGTTCCTCGACCTGGACCGGCTCAAGGCCGGCGACGCAATCGTCATCGAGACCCGGCAGAACTTCTACATCTACCGGGTGCTCGGCGACCGGCGGACCGGCGACCCGACCGTGCCGGGCCGGGACGGCATCCCTGGTCAGGAGATCGTCAGCCCGTCCAACACCGAGGTGATCAGGCCGGTACCGGACCGTCCGGGGATGGCGCCGGTGCGCCGCTTCCTCACCCTGACCACCTGCCACCCCCGCTTCTCCGCCCGCCAGCGCATGATCATCCATGCCGAGCTAGCCGGGCCGGTGTGGCCGAAGTCGCGGGGCCTGCCGCCCGTGCTGAGGGGCTGACGCACGTGTACACCTGGCTGTGGCACAAGCTCCCGGGCGGCACGGTCGGAAAGATCGTGGGGGCGCTGGTCCTGTTCGCGCTCGTCGTCGCCGTGCTGTTCTTCGTGGTCTTCCCGTGGGTCGAACCGCGGCTGCCGTTCAACGACGTCACCGTCAACCAGTGACGCCGGGTAGCCAGTGACGCCGGGCCGATGACCACGGTCCTGGTCGTCGACAACTACGACAGCTTCGTCTACAACCTGGTCCATTACCTCACCGAGCTGGGGGCGGACTGCCTGGTCCGGCGCAACGACGAGGTCGGGACGGACGCCCTGGCCGACGTCGACGGGGTGCTGGTCAGCCCTGGCCCGGGCACGCCCGAGCAGGCTGGCGTGAGCGTCGCGATGGTACGGGCCTGCGCGGCCGGCGGTCGGCCGCTGCTCGGCGTGTGCCTGGGTCATCAAGCGATCGCGGTGGCGTACGGCGGGGTGGTCCGGCGGTCGGCCGAGCCGTGGCACGGCCGGAGCAGTGCTGTCCACCACCGGGGCGACGGCGTGCTGGCCGGGATGCCCTGCCCGTTCGCGGCGGCCCGGTACCACTCGCTAGTGGTTGAGCCGGGTGCGCTGCCGGCCGAGCTGGCGGTCACTGCCTGGACCGGGTCCGGTGTGGTGATGGGCCTGCGGCACCGTACGTTGCCGCTCGAGGGCGTGCAGTTCCACCCGGAGTCGGTGCTGTCCGAGGCTGGTCACCGGCTGCTGGCGAACTGGCTCAGGGTCTGCGGGCTGGCCGGCGCCGTTGACCGTGCGCCGGAGCTCGATGCGCCGTACGACGACCTGCGGGTCGCCCTCCCGCCACCGGCACCTCGCCCGGCACCGCCAGCCGGGACACCCGGACACCCGGGACACCCCCATGTGGTCACCTATCGGGGTGCCGGCCCAACGAAAGGTCACCACAACGCCAAGAGGTGACCACACGGGCGGCGGGCCCAACGACAGGTGACCACAACGCCGAGAGGTGACCACACGCGGGTCAGGGCGTGGCGGTCGGCGTGTCGGTGGCGGTCGGTGTCGGGGTGGGTGTTGGTGTGGGTGTCAGCGACGGGACAGTGGGCTCCACGGATGTGGGGGGCGCGGACGTGGGCGGCGCGACATACAGGATGATCTGGTCAGTCTTGGCGACCGGCTGCCCGCCATCCGGCAACGTCTTCCAGATGATGCCTGCCGCGTAGTCGCCGTTGGTCGGGGGTGCCGTGGCGATCACCACGTTGGTGAAGCCGCGCGCCCTCAGCCAGGCCGCCATCTGCTCGCCGTTCTTACCGATCAGGTCCCTGGGCAGCGTCATCCGGCCGGTGCTGACCCGCACCGTCACCCGCGTGTTCGGTGGGACCTGCGACCCCTCCGCCGGGTCGGTGCCGAGCACCGTGCCCGCGGTCGCGGCGTCGTCGACGCCAAGGCGAACCGGTGTCAGCCGGGCGCTGATGATCCGTTGGGCCGCTTCCCCGTACGTCAGGTTCCGCACCGGCGGCACCGTCACCATGCCCGGTGCCTTGCCGATAACCAGCTTGATGGCGGAGCTCGGGTCAACCTGCTCGCCCCGCTGCGGGTCGGTCTCGAGCACCGTGCCCACCTCGGCCGCCTTGTTGGTCTCCCGGGTGGTGACCGTGCCGACGGTCAGCCCGGCCTGGGTGAGCAGGGCGGTGGCCTGTGCCCGGGTCTTCCCCAGCAGGTTCGGCACGGTCACCTTGGTCGCCGCTGGCGGCGGCTGGAGCAGCTTCATGGTCAGCAGTGCGGCCAACACGAAGACCGCGACCACTGCCAGCCCGAGCAGCACGAACGCCATCATCCGGCGGCTGCCGCGCTCCTCCGAGACCAGCTCGTACCCCCCGAGCCCCGGCTGCGCCGCGTTCCCGTCGCCGACCGGGCCGAGCACGATGGTGCGCTCCTCCTCGCTCATCACCGGCTCGGCCAGCACGGGCCGGCCGGTCATCGCCCGCACCAGGTCGGTGCGCATCTCACCCGCGGTCTGGTACCGGTTGACAGGGTTCTTCGCCAGTGCCTTCATCACGATGGCGTCGACCTGCGGCGGCACGTCCCGGTTGGTCCGCGACGGCGGGTTCGCGTCCTCCCGGACGTGCTGGTAGGCCACCGCGACCGGCGAGTCGCCGGTGAACGGCGGACCCCCGGTCAGCAGCTCGTAGAGCAGGCAGCCGAGGGAGTACACGTCGCTGCGGGCGTCCACCGGCTCGCCCCGGGCCTGCTCCGGCGACAGGTACTGCGCCGTGCCGATCACCGCCGCGGTCGAGGTCACGGTGGCGGCGTTGTCCGCGATGGCCCGGGCGATGCCGAAGTCCATCACCTTGATCACGCCGGCCTGGGTGATCATCACGTTGCCCGGCTTGATGTCGCGGTGCACGATCCCGGCGCGGTGGCTGAAGTCCAGCGCAGAGCAGATGTCGGCGGCGATCTCCATGGCCCGCTGCGGGTGCAGCCGGCCCTCAGCCTTCAGCACGTCGCGCAGCGTCCGGCCGTCGACGTATTCCATCACGATGTACGGCGGGTGCCCGTTGGCGGCGGGGTTACCGCCGTCGGCGTTGTCCTCGCCGGTGTCATAGACCGACACGATGGAGGGATGGTTGAGCGAGGCGGCGGCCTGCGCCTCCCGCCGGAACCGCGCCTGGAACGACGGGTCACGGGCCAGGTCGGCGCGCAGCACCTTGATCGCGACCTCGCGTCCGAGGCGCACGTCCCGGCCATGATGCACCTCGGCCATACCCCCGTAGCCGAGCGTGTCCCCGATCTGGTAACGGCCTCCCAGCAGGCGTGGCTGTGTCATCGTGTCCTCAGTTGTCGTCGTTCCTGAAGCCGTGAGTCTGCTCCAGCGGCGGGACCGGCACCTGACCGGTGGCGGTGGGCAGCCGACGTACGTCGATCGGTGCGAATGGTGCGAGCGTCGCACCCGCGCCGCCGCCGGGCGCGGCTGGGCCGCCCGAGCCGGATGCCGAGCTGGTCGGCCGTGGTGAGGTGCTCCGGCTGGGCGAGTTGTCCCCCGGTGCGCCGTTGCCCGGCTCATGGTTTTGGTTGACCAGCAGGATCAGGATGGTGGTCAGCAGCGCCGCGCCGAGCAGGCAGAGCAGTACGACGAGCAGCGTCCGCGAGCTGCGGCGGGCGGGCGGGGCCGCCATCGGCGCGCTGGTCATGCCGGGTGGTACCGAGGCTGGCGGCAGCGCGCCGCCCGGCCCCGCCCGGCTCGGGCGGGAGGTGTCCGCCGGCCCGGGCGGGAGGTGCCCACCGAGCCCCGGGCCGTTGAGCAGCCGCGGCAACGGGCCGGTCCCATGCGGCGGGCCCGTGATCGGGTCGCGGCCGGCGGGCCCGTCGCCGAACCGGCCGTCCTGCACCGTTCGGATTGCCGCCGCGAACTCGCCGCCGGTGCCGAACCGTCGCCGGGGATCCTTGGCCATCGCCTGCGCCACCAGGCGGTGCACCGGGAGCGGAACGTCCGGCGGCAGCGGCGGCGGCACGTCCCGGATCTGCATGATCGCGACCGTGACCGGGCTGTCCGCGACGAACGGCAGCCGCCCGGCCAGGCACTCGTACGCCACCACGCCGAGGGAGTAGACGTCGCTGGCCGAGCTGACCACCCGACCCTCGGCCTGCTCCGGCGAGAAGTACTGCGCCGTGCCGACCACCATGCCGCTCTGGGTCAGTGGCACCCGGTCGGCCACCCGGGCGATACCGAAGTCGGTGATCTTCACGACACCGTCCGGGGAGACCAGCAGGTTGCCTGGCTTGACGTCGCGGTGCACCATCCCGGTCCGGTGCGCCGCCTCCAGCGCGGTCGCGGCCTGGCCGACGATGTCCAGCGTCCGCTGGGTGGGCAGCCGTCCCTCCCGGGCCAGGATCGCGGACAGTGGCTCGCCCTCGACCAGCTCCATCACCAGGTACGCCGTGGAGGTGTCCTCGGTGCCGTCACCGTCGAGGTCCAGGCCGACCTCGCCGTAGTCGTAGACCGAGGCGATGCCGGCGTGCGACAGCGAGGCCGTGGTGCGCGCCTCGGTCCGGAACCGCGCCAGGAACGTCGGGTCGGTGGTGAGTTCCGCCTTCAGCACCTTGACCGCGACGAGCCGACCGAGGAGCTGGTCCTCGGCCCGCCACACCTCGCCCATGCCGCCGATCGCGATCCGGTTGATCAGCCGGTACCGGCCGCCGAGCTGGGTGTCCTGGGTGAGGGCGGCCACGGCTCACCCGCCGCCCTGCAGGCCCAGGACCGCGGCCATCACGTCGCGGGCGACCGGCGCCGCGGCCTTGCCGCCAGTGGTCTCGTTTCCGGCCACGCCGCCGTTCTCGATCAGCACGGCGACGGCGACCTTCGGGTTGTCGGCCGGGGCGTAGCCCACGAACCAGGCGTGCGGCGGCTTGCCGGGCACGTTGTCGGCGGTCCCGGTCTTGCCGGCCACCTGGATGCCGGCGATCCGCGCGGACTGGCCGGTGCCGTTCTCCACCACGCTGACCATCATCTGGTTGAGCGCGTCGGCCACGTCCGCCGCCATCACCTCATGCGCGGCGCCCCGCTCGGTGGTCTCCAGCGCGGTCAGGTCCGGCCGGCGGAGCTGCTTGACCAGGAACGGCTCGACCAGGGTGCCGTGGTTGGCCACCGCCGCGGCGATCATCGCACCCTGCAGGGGAGTGATCTTGACGTCCTTCTGGCCGATCCCGGTCAGCGCCAGCGCCGGGTCGTCCGGGATCTCGCCGACTGTGCTCGGGCTGACCCTGAGGGGCATGGCGAAACTCTGGCCATTGAGGCCGAACGCTATGGCCTGCCGCCGGATCGCGTCCGAGCCGAGGCTCTGTGCCAGCTTCGCGAACGCCGTGTTGCACGAGATCGTCAGGGCGTGGACCAGGGTGTCCGGCGCGCCGCCGTTGCAGCTTTCGTTGTCGAAGTTGTGCAGCGAGCGGGTGCGGCTCAGCCGCACCGCGTCCGGCGCGGGAATCCGGGTGTCCGGCCGGTAGGTGCCGGTGGCCAGCGCGGCGGCCGAGACGATCACCTTGAAGACGCTGCCCGGCGCGTAGTTCTCGCTGATGGCCCGGTTCTGCATCGGGTTGTTCGGGTCGTGGACCAGCTTCTCGTACGCCGCTGAGATCTTCTTCGGGTCGTGGCTGGACAGCACGCCCGGGTTGTACGACGGCGTGCTGACCATGGCCAGGATGGCGCCCGTGGTCGGATCCAGCGCCACCACCGCGCCCCGCTGCCTGGCCATCGCCTGGTAGGCGACCTGCTGGGCCTTGGCGTTCAGGGTGAGGACAACGCTGCCGCCCTTCGGGTCCCGGCCGGTGAACAGGTCGGTCAGCCGGCTGGTGAAGAACCGGCCGTCCTGGCCGGACAGGATCGGGTCCTCCGCCTGCTCCAGGCCGCTCTTGGCGTAGACCAGGGAGTAGAAGCCGGTCAGCGGGGCGTACAGCGCACCACCCGGGTACTGCCGCAGGTAGCGCAGCCGGTCGTTGGTCTCCTTGGAGGTGACGATCGCCTTGCCATTCACCACGATGTCGCCGCGCTGCCGCTGGTACTCGTCCAGCAGGGTGCGCAGGTTGCTCTGGTCGTTGCGCAGCGGGTCGGCGTGCAGCACCTGGACGTAGTTCGCGTTGGCGATCAGCAGGCCGAAGAGCACCAGCACGGCGACGGCGACCCGGCGTACCGGCGCGTTCATTGCTGTACCACCTCGGTGACGGCCTCGGCCAGCGGCGGCTGGGGCGGTGCCGCGGCCGGTGCGGGCCGGCGGGCGCCGTCCGAGATCCGCAGCAGCAGCCCAACCAGGGCGAAGTTGGCCAGCAGCGACGAGCCGCCGTAGGAGAGGAACGGCGCGGTCAGGCCGGTCAACGGGATCAGCCTGGTCACCCCGCCGACGACGACGAAGAGCTGCCAGGCCAGCGAGAAGCCCAGCCCGGCCGCCAGCATCTTGCCAAACGCGTCCCGGACCTGCAGTGAGGTGCGGAACCCGCGTTCCACGATCACGAGGTAGACCAGCAGCAGCGCGACCAGCCCGAACATGCCCAGCTCCTCGCCGATGGCGGCGAAGATGAAGTCGGTCTTGGCGAACGGCACCAGCTCGGGGTGGCCGTTGCCCAGGCCGGTGCCGAGCAACCCCCCGGTGGCCAGGCCGAACACGGACTGCAGGATCTGGGTGGCGTCGGCCCGATGATCGAACGGGTGCAGCCAGTACTCCACCCGGACCTGCACGTGGCCAAACAGGTGGTACGCCACGAACGCGCCGGCCATGAACAGCGCCACGCCGATCAGCAGCCAGCCCGTCCGTTCGGTAGCGATGTAGAGCATCACCACGAAGATGCCGAAGAACAGCAGGGAGGTGCCGAGATCGCGCTCTGCCACCAGCACCAGCACGCTCGCCGCCCAGGCCACGATGACCGGGCCGAGGTCGCGCCCACGGGGCAGGTCGATGCCGAGCACCCGGGTGCTGGCCAGGCTGAGCACGTCCCGCTTGGCCACCAGGAACGCCGCGAAGAACACCAGCAGGGCCAGCTTGGCGAACTCGCCCGGCTGGATCGAGAAGCCCGGCAGCTTGATCCAGATCTTGGCGCCGTTCACCGTGCTGAACCGGCCCGGCAGCAGCGCCGGCAGCGCCAGGAAGGCCAGCCCGGCGAAGGCCAGCGTGTAGGCGTAGCGGGCCAGCGACTTGTGGTTGCGCACCACCAGCAGGGTGGCCACGAACAGCAGCAGGCCGAGCGCGGTCCAGATAATCTGCACGCTGGCGTCACCGCGGGGCAACGGGTCGCCGTTCTGCCGTGCCCGGTCGAACGCGGCCACGTCCAGCCGCCGGATCAGCACCAGGCCCAGCCCGTTCAGCAGCGCCACGCAGGGCAGCAGCAGCGGGTCGGCGTACGGCGCCAGCAGCCGGACGACGATGTGCGCGGCCAGCCAGAGCACCGCGAAGCCGGCGCCGTAGGTGAGCACGTCGAGCCCGACGTGGTTGCGGGTGTTCAGGTCGACGATGGCGTCCGCCGCGGTGACCGCGAGAATGGCGAACAGCAGCAGGCCCAGCTCAATGCCCCGGCCGGTGCGGACGGCTGGTGCCGCGGCGGACGCCGAACCCGCGGACGCGCTCATCGGCTGCCCATCAGCCCACGACCCGGCAGTCCCGGCCCGGCTCGGGGGTCGCGGTCGGCAGCAAGCTCGGCGGGACCGTGCTGGCCGGCGCGGCGCTGGTGCGGCCGGCCGGGTGGCTCGCCCCTGGCCTGGCAGCCGGCTTTAACGGGGGCTTCGGTGCCGGGGAGGCCAGGCTCGGGCTGGGCGACGCGGCCGGGAGTGGGCACGGTGGCAGTAGCTGTTCGCGGCGCAGCCGGCCGATGATCTCCTCCGCCTGCTGCTGGCTCCCAGCGGTCAGGCCGCGGCCCCACACGGTGTCCCGGGCAACCTGCTCCAGGTCGGACATGGACAGGTCGCTCGAATAGTCCAGCCGGTAGAAGTGCAGCGGCCCGATGCTGGCGTTGATACCCTGGTAGACCGCCACCCGGTCCTCGGCGGCACCGACGAAGTACTGCGTCTGGGTCCACTGCCACAGCGCGTACATTCCGCCGCCGAGCACGACCGCCGCCAGCGTGCCGAGGATCAGCCGCCTGGCCAGCCGGCGAGGCCGCGGCGGCGGGCTGGCCATCCGCTCCGGCTTCTCCTCGGCCTTTTCCTTGGTCACCGGCGCGGCGATCGCGGCCCGGGCGGCGGCGCTGTTCGGGGCCACCTCGCGGCGCCCGTTGTTCAGGCCGGCAGCCCCGTCCATCACCGGCACGTCGTCGCCGTACTCGGTGTCGATCACATCCGCGACGATCACGGTGATGTTGTCCGGCCCGCCGCTGCGCAGCGCGAGCTCGACCAGCCGGTGGGCTGCGGCCTGGGTGCCCTCCACTGACAGCGCCTCGTGGATCGTCTCAGCGGACACCACGTCGGACAGCCCGTCGGAGCAGAGCAGGTACCGGTCGCCCACCCGGACCTCGCGGACGGACAGGTCCGGCTCCAGCTCGCCGCCGTTCAGCGCGTGCAGCAGCAGCGACCGCTGCGGGTGGGTGCTGGCCTCCTCCTGGGTCAGCCGGCCCTCGTCGACCAGCGCCTGGACGAAGGTGTCGTCCCGGGTGATCTGCGAGAGCTCCGTGCTACGCAGCAGGTAGCACCGGGAGTCGCCGATGTGCAGCAGGCCAAGCCGCCGGCCGGCGAACAGCAGCGCGGTCAGCGTGGTGCCCATCCCGTCTAGCTCCGGGTCCGCCTCGACCGCCTGCCGGACCCGCTCGTTGGCCGACTCGGTGGCCTCCCGCAGCGCGTCCAGCAGGTCGGCACGTGGGGTGTCCTCGTCCAGGTAGGCCAGGGTGGAGATGACCAGCTTGCTGGCCACCTCGCCGCCGGCGTGGCCGCCCATCCCGTCGGCGATGGCCAGCAGCCGGGCTCCGGCGTACACGGAGTCCTCGTTGTTGTCCCGGATCAGGCCACGGTCGGACCGGACGGCGTACCGCAGGGCGATACTCATCGGCTCGGCTCCGCGCTCGTTCCGCGCCTCGGGCCTGGCGGCCCTGCGATGCTCCCTCGCTGTCGCCTCGCAGTGCTCATTGGCTCGGCTCCGCGCTCGTTCCGCGCCTCGGGCCTGGCGGCCCTGCGATGCTCTCTCGCTGTCGCCTCGCAGTGCTCATCGGCTCGGCTCCGCGCTCGCTCCGATGCTCACACGCTGTCGCCTCCTCTGGTCAAAGCTCATGAGCGCAGCTCGAGCACGGTCTTGCCGATCCGGATCGGTACGCCGGGCGGGACATGGGTCGGCCCGGTCACCTTGCTCCGGTCGAGGTACGTACCGTTGGTCGAGCCAAGGTCCTCGACGTACCAGTCGCCCTCACGCTGGGTCAGCCGGGCGTGCCGTGAGCTGGCGTAGTCGTCGGTCAGGACGAGGGTGGAGTCGTTGGCGCGACCGATCATGATCGGCTGGTCTCCCAGGGTGATCTTGGTGCCGGTGAGTGCGCCATCTACGACGAGAAGCTGGCGGGGGGACCTGCCGTGGCGCTTGACCTTGGCCGCTTTGGCGACCGGCCGGGGCCCGACCGTAGCAACCCGCGGGCCGGAGCCAAACAGGTCAGCCCGAATCACCCGCAGTGCGGCGAAGACGAAGAGCCACAGCAGGATGAGAAACCCGGCTCGCGTGGCCTGGACCACGACGAACGGAGTGTTCATCCGGTGCCCTGCCGGTATACGACCACGCTGTGCCCGATCTTGATCACATCACCGTCGGCGAGCTGCCAGCTCTGCACGCGGTGACCGTTGACGATGGTGCCGTTGGTGGAGCCGAGGTCATGCAAGGTTGCGGCCTGACCGTCGAACCGGATCTCAATGTGCCGACGCGACACGCCGGTGTCGGCCAGCCGGAGGTCGGCGTCCTGTCCGCGGCCGACGACGTTGGTGCCCACCACCAGAGCGATCCGGCGGTCGGTGTTCTCCACCATAAGCCAGTGCCGGACCTGGCCCGGTGCGGGGAACGGCGGCTGTGGTGGGTAGCCCGGTGCCGCCGGCTGGTCCGGGTAGCCGTGGTCGGCGTACCCGTTGGCGACATACCCGCCGTAGGGGTCTTGATACGGGGCAGCGGGGTCGTCGTAGGCCGGTCCGCCGGATGCGCCCGGTCCGCCATAGCCGGGCGCGGGCACCGGTGGGAGGGGAGGCGGCTGCATGGGTACGCCGGGACCGGTCGGCAGGCCGGTGGGCTGGCCGGGCCCAGGGCTGGCGGGGGGAGCCCCCGGGGCCGGGCCGGGGCTGGGCTGCGGGCCGCCGTAGCCCGGGCCGCCGTACGACGTCCCGCCGAGCCCTGGCTCCCCGTCACCCGCGTAGACCGGCCGGCGTCGGGGGGCGACGTCGGGGTCGACCCGGCTGTTGATCCGGAACACGCCGGTGGGCAGGTCCTCGGCCCGGCTCAGCGACACCTCGATGTCGCCGAACGTCGACCAGCCCTCGTCGTCGACGTGCTCTTGCACCATCTCGGCCAGCGTCTGGGTGAGCTGTGCCTCCCAGGGCGCGAGCCGGTCGTAGTCGGTCGGGCCGAGCTCGACGACGTACCGGTTGGGCACCAGCACCCGGCCGGCGCCGACGATGGCCCGTTTCTCCTCGGCCTCCCGTTGCAGGGCCTTGGCGACCTCGATCGGCTCCACCTGGCCCTTGAAGAGGCGCGCGAAGGCGTTGCCGACGAGACCTTCGAGTCGGCGCTCGAAGCGTTGCAGCACACCCACGGCAGACCTCCTCGGACAGTCGGCACCGATGGTATCCATCGAGCCGGATGGTTGCGTGCCGGGCCGGTCGCCCGTGCTACCCTCCCCTGGCTGCTCGGGCGAGTGGCGGAATGGCAGACGCGCACGGTTCAGGTCCGTGTGTCCGTAAGGACGTGGGGGTTCAACTCCCCCCTCGCCCACCCCTCCGCACAATCTAGCTGGTCGCTAGACCGAACTGACTAGTACCGAAATAGCCTTGCTTTGGCTCTAAAAGTACAGGTCAGGCCGCCTTGCCGCTTCTACGCTGGCCTCTGGATGTCTCACGCTGCGGTGACCGACGCGGTGCCGCGGCAGGCTGGCCGGGAGGACAAGGTGCTTCAGGATGAGTGCGTGTCGGTTACGACCACACAGGTCGTGTACGGGCGGGCCGAGCTTGCGCCATACGCCGAGCACCTCGCGGACCTGCTGAAAGAGACCGGCGCGCCGGTCTCCGCCCGGTGGACGGCGCTGGCTGTGTGGCTGCGACACCACCCCGAGATCGAGCCATGGGCGGTGCTCGTCTGGTCCAGCGGCACGCTGGCGGCGGCTGCCCTGTTCAGCGTCCGCCAGCGGTTCGGCTGCTGGAAGATCACTAAGTTGGGTGAGTCCGGTGAGCCGACCTGGCTGCCGGCCCGCGACCCGCTCAGTGCTGCCGAGCTCGCCGCCACGCTGCGCCGGGAGCTGCGCCGGCTCGACGTGCCGTGGCACCTCTGGCTGACCGACCTGCCGGAGCACGACCCGATCGTCGCGAATCTCCACGCTGCCCTGCCCTGCGCCACCGTCGAGCCGGGCATCGTCGCCCCACGGCTGTGTTTCGCGGCGGGCACCCAGCTTGCCCGCTACCTGTCCAAGAACACCCGGTCCGCTGCAGCCAAGGCCCGCAACCGGATCGCCCGCGACGGTCGCGCCGTCACGATGTCCTGGACCAGCGACCCGGACGACATCCAGGCGTGCCTGCCCGAGATCATCGACGTACATCGGCGCCGAAACCTGCAGAGGCGGGGCCGGACGGCGTTCGCCGGTCCGGCCGAGACCGCGGAGTTCACCGACCTGGTCCGGGCACAGGCCGAGGACGGCGACCTGCGGCTGCTCACGGTGCGGCTCGATGGCGAGCTGGCCTCGTTCGCGCTGTGTCAGGTCGGCGACGGCGTGCTGTGGGTCTACGCCAACCTGGTCTCCCCGGACTGGCTGCGCTACAGCGCGGGCACGATCGCCAACTGCGAGGTCGTGCGGATGGCTCACGCCGACCCGTCGATCAGGTGCCTCGACTGGGGGAGCGGACCGCAGCGCTACAAGCTGAGCGGCCCGGTCACGATGCGTTGCTCAGAGTGGCTGCATGCCTGGTCCTCGCGGCCGGTGCGGCTGGCCTGGTCGCTGCACCACCGCCGCCACACCGCCCCGGTCTCTGCGTGACGCCGTCCGCGTGACACCGTCTGGGTGACGCCAGGTCATGTACTACGGTGTAGTCATGAGTAGTCCACGATCGGTTCGCTTTGACCAGGCGGTGCTCCGCCGGCTCGACCGGTACATCCGGGCGCACCCCGGCACGTCGGCGTCGTCGATGACGAACCTGTTCGTGGACGAGGCGCTGCGGGCCGACGAGCACCCCGGCGTGGTGTTCCGACCGGGCCCGACCGGGCGGCGCGCCGGCTTGGTCGGCGGGCCCGACATCTGGGAGGTCATCGGCACTCTGCGTGGCGTTCAGCACGACGTGGCGGAGCTGACCGGCGAGGCCCTGGTCATGGAGGTGGCCGACGCACTCGGCCTCAGCGTGGCCAAGGTTCGCACGGCGGTCCGCTACTACCTGGCCTACCCCGACGATGTGGACGAGCGGATCACGGCGAACGAGGCGGAGGCGGCCACGGCCGAGGCGGCCTGGCTGGCTGAGCAGGCGCTCCTCCGGCAGCCGCGCCGGGCCGCCGGGTGACCGGTCTGCTGCTGGACGGGATGTACCCCCCGGCGTTGGCCGAGCGGCTGCGGGCGGCCGGACGCGATGTGGTCGCGGTCGCCGTCGATCGCGAGCTGGTCGGCTGCGACGACGGCGCCGTGCTCCGCCATGCCGCAGCGGCCGACCGCTGCCTGGTCACCGAGAACGTCCGCGACTTCGCGGTGCTCGGCCAGTACGTCGAACATGCCGGCATCTTGTTCGTGAGCGCCCGACGGTGGCCCCGGCGGCCTGCCATGATCGGCCCGCTGGCCATCGCGCTCGGCGACGCGATCAACACCAAGAGCCTGCCGGACCCCGGCGGCATCGGCTGGCTCTAGCCGGCGTCCACCAGGGTGCCGGGGGTGTCGTCGGCGGCGTCGGCGGCGATCCGACGGCTGGCCTCGCGGACGAACTCCTCGTGCAGCTCGATCCCGCCGGCCCGGCGGCCGAGCCGACGGGCCACCACGACCGTTGTCCCCGACCCGGCGAACGGGTCGATGACCACGCCGCCGTCCGGGCTGGCCGCCCGGACGAAGAACTGCGCGAGCCCCTCGGGCATCGCCGCGGTGTGCGCCACGCCGTAGTGCTGGTTGTAGGCCTGCGGCACCACGACGACGTTGCCGGGGTCCGCGGCGCCCCACTCGTAGGTGCCGACCCGGTCCCGGCCGAACCCGGCCGCGGTGGTGCGCCGTCCGTTCTGGTCCTGGCGTCGGCGCTCGATGTCCGCCACCGGGGTCTTGTACGGCACCCGGACCGCATTGATGTCGAAGTACGGCCGTTGGCCGCGGGCAAGGTGGTAGACGTACTCGAACGAGTCCTTGGTGCGTGGCCCGAACCGGCCCGGCACCGCGTTGGGCTTGGCCCAGATGTATGTCTCCACCCAGCGCCAGCCGAGCTGCTGCAGGGCCAGGACGAGCTGGTAGACGTACGGGTGCCGCTGGCCCTTGAGCGGGCCGGACCTGGCCACCCGGTTCTTGATGTTGAGGATCAGCGAGCCGGTCTCGCTGGTGGCGGCAAGCATCGCCGCGGCGAACGGCAGGAACCAGTCGACGTACCGGTCTGGGTGGATCCGCGAGTACGTGCGGGCGTCAGCGTACGGCGGCGAGGTGAAGAACAGGTCCACACTCCCGGCCGGTAGCAGCGGCAGCCAGCGGGCCGAGTCGCCCCACGTCACGCCCGCGCGTAGCAGTGCCGCAAGCGCGTCGACGGCGTCACGCGGCGGCTCAGGAGACATGCGCGGACCTTACCGATCCGGCGACCGCTCTCGGGGCAGGACGTTGGTGGGAGAGCCCGGGCGGGCACAACATAGTGTGTCCGTCGCCCGTCCTATCAGCAGATGCTCTCATTTTCAGTGAGCCGGAAGGTATTCTCAGGGGACATTCCTTCTGTTCTGATTGTCCATAACGTCGAGCCTCCCCTCCCGGCGCCTGGCCGGCTGGGCGGCGCCCGGACGACGCGAGGTGCCATGACGCAGGGAATGCCGGCTGGGTTAAGACCCCGGCCGGGTACGGAGCCGTGGACGGCGCTGGCCGATGACGAGCTGCTCACCCGGGCCCGGGCGGGTGACACTGCCGCCTTCGCCGAGCTGTACCACCGACATCGCCCCGCGGCGCGGCGGCTGGCACGGCGGGTCGGGCGCGGTCGGGTCGAGGTCGACGACGTTGTCGCGGAGACGTTCACCCGGGTGCTGCACGCGCTGCGGGCTGGCGGCGGGCCGGTGTACGGCTTCCGGGTCTACCTGCTCACCGCCGTCCGCCGTACCGCCTGGTACCTGGAGAACCGAGCCGGCCGCGAGGTCGCCGCGGAGCCCACCGCGCTGGACCAGCGCCGCAGCGAGCCGGACCCGGTCCTGGCCAGCGTCGAGCGGGGCATGGTGGCGATGGCGTTCGCCAGCCTGCCCGAGCGGTGGCGGACCGTGCTCTGGCACACCGTGGTGGAGGGTGAGCCAGCCCGGCGGGTGGCCTCGATCTTTGGCGTGTCCCCGAACAGCGTGGCCGCGCTCTCCTACCGGGCGCGCAACGCGCTGGCGGCGGCCTACCTGCAGGCGCATGTGGCCGAGCCGCCCGCACCGGCCTGCCGGGAGGTGGCTGGCCGGCTGGGCCTGTTCGCCACCGGCCGGTGCCGCGGTCGGGACCGGGAGCGGGTCGCCGCGCACCTGGCGCGCTGTGCCGAGTGCCGGGGTCGGGCCGCCGAGCTGCCCGACGTCGGCGGGTCAGGTCGGGCTGGCGCGGGCGGTCTGCCGGCTCCAGCAGCGGACGATGTCGCGGACCGAGACGATCCCGCGGACCTCGTCGTGGTCTAGCACGATCAGGTGTCGGAAGCCGCCCCTGGTCATCACTTTGGCGGCCTCCTCCAGCGTCCACTCCGGCGTGGCGAACACCAGGTCGGTTTGCCGGCCAAGATGTTCCCGCGAGACCACCCGGGTCAGTCCACCGGGTGGCTGGCTCCGGTGGACTGGGATCGGGCGAGCACGGCGACCGTGGCCAGCACCAGCCCGGCGCCGGTCACCTGGACCACGGACAGTCCCTCGTGCAGCACCAGCACGCCCAGCCCCGCGGTGACCACGGGCTCGACCGTGGACAGCACCGAGCTGTCCGCCGGCCCCAGCCGGGCCAGCCCGGCGAAGAAGGCCAGCATCGCGATCACCGTGCCGAACACGGCCACCCCGAACGCCGCCAGCCAGCCGCCCCCATCCCGCGGCAGCGCCGAGCCGGTGGCCAGCGCCAGCACGTCGTAGGTCACCGCGGCACCGGCCGCCACCACGGTGATCGAGGTGAGCGCCCCAACCCGGGGCACCACACTCGCGGACAGCACGATGTACACGGCGTACGACGTCGCCGCGAACACGCCCAGCCCGACACCGAGCGTCGACACCGTGCCCCGCACTGGCCCGACCGTCAGCGCCGAGCCGGCCACCGCGAGCACCAGGCAGCCGGCGACCAGCCAGGACGGCCGCTGGCCCAGGAACACCACGGCCAGCAGCACCACGATCGCCGGGTAGAGGTAGAGCAGGATCGCCACCAGCGCGGCCGGCAGGTGCTCCAACGCGAGGAAGTACGCCGCCGACTCCACGACGTACCCGACCGCGCCGAGGGCGAACAGGGCGGCCAGCGTCCGGCCTCGCGGCCACGGCATCCCCGGCTGGGTGCGGACGCGGATCAGGGCCAGCAACGCCGCGCCCACCGTGAACCGCACTGCCAACAGGGCGAACGGCTCGGCGCCCGCGTGATAGGCGACCTTCGCCATGATCGGCATGGTGCCGAACGCCGCGCCGGAGAGCACCACGAGTGCGGTGCCGGCCAGCCGGGTATGGGTCCTGGCCAACGTCGGCGGATGCGGCACGCCCCGATCCTGCCAGGACCGGGCGTGTCAGCTTCGCAACACCGGTGGACTCCTGGGTTCACGGTCGGCGAGACTCGTGTCATGGGCTCGACACACGAGGTGACCAACCAGCCACCGCCACTGGTCGGGCACGACGTCTTCGGCACTGACCGCGCCCTGGCCGAAGGCGTGATCCGGCACGGCGCGGGCTGGGCTACCGACGGGCTGGCCGAGCTCGGCACGCTGGCCGGCACTGAGCAGGCGCAGGACTGGGGCCGGCTGGCGAACGACTGCCCGCCGGTGCTACGCACCCACGACCGGTACGGCCACCGGATCGACGAGGTGGAGCTCCACCCGAGCTGGCACGAGCTGATGCGGGTCGCGGTCGGCAACGGCCTGCACGGGGCGCCCTGGGCCAGCCGGCAGCACGGGGCACACGTGCGGCGCGCGGCCGGCTTCTACGTGTGGAGCCAGGTCGAGGCCGGGCACGGCTGCCCAGTGTCGATGACCTACGCCGTCGTACCGGCACTGCGCCACGAGCGATCGTTGGCCGTCGAGTGCGAGCCACGGCTGACCAGCACGTCGTACGACCCGGGGCTGCGCCCGCCGACGGGCAAGCCAGGGCTGCTGGCCGGCATGGGCATGACCGAGAAGCAGGGTGGGTCGGACGTCCGGGCGAACACCACCCGGGCGTTGCCGCAGCCCGACGGCAGCTACCGGCTGACCGGGCACAAATGGTTCTGCTCGGCCCCGATGTGCGACCTGTTCCTCGTCCTCGCCCATACGACACCGGCGGCCGGTGCCCGGCCGGACACCGAGACGCTGACCTGCTTCCTGGTGCCGCGGGTGCTGCCGGACGGCGAGCGCAACCCGTTCCGCATCCAGCGGCTGAAGGACAAGCTCGGCAACCGGTCCAACGCCTCGGCCGAGGTGGAGCTCGACCAGACGGTGGCCTGGCGGGTCGGGCCGGAGGGCCGGGGCGTGCCGACCATCATCGAGATGGTGCAGATGACCCGGCTGGACTGCGTGATCGGCAGCGCCGCCGGAATGCGGGCCGCGCTGGCGCAGGCGATCCACCATGCGACGTACCGCTCGGCGTTCGGCGGGCCGCTGCGGGACAAGCCGCTGATGCGCAACGTGCTGGCCGACCTTGCCGTCGAGACCGAGGCCGCGACCGTGCTGCTGCTCCGGCTGGCCGCGGCGGTCGACGGGCGCGAGAGCAGCGACCCGACGGAGCGGGTGTTCGGCCGGATCGCCACCGCGGTGGGCAAGTTCTGGGTGTGCAAGCGAGGGCCCGTGGTGGTGGCCGAGGCGCTGGAGTGCCTGGGCGGCAACGGGTATGTGGAGGAGTCCGGGCTGCCGCGGCTGTACCGTGAGGCACCGCTGAACGGCATCTGGGAGGGCTCGGGCAACGTCATCGCGCTGGACCTGCTGCGCGCGGTCGACCGCCAGCCGGAGTCGGTCGACGTCCTGCTGGCCGAGATCGACCTGGCCGCCAGCGCGGACGCCCGGCTGGACGCCGCCGCCAAGCGGTTGC
The DNA here is from genome assembly GCA_035476575.1 of Mycobacteriales bacterium. Taxonomy (GTDB): domain Bacteria; phylum Actinomycetota; class Actinomycetes; order Mycobacteriales; family JACQDL01; genus DATILL01. Next base: position 34,258 of record DATILL010000134.1, read on the forward strand.
GCGCGCAGCTTTCGGCACGCGGCGACCTGCTGTTGCGGGCCAGGCGGGTAGCCGAGCTGATGGCGCTGTGCCTGCAGGGCTCGCTGCTGGTCCGGTTTGCCCCGTCGTACGTCGCCGACGCGTTCTGCGCCTCCCGGCTGGACGGCGACTGGGGGCATGTCCTCGGCACCCTGCCGCCGAACATCGACGACCGGGCCATCGTCCGCCGCGCCGCCCCCACCCACTGACCTCGTGCTTCACCGGCTCGATAAGCCGCACTGCCCCGCACCCGGGCGTCCGTCACGGTCTCGTTCGCGGTTGGCGGGGCCGACGGGTCGTTGACGGCCGGGGCGCACGAGGGCGGCGGGCTCGGAGAGACCTTCCCTGGCGCCGCCGGGTAGGCGGCACGCGAGGAATCACGCGCGGCCACGAGATACAGAAGTCGACTGTCCTTGCGGGGTGATGGTGAGCTGCCAGTCGCTGGCCTTCGGGCTGCCGGCGCTGCGCCACCGGTGGTATGCGGCCTCGACCTCGTCCCAGAGGTGTCGCTCGCCGGCTTGGCGGATGGTGTGCTCGGTGGCGTCGGGCGTGTAGTGCAGGCTGGCCCATGAGCGTGACCACTGGTCAACGAACCACACCGTGGCCTCGCCGGTGTCCTTGTCCGGCGGCCAGGTGATGGTGCGGCAGCGCGGCACGCGCAGCCCGATGGCGAACGAGGCGTCGTAGTCGCCGGCCACCCGGTAGGGATGCAGGTCGGTCCTGCTGGTCGTGGTGCTGTCATCGTCGCGGATGATGGCGCGCAGCGACGCTCGGGGGTTTCGCTGCTGCCGCAGCGTCATGAAGGCGACGTTGCCGACAATGTGACCGGACGCCGTGCCGTCGTCGGCCACGGACAGCGCCAGCAGCCCGCCGTTGTGGTACTCGGTGCGCCATGGCGTGAGCACCCGCCCGCCGGGCTTTGTCTGCGCGACCCAGGCGTACGGCACGTGGTAGACGCAGGCAGTAGCGAGGACCCGGTCATAGGGAGCGCGGTCGGGACAGCCGAGCGCGCCGTCGCCGGTAACGACGGTGACCCCGCCATAGCCGGCGGCGCGCAGTGTTTTCGCCGCGGCGGCGGCCACCTGCGGGTCAATTTCGATCGTGGTGACGTTCCCGGCGCTGAGCCGGCACGCGAGGAGTGCCGCGTTGTAGCCCGTGCCCGTGCCAACTTCGCAGACAGTCATGCCGGGATCGGCGCCCAGTGCGGCCAGCATGAGGGCGACCACGCTCGGCTGACTTGCCGAGCTGGACACCTCCCGTCCGATGAGGCCCGGCCCGGCCGGATGGCCGTCATCCACCTGGGTGATGACGGCCTCGTCGGCGTACGCCAGTGACAGCCAGGTGTCGGGGTCTTCGGCACGCGACAGCGGGAGGAGGTTGTTGTCGTCCTCGCTGTCGGAGTCCTCCCGCCAGACGACATCCGGGATGAAGCAGTGGCGGGGCACCGCCAGGAACGCGGGGCGCCACTGCCGCGCCAGCTCGCCGCTGGCGGTGATGTCGTCGGTCAGGCGGCGCAGCAACCCACCTGCCTCAGTCACTTGTCGCTCTCGCCGTGCTTTCCGTTCTCCTCGTCGCTCGGCGGCGGGATGGGATAGTCCTTCGGCAGTTGGCCATCCTTCTCTTTCTTGTCCTCGTGTTTGCCCACTACCGCGCCTCTTCGCTCGTAAGGACTATTTGACAATTACACGAGCGTAGGCGTGCCGCGTCAAGACTCCTAGCTAAAGGGGTACCGATGGTACCAGTCCGCGGATCAACAGCCGTCATATCGGCGTCGAGCAGGGCGGATAGTGCCTCGTTGCGACGGTACCACGCACTGAGCCCGGATCCACCGGTCAATAGCGGCGTGTAAGGGGTTGAATGAGGCGTGGGTGCGCCCTGACCTGGGACGATGGGTCTTGTCGAGGGATCCGTACGTCCTGGTCGGGGTGCACCCGCGAGATGCAGTCTTCCCACGCCGCCACGATGATCGACGTCGCTTTCGATGAGGCGAACCTGATCGCCGGTGCCGGTCTGGTGCCGGTGGTGGCGTTGGCGGAGCGGGTTGGGCTGCCCGGGCTGGTCACGGACCGGGTGAGGATCACCGACGCGCCGAACAGCGGCGGCGCGAACGCGGCCGCGAAGGTGATGTCGTTGCTGGCCGGGATGGTCGCCGGCGCGGACAGCATCACCGACACCGACCGGTTGCGGTATGCCGCGATGGAGGTGGCGTTCCGCGGGGTGCGGGCGCCGTCCACGGTGGGTACGTTCCACCGGCAGGTGTACGGCAGGCCGGTCGTCGCTGGGATCCGGCTGCGCAAGGGCAGGTCCGCCGATGTGCGCGGCGCTGCGGCGATGGTGGCCGAGGTGCTGGCCACCGCCCGCGAGGCCGGCTGCACCGGTGCGATCGTGATGCGCGGCGACTCGAAGTTCTACATCGCCGAGGTCGTCGCCGGCGCGACCCGGGCCGGCGCCTACGCCAGCCTGGCCACTGGATCGAACCGAGCATCGACGCCGCGATCGCCACCATCGATGCGGATGCGTGGACGGCGATCCACCACCCGAACGCGTTCGCCGGCGACACCCCAACCCCTCGACCGCGGCCCCCAGCGCGTTGCGGGTGGTGTGGGCCAGGCCGACGTTGCCACCGACGGTGGTCACGCCAACCAGGTCCAGCTCGGGTGCGGTCAGCGCCACCAGCAGGCGATCGCGTCGTCGATCCCCGGGTTGCAGTCGAGCACGGTCGGTCGCCCCACACCGCGGCAACTTTCCACAATGTGTGGCGGATGGCCACTGAATATGAAACTGAATATTAATATGTAGCGGATGGCCACTGATTGTGAATATGTGGAAGGCGGCCACTGGTCGTGGATAGTTGTCGCCCCGGCGGCGTGCCCTGTCCCGGCTGACGGCCGCGACCCGCGTTGGCGGGTACCGTGACGCGCGTGTTCACCACGCGGCCGGAGATCGTCGGCACCTACGGCATGGTCGCGTCCACGCACTGGCTGGCCACCGCCGCCGGCATGGCCATCCTGGAGGACGGTGGCAACGCCTTCGACGCCGCGGTGGCGGCCGGCTTTGTGCTGCAGGTCGTCGAGCCGCACCTCAACGGCCCCGGCGGCGAGGTCCCGGCGATCTTCGCCACGGCCGGCAACCCGCACCCGACCGTGCTCTGCGGCCAGGGCACCGCACCGGCTGGCGCTACTCCCGCGCATTTCCGCGGCCTGGGGCTGGACCTCATCCCTGGCACCGGGCTGCTCGCGGCCACGGTGCCGGGCGCGTTCGGCGGCTGGCTGGCACTGCTGCGCGACCACGGCACCAAATCGCTGCGCGACGTGCTGCGGTTCGCGATCGGGTACGCCGAGGCCGGCCACCCGCTGTCGCCGGCCGCTGCCGGCACCATCGAGGCGATGCGGCCGCTGTTCGAGGCGCACTGGCCGACGTCGGCCCGGGTATGGCTGCCCGGCGGCGCCGGCAGCGCGCCGCAAGCCGGGCGGCTGTTTCGCAACCCGACGCTCGCCGGGACCTACCGTGAGGTCCTGATCCAGGCCGAGGCGGCCGGCGCCGGCCGCGAGGCACAGCTCGACGCCGCGCTGCTGTGCTGGTACTCGGGCTCGGTGGCTGAGGCGATCGACCGTTTCTGCCGAGCGCCGATGCTGGACGACTCCAACCGGCCGCACGCCGGGCTGCTGACCGGGGCGGACCTGGCCGGGTGGCGGGCCAGCTACGAGGAGCCGGCCAGGCTGGACTTCCGCGGCTGGACCGTCTGCAAGATCGGCGGCTGGAGCCAGGGCCCGACCCTGCTCGCCCAGCTCGCCATGCTGGACGCCCTCGGTGCGCTGCCCCCGGCCGGCAGCGCCGAGCTGGTGCACCGGGTGGTCGAGGTCGCCAAGCTGGCCTTTGCCGACCGGGAGGCGTGGTACGGAGACATCCCGGACGTGCCGCTGGACGCGCTGCTGGCCCGGCCGTACGCCGCCCAGCGGGCCGGGCTGGTCGGACCCGCGGCGTCGTACGAGCTGCGGCCGGGCAGCCCGGACGGACGGCTGGCGCGGCTGCCGTCCTACGTCACCCGGCCGGCACCCGGGCCGCCGCCGGAGCCGGGCGGCGCGCTGCCCGGATCGGGTGAGCCGACCCTGTCGCCGCAGGGCACCACCCGTGGCGACACCTGCCATGTCGACGTCGTCGACCGCTGGGGCAACATCATCTCCGCTACGCCGTCCGGCGGCTGGCTGCAGAGCTCCCCGACCGTGCCCGACCTGGGCTTCTGCCTGGGCACCCGGGCGCAGATGTTCTGGCTGGAGGAGGGCCTGCCGAACTCCCTGGCCCCGGGCAAGCGGCCCCGGATCACCCTGTCGCCGTCGCTGGCGCTGCGGGCCGGTGACCCGGTGCTGGCGTTCGGGACGCCGGGCGGGGACCAGCAGGACCAGTGGCAGCTCGGCTTCTTTCTCAACCATGTCGTGTTCGGGTGGGACCTGCAGGCCGCGATCGACGCGCCGGCCTGGCACACCACGTCGTTCCCGTCGTCGTTCTCGCCACGCCGGATGGTGCCGGGCGAGGTGGTCGCCGAGGACCGGCTGGGCGAGCCGACGCTGGCCGGGCTGGAGCGGCTCGGCCACCGGGTGGTGCGGTCCGGGCCGTGGACGCTGGGCCGGCTCTCGGCGGTGGCGCGCGACCCCGAGCGCGGCCTGCTCCGGGCGGCGGCCAACCCGCGCGGCATGCAGGGCTACGCCGCCGGCCGCTGAACCGCTGACCCTTCCGACGATCATCGAGTTGTTGCGGTCCGGGGAGATCAACTGATCCCAACAGGTCGATGATCGTCGGGAGCTGGGGTCAGGGCAGGCGGTGGGACTGGGCGGTGGCCAGGCGCTGGGCCTCCGTGCGCGCGGTGTCGTTCTCGGTGCTCGCCACGATCACGCTGACCATGACGAGGAACGGGCCGGCCGGGTAGAGCACCTGGGCGCGGGTGCCTGACCGGCCCTGCTGGTCCTGGTAGTCGGCCACCTTGCCGAAGTTGTCCCTGGTCACCCCGGTGTCGAAGGTGCGGTCGGCCGGCGTCAGGAAGTCCTGGTACCAGCCGTAGACCGACCGCGCCGCCGCCGTGTCGCGGAACTGCAGCAGAAAGACCCGCCGGCTGAACGACGAGTCCAGCGTGCTCACCACCCATCCGCCGACGAAGCCCTGCCCGGTGAACTCGGCCGCCTCTGGCTCCGGCGCGGTGGCGAACTTGGCTAGGTAGTCCGCCAGGTTCACGTCACCGGTCGCCTCCGTGATGGGCTGGCCGTCCAGCGGGATCAGCAGGTCGGGTAGCGACGGGGGCGTGCCGTGACCCACGACCTCCCCGCAGCCAGCTAACAGCCCCACCACGACCAGGCTGCCCGCGATGGCCCGTACGGTCCGAAACATCGCGCCAGTATTGCCCTTGCCGCGAAGATCCAGTACGACACTCCGGCATGTCCGCTGGATCTTCGCGACAGGCGGGCGGTCAGCGACGGGCCGGTTGCTGGCGCGGTGGCAGCTTGGGCGCGACCAGCCGGGGCCGGTCGGCCTCGTTCGGCGTGTGTGGCGGGTGCTTGGCCAGCAGCTCCAGGGCCACCTCGATGCCCCGGTCGAGCTGAGGGTCGAGGCCCCGGACGTAGTCCTGCGGCGCGATGTCCAGGTCGATGTCCGGGTCGGTGCCGTAGTTCTCCACCCGCCAGTCGACGTCGTCGAAGGTGAAGGAGTACTCCGGCTGGGTGGTGACGGTGCCGTCGGCCAGCACATGCCGCGGGTTGATCCCGACCACCCCGCCCCAGGTGCGCTTTCCGATCAGCGGGCCGAGCTTCAGCAGCTTGAACGTATGGCTGAAGATGTCGCCGTCCGACCCGGCCCACTCGTTGGTCAACGCGACCATCGGCCCACGCGGCGACTCCGACGGGTACGGCTCCGGCGCGCCCCAGCGGGAGAAGTCGTAGCCCATCCGGCGCCGGGCCAGCTTCTGCAGCAGCAGGCCGGACACATGCCCGCCGCCGTTGTAGCGCACGTCGACCAGCAACGCCTCACGGTCGTACTCGGTCAGGAAGCCGCGGTGGAACTCGGCGTACCCGTCCGCCATCATGTCCGGAATGTGCAGGTAGCCGACCCGGCCGTTGGTGCGTTCGTGCACCTTCCGCCGGTTGGTCTCGACCCAGTCGCGGTACCGCGCTGGCTTCTCGTCCGCGATGGCCAGCACGCTGACCGCCCGCGGCTCGCCGTCACCGCGTCGTACGGTGAGCTGCACCTCCTCGTCGGCCAGGTTGACCAGCCGCTCGCCGGGGGTGGCCGGCGCCACGCCGTTCAGCCGGTGGTGAGCGCCGACCGGCTGGCCGTTGATGGCGAGGACCTCGTCGCCAGGCTCGATGCCGGTGCCGGGCCGGTTCAGCGGGGAGGTGGCGGCCAGGTCCCACACGTCGCCCTCGAGGATCCGGCCGATCCGGTATGTCCCCCGCTCGGCGTCCCACTCCCAGTCGACGCCGAGGAAGCCCTGCCGGTAGTGCGGCCCGATGCGGTACTCCCCACCCATCTCGTAGGCGTGCGACGTGCCGAGCTCGCCCTGCAGCTCCCAGAGCAGGTCGGAGAACTCCGAGCGGGTCGTGATCCGGTCGACCAGCGGCAGGTAGCGGCGGTAGACCTCGTCCCAGTCGATGCCGGACATGTCCTCGGCCCAGAACTGCTCGCGCTGCAGCCGCCAGGTCTCCCGGAACATCTGCCGCCACTCGCCGGCCGGCAGCACCGAGACCTTGACACGGTCCAGGTCGATCCAGCCGCTCAGCCGGCTGGGCCGGTCCTCGTCGGAGTCGTCGGTGTGCTTCTCCCCGGCCCGGACCACCCGGAGCCGGCAGCCGGACTGGTACAGCAGGGTTTTCGCGTCCCGGCCGAGCCAGAAGTCGCTGATCCCGTCGAACTGCTTGGTCTGCTCCTGGGTGTCGAGGTCGTAGCACTCGAGCGTGCCGCTGCCCGAGCAGTGCGAGTGCGATCGGGACCGGGTGCCCTCGACCGGATAGCTGGAGAAGAGCACCTTGCCCTTTATGCCGATCACCCGGCCGTACCGTCCCTCGGGCACGGGAAAGGCGATCAGCCGCTTGGTGATGCCCGCCAGGTCGATCTCCACCCTCGGAATGTGCTGCTCGTCCTCCTCTAGGTCCTCCTTGCCCCTGCGTGCGTGCGTCGCGTCCTCGCTCTCCAGCGGCCGTGGCCGCGGCACGAACGGCGACGGCAGGTCGGCTCGTAACGGGATCGCGTACGGCCGCTCGCCCTTCGGGAAGCCGAGGTCGAACTGCAGGCTGTCGTAGACCGGGTCGAAGTCGCGGATGCCGATGAAGTAGAGATACCTGCCCTCGGGGTCGAAGGCCGGTCGGAAGTCGTGTAGCACCGGTCTGGTGGCGAAGGTCAGCTCGCCGGTCGCCACCAGGCACAGCTTGATCGCCGTGGTCTGGGCCGAGTCGGCGAAGCCGTAGGCCAGCCAGCGTCCGTCGGCGGACCAGGCGAGCTCGCCGACCGGGCGGAAGCCGCTGCGGTCGAGCTGGCGGTGCCGCGACGTCTCCCCGGTCAGGTCGACGAGCAGCACCTCGTGCCGGTGGTTGGTGACCGCGATGAGATCGGCGACCGGGGAGATCTCCAGGTCGACCACCCGACCGACGTCGATGTCGTCGAGCCGCCGCGGCGAGACGCTGCCATCAGCGGTGAGCACGACGAGCTGCTCCCGGTCGCTGTCGTCGCTAACCGCGGCGATCAGCCGCTTACGGTCGGACAGCCAGGTGAGCAGCCGGTAGCGTTCGCCGTCCGGCTCGCCGAGCTGCTGGACCGGGCCCTCCCAGTTGGGGAAGGCGTAGGCCTTGCCGCGGGTGGTGATGGCCAGCCCGCTGCCGTCCGGGCTGAGCGTGGCGGAGTGCAGGTAGTCGTCGGCGTCGACGAACTTGCGGTTGCGCTGGGTGCGTGAGCTGCCGAGCAGGACGTCGATCCGCCGCGGCGTGTCGTCGGCCGGGTCGTCGGCGGGGCGGAGCAGGTAGAGCTCGCCAGCGCTGTGGTAGACGAGGGTCTGGCCGTCGCTGGCCAGGTTGCGGGCGTAGTACTCGTCGTGGTCGGTGTGCCGGCACAGGTCGGCGCCGTCCGGGGTGACGGAGTAGACGTTGCCGATGCCCTCGTGGTCGGACAGGAAGTAGATGCGGTCGCCCACCCAGCAGGGGTTGGCGAGGTTGCCGGCCAGGTCGATCAGCCGGTCGTACTCGCCGGAGCCGGTCGGGTCGATCCACAGGTCGCCGGAGGTGCCGCCACGGTACCGCTTCCAGGCGGCCGGCTCGCGGCTGATCCGCCGACCCAGCACGACTCCGCCGTTCGGGCCATACGACGAGCTGCGGACCGGGCCGAGCTCCAGCCGCTCGGGCAGCCCGCCTTCCGGGCCGATGCGGTGCAGCCAGCCGCGTCGGTGCGGTAGGCCGGCGTTGCTGGAGTAGATGATCGCGCCGGTCGGATCCCAGCCGCTGACCAGGCACAGCGTGGCTGCCTGGTAGGTGAGCCGGCGGGCGACGCCGCCGGTGGCCGGCATCACGTAGACTTCCGGCGGCCCCTCCTCGGCGCCGACGAAGGCGAGCTGCGAGCCGTCCGCGGAGAAGCGGGGGTTGCTCGCCTCGGCGACGCCGGCGGTCAGCCGCCAGGCTCGTCCGCCAATGGTCGGGACGGTCCACAGGTCGTCCTCGCAGACAAAGACGACAGTGTCGCGGTGCACTGTCGGAAACCGGAGATAACCCACTGCGTCCTGCTGTGACGTTGCCATAACGCGACCCTACAAGTGCGGCCCGACCGGGCGGGGAAATCCTTACGGGCTGATGGTGGGCTGTCGCGGGTGGCAGCGCCAGAGGGCCGATCGGGCTAACCTGTGTCCGCGTGCCCCGCGCAACCCTGTCGGCCGGCGCGTCGGGGTCTCCTCGGCGGCGGTCGGTACGGCGGTCGCGTCCGACGTATGCGTGAAGTACCGGGCTGGCCGGGGCGCCGAGGTGGTGCCCTGATCGGCAGCCCGTGTGGTCACCTATCGGCGTTGTGGTGACCTCTCGTTGGTCTGACGCGCCGTGTGGTGACCTGTGCGCCGTGTGGTGACCTCTCGTTGGTCCGGTGGTCGGGCCAAATTTGTAAAATCGGCGGTGACCGTTATCTGGCGGCCCGAAAGGTCCCGCTCGTGGCGGCGAGCGACAACCATGCCGGATCGCGGGTCGCCGACCCGCTCGCGGCTACCTCAGTCCTTCAATGGCGGGCGACGGTCCGCCGGGTTGGGGCGTCGGAAGTCCTTACGGGCTGGTGGTGGGCTCGCGGGGGTAGCGGCGCCAGCGGGCGGATCGACCTACGCTGGGCCTATGTCATTCTTCCAGTCTTCGAAGCTGCGGATGGTGTCGCCGGAGTCGGCGTTGCCGGGCCGGTCTGCCCCGCTGCGGGTGTCCGAGACGCACCATGTGTCGGGGCATCGGATCATGCCGCCGTTCCCCGCCGGGCTGGCGACGGCGGTGTTCGGGCTGGGCTGCTTCTGGGGGGCCGAGAAGCTGTTCTGGCAGCTCGACGGCGTCTACTCGACGGCGGTCGGGTACGCCGGCGGCTACACGCCGAACCCGACGTACGAGGAGGTGTGCTCGGGGCGGACCGGGCACACCGAAGCGGTGCTGGTGGTGTTCGACCCGGCGAAGATCTCGTACGAGGCGCTGCTGGCGGCGTTCTGGGAGGGGCACGACCCGACCCAGGGGATGCGGCAGGGCAACGACACGGGGACGCAGTACCGCTCGGCGATCTACTACGGCGACGAGGCGCAGCACGACGCGGCCCTGCGCAGCCGGGAGATGTACGCCACGCGGCTGGCTCAGGCGGGCCATCCGGACATTACTACCGAGATCGCTCCTGCCGGCCCGTTCTACTACGCCGAGGGATACCACCAGCAGTACCTCGCGAAGAACCCCGACGGCTACTGCGGCCTCGGCGGCACGGGTGTGTCCTGCCCCGTTGGCCTGTTCGCCAACAAGGACTCGGAGAAGTCGGAGGTAGATACCGTCTAGCAGTAGTGTATGGCGATGGAGGAGATCCAAGATCCCCTGGCGCAAGTGCTACGGGGAGGCGTAACTCTCGACGCACTTAAGGCCGCCGTTGACGACTCCGGTTACTTATTGCAAACGACCGTAGCAGAGTTGCTGGCGGATGACTTCGTGATTCAGCCCGAGTGGGGCTACCGCGATCGCGTAACGGGCGACATGAGGACTATCGACCTTCTGGCGGTCCGAGAACTCCGTATTGTCAAATCCAGTAAGTCTCGAGTCCGAGCGCATCTGGTTCTAATCCTTGAGTGCAAGCAGTCTGAACTGCCTTACGTTTTCTTCAGGGATAGGCGAAGCTTCGTCCCCGCCTTCCCAACGGTATGCGGGCTGCGACGTAATCGGATCGTGGTCAAGACAGACGACGATCGATCCGTCTGGTCATACAGCCCACTTCAGGCTCTGGAGTTGGACCTTGTCCCGTTCGTCGTGGAGCCGCCAGGTTGTTCCGTGCTTGCGCGCGTCGCCCGACGAGGACAAACCCTGGAGTTGACCGGAACTGACGCCTACCAACGGTTGGTCATGCCGCTCATGAGTGCTGTCGCCCACTTCAAGAAGGCAAGCCGACCACCCAAGACTGCATTCTGGTTCGATGCGTACCTTGTCGTTCCTGTGGCTGTCCTCGCCGCCCCCATGGCGGCAGCGAAGGTCGTTGGAGACCAGACCGAACTCGAACTGACGAAATGGGAACGCCTGTATCGCCACGAACCACATGGGTCCAGAGGATTCTCCGGTCATCTTGGCCAACTCAAGGTCATCGATGCAGTCCATCATGAGTTCTTTTCAACCTACCTGAGAGATCACTTGCTTCCGTACTCTCAGCGATTCGGTGACCTTGCTCTAAAACACAATCACGAGCTGGCGACGGGGAAGGCGTTTGCGAGCGGGTTGGGTAGAAATTCGGCCAATATCGAATCACGAATGAAGCCCCGAAGCGTCGTGGTTGGCCCTCCCGCGCGACTTCCACCAAAGAAACGCGGGAAGCTCTAAGGCTGCCATGTAAGTAATACCGAGGTCGTTCGACGCCAAGTTCATTTGCGTCCATCAGTCGCTGATAGTCGGCTTGTTAAGGGGTGACCTGATGTAACGGCGACCACCAGCAGTACCTCGCGAAGAATCCCAACGGCTACTGCGGCCTCGGCGGCACGGGTGTGTCCTGCCCCGTTGGCCTGTTCGCGAAGACCGACGAGGCAGCCGGGGAGCCGGTCGAGTCCTAACCAGCCTCGTCGGGTAGCGAGTGCTTCGACCTACGGTGGCGACCCGTCCGGCAGAATCGTGGGAGGGAGGTCTCCGTGCATGAGTTGGTCGCGAGCAGGCTTGCGCAGATCGAAGCGCTCTGCCGGACACTGGGTGTACGCCGTCTCGACCTGTTCGGGTCCGCCGCCGAGGGCGCGTTCGACGTTGAGGCCAGCGACGTGGACGTCCTTGCCGAGTTTGCTGACGGTCCTGGCTTCGACCACTTTGGTACCTACTTCGCCCTGAAGGAGGACTGGAGCAAATCCTCGGCCGGCCGGTCGACGTCGTGACCGCGACCAGCATCCGGAATCCCTACTTCCGCGAGCAGGTCATGCGGACCCGGGAGCCGCTATGCCGCCTGACCGGCGGAAGTACCTCTGGGACGCGCTGCTGCCCGCAGCCGAGCTGCTGTTCGAGTTCAGCGCGGGCAGGTCGTCCGAGGACTACCGGCCGACCCCATGCTGCGCTCAGCCGTCGAGCGCCAGTTCTAGATCATCGGTGAAGCACTCAACCAACTCTCCAAGGTCGACGCACACCTCGCCGCGGGTACCCCTGATCTGCTACGAATCGTAGCATTTCGCAACATCCTGATACACGGCTACGCGATCGTGGATGACGCGCTTGCCTGGCAAGTCCTCACGGAGAAGCTACCGGTCCTTGCCAAACGCTCGAGAAACTACTCGAAGCCGATACTACGGGTATCGAGGACGGATCGTGGTAGTTCGGACGCGCAGCTCTCGAGGCGCTGGCTGCGCATCATGGGCGAAGGGGTAGCGCGGTGGTGATGGAGGAGTTCGTCACAGTGGCGACGGCGGCCGGGTCCGCCCTCGTGGGGGCGATGGCCACCAACGCGTGGCAGAACGCCAGGACACGGTTGCCGATCTGGCAGACTCGACTACAGGACTGGCTCACGGAGCACATCCACTACAGCGGCTACATCGTGCTGTCGGACGCGCCGGGTCGGCGGCGATGACCCCTGCGGTGACCCTCGGGCGCATTACGGCGCATTCACCCGGGGCTCTCGCCGTCCCACCAGATAAGGTGGAAGGTCCGCGCAACGTCGTGTCCGCTTCTCCCGTACGGGGGCTGGTCAAGCATGTCGGCGAACCTCGAACGGGCAGTGAATCTTGGGCCGACGATACCCGGGCGCGAGCCCGAATGGCCGGAGACGCTCGACGTACCCGCGCTTCTGGCGCACGGTTGGGAGCCCACGCCGTTCCGGGAGTTCGTGCTCAAGATCCATAGCAGGTGCGACCTCGCATGCGACCACTGCTATATGTACAAGCTGGCGGACAAGACCTGGCGGTCTCGGCCGGTCCGGATGCCGCCGGCCGTTGTGGCGCAGACCGCGACCCGCATCGTCGAACACGTCCACGCCCACGGGCTGACCCGGGTCACATTGATCATGCACGGCGGCGAGCTGCTGCTCGCCGGACCCGAGCTGATCGCTCACCTGGTGACCTCCGTCCGGGACGCGGCCGGTTCCGGGGTGCGGGTCGACGTCAGCCTGCAGACTAACGGCATCGGTCTGGACGATGAGTACCTGCGGCTCTTCGACGGCCTTGGCGTCCAGGTGGGGGTAAGCGTCGACGGCGACGCGACGGCGCCGATGATTGACCTGCTGCTGCCGCACGGCACCTGGACGTCTCCGCCGCCGGAGCGGCTCCCCGGTCACCCCACTGCGGAGGTGTGTATCTGTGCCAGGTCATGCGTCCTCGGAACCTTGAGCGCTCGGTCACTGGGCTTGGGGTCGCTGGGGCTGCACGGACCGGACCAGCAGCCATGCATGCCAAGACGACACCAAGGAGCGCATGTGAGTGACAACACAACTGGGCATGACGACGGGTTGATCGACGTCAGTGAGCTTACGTTGCGCCAACTGGCGGACGAGGTCGACGAGTCGAGCCTTACCCATACGCTACGCCAGATACTCAACTCCAGTGAGGGGGACGGCGGCGAGATTGCCGGCTGGTCCGCCCGTCTGTGACGGCGGCCGGTTGATCTGAACCATTTGCCGAATGCCATGCGACGACATCTCCTGTGTGCGCACTGTCATGCTCTCAGCGGCTTTGGCGTTAGCGTGGTAAGGCACGTCAACAGGCGGCGGGTGGGCGCACTGTCATGACGGCCCACACCCCGAGCAACGGCGTCGACGGACGTCCCTACGTCGGTTCCCGGCTCTATCGGATCGAGGACGGCGACCGGTTCTACGGACGGTCCACCGAGTCCCGTGACCTCGCCGAGTTCTGGCGGGCGAACCGTCTCACCGTGCTCCATGGGGCCTCCGGAGCCGGGAAGACCTCGCTGCTGCTGGCCGGAGTGGTTCCGCTGCTGGACCGGGAGTCCGCCGAGATCCTGCCACTCGGCTGCCAACGCAAGCGTGTGGGCGGCTTCGGCCACCGTTTCCCCCGACAGCAGCGCGACGCACGACGCATGCAGCCCAGCGGAGGTCGCATGTCGCCGGATCGTGGCGAGCCTGACGTCCAGCCTTCAGTTGGGTGACCGCGCCGAGCAGGTCAAGGTACGCCTGCCGGCGTGCCTGCTCCCGCTGGTCCGCTCGCTGCCGACGGGCTAGGACATCCTCGCGGCGGGCATTGAACCTTTGGGTCAATGCGACTCCGCCGAGGCCCCCGAGGAGCGCTCCAGTCGTTGAGATCGCGGTCGCGACCACGGAAAAGTCGGTCATGAGGGAGTCTGCGTGTTGCAGACATATAAGTCAGTGCGGCGAGGACGTTGTTGAGGTGACGCAGCGTGCCCTCAGCCGGCGGTCAACGACCTGACGGCGGCGACGGCGGCCTGGCCGAGGCTGATGCCGGCGTCGTTCGGTGGCACCTGGCCGTGCACGAGCACCCGGAAGCCAGCCGCGCCGAGCCGGTCGACGCACCGACGTAGCAGCAGCACATTCTGGAAGACCCCGCCCGACAACGCCACGACCGCCACCCCGTGCGCCGACCGGATCCGTTCGCACCCCGCCAGCACCGCGTCGCCCAGCCCGTTGTGGAAACGCGCCGCGACGGTCGGCACCTCGACCCCGCGCCCCAAATCCTCCACCACCGCCCGGACCAGATCGCCGCCACGCACCCGGAACGGCGGCCCGTCCACCAGCCCCGCCGGATAGGAGCCAGCCTCCAGCGGGTCGGCCCGCTGCTCCATCTCGATCGCGGCCTGGCCCTCGTAGTTGATCGTGTCCCGCACCCCGAGCAGCGCGGCCACCGCGTCGAAGAGCCGCCCGGCGCTGGAGGTGAGGGGCGAGTTCACCCCGGCCCGGGCGACCGACAGCACGGTCCGCCACTGGTCCACGTGCCGGCCCAGCACGGCCACGTCCGGCAGGTCGTCGCCGTACACACTGTCTAGGTAGGACAGTGCCATCCGCCACGGCTGGCGGATCGCCGCCGTACCGCCGGGCAGCGGCACCTGGTCGAGATGGCCGAGCCGGGTGAACCCGGTCAGGTCGGCGAGCAGGAACTCGCCACCCCAGATCGTCCCGTCCAGCCCGAAGCCGGTGCCATCCAGCGCCACCCCGATCACCGGTCCGATCTCTGCCGGGTCCACGCCGTTGTCCGCGAGGCAGGACGCGATATGCGCGTGATGGTGCTGGACGCCGACCAGCTTCAGCTCGCCTTCCACCTCGGCCCGGTCCCGGGCGTACTTGCTGGACAGGTACTCCGGGTGCAGGTCATGCGCCACCGTCGCGGGCACGATGTCGAACAACCGTCCCAGATGCTCGATGCCGGTGGTGAACGAGTGCAGCGTCTCGGCGTTCTCCAGGTCGCCGATGTGGTGCGAGACGAAGGCGTGCTGCCCCCGGGCCAGGCAGAAGGTGCTCTTCAGCTCCGCGCCGCAGGCCAGGATCGGCCGCCGCGCCGGCACCGGCAGCCGCACCGGCTGCGGCGCGTACCCGCGCGACCGCCGTACCGGCAGCTCCGCGCCGCGGAACGTGCGCACCACCGAGTCGTCGGTTCGCATATGGATCGGCCGGTCGTGGGTGAGGTAGTAGTCGGCGATGCTGGCCAGCCGGTCCCGGGCCTCGCCGTCGAGGTAGGCGATCGGTTCGTCCGAGACGTTACCGCTGGTCAGCACGAACGGCGACCCGAGCGCGGCGGCCAGCAGGTGGTGGATCGGCGTGTACGGCAGCAGCAGCCCGATGTCCCGGTTGCCCGGCGCCACCGCGCTGGCCAGGACGCCCCCGGGCCGCCGTGGCAGCAGCAAGATCGGCCGACGGGTCCCGGTGAGCACCTCAGCGGCCGTGTCGTCGACGATGCAGAGCCGGCCAGCCGCGGCCAGATCCGGCACCATCACCGCGAACGGCTTGTCCTCCCGGTGCTTGCGCGCCCGCAGGGCGGAGACCGCCGGCTCGGACTCGGCGTCGGCAGCCAGATGGTATCCACCCAGGCCCTTGACCGCGACCACCTTGCCGGCCCGGAGCAGCCCGATGGTCGCCTCGATCGGGTCGCTGGGCACCGGCCGGCCGGCCGGATCCGTCAGCCGCAGCGACGGGCCGCAGTCCGCGCAGCACACCGGCTGGGCGTGGTACCGCCGGTCGGCCGGGTCGTGGTACTCCTTCTCGCAGGCTGGGCAGAGAGGGAAGTCGGCCATCGTGGTCTTCGGCCGGTCGTACGGTACGTCCCGGATGATGCTGAACCGTGGTCCGCAGTTGGTGCAGTTGACGAAGGGGTAGTGGTACCGCCGGTCGGCCGGGTCGAACAGCTCCCGCAGGCAGTCCGCGCAGGTCGCCGTGTCGGGCGAGATCAGCGCCTGCCGGTCGCCGCCCTCCTCGCTCGGCACGATGTCGAACTCCGTCCCGCCGGTCGGCGTGAGCTCCCTGGTCTCCACCCGCTCGATCATCGCCAGCGGCGGCGCCTCCCGGGTCAGCGCCGCCAGGAACCCGGCGACCGCGGCCGGGTCGCCCTCGATCTCGCAGAACACGCCGCGAGCGTCGTTGCCGACCAGGCCGGCCAGCGCGAACCGCCTGGCCAGCGCGTGCGCGAACGGCCGGAAGCCGACGCCCTGGACGATGCCCTCGACCCGGATCCCTGTCCGCACCCTGCTGGTCACGCTGTCCTCTCGCTGCCGATCACACGGGGGATTGTCGGACATGCAAGCCCAGCGATCCACCTTCGGGCCACTTGTGCTGGGTGCCGTCCGGGTGGATGATCCCCGATGTCGGGCCAGGCGTCAGGGTTGACGTCAGGAAGGCGCGTGTCCATGGCACAGCTGGTCGACGGAGTCCAGGCCGTCGGTGAGTGTTTAGTCCGCCGTGATCAAGCAGGGATCCTCCTCGCGGAGGAGGCCGAGCGCGTAGCCCGGGCCTGCCATGACATGGCGATGCGGTTTCACCGAGGCGGCACGCTGATGGTCTTCGGCAACGGAGGCGCCTCCACTGATGCTCAGCACGTGTCGGTGGAGTTCGTCCACCCTGTCATCGTCGGCAAGCGTGCGCTGCCGTCGATCTCGTTGACCAACGATGTGGCCACGCTGACCGGCGTTGCGCTGCGTGAGGGCTTTGGCCAGGTCTTCGCGCACCAGATCCGCCGGCTGGCCAGGCCGTGGGACATCGCGCTGGGGTTGTCCTCCGATGGGCTTTGTGAGAACGTGCTGCGCGGCCTTGAGGAGGCGAAGGTGCGAGGGCTGCTGACCGTAGCCCTCGTCGGAGGGGACGGCGGACCTATCGCCGCCAGTCCCGCGGTTGACCACGTGTTGTTCGCTCGGTCGGCGGACCCACATGTGGTCAAGGAAGTCCACGTCACGATTTACCACATCTTGTGGGAGTTGGTGCACGTGTTCTTCGAGCAGCCGGGCCTGCTCGGTCCGGAGGTCTTAGCATGAACGAGCCCGGTTCTGCTGCCGCAAGGCTCGTTCCGCAGTGCCACGCCGACGTGTGCATCACCTGCTCTGACGAAGCAGTTGCGGTACGCGTGGTGCGGTTGCTGGATGGTGACCTCGCCCTGGTGGACACCGGGGTGGGAGTCGAGGAGGTCAGTGTGGCGCTCGTCGACGTGGAAGTCGGCGACACCATCTTGGTACACGCGAAGGAGGCCATCGCCGTGGTTCAACGGTGACGGTCTGGGGGTAAGCCATGGCCAACCATGGACGAGCCGGGAATCACACTGCTGACCTAGAGTCGTTGTACCCCTTCCTTTACGGACGGGAAGGGAACATCGACGCCGTGCTGGCGGAGGTTCGCCAGTCCACTGAGCGCAAGGCCGCCGAGATCGTGGCGCTCCGCCGTCAGGTTCTCGACCATTATGCGGACCAACTAGCTCAGTGTGCCGAGAAGATGGCTGCCGGGTTTGTCGCCGGCGGCAGGTTGTTCGCGTTCGGCAACGGCGGCAGCAGCACCGACGCCCAAGATGTGGTCAGCACTTTCCTCAACCCGCCGAGCACGATCGACGGCACAGCGCGACCGCTGCCCGCACTGTGCCTCACCAACGACATCGCGGTCGTCACCGCGCTGTCGAACGATGTGGGGTTCGACGTGATATTTGCTCGCGAGCTCGCCGCGTCCGCCAGGGCCGGTGATATCGCTGTCGGACTCTCTACCAGCGGTAACTCCGCGAACCTTGTCGCAGCCTTCGAGGAGGCGAGTCGGCGCGGCCTGATCACTGTCGGGCTGGCCGGGTACGACGGCGGCGCGATGGCTAGGTTGGACACCATTGACTATCTGTTTGTGGTCTCGTCAGCCTCGGTCCATCGCATACAAGAAGCGCAGACCACGATCTATCACGTGCTGTGGGAGCTGACGCAGCGAGCTCTCTTAGCCCAAGCATGAGGAGAGGCGGGATGACGATAGCAGATGCGGCGGCCCCCGAAGACGAGGGCGTCGTCCACATCCTCTGGATCAACGCCGGGCTGAGCTGTGACGGGGACTCGGTCGCGCTTACTGCCGCGACCCAGCCGAGCATCGAGGAAATTGTCCTCGGTGCACTGCCCGGCCTACCCAAGATCGCTGTGCACTGGCCGCTGATCGACTATGAATGCGGTCCGGAGCAGGGCGCGGACAACTTCATCGAATGGTTCCACAAGGCCGACCGTGGCGAGCTCGAGCCATTCGTGCTCGTGGTCGAGGGATCGATCCCGAACGAGGCGATCAAGCCCGAAGGCTACTGGTGCGGGTTCGGTAACAACCCTGACACCGGTCAGCCGATGACCACCAGCGAGTGGCTGGACCGGCTGGCGCCCAAGGCGCTGCTGGTGCTGGCTGTCGGCACCTGCGCGACCTACGGCGGCATCCACGGCATGGCCGGCAACCCCACCGGCGCCATGGGCGTACCGGACTACCTCGGCTGGGACTGGAAGTCCAAGGCGGGTATTCCGATCGTCTGCGTGCCAGGCTGCCCCATTCACCCGGACAACCTGTCCGAGACGATCCTGTACCTGCTCTACCAGGCCGCCGGCCAGGCCCCGATGATCCCGCTGGACGACCAGCTGCGCCCGCAGTGGCTGTTCGGCGCGACCGTGCACGAGGGGTGCGACCGGGCGGGCTACTACGAGCAGGGCCAGTTCGCCGACGAGTACGGCTCACCGCAGTGCCTGGTCAAGCTGGGCTGCTGGGGGCCGGTCGTCAAGTGCAACGTGCCCAAGCGTGGCTGGATCAACGGCATCGGCGGCTGCCCGAACGTCGGCGGCATCTGTATCGCCTGCACCATGCCTGGCTTCCCGGACAAGTTCATGCCGTTCATGGACGAGCCACCGGGTGCTCGGGTCTCCACCGTTGCCAGCGGTGTCTACGGGAAGCTGATCCGCACGCTGCGGACAGTGACGCTGAAGACCGTGGATGAAGAGCCCAAGTGGCGCAAGACCGGCAGAGAACTGACCACCGGATACAAGCCGAAGTGGTGAGCCCGCGGTCCGAGCTCGGCATACAGAAAGGCAACCCACCACGATGACCAGCACACAAAACCAACTGACCGAGATGACGTGGGATCCGATTACTCGGATCGTCGGCAGCCTGGGTATTTACACGAAGATCGACTTCAAGCAGAAGACGGTGGCGGAGTGTCACAGCACCTCCTCCATCTTCCGCGGCTACAGCATCTTCATGAAGGGCAAGGACCCCCGCGACGCGCACTTCATCACCAGCCGTATCTGCGGTATCTGTGGGGACAACCACGCCACCTGCTCTGTCTACAACCAGAACATGGCCTACGGTGTCCGCCCGCCGCACCTCGGCGAGTGGATCATCAACCTCGGTGAGGCCGCCGAGTACATGTTCGACCACAACATCTTCCAGGAGAACCTGGTCGGTGTGGACTACTGCGAGCGGATGGTCAGGGAAACCAACCCGGGCGTGCTCGAGCTGGCGAACCGGACCGAGTCCCCCCACGCCGCCGAGCACGGCTACAAGACCATCGGCGACATCATGCGGACGCTGAACCCGCTGGAAGGCGAGTTCTACCGCGAGGCCCTGCAGGTCAGCCGCTACACCCGTGAGATGTTCTGCCTGATGGAGGGGCGCCACGTGCACCCGTCCACCCTTTACCCGGGCGGCGTCGGCACGGTGGCCACGATCCAGCTCTTTACCGACTACCTCACCCGGCTCATGCGCTACGTGGAGTTCATGAAGCGCGTCGTGCCGTTGCACGACGACCTCTTCGACTTCTTCTACACGGCTCTTCCGGGATACGAGAAGGTCGGTCAGCGGCGGATCCTGCTGGGCTGCTGGGGCAGCCTGAACGACCCCGACTACTGCGACTTCAAGTACGAGAACATGGCCGCGTGGGGTCGCAAGATGTACGTCACGCCGGGCGTCGTCGTGGACGGCAGGCTGGTCACCAACAGCCTGGTGGACATCAACCTCGGCCTGCGCATCCTGCTCGGCAGCTCGTACTACGACGACTGGGATGACCAGGAGGTCTTCGTCTCTAAGGACCCGCTGGGCAACCCGGTCGACCGTCGGCACCCCTGGAACCAGCACACGATCCCCAAGCCGGCCAAGCGCAACTTCGACGACAAGTACTCCTGGACGATGTCGCCGCGCTGGTTCGACGGCAAGGACCACCTGGCGCTGGACACCGGCGGTGGCCCGATCGCTCGCCTGTGGGCGACCGCGCTCGCCGGTCTGGTCGACTGTGGCTACGTCAAGGCCACCGGGCACAGCGTGGAGATCAACCTGCCACGTACGGCGACCAAGCCAGAGGCGTCGTTCGAGTGGAAGATCCCGCAGTGGAGCAACGCGCTCGAGCGCAACCGCGCACGTACCTACTTCCAGGCCTACTCCGCGGCGCTCGCGCTGCACTTCACGGAGAAGGCGCTGGAGGAGGTCCGCGCCGGCCACACCAAGACGTGGGAGCCGTTCACGGTGCCGGACGAGGCCGTGAGCTGTGGCTTCACCGAGGCGGTGCGGGGCGTGCTCAGCCACCACATGGTGATCAGGAACGGCAAGATCGCGAACTACCACCCGTACCCGCCGACGCCGTGGAACGGCAGCGTCCGTGACGTCTACGGCACCCCTGGCCCGTACGAGGACGCCGTTCAGAACACGCCGATCTTCGAAGAGAACCCGCCCGACCAGTTCAAGGGCATCGACATCATGCGCGCGGTGCGTAGCTTCGACCCCTGCCTGCCGTGCGGTGTCCACATGTATCTCGGCAACGGAAAGGTCCTGGAGAAGGTGCACTCGCCCATGAGCTTCAACCCTGGCGGCTGAGGCCAGTGGCAAAAGGTCCTGATCTGCGAAACACCGGGGCTCGCGTCGAGAGTCTCCTCGAGGAGTTCCGATCGTCGGCCGATCCCCTCGCCGGGGAGCGGGCGGACGAGATGGTCCGGCTGCTGGTGGAGTTGTACGGTGCCGGGCTCGCCCGGTTCGTCGAGATGATCGGCGAGGACTCCACCGGCCCGGCCCTGCTCGACCGGATGGTCGGTGACGAGCTGGTGGCGAGCCTGCTGATGCTGCACGACCTGCATCCGCAGGACACCGAGACCCGGGTGCTGGCCGCGCTGGAAAAGGTGCGACCGTACCTGGGCTCGCACGCCGGCGGAGTCGAGTACCTCGGCATCGACGCGAACGACGCGGTGCACCTGCGGCTGGAGGGAAGCTGCCACGGCTGTCCCTCCTCCACGGTCACCGTGCGGATGGCCATTGAACGTGCCATCGAAGAGGCCGCTCCGGAGGTCACGGCGATCGAGGTGGAGGGGGTGGCTGACCCGCCACCCTCGCCCCTCCTGCAGATCCAGTCCCGTCCAGGGCTGGCCGAGCCGCCAGGGCACTCGCAGGCGGGGCAGCCCGACCCAGCGTCGGCCGAGGCGGAGTGGACCTCGGTCGACGGGCTGGCGGACCTGCCGGTGGGAGCCGGCAGGTCGGTCACCGTGGACGGCTCGGCCATCGTCGTATGGCGACTGGGCGAGACGCTCTACGCTTACCGGGACGGGTGCCCGGCGTGTGGCGCCGAGCTGGCCAGCGGTGGGCTGGCCGACACGGTGCTCACCTGCCCGGGGTGCGGCACGCGGTACGACGTCAGGCTGGCGGGTCGCGGTCTGGACGGCACGGATCACCTCGATCCGGTGCCGCTCCTCGCCGATGACAGCTCCGACAGTGGCACGGTCCGACTCGCTGTGGTGGCGGAGGCGCTGCGGTGAGTGGACTACGACGATTCGCGGTGCCGGCGGCTGCGGCGCCGGCACCGCCCGCCACCACCGTGGCCGGAGCCGTGGGTATACCCCAGCCACGGGAGGCCGACGGGGCGGAGAAGTGCGAGCTGTGCGGCATCCGGATCTTCCCCGGACACGCACATGTGGCTGATCTGCAGCAGCGCGGCATCAAGTGCGCCTGCCGGCCCTGCGCCCTGCTGTTCACACAGCGGGGCGCGGCCGGCGGGCGGTACCGCACGGTGCCTGACCGGTACCGCTATGCGTCGTCGTTCGCAATGTCGGCTGCCCAGTGGGATGAGCTCCAGATCCCGGTCGGGGTGGCGTTCTTCTTCGAGAACTCCGACCAGGCGCACTGGGTGGCCTGCTACCCGAGCCCGGCCGGTGCGACCGAGTCACTGCTCACGTTGGAGACATGGGAGGAGGTGCTGGGCGGAAACCCCGGCTTCGAAGACCTTGAGCCCGACGTGGAGGCAGTGCTGATCCGCCGTACCGGCACCAGCCTGGAAGGCGACTTCGAGGCGTACCTGGTGCCGATCGACTCTTGCTACCAGTTGGTCGGGCTGGTCCGGATGTACTGGAAGGGTTTCGACGGCGGCGAGGAGGTCTGGCAGGAGCTGGGCAAGTTCTTCGACTGGCTGCGGTCCCAGGACAAGTCGATCCGGGGACAGGTCATCCCACCCCGGCCGACCCCGGCAGGCGGCGGCAATGGCTGAGCTGGTCTTCGACGTCACCGACATCCGGGTTGAGCCGTATGCCGCCGCGCCAACGCTGACGATGCGGCTGCGGATCTCGGAGACGACCGGCGTCAAGGTGCACACCATCCTGCTGCGCTGTCAGATCCGGATCGAGCCACTACACCGCAAGTACACCGACGGCGAGGCCGCACGGCTGGTCGAGCTGTTCGGTGAGCGGCCGCGGTGGGCCGAGACGCTGAAGCCGATGCAGTTCACCACGGTGGCGGTGTTGGTGCCGGCGTTTACCGGCTCGACCGAGATCGACGTGCCGATCCTGTGCACCTACGACTTCGACGTCTCGACGGCGAAGTACTTCCACGCCTTGGAGATCGGCGAGATCCCGCTGCTGGTGCTCTACTCCGGCACGTTCTACACCCCCGGCCCGACCGGTTACGCGGTCGGACAGGTGCCGTGGCACAAGGAGAGCAACTACCGGTTGCCGGTGTCGGTGTGGCGGGCCATGATGGACCGCTACTTCCCCAACACCGCATGGATCCGGATCTCCCGGGACGCCCTGGATGCGCTGAGCGCGTACCGGGCGAGGCGTGCCCTACCGAGCTGGGAGCACGTCATCGACGAGCTGTTGGCTGCCCAGGACGAGGAGGTTCCCGGATGAACACGACAGACCTCGACCGGGCTCGCCAGGTCGCCGAGGCCGTGCTGTACGAGGGCTACCTGCTGTATCCGTACCGCGCCTCGGCCGCGAAGAACCAGGTTCGCTGGCAGTTCGGCGTGCTGGTGCCGCCGGCCTGGGCCGAGACCGGCAGCGGCGAACCGACGGCCAGCCGGACCGAGTGCCTGTTCGAGCCACGGGCAGGCGCCGTGCTGCACTTGGTCCTGCGTTGTCTCCAGGTACAGGCCCGGACCATCCAGCGGGCCGACGGCTCCGGCGGGTTCGAGCCGGTGGCCTCCCTCACCGTCGACGGCACCGACCTCTTCGGTTACGACGAGGCCGCGCCGCGCGAGGTCGAGGTGGACCTGCCGATCGGGGAGCTGACGGAGGAGGGCGAGCGGTCGGTTCCGGTGTCCATCCCGGCCGGTGTCGACGTCGAGGATGTGCTGGACTCCTCCGGCAAGGTGGTCGGCCGGACGGTCCGCGAGCGGTGGGAGCTGTCCGGCGCGCTGCGGGTGACGGTGGTCCCGCTGGTGGGTCCGTACGGTGCCTGCCACCTCTCGGTCCGGGTGGAGAACACCAGCGACTGGTCGGCCGCCGAGGGCGGGGGCCGGGACGTCGCGTTGCGGCACTCGTTCGTCTCGGCGCACCTGCTGCTGGCCCTCACCAACGGCACGTTCGTCTCCCCGGTCGACCCGCCCGAATGGGCCAAGGTCGCCGTCGGAGAGTGCCGCAACGAGCACATCTGGCCGGTACTGGTGGGGGAGGACGACCGGCGTGAGGTGATGCTGGCCTCGCCGATCATCCTCTCGGAGTATCCGGAGATCGCTCCGGAGAGTCCGGGCGAGCTGTTCGACTCCACCGAGATCGACGAGATCCTGCTGCTGCGTACGATGACGCTGACCGATGAGGAGAAGCGAGAGGCGCGGGCGACCGATGCCCGGGCCGCGGCGATCATCGACCGGGCGGACACGCTGCCGCCCGAGGTGCTGGACCGGCTGCACGGGGCGGTCCGCTACCTGCAGGGCGTCACGGCGAAGAGGCCGTCGGACACCTCCTTCCCGGAGCTGCGCGAGCTTCCCGACAGCGACGTCTCGGACGAGTTCTCGGACCAGCCGGGGGCCGACCGGTCGGTGCCGTGGTGGGATCCGGGCGCGGATGCCTCGGTGTCGCCGGAGACCGACACGGTACAGATCGGCACGATCAAGGTCGGCAGGGGCAGCCAGGTGCTGCTCTGCCCCGGCCGGCGTCGGGCCGATGCGCAGGACCTGTTCCTGGTCGGGCGGACCGCCACCGTGCAGGCGGTGTTGCACGACGTGGACGGCGAGACGCACCTCGCCGTGACGCTGGACGACGACATGGCCGCTGAGGTTCTCAGCTGGCAGGGCCGCTACATGTACTTCAGCCCGGACGAGGTGGAGCCCTTGGAGGCAGCCACGGCGAGTGAGGGGACATGAGCGGGCACAGCGTGCTGGTGGCCGGCGTCGGAAACATTTTCCTCGGCGACGACGGGTTCGGCGTCGAGGTGGTACGGCGGCTGGCCGGGCGACCGCTGCCAGAGACGGTCAAGGTGGCCGACTTCGGCATCCGCGGTGTACACCTGGCCTACGAGCTGCTGGACGGGTACGACACCACGATCCTGGTCGATGCCATGCCCCACGGCGAGACACCGGGCACCGTGTCCGTACTCGAGCTGGATCCGAACGAGGTCGGCACGGAGAGTGCCGGCGACACCGCCGTCGCGCTCGCCCCGGACGATGGCCTGGGTGCTCCCGTCCTGGACGCGCACGGCATGACCCCGGACCAGGTGTTTGGGCTGCTGCGGCGGCTCGGCGGGCACCCGCGACGAGTTCTCGTCGTAGGTTGCGAGCCGGCCGACATCACCGACCGGATGGGCTTGTCCGAGCCGGTGGCAGCCGCTGTGGACGCGGCCGTGGAGGCCGTTTTCGACCTGGCGAACAAGGAGGCCGCAGTCGCGGCCGATGGCACCTCACAGGAAGGTGGAACCCGATGATCAGTCGTTTTGTCGTTGGCGTAACCCTCGTAGTGTTCGCCGCCGCCGCCGTCGCGTCACTGCCGGACATTGCCCGGTACCTGAAGATTCGCGAGATGTGACGGGGCGTTATGGCGACGTACCAGATTGTACCGGGCCGGTCGACGGTGTCGATCGAGGCGAGCAGCAGCGTGCACCCCATCCACGGCGAGGCGTCGGGGTTGGTCGGCACGATCGAGGCTGACATCGTCGACGGCCAGGTGCAGCTCGCCAGCCCTCCAGTGATGCGCCTGGAGCTCCCGGTCGACGTGCTGAAGTCCGGCAACCCGCTCTACGACAAGGAGCTGCAGCGCCGTATCGAGAGCCGCCGTTATCCCAAGATCAGCGGGTCGGCCAAGTCGATCTCCCCGGAGGACGGCAAGGGGCGCTATCACGTAACGGGTGACCTCACGTTTCATGGGGTTACCCGGAGCGTCGAGGGTGATATCGAGGTGGAGCCCTCGGGCGGCGACGCCCTGAAGCTGTCGGGGGAGCAGACGTTCGATATCCGGCAGTTCGGTATCGAGCCGCCCAAGATTCTGATGCTCCGTGTCTACCCGGATGTCAAGGTCCGGGTCAACATCGTCGCGGAATGCCGCGACTGAACAAGCACCGCGACTGAACAAGCACCAAGTTTCCAAACCAGGCACCAACTTTCAACGAGGTGAGGAGGCGGCTGTGGGCGCACTCGGTGGGTTCTTGGTCGGCTACATCATGGGCACCAAGGCAGGGCGCCAAGGCATCGACCAGCTAGTCTCGGCGTGGAACCAGATCGTGGCGTCTGACGAGTTCAAGGCGCTGCTGCAGTCTGGTACGACTACGGCGAGTGCCGTGCTCGGCCGGGTGGCAGAGCAGGGTAAGGGTGTACTCGGCAGCGTCGTTGCGGATCAGGCCAAGCAGGTTCTCGACCGCCGACTGAGCCGCGTGGCGTGATCGATACTCAAATGCGGAAGGAGAGTCGGGAATGACATGGTGGAGTTGGGTTCTGCTGGCCGTCGTGGTTATTTTGCTGTTCTCGGTCGCGGTGACCTTTAGGGACATCACCCGGTACCTCCGAATCCGCAGGATGTGATGGCGCATGTGTCTCGGTATCCCAGGCGAGATCGTTGAGATCCTGCACGACCGGGTCGACTTGGCCATGGTCAATGTCAGCGGTGTCCGGCGGGCTATCAACATTGGTCTGCTGGAGGACGAGAAGCTCGAACCCGGCGACTGGATCCTGATCCACGTCGGTTTCGCCCTGTCCAAGATCGATGAGGCCGAGGCGAAGGATGCGCTCGACTTCTTGGAGGGGATCGGGCAGGCCTATGCCGACGAGCTGAAGGCGCTCGCCGAGTCGCAGATCGAGTGAAGGGAGGACCCCCGTGCGCTATGTTGACGAGTATCGCGACGCGGAGAAGGCCCAGGCGCTGGCGGCCCAGATAGCGGCGCTGTGTGAACCGGGTCGGCAATACAAGTTTATGGAGGTCTGCGGGGGTCATACCCACACGATCTACAAGCACGGCATCGAGGACTACCTGCCGGAGAGCATCACGCTGATCCATGGACCGGGCTGCCCGGTCTGCGTGATTCCGATGGGTCGGGTTGACGACGCGATCGCAATCGCCGAGCAGCCCGACGTGATCATGACGTCGTTCGGCGACATGATGCGGGTCCCCGGGAGCACGAAGTCGTTCTTCGACTCCAAGGCGATCAACGCCGACATGCGGATGGTCTACTCGCCGCTGGACTCGCTGAAGATTGCCCGGACCAACCCGGACAAGCACGTCGTATTCATGGCGATCGGTTTCGAGACAACCGCACCGTCCACGGCGATGACCATGATCCGGGCGTCGGCGGAGGGGATCGACAACTTCTCCGTCTTCTGCAACCACGTCACGATCATCCCTGCGATGAAGGCCATCCTGGAATCACCGGACCTCCGGCTGGACGGCTTCATCGGCCCCGGGCATGTCTCTACCGTGATCGGCTGCCAGCCGTACGAGTTCGTCGCCGCGGAGTACAACAAGCCGGTCGTGGTAGCGGGGTTCGAGCCGCTGGACATCCTGCAGTCGATCTACATGCTGATGGTGCAGATCGCCGATGGGCGCTGCGAGGTGGAGAACCAGTACTCCCGGGTGGTGCCGTGGGACGGCAACATCAAGGCACTCCAGGTCATCGCCGAGACGATGGAGCTGCGGCCGTACTTCGAATGGCGCGGTCTCGGTTTCATCTCCCACTCCGCCCTACGAGTCCGCGAGGAGTACGCCCGCTACGATGCGGAACGGATCTTCGCGGTGCCCGGGGTGCGGGTCGCCGACCCCAAGGCCTGCCAGTGTGGTGAGGTCCTCAAGGGTGTGCTCAAGCCCTGGGAGTGCAAGGTCTTCGGCACGGCATGCACGCCGGAGACTCCGATCGGTACCTGCATGGTCTCGCCTGAGGGTGCCTGCGCGGCGTACTACAACTTCGGCAGGTTCACCCGCGAGCGGGTCAAGGAGGCGACCAGGACGTGACAACAGCCGAACAGCACCGTCGCGAGCAGCAGGTTCTCGAACGAATCGACCAGGCCCGTCGGCGTCGACCGAAGATCAAGGAAGAGCGGATCACGCTGGCCCACGGGTCCGGCGGCAAGGCCACGCACACGCTGATCGAGGCGCTGTTCCTGCCGGCGTTCAGCAACCCCCTGCTGGCGCCGTTGGAGGACCAAGCGATCTTCACCATCAACGGCACCCGGCTGGCGCTGACCACGGACTCCTATGTGGTGTCGCCGTTGTTCTTCCCGGGTGGCGACATTGGTGAGCTCGCGGTGAACGGCACGGTCAACGACCTCGCCGTGGGCGGTGCCCGGCCGCTGTACCTGACGGCAGGGTTCGTGCTGGAAGAGGGTTTCCCGATCACCGACCTGCAGACGATCGTGAGTTCCATGGCCTCCGCCGCCGCTGCAGCCGGAGTCCAGATCGTCACCGGGGACACCAAGGTGGTCGAACGCGGCAAGGCTGATGGGTGCTACATCAACACCGCCGGGATCGGCGTGCTGGACCGGCCGGTGTCGTTGAGCGCGGCGCGGGCGCGGCCCGGGGACGCGGTGCTGGTCTCCGGGCCGATCGGTGACCACGGTGTGACCATCATGCTGGCCCGCGGCGAGCTCGACATCGAGGCCGACGTCATCTCCGACACCGCGCCGCTGGCCGACCTGATCGGCGGGCTGCTCGATGCGTGCGACGGCGTGCGCTGTCTGCGGGACGCCACCCGCGGCGGTGTGGCCACGATTTTGAACGAGGTGGCGGCCGCGTCCGACGTCGCCGTGGTGGTCAACGAGGCGACCATCCCGGTCCGTACGGAGGTGCGCGGCGCCTGCGAGATCCTCGGCATCGACCCGTTGTACGTGGCCTGCGAGGGCCGGCTGGTCGCGGTCGTGGACGGAGCTCAAGCGGACGCTGCGCTGGCCGCGCTACGCAGCCACCCGCTCGGCGCGGACGCCGCCATCATCGGCAGCATCAAGCAGGATCCGCCTTCCCTGGTGCTGTTGAAGACGGAGTTCGGGGGCACCCGGATCGTCGACATGCTGATCGGTGACCCGCTGCCACGCATCTGCTGAACCGATCTACCCCGAGAGGTCGCCACAACCGCAGTGTGGTGACCTCTCGGGGTCTCCACACAACGACAGGTGACCACAACGCCGTGTGGTGACCTCTGGGGGTCTCCATGCAACGACAGGTGACCACAACGCCCCCAGCGAACCGCGTTCGTCCGCACCGCTAGTTGTTCCACACGCGATAGGACAGGTTGCCTATCCTCCCCATGATATCGCCCTCGCCGAACTGGATGAGGGCGATTCTGTCCTCTGATGTCACGGCGCAGTACCACAGGCCGGGCAGGGCGAAAACTGGCTGCCGTGGCCTGCTGGGCTCCAGAAGCTCCTTGCACCCTTCCCGGCCGTCGCGGGGATTTCCAGTGTAGGAGAGGAGGTATCCGTCACGGTCAAACGCAAAGGCGTACTGGTCGACACGCACATCATCGGGCTTTGCCAGGACGCCGGTAACGGATTTGGCCTTGGAGCTTGTGGTTTCGAGGTCGATGGCCTGGCCAGCAGCCATCTCGGCAGTGCCTTCAAACACTGGCGACTGTGTTGTCGGAGTGCTCGGCGTCGTCTGCCCCTGTGGTGTCCCGGCCTGTCGCTGTTGGCTGGGCCACGGTTGCGGTACCCCATCCGCGCTGGTCGACAGGCCGTATGTCGCAGCTGCCAACACGACGACCGTGGCTATGCCGCCGAGCGCCCCGGTCGACCCTTTGTCGCCGCGGCCCAAGGCGTGTATGGCAAGCACCCCAAGAATGAGCCCGCCAATAACTCCCGTAGCGATAATGGCGCCCTTGTCTTTGAGCGCGGCCACGGCGGCGATGCCTGCCACAATGGTCGCCGCGGCAACTACCACCTCGAGCATTTTCGATACGTCGCTTC
>DATILL010000135.1:0-35862 GCA_035476575.1 Mycobacteriales bacterium
ACCCACTGGGCCAACGGCGGCAGAACCGACCAGAACAACGGCG
Source organism: Mycobacteriales bacterium (assembly GCA_035476575.1). Classification (GTDB taxonomy): domain Bacteria; phylum Actinomycetota; class Actinomycetes; order Mycobacteriales; family JACQDL01; genus DATILL01. The sequence continues at coordinate 44 of DATILL010000135.1, forward strand.
TCCTGCTCTGCGGACACCACCACCGCGCCGTACACCACAACGGCTGGGACGTACACATAGCAGCAGACGGACTACCCGAGCTCCTACCCCCACCATCAATCGACCCGGAGCGAAAACCCGTCCGCCACCACCGACACCGAAAACGAACCGCATGAAAAGGGGACACGGGGGCGTCGGCGGCAGGCCAGATGCCGCGAGACAACTGGCCTGCCACCGCCCGCAGCACGGCCTCGTGGGCAGGGTCGTCGGCGCGCCCGCTGATCTTCCTCGCACTCATGGGCCAGGGGTGACACCACAGGTGCTACCGGTCGCGTGCCCCGCGGGTGGGGAGGCCGAGCAGCCGGGCCATGCTGTCGATCGCGCGGGCGCTTTCCCGGGCCCGGTCCCGGGCCACCTCGAGGGAGCCCCGAGCGGGTCGGTGATGTCGTCCCAGCGGGGCGGGACCGGGCGGTGCCGGCCGCGCTCGTCGGTTACCACCGCGATGACGTCGGGCGCGGCGGCGGTGCTCCGGCCGGCCGCACGGTGCCGCCCAAGCGCACGAACTCCTTGGTGGCGAAGGTACGGCGTAGCGCTGCGGGCACCAGGCGCAGGACGGCGGCCCGGTGGGCGATGGTCGCGGCCAGGATCAGGTCGGCGTCCAGGACCGTGCCGGCGTCGAGGTTGCGGGCGGTGTGGCCGAGTTCGTCGCCGCCGAGTTCGCGCAGTGCCTGCGTGTTGGGCGGGTCTATCGGGTGCCCGATGAACGCGCGCAGACCGGCGCTGGACACCCGCACGTCGGCACCGGGGCCGAGCCGGGAAAGCAGGTACCGTTCGGCCACGGGGGAACGGCAGACGTTACCCATGCAGACGAACAGCACCCGTGTCGTCACCGAGACATTATGGCTCCCGCTGCCACTCCTGCTCGCTCATGCAGCGCCCGGTGCCCCTGAGGACGCCCATACGCCCCTGGGTGCCCCCTCGGTAAGGAGCCACCATGAGATTGAGGTCGGCGGCGATGGGCTCGTCGTTTCTCGCCGTTCCAACAAGGAGAGCAGTCGCCATGGGAGAAGGAGTTTCGCTCGACCTGACCCACGGTTTCAACCGCATCGTCGACTCGTGGTTCAACCTGTTCAGCTCGCACACCAAGCTGGAGATGTCGAACGTCGCCTGTGCCTATCCGAGCGAGGCGAACGTCCAGGACATTCGGAACAACGCCTCTCCGGAGTGGTTCAGCCTGCGATGGAACCAGGCGCAGCGGGCGACCGACTCAGCATGGCTGACACGTTACGCCCTCGTCAAGATCGAATGGGATCTCCACGTGCATTGGCAGGGCCTCCACTACATGTACGACGGCAAGGAGTACTACTTCATCGAGAACTGCACCGCGTCGTGCGATCTGGTGGAGCCAGGCAATCTCAACCTCGAGGTCAATGCTCACTTCGGGCACCCCAACTTCTACTCAGGGGTTGCGACGCTGCCGGTCACGTTCCAGGTCAGGGTCGACGACGACGGGACCGTCCTTCGCGACGAGACCCGGCCATTCGTCGTCTACGGCAACGGATCGCGGGATCGGCTGTAGTCGCCAGCCACCTCGCCGCCGTCCGCACGGCGGCTGACCACCTGCCGGTCCGGGTCGAACCGCCGGGCCGTACGCGCGGACCGCGTGGCCGTTCGCTCGGACGGGCGACCCCTTGTCGCCGGCTGTCCGGATTCCTAGCGGGGGCTGGCTCTTGTGTGAGGCGTTCTCACCCGGGGCGCCTGCGTGGCAGCACGCACACTCCGGCAGGGGCCTGCGGCGTGACCGGGCACTGAACGGTCGCTGCCAACCCGTGCCATCCACGGCTGCGTAGTGCGCGGCTGCTCTGGGATCGAGAGGAGCAAGGCCGATGGGATCGAAGCTTGCGATGTTCGGTGGCGAGCCCGCCGTCCAGCAGGAGTACCGCCGGCTGGAATGGCCCATCGTGACGCAGGCGGACCGGGACGCGATCCTCGGGGTCCTGGACAGCCGGAAGTTCACGGTCGGCGCCAAGGACGAGCAGGAGATCAGCGGCCTGGAGCAGGAGTGGGCCGAGTTCGTCGGGACGCGGCACGCGGTCTCGGTGAACAGCGGCACCGTCGCGCTGCACCTGGCCATGGCGCTGCTGGACGTCCAGCCGGGCGACGAGGTGATCGTGCCCGCGCTGAGCTACGTGGCCACCGCGATGGCGCCGCTGTACCAGCTCGGTGTCCCGGTGTTCGTCGACATCGACCCGGTGTCGTTCAACATCGACGTCCAGCAGATCGAGGCCAAGATCACCGACCGGACCCGGGTGATCCTCCCGGTCCACCTGGGCGGCCTGCCGGCCGACATGGACGAGATCCACGCGCTGGCCCGAAAGTACGACCTCAAGGTGGTCGAGGACGCCGTGCAGGCGCAGGGCGCGCTGTACCGCGGCCGGAAAGCCGGCACGCTGTCCGACATCTCCACCTGGAGCCTGAACGTCGAGAAGAGCATCCCGACCTGCGGGGAGGGCGGGCTGCTGGCTATGGACGACCCCAACCTGGCGGCCAAGGCCAAGGAGCTGCGGGTGCTCGGCGAGGACCTCAGCCTGCCGAAGCGGCTGTACGTGTCGACCGCGCTCGGCTCGAACGTCAAGCTGAGCTCGGTGCTGGCGGCGTTCACCCGCAGCCAGCTTCGCCGCTTCCCGGAGTACCAGGCGAAGCGGGACGCGAACATCCCGGTGTTCCTCGACCGGCTGGCCGAGCTGCCGGGACTGTTGGTGCCCACCGTGCCGGACGACCGCACGCACGTGTGGCACATGCTGCGGTTCCGGTTCGACCCGGCGGCGGCCGGCCTGGACGGGGTGGCGCCGGGGCCGTTCCGCCAGGCGCTGCGCCGGGCGCTGCTCGCCGAGGGCGTGCCGCTGTCGCACTACCAGATCGTTCCGCTGCCGGGGCAGCCGGTGTTCCAGAACCGGGTCGCGTTCGGAAACGGCTACCCGTGGACGCTGCCGGAGACCAAGCCGCAGAACTACGACATCGAGGAGTACCCGCAGACGCTGGCCGTGATCGAGGACTCCCTGGTGCTGCGCCGGATGCACCTCAACCCGGACGCCGGGCCGGCGTTGGAGGCGTATGCCGACGGGTTCTGCAAGGTCTGGGAGAACATCGACGCCATCGGCCAGCTCGCCCGCTCGCTGCCGTACGAGCCGCCGTGGGCCGCGGTGAAGGACATCGCCGCCGCGAACCGGAACAGTGTGGTCTGGAATGACTGACGGCGGCACCGGGGACGGCGCCCCGGGGGCCGCCGGTGGCGCTGTGGGTGGCGCTGTGGCTGGCCCGGACATCGCCGGGCTGCAGGGCCGAGCGCTGCGGGTGCGGGACCACATCCTGTCCATCGGCGCCGGCCCGATCGGCACCCATCTTGGCGGCTCGCTGTCCGCGGCCGACATCATGGTGGCGCTGTACTTCCACGCCCTGCGGGTGCGGCCGGAGGATCCCGGGTGGGCCGACCGCGACTACTTCGTGCTGAGCAAGGGGCACGCCAGCGCGGTGCTGTACGCCACGCTGGCCGAGCGCGGGTTCCTGCCGGTGGCGGAGCTGGCCAGCTACGGCGGCACCGGCGGGCGGCTGTTCGCGCACCCGACCCCGACGGTGCCCGGGGTGGAGTTCGCCACCGGGTCGCTTGGCCACGGGCTGTCCCTGGCGGTGGGGCTGGCACTGGCCGCGCGCCGCGGCGGCCGGCCGAACCGGGCGTTCGTGCTGCTCGGCGACGGCGAGCTGCAGGAGGGGTCGGTCTGGGAGGCGGCCATGTCCGCCGCCCATTTCGGGCTGGACAACCTGACCGCGGTGGTGGACCGCAACCAGTTGCAGATCAACGGCAGGACCGAGAACCGGATGCGGCTGGAGCCGCTGGCCGACCGGTGGCGCAGCTTCGGCTGGGTCGCCGTCGGCGTGGACGGCCACGACATGGCGGCGCTGGTCGAGCGGCTGGACCGGCTGCCGGCCGAGCCGGGCCGCCCGACGGTGCTGATCGCCGACACGGTCAAGGGCCGCGGTGTCGGCTTCCTGGAGAACCGCAGGCAGAGCCATTACGCGGTGCTGGGCCGCGGCGCCTACCAGCGGGCGTACGCCGCCCTGCACGGGACGCCATGACCGCCGCGCCCGCCGCCGGCGCCCCTGCCGGAGCGGCGGAGGGCGAGGCGGTGTCGGACCGGGACGCCTACCGGGCCACGCTGATCCGGCTGGCCCGGCTGGACAGCCGGATCTGGTGCCTGGACTCCGACACCGGCGGCCTGGAGCCCACCTTCGGTGCCGCGCTGCCCGAGCAGTACGCCGACCTCGGAATCGCCGAGGCGAACCTGATGACGGTCGGTGCCGCGCTGGCGAGGACGGGGTTGCTGCCGTTCGTCAACACGATGGCGGCGTTCGCGTCCACCAGGGCGCTGGAGCAGGTCAGGGTCGACATCGCGTACCACAACCTGCCGGTCCGGATCGTCGGCACCCACTCCGGCTTCTCGGCCGCGCACCTCGGCCCGACCCACCATGGCCAGCACGACCTCGCGGCCATGCGCACCCTGCCGAACATGACCGTGCTGGCGCCGGCCGACCCGGCGGAGACCGCCCGGATGATCGAGGCGGTGGCCTACCTGCCCGGGCCGGCGTACATCCGGCTCGGCCACCACCCGATCGGCCCGGTGTACCGCGGCGAGCGGGAGCTCGTCGTGGGCCGGGCCGTGCGGCTGCGGCCGGGCGGCGACGTGACGATCGTCGCGGCCGGCAGCTACCCGCTGCTGTTCGCGCTGGCGGCGGCCGAGGAGCTGGCCGCGGCGGGCGTCGAGGCGGCGGTGCTGAACATGCACACGATCAAGCCGCTCGACGTGGCCGCCCTGGTGGCTGCGGCCGAGCACACCCGCGGCATCGTGACCGTCGAGGACCACAGCGTGCTGGGAGGCCTCGGTGGCGCGGTAGCGGAGGCGCTGGCCGAGCACCAGCCGGCCCGGGTGTGCCGGGTCGGCATCCGGGACGCGTTCTGCGCCCTGCCCGGCAGCCACCGGGCCCAGCTTGCGGCAGCCGGCGTCTCGACCGAGCGCGTGGTCGCCGCGGCCCGGGCCGTCCTCGGCGTCCCGCCCACCACCCGAGCCGGCCGGCGAGCCGGCGTCCCAGTCACCGGCCTGCCGGCCGGCAACCACCACAGGAGGCGCATCCCATGAGTAGCTGTCCCGAGTGCACCACCGCCGTCCCGGTCGCCGCGCAGGCCAGGGTGACCTCGATCGTCATGTGCCCGTCCTGCGAGGCCGAGCTGGAGGTGGTCGGCGTCGAGCCGGTCATGCTCGCCCTCGCGCCGGAGCTCGAGGAGGACTTCGGGGAGTGATGATGAGTGAGGCAACCGACGGTGTGCTCGCCGTCCTGACGTCCCGGGTGCGGCTGGAGGAGGATCTGATCCTCCGCGCGCTGGAGCGCCGCCGCATCCGGTACGAGCACGTCGACGAGCGCCAGGTGTCGGTGGCCCTGGACGGACCGCGTGCGCGCTACCGTGGGGTGCTGAACCGGATCATGTCGCACACCCGCAGCGTGTACGCGGCCCGGCTGTTCGAGGCGCAGGGCATCCCGGTGCTGAACCCCAGCCGGGTGATCGAGACCTGCGGCGACAAGATCCACACCAGCGTGGCGCTGGCCGCGGCCGGGCTGCCCACGCCGCGAACCGTGGTGGCGCTGACCCCGCGGGCCGCGCTGGCGGCGATCGAACAGGTGGGGTACCCGGCCGTGCTCAAGCCGGCGGTCGGCTCCTGGGGCCGGCTGCTGGCCAAGGTGAACGACCGGGACGCGGCCGAGGCGCTCATCGAGCACCGGCAGTCGCTGGCCGCGCCGGTGCACCAGGTGTTCTACGTACAGGAGTACGTCGACAAGCGCGGTCGTGACATCCGGGCGATCGTGCTCGGCGACGAGGTGGTGGCCGCCATCCACCGCCGCTCCGAGCACTGGATCACCAACACCGCCCGGGGTGCCACCGCGGAGGTGTGCGAGCTGACCCCGGAGCTGGTGAAGCTGACCAGGCTGGCGGCCACCGCGGTCGGCGGCGGCGCGGTCGCGGTTGACCTCATCGAGCGCGCGGACGGCGAGCTGCTGGTCAACGAGGTGAACCACACGATGGAGTTCCACGGCCTGGTCGCGGCCACCGGCCTGGACCTGGCGGACCGGCTGGTCGGGTACCTGCAGGAGGTGCTGCCGCCGTGACGCCTGTGCCCGTGACGCCTGTGACTGTGACCCGAGGAATGGCAGGAGGACGATGATGCGTGCGCATGCGGAGGCGCTGCTCCGCGGCATGGTCGAGATCCCGTCGGTGTCCGGCGCCGAGCGGGAGGTGGCGGCGTACCTGGCCGCCGCGCTGCCGGACTGGGGCTTGCGCAGCCATCTCGACGAGGTCGGCAACGTCATCGGCCGGCGCGGCGACCCGGCCGCCCCGATGATCGTGCTGCTCGGCCACCTGGACACGGTCCCCGGCGACATCCCGGTCCGCCAGGAGGGCTCGATCCTGCACGGCCGCGGCACGGTGGACGCCAAGGGCCCGCTGGCCACGATGGTGTGCGCGGCCGCGCAGGCCGACCTGCACGGCGCCCAGGTCGTGGTGGCCGGCGTGGTCGGCGAGGAGACCGACGGGCACGGCGCGCGGCACCTGAGCCACTGCTTCGACCCAGACGCGGCCATCATCGGCGAACCGAACGGCTGGGCCGGCATCGGCATCGGCTACAAGGGCCGGGTCACCTTCGACTACGCGGTACGCCGGCCGCCCTCGCACACCGCCAGCGACCAGGAGAAGGCGTCGGAGGTGGCCGTCGGCTTCTGGAACCGGCTTCAGGAGCACCTTGCCAGCTATGCCCCTGGGCCCGGCTACGCCCCCGGGCAGCGCGCTTTCGACCGGCCGATCGCCACCCTGGGCGAGATGACCGGCACGATCGAGCGGGCCGACCTGGCGGTGTCCTGCCGGATCCCGCCCGGGTTCGACATCCCGGCGTTCGAACGGTTCCTGGCCGGGGCCGCGGACGGCGGTGTGGTCACGGTCGACGACCGCACCCCGGCGGTCCTGGTGCCGACCGGCGCGGTGACCGTGCAGGCGCTGTGCGCCGGCGTCCGCGCCCACGGCGGCCGGCCCAAGCTGAAGATCAAGACTGGCACCGCCGACCTGAACGTGGTCGCCGACCGTTGGGCGGTGCCGATGGCGGTCTACGGGCCGGGTGACTCCCGGCTGGACCACACCGATCACGAGCACCTGGACCTGGACGAGTACGCGACCGCGATCGGCGTGCTCACCGACGCGCTGGAACGGCTCGCCGCCGGGCTGGCGCCGCGGGTGGTACCGCTGGCGGTGCCGCCACCGCGGGCCGCCTGACGGCCCGCACCGGGCCAGCGCCGTGGAACCGTCTGGCCAGGACGGCCATCGACACTCCCCGCCAGGACGTTCGTGGGCGGGTCGCCGGTGTGTAGTTGGTCGGGGGTCGTTGGAATCAGCGGCTAGGGACGGTTCCGGAGTGTTATGGATGGTTCTTGGGCTTGTTGGCGGGCCGATCGGGTCGACCTTGCCGGAGGAATGCGAGCACGGCCATCACCCGTATGTTGATCTTGTGTTCCGGTGATGCTGTGTTCGGGCAGGTAGCGGATGAGAAGCTCCCGGAGGAGTTGTCATCAGCAACGATCACGCGTACGCGAGCCTGGCCCACTGCCCTTAAGTTAAGGATGGTATGTGGGTTGTTGCCCGTTTCTGATCTTCGTGGTAACGATCATGTCATGATGCGGGCGGCGCGTTCGGCGCTGCGGTCAACATGCTCAAGCTCCTGGTAGGACGCGGGTTGCTGAGGCCCGGCTACGTCCAGATCCAGGGACTTCGTTGTTGCAGTCTTGCCCATGTCCGCGGATGTTCGGTGCGGGTCGGGTTCGGGCGATGGGGCCGGGCCGGGACTGTTGCGCGAGGCGGTGTTGGCTGGGCCGGAGGTGGGGTTGCTGCCGGGTTGCGGGATGGGGTCTGGCAGGTGGTGGCGCAGGTGGAGGCGGTCCGGGCCGCGTTGGCTGGGGAAGGTCATGTCGACTCGCGCCGGCGGGTGCTGGCCCGGTGAGGTGACGGTGGCGGCGGTGCTGGGGTTGTGCCTGTACGGCGGTGAGGGGTACGACTCGGTGCTGGCGCGGGTGGTCCCGGCGCTGGCCCCGGGTGCGGCGGTGCCCAATGCCTCGGCGTTGTCCCAGGCCCGGGCCCGGCTGGTCGGGCAGCCGGTGAAGGCGTTGTTCGAGGCCGTCGCCGACACCCAGCCGGCCGCGGCGGTAGGCGGCGGGCAGGCGTTTCCCAACTCCACACGTGAGACTGCTGCTTGGCGGCCACCGTCCACAGCTCCTGGCAGGTGCGCCGGACACCGTTCAGCTCGGCGTTGTCATACAGGTACACAGCGATGAGATCAACGACGGGCGGAGCGCTCCCAGCCCGGGAGCGAGTTCCACCGTCTCAAGATCGGTCGCACTGAAGCCCCAGCCACGCCCACCGCCATGATCCGCCCGACCGGACCTGTCAGTCAGGTCCGCGTGTAACGGCTGGGTGGGTCGGGCAGCCAGCGTCACCTCACGCGGCCCTGCCCGACCAGCTCCGGCTCCAGGACCTCGGCTGTCTCCGGTCGCCTCGGCGGGTCCGCCGGTGCGCTGGCCAGGAAGCCCCCCAGGAAGTTCCTACGCCGGCCGGCCGCGACCACGAGGGCCGCCAGCAGGAGCCCACCCATCGCGCCCAGCAGCACGAACGACACCCGGCCGGTCAGCTCGTAGAGTACGGTCCCGACGATCGGGCCGAGGACGTTGCCGATGTCCGAGACCGCGCCGAACAGCCCGAACGCCTTGCCTTGGTGGGTCGTGGCCGACCGCAGCTCGACGATGCCTCGCCGCGCGGTCAGGAAGAGGACCGCGTACCCGACCATGAACACGACGAACCACCCCGCGACCGGCAGCACGCTGGCGCGGATGGCCATCCCGGCCAGCCCGACGGCCAGGAAGGCGAGGCCGGTTCCGATCAGGGTCACCAGCCGCAGCCGCTCGGCGTAGCGGCCCAGCGCCCACATGCTCAGGCCCGACACGGCGAGGCCGACGACGAAGACCACCGAGATCGCGGTGCGCGCCGAGGTGTCCTGCCCGGTGCTGAGGTAGAGCGGCAGCACCGGCTCAAGCGCCGTGTAGATGAGGCTGGTGAACATGTCCAGCCCACCGAGCACGAGCACCCACAGCCACCACCGCCTCGCGGTGGCGCCATCCGTGCCATCCGCGCCGTCCGCCGTCGGCGCGTCCGGCTCGGGGTTCTCCAGCGCCGCCGGGCTGGATGGGGGGATGGCGCGCAGCAGGCCGAACGCCGTCACCGCCGTGACCGCGGCGCCGACGAGGAACAGCGCCTCAAGGCCCACCGGTGCGGCCACCCCGGCGACCAGCGGCCCGAGGAGGAACCCCGCCACCGCGGCCGAGCTGAAGTTTCCCATCATCCGGCTGGTCGAGATCCCGTAGTGCCGGCACAGCGCGGTCATTCCCGCGTAGAGGGCAGGCGACACCAGCCCCTCGCCCACCCCCCAGAAGACCCGCCCGGCCAGCAATGTCAGGGAGTCTCGGGCCAGCGCCGTGAGCACGATGCCGGCCGCGGCGATGATCAGCGCGACGAACGCGACGGTGCTAGCCCGCCACCGGTCGACCCACCATCCGCCAACCGGCTGGGCCAGCGCCTTGGCCGCCGCGAACAGGGCGAACGTCAGCGCGATGACCGCCGGTCCGGCCCCCACCCGACCCTCGAGGTCCGGCACGAACGGGATCAGCACCGTGTAGGAGGCGTTGACGCTGATGACCGCTACCAGGATCAGCGCGACACGCCGCTGGCCCGGCCCCATCAGTCCGCCTCGATGTAGGCGGACAACACCTCGTGCATGCCGGTGAGCGCCGCGCTGAGGTCCGGCCGCGGGCTCGGGGCATATACCAGTGCCCACAGGTCGGTGCCGGTCAGGCCGTGCCGCTCCTTGAACCGGTAGTTGTCCCGGCCCCACTCGATCCGGCGCATGCCGTGCTCGTAAGCCCACTCGGTGCCGCCGTACATCAGCGCCACATAGGTGCTCAGCTCCTTGAGCATGGGATAGTCGACACCGCCGCACATGAAGGTGACCTCGGCTCCGCGCCGGAACGCGAAGAACGCGCCGACCAGCCGGTCGTCCACCTGCGCGGCGAGCATCATGGCTCCGGGCACCCGCAGCATCCCGTGCAGCGCCTCCTCGTCGAACAGCGCTGGCCAGTCGTTCTTGTCGCTCGTGTCGACGGTCAGCGGGAAAGCGGCCGGCACCAGCGCGTGCGCCTCCGGCCCGTCGATCATCCGCACCCGCAGCCCGCGCTCGTACCCCCGGCGCAGGCGCCGCTCCACGTCTCGCCTGATCTTCGGGGCCAGCCGGTTCAGGTAGTCGCTGAAGCCGCCGGACAGCTCGGTGCTGTAGGTCCGCTCCAGCAGCACCGTGCCGACCGGTGGGCCGACCGCGGCCACCCAGCCAGCCACGCCCTCGTCGGTGAGGTTGGGCGCGACCAGCACCTCGGCCGCACCGGTGCCGATCCACTCCATCGCGGTGGTGTACGCGCCGCGCGCCAAGGCGACCGGCACCGAGCCGCGCTTGCTGTACATGGAGTACGGGGACCCGGCGAAGATCACTGGCTGGCCGAACCGACCCACCAGCCCAACCTGCACCTCATACCCGTGCCAGAACGGCGACATGGTCACCTCGTAGAGCGGGAGAACTGAGGACCCCTGCGCGCCTGCCGGCTCAGTGCTGATATAGCCGTGTCGCGTACGCCGCTCGATGCCTACCGTCTCCCAGGCACGCAGCCAGCCGGCGGAGTCGTACAGGCAGCTCGCGGCCACCAGCTCGGGCAGCCGGTCAGACAGCGACCAGCCGGAGGTGGTCACCGCACCGTGGTCCGTATGTGTGACGGTCATGCCACATACCTCCTGCTCCGGGTCCACACGTGGGTGCGGAGACGGCCACACGTCGATCTCGTCGTCCGACGCGCTCGGCACCGGCGCCAGCCCACCGGGTCATCGCGATCGTGACGGCGACCATCGCCGCGCGTTCGCTGCTCGCGGCGCGGACGTCGATCCATCTTTGTCACGCATCACAAGAGGCTCGGCGACGCCGCCGCGAGACAGGGGCCACGGCTACACGCCGCAATCTGCACGGTCCGGGCCTGAACGAGGTCACCACAACGCCGAGTGGTCACCTATGGGGGTCTGCAGGCAACAAGAGGTCACCACAACGCCGAGTGGTCACCTCACGGTGGTCGGGGCCAACGTGAGGTGACCACAACGCCGACAGGTCACCACACAGGCGGCGCAACCAACGTGAGGTGACCACAACGCCGGGAGGTGACCACACTGGGCAAAAGCGGTGCCGGGCGGCTTGGCGGGCGCCGTACAGTGGGGCAGCCGACTCAGGGGGTGCCCGGGGCAATGACCACACCGTTTTGGGGGCCGGACTTCGCGGCGCTCCAGCGGCAGGATCCCGAGGTCGCGGCCGTCGTGCTCGGCGAGCTCGACCGGCTCCGCGGCGGGCTGCAGCTCATCGCCAGCGAGAACCTGACCAGCCCGGCCGTGCTCGCCGCGCTCGGGTCCACCCTGACCAACAAGTACGCCGAGGGCTACCCCCGCCAGCGGTACTACGCCGGCTGCGGGCCGGCCGACGCGGCCGAGGAGCTGGCCATCGCCCGGGCGACCGCGCTGTTCGGCGCCGAGCACGCCAACGTCCAGCCGCACTCCGGGGCCAGCGCCAACCTGGCCGCCTACGCCGCCCTGATCGAGCCGGGCGACCTGGTGCTGGCCATGTCGCTCCCGCACGGCGGCCACCTCACCCACGGCAGCCGGGTCAACTTCTCCGGCTGCTGGTACGACGTCGTCGGCTACCACGTCCGTCCCGACACCGAGCTGATCGACTACGACGAGCTGCGCGACCTGGCCCGCCGGCACCGGCCCCGGCTGATCGTCGCGGGCGCCACGGCGTACCCGAGGCTGCTCGACTTCGCGGCGTTCCGACAGGTCGCGGACGAGGTGGGCGCCTATCTGATGGTCGACGCCGCGCACCTGATCGGGCTGATCGCGGGTGGCGCGATCCCGTCCCCGGTGCCCTACGCCGACGTGGTCACCCTCACCACCCACAAGGTCCTCCGCGGGCCGAGGGGTGGCATGATCCTGAGCCGGGCCGACCTGGCCGACCGGATCGACCGGGCCGTCTACCCGTTCCTGCAGAGCGGGCCGTTGATGCATGTCATCGCCGCGAAGGCGGTGGCGCTGGGAGAGGCGATGCAGCCGGAGTTCGCCGGGTACGCCCGGCAGGTGGTGGCCAACGCGGCGGCGCTGGCGAGCGCGCTGGCCACCGAGGGCATGCGTCCGGTCTCCGGCGGCACCGACACCCACCTGACCCTGATGGACCTGCGTGACCTGGGCGTGACCGGCGCGGAGGCCGAGGCCCGCTGCGAGGCGGCCGGCATCACGCTGAACAAGAACGTGATCCCGTTCGACCCCCGGCCGTCGCGGGTGGCCTCCGGGCTGCGCGCCGGCACGCCCGCGGTCACCACCCAGGGCATGGCGGAGGGACAGATGAAGGAGATCGCCGGGCTGGTGGGCCGGGCGGTGCGCGACCCGGCCGCCCGGGACGAGGTCGCCGCGGGCGTTGCGGCGCTGGTCGGGCGCCATCCGGCATACCCGCGGCCGGCGTCCGTCGAGTGGGCACCGGCCGGCGGGGCCGGGTGAGGCCGGACCGTGCGTGAGTACCTGCTCGTCCTGGGCATCGCGGCGGCGGTGACCTACCTGCTCACCCCGGTGGTGCGGATCATCGCGATGAGGTGGGGGGCGATGGCCAAGGTCCGCGACCGCGACGTGCACGCCATCCCCACCCCGCGGCTGGGCGGCGTGGCGATCTACGGCGGGGTATGCGCCGCGTTGATGATCGCGCACCTGATGCCGACGCTGCGCCGCAGCTTCGAGGCGAACAGCTACTCGACCGCCATCCTGATCTCCGGTGGGCTGATCTGCCTGCTCGGTGCGCTCGACGACCGGTGGGAGCTGGACTCGCTGACCAAGCTGGCCGGCCAGGTGGTGGCGACCGGCGTGATGGTGATCCTCGGCGTGCAGCTCGCGCTGGTCTACGTCGGCTTCGGCGGGGTGGGCACCTTCATCCTGTCCCGGGACCAGTCGGTGCCGCTCACCATCCTCTTCTGCGTGCTGACCATCAACGCGATCAACTTCATCGACGGGCTGGACGGCCTCGCCGCCGGGGTCTCGGCGATCTCCGCGCTGGCGTTCTTCGTCTACTCCTACCACCTGGGCTACGTCGGGTACGGCGATGTCGCGTTCACCCCGGCGCTGATCTCCGCGGTGCTGGCCGGCGCCTGCCTGGGCTTCCTGCCGCACAACTTCCAGCCGGCCCGGATCTTCATGGGCGACTCCGGGTCGATGCTGATCGGGCTGATGCTGGCCGCCTCGGCCACCACCGCGACCACCGCCGACCCGCAGGCCTTCCAGGACCTGCTCGGCTCGCTGCCACTGGTGATCGGCCTGCTGATCCCGCTCGGCGTGCTGGCCATCCCGCTGGTGGACCTGACGCTGGCGGTGTTCCGCCGGGTCAAGGCGGGCCGGTCGCCGTTCGCGCCGGACAAGATGCACCTGCACCACCGGCTGCTGGAGATCGGCCACTCGCAGCGTCGGGCGGTGCTGATCATCTATCTGTGGACGGCGTTGCTCGCCTTCGGCGGGGTGGCCGTGTCGGTTACCAACGGGCTGTGGCTGGTGCTGTCGGTGGTCGGCGGGACGGCGGTCGTCGCGCTCGTCCTGGTGAACCTGCCGCGGCTCCGGCCGACCCGGCGGCTGCCGTAGCCGCACCCGCTGCCGGGTGCGGGGCCAAGCCCTGGGTTGGAGTGCGGCAACGCATCGGCTATGCTCCCTTGTGAAAACATTCACGAGCTGGCGATCGGCGTAGAACCGCAGGTCGCGGGCACAACGGGTTGCTGAGGAGGCTCATATGCGCTGTGGTACTGTGCCCCAACGTCCCGCGTCGGCGGGAGCAACGGGCCACCGCTATCGGCGGCCCGCTGCCATATTCAGGACGAACCGCGAGGAGTCGCCCGTGAGTGATGTCGGCGCGCAGGCACCAGTCAGCTAGCGGGCGGGATGATCGGCCATGGCTGGTAACGGTCTGGACCGTTCGAAACTGCTCGGCGTTGGCAGCGCCATCGCGCTGTGCCTGCTTGGTGGGATGGCTCTCGGTTGGTTCGTTGACGGGCGCCTGCACACGTTCCCAGTGTTCGTCCTCGTTGGCCTCGCTCTCGGCATCGCTGGGGGCTGTGTCTATGCCTACGTCGAGATCCGCGAGTTCCTGAGAGAGTGAGCTGAGTTGAGAGGCCGGCCGTGCAACCCGTCCTGACTGTCCCGACCAACGCGGCCGCCAACCTACGCAGGTCGGCGGTGCTGGCGGCGTGCCTCGGTGCCGCCACACTGATCGTCGTCGCCCTGCTGGGTCACCTCGCGGTGGGCCTGTTCCTGATGTTCGGGCTGGCTCTGGGCGCGCTGAACAGCCGGCTCGTGCAGCGTTCGGTGGTGCGGTTCGCGGCGAGTGAGGCAGCCGACAAGAGACGCCGGTTCGCCCTGTCGGTGCTTGGCCGGCTCGCGCTGGTCACTGTGCTGGCCGGGGCCTGCGCCTTCGCGGTCCGGCCGGACGGGCTCGGCGCGATCGCCGGGCTGGCGCTGTTCCAGCTCATCATGATTGGCGGCGCCTCGGTGCCGCTGCTCAAGGAGCTGCGGCAGCCATGACGGGTACTCCGCGCGCGTCGACCGGCATCGAGATCGGCCATCACATCACCCGGGACATCGGCGGTTTCATCTTCAACGTCGACACCATCTGGGCCACCGCGCTGGCGGGCCTGGTGCTGGTTGGTGCCGGCGTGTACCTGCGCAGGCGGGCCACCGCGGGCGTACCGAGCGGGCTGCAACTGTTCTTCGAGACGGTCACCCAGGCGGTCGAGCGCCAGGTGGAGAGCACCATGGGGCTGCGCACCGCGCCATGGGTGGTGCCGCTGGCGGTCACCCTGTTCTCGTTCATCCTGATCGCGAACTGGCTGGCGCTGATCCCGAGCGGGCACTCACCGGAGTACCTGGCGCCACCCACCTCAGACGTCAACCTGGCATATGCGCTGGCCTTGCTGGTGATCGTCAGCGTGCATGCGACGGGCATCCGCAAGCAGGGCTTTCGGAACGCCTACAAACATCTCGCGCAGCCGTACTGGTGGCTCTTCCCGATCAACCTGATCGAGGAGCTCGCCCGGCCGATCACATTGTCCCTCCGGCTCTTCGGAAACATCTTCTCCGGCGTCATCATGGTCTCGCTGATCGCGCTGTTCCCGGCCGCCATCCTGTGGGCGCCCAACGTTGGGTGGAAGTTGTTCGACATGTTCATCGGGCTCATCCAGGCGTTCATCTTCGCGTTGCTGACCATCCTCTACTTCAGTTTCGCAACCGCCCATGCCGATGAAGGGGGGCACTGACGACGACTCCCTGGACCAGAAATCATGGGCAGCACGATCAGCTCCCCTTCCAACCGGCAGCAGGACTGGGCCAGCAGAGCTGGGCCAGCAGGACTAGCGAGTGAGGAAACAGAGGACAATGGCTAACACAACCGAGCAGGCGATCCAGCTTGCCGGCGCGTTCGTGGGTGGCGGTCTGGCTCTCGGCGGCGGTGCCATCGGGGCCGCGGTCGGCGACGGCCTGGCCGGCAGCGCGACGATATCCGGGGTGGCCCGGCAGCCCGAGGCGCAGAGCCGGCTGTTCACCATCTTCTTCCTGACGGTGGGCCTGGTGGAGGCCATGTACTTCATCAACCTGGCGTTCATGGCGCTGTTCGTGTTCGTGCTCGCGAGCGGGTAGGCGCCCATGTCGCCGACCACCCTCGCCGAGGGCAACTTCCTCGTCCCCAACGCGACCTTCATCGCCGAGCTGGTCGCGTTCCTGCTCATTTTGTGGGTGCTGCGCAGGTACGTCGTGCCGCCGGTGCAGAAGGCCATGCGGGAGCGGCAGGAGATCATCCGGAGACAGCTCGAGGAGGCCCGCGAGACCCGGGAGCGGCTGGAGTCGGCCGAGCAGGACTACCAGCGGGTGCTGGCCGAGGCCAGGACCGAGGCGGCCAAGATCCGGGACGCCGCGCGGGCCGACGGCCAGCGCATCCTGGACGAGCTGAAGGCACAGGCGCAGCAGGAGGCGGACCGGATCCGGCAACGCGGCGAGGAGCAGCTCGCCACCCAGCGCCAGCAGGTCATCAGTGAGCTGCGGGCCGAGATCGGCCGGCTCGCGCTGACGCTGGCCAGCCGGATGGTCGGGGAGTCACTGGAGGATGACGAGCGGCGCAGGCGAACCGTCGACCGGTTCCTCGACGAGCTGGACGAGCTGGCTGGGGACGTGCCCGCCGCAGGGAAGGCATGACCATGCACGCCGCCAGCCGGGAGACCCTCGCCAGCGCGGTCGACCGGCTTGACCGGTACGCCGACCAGGCCGGCCCGGAAGAGCTGGAGCGGCTCTCCGACGAGCTGTTCGCGGTGCTCAGGCTGCTGGTGAGCGAGCCGGTGCTGCGGCGTCACCTGGCCGAGGGGGCGACCGGAGACGCGGACCGGCCCGGCCTGCTGGGCGGCCTGCTGGCCGGCAAGGTGCATGAGTCGACCCTGGAGACGCTGCGCCCACTGGAGCGAGGACGCTGGTCGCACCCCGGCGACCTGGTCGAGGCGGTCGAGATCCTGGCCCGGCAGGCCGCGCTCGCGCAGGCGCAGCGGAACGGCTCGATCGAGGAGGTCGAGGACGAGCTGTTCCGGTTCAGCCGGATCTTGGAGGGACAGCCACGGCTTCGCTCCCTGCTCGCCGACCCGACCGCCCCGGCCGAGCGGCGCGAGGAGCTGCTCGACGCCGTGGTCGCCGGCAAGGTCCGGCCGGTGACCGCCCGGCTGCTCCGCCAGGTTGTCGCGCTGCCGCGTGGGCGTAGCCTGGAGCGTGCCGTCGAGCGGCTCTCGGAGCTGGCGGCGGCCCGGCGTGACCGGTACATCGCACATGTGCAAGCCGCGGCGCCCCTCTCAGCCGGCCAGGAGCGGCGGCTGGCCGACGTCCTGGCCCGGGTCTACGGCCGGCAGATCGCCCTGCAGACCGAGATCGACCCGGATCTCCTCGGCGGCCTGCTCATCCGGGTTGGCGACGAGATCATCGACGGCAGCATCGCCGGCCGGCTCGCCAAGGCGCGCCAGCGGCTCGCGGGCTGACTAACACCTCATTACGCCGTACATCGACTTGGGGAGCAGGGACGGACAACCATGGCGGAGCTGACGATCACGTCGGACGAGATCCGGAGTGCGATCGAGAACTACGTCTCCTCCTACTCGCCGGTAGTCTCCCGCGAGGAGGTGGGCACCGTCACCGACACGGGTGACGGCATTGCCCACGTCGAGGGCCTGCCCTCGGCGATGACGAACGAGCTGCTGGAGTTCGCGGACGGCACCCTCGGGCTGGCGCTGAACCTGGACGAGCGCGAGATCGGCGTCGTCATCCTCGGTGACTTCAGCGGCATCGAGGAGGGCCAGCAGGTCCGCCGCACCGGCAACGTGCTGTCCGTGCCGGTCGGCGACGCCTTCCTTGGCCGGGTGGTCGACCCGCTCGGCGAGCCGCTCGACGGGCTCGGCGAGATCAGGTCCGAGGAGCGCCGGGCGCTGGAGCTGCAGGCGCCGAGCGTCGTCCAGCGCCAGTCGGTGCGCGAGCCGCTGCAGACCGGTATCAAGGCGATCGACGCGATGACGCCGATCGGGCGGGGCCAGCGGCAGCTCATCATTGGCGACCGGCAGACCGGCAAGACCACGATCGCGGTCGACACGATCCTGAACCAGAAGGCCAACTGGGAAAGTGGCGACCCGAAGCTTCAGGTGCGCTGCGTCTACGTCGCGATCGGCCAGAAGGGCTCCACCATCGCGTCGATCAAGAACACGCTGGAGGAGGCCGGCTCGCTGGAGTACACCACGATCGTGGCCGCTCCGGCCTCGGATCCGGCCGGCTTCAAGTACCTCGCGCCGTACACCGGCTCGGCCATCGGCCAGCACTGGATGTACGCCGGCAAGCACGTGCTGATCGTGTTCGACGACCTGTCCAAGCAGGCCGAGGCCTACCGGGCGGTGTCGCTGCTGCTGCGCCGGCCGCCGGGTCGCGAGGCCTACCCCGGCGACGTGTTCTACCTGCACTCCCGGCTGTTGGAGCGGTGCGCGAAGCTCTCCGACGATCTCGGCGCCGGCTCGATGACCGGCCTGCCGATCATCGAGACCAAGGGTGACGACATCTCGGCGTACATCCCGACCAACGTCATCTCGATCACCGACGGCCAGTGTTTCCTGGAGTCCGGCCTGTTCAACTCCGGCGTCCGGCCGGCGGTCAACGTCGGCACGTCGGTCTCCCGGGTCGGCGGCAACGCCCAGATCAAGGCCATGAAGCAGGTGGCCGGCCGGCTCCGGCTGGACCTGGCGCAGTTCCGCGAGCTGGAGGCGTTCAGCGCCTTCGCCTCGGACCTGGACAAGACCTCCCGGGCGCAGCTTGAGCGGGGCGCCCGGATGGTCGAGCTGCTCAAGCAGCCGCAGTACTCGCCGTACCCGGTCGCGCATCAGGTCGTGTCGGTGTGGGCCGGCACCACCGGCGAGCTGGACGAGGTGCCGGTGGCCGACGTACGCCGGTTCGAGCGGGAGCTCCTGGACTACCTCACCCGCCACGAGGAAGGGCTGCTGGAGGAGATCGCCGCCACCAAGCAGCTCCCCGACGAGCTGGTGGCCCGGCTCAAGGAGGCGGTCGGCGCCCTGAAGAGCCAGTTCCAGACGGGGGACGGCACGCCGCTGCTCGGCCGGGAGGCGACCCCCGAAGCGATGGACAAGGCGGACGAGGACCAGGCGAAGGTCACCAAGGTGCGGCGTACGCCGCCGCCTGCCGAGAGACGTGGGTAGCCGATGGGAGCCAGGCTTCGGGTGCTGCGCCGGCAGATCAGGTCGGTGCAGTCCACCAAGAAGATCACCCGAGCGATGGAGATGGTCGCCACCTCGCGGATCGGCAAGGCCAAGGCCCGGACGGAGGCGGCCCGGCCGTACTCCGCCGAGATCACCCGGGCGCTGACCGCGCTGGCGTCCAGCTCCACGCTGGAGCACCCGCTGCTGCAGGAGCGGCCACAGCCCCGCCGGGCCGGCGTTCTGGTCATCACCAGCGACCGCGGGCTGGCCGGCGCCTACTCCGCGAACGCCGTCCGCCGGGCCGGTGAGCTCGGCGAGCTGCTGCGCGAGGAGGGCAAGGAGCCGGTGCTGTACGTCGTCGGCCGCAAGGGCGTCGCGTACTACCGGTTCCGCGGCCGCCCGATGGCCGGGGAGTGGACCGGCTTCTCCGAGCAGCCGAGCGTGGCCAACGCCCGGGACATCGGCCAGACCCTGGTGCGGGCCTTCCAGGCCGGTGCCGACGACACCGACGACACCGACGGGGGCTCGGGTGCGGACGGCGTGCTCGGGGTTGACGAGCTGCACATCGTCTACACCCAGTTCCGCTCGATGATCAGCCAGGTGCCGGCCGCGGTGCGGATCGCGCCGATGGTGGTCGAGGAGACCGACGCGCCGCCGCCCGGCGTGGTGCTGCCGCTGTATGAGTTCGAGCCGGAGCCCGAGGCGCTGCTGGAGGCGATGCTGCCGAAGTACGTCAACACCCGGATCTACGCCGCGCTGCTGGAGTCCGCCACCTCGGAGTCGGCGGCCCGGCGGCGGGCCTGCAAGGCGGCCACCGACAACGCGGAAGAGTTGATCAAGACGTACACCCGCGAGGCCAACCAGGCCCGCCAGGCCGAGATCACCCAAGAGATCAGCGAGATCGTCGGTACCGCCGACGCCCTCGCTTCCCAGTAGGTGGATCCCCAGCAGGGAAGTGATGAGCGATGACGACCGCAGAAGAGACCAGCACCGGCCGGGTCGTTCGGGTGACCGGCCCCGTGGTGGACGTGGAGTTCTCCCGGGAGACCATGCCCGAGCTGTTCAACGCCCTGAAGGTCGACCTGGAGCTGCTCGGGGAGACCAAGACGCTCACCCTCGAGGTCGCCCAGCACCTCGGTGACAACACCATCCGGGCCATCTCGATGCAGCCGACCGACGGCCTGGTGAGGGGTGTCGACGTGACCAACACCGGGGCGCCGATCTCGGTGCCGGTGGGCGATGTGGTCAAGGGGCACGTGTTCAACGTCCTCGGCAACTGCCTGGACCAGCCCGACCTGGACGTCTCCGAGGCGGAGCGGTGGGCCATCCACCGGCCCGCGCCGGACTTCGACCAGCTCGAGCCGAGGACCCAGATGCTGGAGACCGGCATCAAGGTGCTCGACCTGCTCACGCCGTACGTGCAGGGTGGCAAGATCGGCCTGTTCGGTGGTGCCGGCGTCGGCAAGACGGTGCTGATCCAGGAGATGATCCGCCGGATCGCGAAGAACTTCAGCGGTGTGTCGGTCTTCGCCGGGGTGGGGGAGCGCACCCGCGAGGGCAACGACCTCTACGTCGAGATGGACGAGGCCGACGTCCTCAAGGACACCGCACTGGTGTTCGGGCAGATGGACGAGCCGCCGGGCACCCGGCTGCGGGTGGCGCTGTCCGCGCTGACCATGGCGGAGTACTTCCGCGACGTGCAGAAGCGCGACGTGCTGCTGTTCATCGACAACATCTTCCGGTTCACCCAGGCCGGCTCGGAGGTGTCCACGCTGCTCGGCCGGATGCCGTCCGCCGTCGGCTACCAGCCGACCCTCGCCGATGAGATGGGCCAGCTCCAGGAGCGGATCACCTCGACCCGCGGCCACTCGATCACCTCGATGCAGGCGATCTACGTGCCCGCCGACGACATCACCGACCCGGCGCCGCACACGACGTTCGCGCACCTGGACGCCACCACCGTGCTGTCCCGCAAGGTGTTCGAGCTCGGCATCTTCCCGGCGGTGGACCCGCTCGACTCGACCTCGCGGATCATGGACCCGCGGATCCTCGGCACCGAGCACTACCAGGTCTCGCAGCGGGTCAAGCAGATCCTGCAGCGCTACAACGAGCTGCAGGACATCATCGCCATCCTCGGCATCGACGAGCTGTCCGAGGAGGACAAGGTGCTGGTCGGCCGGGCCCGCCGGATCCAGCGGTTCCTGTCCCAGAACATGTACGCCGCCGAGCAGTTCACCGGGCAGCCGGGATCCTTCGTCCCGCTGAAGGAGACCATCGAGTCGTTCAAGGCGGTGGCCGAGGGGGAGTACGACCACCTGCCGGAGCAGGCGTTCTACCTCTGCGGCGGGCTGGAGGATGTGGAGAGGCAGGCCAAGGCGCTGCAAGGCTAGCCTGCGGTGTGCGGTACGGCGGCCGGCCTCCAGGCTTGAGGGGACCGGCCGGCCTGCCCTTCCTGGAATCTCGCTTACGGTGCCGTGTGGGCGATGGTGCTGCCACCGCTGCCGGCTGCCGAGCTGCGCTCCGCCGGGCCGCGGATCGCCCGGCTGCTGGCGGTCGACTCCGGGCTGGTCCAGGGCTGACCCGGTGACTGTCACCGGCGCGTTTGGGTGCGTGTTCGGGGGCTTGCGGCCGTCAGAGCCCCGCTGCTCCCGAGTCGCCCTGCGACCCGCCAGACTGAGAGACTTCACCGGGAAGGCTCCACGTTGGACCCGTCCCGCGGGGACGGTCCGGGAGGACAAAACATGAGCATGTGGCGGATGGGCCGTGAGGCCGTACGGATCGACACTCCCGTGCTGACCCCACTGGACCGGTCGGTGGCCGGCGGTGGCCGGGGGCCGCTCGGCGACATCGTTGACACGGTGACGAAGTGGGTGCCAGGCGAGGTGCTCGCGCTGTACGGCGTTGGCGTGACGATGATCGGTGCGCCGAACTGGTTCTGGCTGGTGGTCAGCCTGCTGCTGGCGCCGGCCGTGGTGGCGCTGTCGGCGTTCGCGAACTCCGGCATCTTACCGCCCGACCCCAGGATCGGGGCGCGGGCGCTGCTTGGCTTCGGGGCGATGCTGATCTGGACGCTGACCGTGCCGGAGTCGGGGTGGCGGGAGTGGGCGCCGGTCCGGGACAACCCGACCGTGGTCGCGCTCGCCGCCGCCGCCTTCGGGCTGATGTTCGGGCTGGTCGCGGAGGGGGTCACCCGCTGGGTCGACTCCCGCCCGTCCGGAGAGCCGCGGCCCACCGGCGCGGGCGGTCCCGACGGCCCTGGCAAGGCGGGTACGGCGGACCGGCCAGACGCGGACGAGCCCACAGCCGCCCTGCCCACCCAGTCTGGGATCGAGTCGCAGTCGCGGCCGATGCGGCTGCCCAGCATTCCGCCGCTGGACTGAGCAGCCCTTGTCGCATCATCTGTCGCGTAGATGCCGCGTAGATGCCGGTGCGACACGCCCGCATGTCCTGCTGGGTCTACGTGACAAGGGTGCCAGGGTGGGCGCCGCGCATCGAGGCCGGCGTACTCGGTAGACTGCGGGCGTCCCTTCACCGACCCGAAGGAGCCTGCCCGTGTCGACCATGCACGTCGAGCTGGTCTCCGTCGAGCGACTGATCTGGTCGGGGGAGGCCTCCATGGTCATCGCCCGGACGACCGAGGGTGAGCTGGGTGTGCTGCCCGGTCACACCGAGCTGCTCGGCCAGCTCGTCGATGACGGCGTGGTGCGGATCAGGCAGGACAGCGGCGAGGATCTGGTCGTGGCCGCGCACGGTGGGTTTCTCTCGGTCACCAAGGACGGCGTGTCGGTGCTGGCCGAGCTGGCCGAGGTCTCCACCGACATCGACGTGGAGCGGGCCAGGCGAGCGCTGGACGCGGCCCGAGCCGCGGGCGACGATCCGGACGCACGCCAGGCCGAGTTCCGGGCGTTGTCCCGGCTGCGGGCCGCGGGGCACGCGGTCTAA
The DNA here is from genome assembly GCA_035476575.1 of Mycobacteriales bacterium. Lineage (GTDB taxonomy): Bacteria > Actinomycetota > Actinomycetes > Mycobacteriales > JACQDL01 > DATILL01. Next base: position 22,985 of record DATILL010000135.1, read on the forward strand.
GGCCCGGCGACGCGGCGCCGGAGGCGGCGGTGAGCATGGTCGAGGTCATCGCCCTGGTGCTTGCTGTCGCGGCCTGTGCGCTGTTCATTCTCGCGTTGCGTCGCTGGTTCCTGGTCCGAGCGGGGGCCATCGACGTGAGCTGGCGGGTCCGGTCCCGGGTCGGCGGCCGTGGCTGGGTGCTCGGCCTGGCTCGGTACAGCGGCGATGACCTGCTGTGGTTTCGGGTGTTCAGCTTCCTGCCCCGGTCGTCGCGGGTGGTCTCCCGCCGGGTGTTCGAGATCGTCGGGCGGCGAGCACCGGACGGCTCCGAGTCGTGGGCGATCCAGCCGGGCGCGGTCATTCTGGAGTGTCGCAACGACGGCACCCCGGTGCAGCTCGCGATGGGCGAGGAGGCGTTGACCGGCTTCCTGTCCTGGCTGGAGGCCTCGCCGCCCGGCTACACCCTGCCTGGCTATATCGCGGGCTGATCCGGAGCCGCGGGCTGGCCCGGAGCCGTGGGCTGGCCCGGAGCCGTGGGCTGATCCGGACCGCCGCCCGGCCGCCAGAGCACGTCGCCGTCCGGGTTGGCGACGCGGGCGAGGATGAACAGCAGGTCGGAGAGCCGGTTCAGGTACTTCGCGGTGAGCACGCTGGTCCGTTCGGCGTCCACGTCGAGCAGCGCCCACACGCTGCGTTCGGCCCGGCGGGCGACGGTGCGCGCCTGATGCAGCAATGCGGCGCCCGGGGTGCCGCCGGGCAAGATGAAGCTGCGCAGCTTCTCGAGCCGGGCGTTGAACTCGTCGCACCAGCCTTCCAGCCGTCGTACGTAGTCCTCGGTGATCCGCAGCGGCGGGTACCTCGGGTCCGGCGTGATCGGCTGGCACAGGTCGGCACCCACGTCGAACAGGTCGTTCTGCACCTGCGTCAGGGTGGCCCGGAGGTCGTCGGCCAGCCCGCCGAGCGCGAGCGCGACGCCGATCGCCGAGTTGGCCTCGTCAACGTCGGCGTACGCTCCGAGCCGTGGGTCGGTCTTGCGGACCCGGCTGAAGTCGCCAAGCCCGGTTGTACCGTCGTCGCCGGTCCGGGTGTAGATCCGGTTCAGGTGCACCGCCATGTCCCGGACCCTACTAGCGCCGCGCCCGCCCCTCCCCTGTGGTCACCACTCGGCGTTGTGGTCACCTTTCGTTGCCCGCCGTCCCCGTGTGGTCACCTGTGCGCCGTGTGGTGACCTCTTGGGGTGTTGAGACAACGACAGGTGACCACAACGCCGAGTGGTGACCACACGGGGGGCGCGGCAGAACACGGGGCGACGTAACAAGAAGGAAACGATTCGGAGGACCGAGCCACGTATTTCCTGGCTAGGGCGTCTCCTCCTAAGCAACGTCACTGCATCGCGGCTATGGGGGGTGTGGCATGCAGACGACAACGACGGCCCACGGACAACTGGTCACCCTGTCCGGGCGGCTGGACGCCGGAGCGGCGGCCCAGATCCGAGGTCTCCTGCATGCCGCCGTGCTCGACGGTGCCGGGCCGCTGACCGTGGACATGAAGGACGTGCAGTTCCTCGACGCGGTCGGGCTGGGCGTGCTGATGGGGGCCTACCGGCTGGCCGCCAGCCACGAACGGTCGTTGGTCCTGCGCAACTGCCCGGAGCGTATCGCTCGGCTGCTGCGGGCCATCAAGCTGCACCGGGTGCTGCGGTTCGACGAGACCGTCGCTGGACCGAGCGCCGGAAAGAGCACAGCCGTGCCGGTGTGAGCAACGAGACCGGGCGATTCCCGGCTACCCATCAGTAGACTCAGGCCAAGCCGCCGGTGACGGGGAGGTCCGCCGATGCCGTACCCGACCGCGGACGGTGCGCGCGACCGCCCCTGGGTGATGCGCACCTACGCCGGCCACTCCTCGGCCGCGGAGTCCAACGCGCTCTACCGTCGCAACCTGGCCAAGGGCCAGACCGGCCTCTCGGTCGCCTTCGACCTGCCCACCCAGACCGGGTACGACGCCGACTCCGAGCTGGCCAGGGGCGAGGTTGGCAAGGTCGGCGTCCCGATCGCGCACCTCGGCGACATGCGGCGGCTGCTCCAGGGCATCCCGCTGGACCGGATGAACACCTCGATGACCATCAACGCGACCGCCATGTGGCTGTTCGCGCTCTACCAGGTGGTCGCTGAGCAGGAGGGCGCCGACATCGGCACACTCTCCGGCACCACCCAGAACGACATCATCAAGGAGTACCTGTCCCGCGGCACCTACGTCTTCCCGCCCGGGCCGTCGTTGCGGCTGATCACCGACCTGATCGCCTACACCGTCGCGAAGGTGCCGAGGTGGAACCCGACCAACATCTGCAGCTACCACCTGCAGGAGGCCGGCGCGACGCCGGTCCAGGAGGTCGCCTACGCGCTGTCCACCGCGATCGCCGTGCTGGACGCGGTGCGCGAGTCCGGCCAGGTCCCGGCGGAGCAGCTCGGCGAGGTGGTCGGCCGGATCTCGTTCTTTGTCAACGCCGGGGTCCGGTTCGTCGAGGAGATGTGCAAGATGCGGGCGTTCGTCGAGCTGTGGGACGAGCTCACCCGCGAGCGGTACGGCGTCACCGACGCCAGGCACCGCCGGTTCCGCTACGGCGTGCAGGTCAACTCACTCGGCCTGACCGAGGCCCAGCCGGAGAACAACGTCCCACGGATCGTGCTGGAGATGCTCGCCGTCACGCTGTCCCGGGACGCCCGGGCCAGGGCCGTCCAGCTCCCGGCGTGGAACGAGGCGCTCGGTCTGCCCCGGCCCTGGGACCAGCAGTGGTCGCTGCGGATGCAGCAGGTGCTGGCCTACGAGAGCGACCTGCTGGAGTACGACGACCTGTTCGCCGGCTCGGCCGTCGTCGCGGCCAAGACCCAGGCCATTGTGGACGGTGCTCGAGCCGAGATGCGGCGGGTGGCGGAGCTCGGCGGTGCGGTCGCGGCAGTGGAGAGCGGATACCTGAAGAGCCAGCTCGTCAGCTCGCTGGCCGAGCGGCGGCGCCGGGTCGAGTCCGGTGCCGAGACGGTCGTCGGGGTCAACGCCTACACCACCACCGAGCCGAACCCGCTGCTCGCGGACCTGTCCACCGCGATCCAGACGGTCGACCCGGCCGTGGAGAAGGCGGCCGTCGCCGCGCTCGCCGAATGGCGGGCCGGCCGGGACGCCGCCGCCGTCGAGCGGGCGCTGGACGCGCTGCGGGAGGTCGCCCGGCGGCCGCCGACGTCGCCCGACGCCAACCTGGTCGGCCCCACGCTGGCCTGTGCCCGGGTCGGGGTGACCACGGGGGAGTGGGCCGGCGCGCTGCGCGAGGTGTTCGGCGAGTACCGGGCGCCGACCGGGGTGTCCGGCGCGACCGCGGCCGGCGACCCGGGCGCCGGGCTGGTGCAGGTGCGCGAGCGGGTCCGCCGTACCGGCGACGAGCTGGGCACCCGGCTGCGGCTGCTGGTCGGCAAGCCGGGGCTGGACGGCCACTCCAACGGTGCCGAGCAGGTCGCGGTGCGGGCCCGGGACGCCGGCTTCGAGGTGGTGTACCAGGGGATCCGGCTCACGCCGGCGCAGATCGTGGCGGCCGCGGTGGAGGAGGACGTGCACGCGGTCGGGCTGTCGGTGCTGGCCGGCTCGCACCTGGAGGTGGTGCCGGCCGTGCTGGACGGGCTGCGCGCGGCCGGGCTGGACGACGTACCGGTCGTCGTCGGCGGCATCATCCCGAACGACGACGCCGACCTGCTCCTCGACCGCGGCGTCGCCAGGGTGTTCACCCCCAAGGACTACGAGATCACCGGGATGATCGACCAGATCGTGGACGTGATCCGCGCGGCCCATGGCCTGTCCTGACCAGGCAGGCCAGGCAGGCCAGCGGGTCAGGGCATGGGGCGGAACGGCGTCCAGCCGGAGAGGTACTGCTGGCTCACCGGGTCGAAGCCGATGGTGGCCGACGGCGCCCCGAAGGTGCTCGAGTTGACGCGGTCCAGCCCGGCCAGTGTCCGGAGGTGCCCGCCGTCGAGTAGATGTTGCCGTTCGTCCCAGACAGCCACAGGCAGCACCGAGGTGGCCATGTCGGTGCCGATCTCCGCGGCGGGCAGTGCCCGGTCGTAGATCCGCACCTCGTCGATCTGGCCGGCGAAGACCTGGCCGGGCACCGCGCCGGCGCCGATCCGCAGCAGCCCGCTCAACGCCGGGAGCTGCCCGCTGGCCGGGGTGCCGGCGACCTGCGCGCCGTTGACGTAGAGCCGCAGGTGGCCCGGGCCGCCGCCGGGGTCGTCGTAGCTGAGCGCGAGGTGGGACCAGGTGTTCAGCGGCAGCGCGCTGGTGCCGGTGGCGCCGCGCTCGGCGCTGTCCAGGTAGCCGCTTCCTCCGGGCAGACCGGTGGTCGAGCCGCTGGCCAGCGAGTACGCCACGCCACCGGTCCCTTCCTTGGCGATGACCGTCGGGTTGGCCCCGCCGGCGGTCGGCCGGACTCACGCCTCCAGCGTCATCCCCGGAGCCAGGCTGAGGCTCGCGGTGTCGGGGACCGCCACCTTGCTGGCCACGCCGTCGAAGGTCAGCGCCTTGCCGAACCTGCCGGCCGTGGTCCAGGTGGTGCCGCCGAGGGTGCCGGTGTTGCCGTGCCCGGAGATGTCCGCGTTGACCGTCCCAGCGCCCTCCTCGAAGCCGTACGCCGCCACCAGGTTGAGCGGCCGGGCCCGGTAGGTCGCGGTGTACTCCGGCGGGGTGGCGCTGGCCGTGACGTTGTGCGTGGCGGCGCCGCCGTCGGACCAGGACACGAAGTCGTACGTACGGCCGTTCAGGGCCTGGGTCAGCGGTGCGCTCACCGAGGTGGACGAGCCGACGATCACGGTACGGCTGACCGGCGCGGCACCCTGGGTGTCGCCCACTGTGACTCGCAGGCCGGGCGGCTCGGTGGCGAAGGTGAGCGCGACAGTGAGCGGGTCCAGCCGCACCGTGGTGGTGGCGGTTTGCCCGGCCGGGTTACGCGCGGTGAGAGCGAGCTCGAGGTACGACGGGTAGTCGTGGTCCGGTGCCGCGAACTGGCCGCTGGCCGTACCCGGGAAGCTCTGGATCGGGTGGGTGTGGCAGTTGCTCGGGCAGTGGTACATGGTGAGCTGCCAGGACAGCGCCGATGCGGGCAGCGCGGCCCCCGCACCGTCGGTGGCATGCCCGGCGAAGGAGATCGGGTCGCCGACCTCCCAGTGCAATGCGGCGGTCGGCGTGTCGATCACTGGCACCGGCGGCGGGCTGGGGTGCCCCACGGTGACCACGACCGAGTCGGTGGCCGAGCCGCCCCGCCCGTCGCTGACCAGCACCCGGGCGGTGACCGTGGCCGTCGCGGTGTACGTCCGCTGCGGGCTGGCCGCGGTCGAGTCGTCGAGCTGGCCGTCGCCGTCGAGATCCCAGGCGTAGCTGAGCGGGTCGCCGTCCGGGTCGGTCGACGTCGAGGCGTCGAACTGCACCGTCAGCGGCGGCTGGCCGCTGGCCGGTGTCGCGGTGACGTGTGCGGTGGGCTGGAGGTTGCCCTCTAGGTAGCGGACCCGGTGCACCGAGCCGCTGACGTCGACGTAGTACAGGTCGCCGGTTGGCCCGGCGAGGAGCTGCACCGGCAGGGCGCCGGTGACGAACGCCGAGATCTGGGCCGGGTCGGGCTGGCCGTTGGCGCCGCGCTTCATCACCCAGACACAGCCGCGGGAGTAGTCGGCGAAGAACAACGCGCCGCTGTAGTCCGCCGGGTAGCTCCCGCCACCGGCGAAGGCCACCCCGGAGATCGACGAGCTGCCCGGTGCGCAGCCGTCACCCGGCACGACGTTCGCGCTGTGGCTGTACGAGAAGTACGGGGCGGTGACGGTGCCGGCGGCGTAGAGGGACTCGCACAGGGTGAGGTTGGCCGCGTCGAACCCGGGCTGCCTGCCCGCGCCTTCGTAGCAGGGCCAGCCGAAGTTCTCCGCGGCGGCGTCCACAGTGTTGGGGATCCAGTCGATCTCCTCGTAGGTGTTCTGGCCGACGTCGCCGACCCACAGCTCGTTGGTTCCGGGCCGGAGGGTGAACCGGAAGGGGTTGCGCATGCCGTAGGCGATGATCCGCTTGGCGTTGGTGTCCGGGTTGGCGGCAAACGGCCCGCCCGGCAGCGGGGCGCCGGTGTCGGCGTTGACCCGGATGATCGAGCCGTTCAGGACCACCGGCTGGCCCGCGGGCCGGCGCACCGACTGCGACCGCAGCGAGCCGCCCTCGGCGGTCGGCGGGGTGAGGTTCGTGCCGGCCGCGCCGGGCGGGTCGCCACACCGGTTCTTGGCCTGGCCGTAGTCGGAGTAGCTGAAGTTGGCGCCGTCGCCAGCCCCGGCGTACACCGAGCCGTCCGGTCCGACCACGACGGTGCCGACCGAGTGGCTGGGGAACTGCTGGCACCAGCCCTGGACCAGCACCTTCTCCGCGCTCATCGTGCCGGTGGCGGGGTTGACGGTGAGCCGGGAGAGCCGGCCCTGCACCAGGCAGCCGTCGGTGGTGGGGCCGGGCGGGGTCGGGCAGCCGTCGCTGGTCGCACCCGGCGTGCCCCACGACGGCGCGGCGGCGCCGGGCACGGCGTCGTAGGTGTAGAGGGCGTAGACGTACGGCCGGGTGGGGTACTGCGGGTCGACCGCGAGGCCGAGCAGGCCGCGGTCCCAGAAGTTGTGGGTCTGGGTCCGCAGGTCGGCGAAGACCGTCGGTGTCGTCGCGGTCACCGAGTCGAAGAGCTTGATCAGGCCGCTCTTCTCGGCGACGAACGCCTGGCCGGCCGGTGTGAAGGCCACCGCGGTGGGGGTGTCGAGCCCGTCGAAGACGACGCTGTCGGCGAAGCCGGGCAGCACCGAGGGCGCCGCGCCGGCCGGCGACGACGGCAGCACGCTGATGCCCACGCCGACCAGACCCGCCGCGGCCATCCCCACGCAGGCGCGACGTAACCAGGGCCGAGATATCCGCACGACTGTCCCCTACCCGTCAGGGGCCGGTCGCCGATGCCCTGCACCGTAACCAAACCCCGGTGATAATAGGTAACTGTCAGTAGTCCTTCTAGGGAAGGCTTTTGCGAAAATTTACACTTTATGCCCGTATCGTGACTAGCCTACATGCCGCTACACCGTCGAGTGATGACTACGTGGGGTGCCAGACTGGACGCCGCGAATCAACGTTCGGTGACCGAGGGATCTCCTGGCGGCCCGCGCTGGAGCTACCGCCGTGGGGTGGGACCGGCGGGTGGCGGCTGGTACGGCGGGGCCGGCCTCGGGGGTCCGGAGTGGGGATGGCTGGCCGGCGGCGGTGCCCGGCGTCGGCGGGTGGTGGTGGCGACGACGGCGATGATCAGCACGGCCACGCCGCCGGCGAGGGCGGCGACCAGGCCGATGGGCGTGCCGCCGCTGGGTTGAGCTGGGCTGGCCCCGGTCGGTGGGCTCGACGGCTGAGGGCTGCTGCTCCGCGGTGTGGACGGCGAGCTGGTGGGACCGACGCCGTACTTGTCCCGCAGCTCGTCGTAGATCGGGTTGGGGGCGTCGAGCGGGATGTCGTCGTTGACCGCCTTGTCGAGCAGGATCGTGCCGTATCCGCGCTGCGGGTCCTTCTTGCCACTGGCTGGCCGGTCCCGCAGTCTCGCCAGCAGCCGGGCCACCACCTGGCGACCGTTGAGCTCAGGATGCGCCGACCGGATCAGCGCTATCCCGGCGGCGGTAAGGGCGGATGCGTCACTCGTGCCAGCGCCACCGATGTCCAACTGTCCATTGCGTTTCAGCACCACCGTGTCGACGCCTGGTGCAGCGACGTCGACGTACGGCTGACGTTGGCTGCCTATCCACGGTTGCGCCTGCCGGTCAACAGCGCCGACGGCGACGACGCCTGCGCACGCCGCCGGGAACTTGACGCCGTTGTCGCCAGCGCCGTCGTTGCCCGCACCCGCGACCAGCACGACATCACGCTCGACCGCATAGTTCACTGCGAGTTGAACATCGAGGGGACAGCCGTGGAGGTATCTGGTGCCGTCGACCACGAAGGCCATCTCGATGACCATGGCATCGTGGTCGGCCGCCCATCGGATCGCCGTGACGATTTCAGTCGTCGTGGTGTTACCGAGACTGTCCCCTTCTATCACCGGCAGCACCTTGGCTTTTGGTGCGATACCGAGCATTCCGGTCCCTTTGCCCTGGGCGACGATCAGGCTGGCCATCTCGGTGCCGTGACCTGCGGGGTCGGTGTCGTGGCGGCCGTCGCCACTACCGGTGTGCGCGTTGTACCCCGGCAGGACCGTGCCGGTGAGGTCTGGCAGGGCGGCGCTCACGCCGGAGTCAAGCAGCGCGATGGTGACACCGGCTCCCTGGGTGCGCGGCCAGACCCGGTCCTGGATGTGCCAGGCGTCGAACCACCACTCGCGTCCGTTCAGTGGAGCGCTGGTCGCAGCGGAAGAGACCGCGGGGCCAAGCGCCAGGACGCAGCCAGTCGCTGCCGCACCGGCGCCGGCCAGCCATCGGTGTACGACCCGGGTCACCAGTCGTCGTCCCCGTCGTGCTCGTCCTCGTCATCCGGGCGGAGCGGTCGGTGCTCGCCCATCAGCACCGCGGGCATCGGCTGCTCGACGAACCAGGCCTCGTCTTCAGCCAGCCAGTATCGGCGTTCCCGTTCCTGCCCGTTCTCTCTGGTGCTGCCGGCTCCCACCGGAGGAGCGATGGCGGCACCACCCCCGCCTGTACCTGGCCCACCAATCGAGATGGATCCGACACCACTCCTTCCGTTGCCCCGACCGCTCGGACCGTCAAAATGACCTGAGCTACCGACGGAGCCAGGGTCAACAACAACGCTGGGACCGCCGCTGACGCCCGGACTGCGGAGTCCCCCAGCACTTCCACCCAAGGCACTACTGACATCATCGCCACCGGCCAAGACGGTACTGGGGTCGTACGGGGAGCCAGGAGCCTCAACGCCAGCATTGGGTCGGCTGAGTCGTGGCGAGGGGGGTGGATGTGAGCTGCTCTGGAACGGACCTGGTGAGTCATGCATGTTGCGCGAACTGCCCCCAGCGCTTCCCGGCGCCCAGTGTGGAGATTGATCTGGTCCGTTGTCGTAGCTGGATTGTTGGTTGGCGTCCCGATCATGGGTCGGGTCTCTCACTATGTTCTCGGGGAAGGGGTAGGTGATGTGGAGCTCGTGCGGGGCGGTGTACTGCGCCTCGTCGTCCCAGGCCCGGTTGAGCCCGTCGAAGACCTGCCACGCAGCCCGGTCAGAGGCGTTGGCGGCTGGCTGCCCGCCTGCTGCAGTCTTCGCCTGGATGCCCGGGAAGAGGTGCTCGGCCCGCTTGACCTGGCCCGCTTGGTCATCGAACCGGGCGGCGGACTCGCGGCCATGCTGGGCGACGTTATGGGTGAACCGGCCCATGAACGACGCCGCGGTGCTCATCCGGATGACCGTGCCGTACAGGTCAGCCAGCGCCCGCTGGAGCTCCACGGCCGCCGGCTCACCAGACCAGTATTCGGCGGCCTGGTCGGCGGCCACCCGGATGGTCTCGGCGAGGTCGGTCGTCGCCGCACTTGAGTCTGCCCACCCGTCACCCGCCGTCTGGATCGTCGGCAGCAGGGCCTGCAGCTCCGCCAGCCGCTGCCGGACCCAGTCGTAGACCGTGCCCGGCCCCGCGTTGACCCGGTTGATGTCCTCCTGCGCGGAGGTCAGCTCGGGTGTGAAGCGCATCGTCCTGTCGACGGCCCTGACCATAGCCCCCTCCTCCGCTTAGTCGAAACCGCCATCGGAGCTCACCGGAGCTACGGGCGGGCCCGCGGAGCTCGCTGACGTAGCCTGCTCGGCGCTGGCCCCGATGTGGGCGAGCGCCGTCGCCGCGTCCTGGTCGGAGCCGGCCATGTTACGGCCGTTCCGCATCGCCACCTGCACAGTCTCACCTAGCTGGCTCAGCACCTGACCGAATGCGGCGAGGTACTGCTCGGCCACCTGACCGTGGAAGGCGTGCTGTCGCTCAGCGGTCAACCACCGGCCCCACGGCTCAGTGCCGTTCAGCCTGGCCTGGAGGTCGGACAGGCCGCCCTTGCCGGCCCCCGCCAGGTCGTCGATCTGGCGGACGAGGGGCTGCAAGGCGCGGGTCAGCCCGTCCAGGTCCAGGTGCAGAGGTCCCTCGCCGGCCCGCGCGGCGCCAGGCCACCGGTCCTGCAACGGCGGCGGTTGGCCGTCTGGATAACGTTCTACACCCATCGTGCGGCCGCCCCTCGCGCCGTCGTCCCGAACTGTCTCGCGTGACCAGACGAGCCGGGCTGGCCAGATCATGATGATGCCATTTGACCCAGGTGACGCCAGACCATCCCAAGCCAGGCCCTGTGCCGCAATCCTGCCATAGGCCGGGTGGCTAACCGCGGCGATCATCGCTCCTGTGGATAACTACTGTCGATAACTGAATGCTGGACACCGGTACAGCGGACGAACGACCGTGCTCGGTAGGCTGCGTCGGTGCGACTCGTGATCGCCCGGTGCAGCGTGGACTACCTCGGCCGGCTGACCGCGCACCTGCCCATGGCAGCGAGGCTGCTGCTGGTCAAGGCCGACGGGTCGGTGTCGGTGCACGCCGACGACCGGGCCTACAAGCCGCTGAACTGGATGAGCCCGCCCTGCTCGCTGGTCGAGGAGGAGGGCCGTTGGACGGTGACCAACAAGGCCGGCGAGCAGCTCGTCATCACGATCGAGGAGCTGCTGCACGACTCCTCGCACGAGCTCGGCGTCGACCCCGGGCTGCGCAAGGACGGCGTCGAGGCTCACCTGCAGGCGCTGCTGGCCGAGCACATCGAGACGCTCGGCGCGGGCTTTCGGCTGGTACGGCGGGAGTACCCGACCGCGATCGGGCCGGTGGACATCATGGCCCGCGACCCCGGCGGCAGGGCCGTCGCGGTGGAGATCAAGCGGCGCGGCGAGATCGACGGGGCCGATTGTACCGAAGGAACCGCTGCGCCGTCAGTGCGACACTGGGCCGTCGAGGTGAAGCGCAGGGCAGGGATCGATGCCGTTGAGCAGATCACGCGGTACCTAAATCTCCTGAACCGCGACCCTCTGCTTGCCCCGGTCGGTGGCGTCTTGGCGGCTCAAGCCATCACACCACAGGCCTGGACGCTGGCAGAGGATCGTGGGATCAGGTGTGTGGTGCTTGATTACGATGCCTTGCGCGGCATCGCTGACGACAGCTTGCGGCTCTTTTAGATCGTGTCGGTCCGTTATTTAATTCCTTGAACCGCCCCGGGTCTGATGGAGGCTCTGATCCTATGAAAGGATAAGAGCCGTGGTAGCACCCAAGAAGTACTCCGATGAGCTCCGTGAGCGCGCGGTCCGCCTGGTGTTTCAGATTCGCCGTGAGACGGGCCGGAGGTAAGGTGTGGCTCCCGGGGTCGCCAGGAAGCTCGGTGTCGGCGACCAGTCGTTGCGGACGTGGATGAAGCAGGCGGAGATCGACCGGGCTGAGCGGCCGGGAACCTCCACGTCGGATGCCCAGCGGATAGCGGGGCTCGAACGTGAGGTGCGCGAGCTGCGGCGCGCGAACGAGATCCTGAAGGCGGCCTCGGCTTTCTTTGCGCGGAGCTCGACCCGCGACCGCCCAGGTGGTCGAGCTCATAGACGAGCACAAAGACGAGCTCGGAGTCGAGCCGGTCTGCGAACAGTTGCAGGTCGCTCCGTCCACCTGCTACGCCGCCAAAGACCGGCCGCCGTCAGCACGTGCCCTGCGGGATGAGGAGCTGAAAAAGGAGATCATGCGCGTCTACAACGACAACTTCGGGGTGTACGGAGCGCGGAAGATCTGGCGGCAGCTGCTCCGCGAGGGCAGGCAGGTGGCCCGCTGCACGGTGGAGCGGCTCATGCGCCAGCTGGGCATCGTCGGCGCGGTACGAGGGAGGACGCGTCGCGCCACGATCGCGGACCCGGCCGCCGAGCGTGCCCCGGACCTGGTCAAGCGGAACTTCAGCGCACCAGCCCCGAACCGGCTGTGGGTGGCGGACTTCACGTGCTGCGCCACCTGGTCGGGAACGGTGTACACGGCGTTCGTGACTGATGTGTTCTCGCGGCGCATCGTGGGTTGGCGGACCGCTTGTTCGATGACGGCTGACCTTCCGCTGGATGCGCTGGAGATGGCGATCTGGGCACGCAATGACCGGCTCGGTGACTTGGTGCATCACTCCGACCGCGGCTCGCAGTATACCGCGATCCGCTACACCGGCCGGCTTGTCGATGCTGGCGCGAAATGCTCGGTCGGGACAACCGGGGGCTCCTACGATAACGCTCTCGCCGAGTCGGTGATCGGCCTGTACAAAGCTGAGCTCATCAGAGAACGAGGGCCTTGGAGGACTATCGACGACATCGAGATCGCGACCCTAGAATGGGTTGACTGGTACAACCAGCGTCGGCTGTACAGCGCGATCGGGAACATTCCTCCGGCCGAGTATGAGGCGAGCTACTATGCGCAAGAAGAACCTGCTAAAGTAGTCTCAGCGATATGAGCCTAGCCTCTACAGAACCCGGGGCGGTTCAGTCGCGGAGCCGGGTGGCGTCCCTACAGGGGTGGCGTCGGCGGGCTCGTGCCGGTGCCGGTGCGCGGCCTTGGCGAATGCAAGGGTGACTTCGGCGCCAAGCTGGGCGCCCGAAGTCACCGCTGGGACTGGCTTGATCTCGGGCTCGTCGATGTTGTCAAGGTGCTTCCGTACCTTTTCGGCCTGCTTGATGAAGTCTTTGTAGTAGTTGGGTAGGTCCTCAGCCGTGTAGCTATTCACCAGGTCGTGGGCGTGTCGCGGGGCTGGTGGGCTGGGGTGGGGGCATGATCTTGGGTCGTGTCCGAGCGGCCGCTGCCGCAGCCGTCGTGTGATGGGCGGTGTGTGCATGCTGGGCGGGTCGGGGAGCTT
>DATILL010000136.1:0-2878 GCA_035476575.1 Mycobacteriales bacterium
GTTGTGGTCACCTCTCGTTGGCAGGCGACCCCGAGAGGTGACCACAACGCCGAGAGGTGACCACATAGGGCGACCGGACCACGAGAGGTCACCACATGGTCGGGTGACCGCCCTGGCGGGCCGCTCTGACGGGCCGGTCCGGCAGTGCAGTCCGGTGGCGGGCCGGTCCGGCGGGCAGCCGGTAAGCCAGTGCAGCGAGCACGGCCACGGCGCTCCCGACCGGCACCAGCAGCAGCGGCCCGGACCGCAGGTCGCCGCTCGCCCCGACGGCGTGCAGCAGCGCGACCGGGTACGCCGCGTAGGCCAGCCAGTGCACCGCCCGCCATAACCGCCAGCCCAACCTGCGGCGGAGCAGGCTGGTGATGACCAGCTCCAGCACCAGGTCGACGGCCACCGCGCCCAGCCCAACCCAGAACCGTTCGTACGTTGAGGTGAACGGCACCACCGCGGTCGCCATACCGATGTCGACGTACCCGTCCACGACGGCAACGAGGATGTGTACGCCGAGGAAGCTCACAGCCAGCAGAGACACGTTGCGGCAGCCCGGTCACCACGTACCGCGGCAGGCCGGGCAGCCGTACGTGCCCGCTGACCAGCACACCGAGCACGATCACCGCGGTCAGCAACAGCAGGCTGACCACCCCGGTGGCCCGGTTGGCATACCACAGCACCGGGCCGGTCATGCCACGCTCCCCTCGGCCGGCCAGCCGCCCAAGGTCCGCACCGTGCCGTCGATGGCGACCAGCCGGGCTGGGCCAGCCCTGCCCGGCCAGCCATCCGGTGCCGGCCCGGCCACGGATGATCGCGGTCGTGCTGGCGACGTTCGCGGCCAGCGCGGTCGGCGCGGCGACCGACACGGTTCGCCACACCGGCGGCGCCGGCAGGCCACTGCGCGGGTCGAGGATGTGGTGCAGCTGCCGGCCGCCGCGCTGCCATCGCCGGGCCATCGTGGTCGACGTCGCCAGGCCGCCGTACGACAGCGTGACCAGCGCGGACGGACCGGGCGGCGGCTCGGCCGGGTGCCCCGTCACGTCCTGCACCCGGACTCGCCAGCCACCGCCCGGTGGCTCGCCGGCCACCGCGATGTCGCCGCCAAGGCTGACCAGCACGCCGCAGCCCAGCCGCTCGGCGAGCAGCGTGGCGGCCCGGTCAGCGGCCCACGCCTTGGCGGTCGCGCCCAGGTCGAGCCGGACGCCAGGTGGGACGGTCAGCAGCCGGCCGTCCAGCCGTACGTCGTGCCAGCTCACCAGCCGGCGGACGGTCAGCCGGGTCGCGGGATCGGTTGGCGCGACCAGGTCGAAGTCCCGGTTATAGCCGAGCGCGGCCAGTGTGTGGCCGACGGTGAGGTCCAGATCGTCGCCGGTCTGCTCCGCCGCGTCCAGCGCGACGCCCACCGCCGTTCGCCGACCCAAGGCCGGGAAACCCACCCTGGCTGGCTGTGCCGCCCGAGTCGCTTCCGGATGGGTCGCCGCTGGTCGGGTTACTTCCGGAGGTGTCGGTTGTGGTCCCCGCCGTCGAGGCGGAGCTCGAACCTCCCGGCAGCGCCAGCGCGACCAGCCCTGTCCCGATCAGGCCGGCCACGCCGACTCCGACGGTGATGGCGGCCAGCCGCGCGGACGCCCGCTGCCGGCTGTCGGGCAGATGCCCGGTCTATCGGGCTCGGCTGCATGGCTGCTCCCTCAGTTGGCTCCCCTTGGGACGAGCCTCCTGCGCCCACCTACGCCGTAGCCGGGAACCGCCTGGGAGTCACCTGTGGGCTGCGGCCCGCCCGCAGAGGTCACCACAACGCCGACAGGTCACCACACGGCCACCCCAGACCACGACAGGTCACCACAACGCCGACAGGTGACCACATGGTCAGCGGCCCGGCAGAGCGGCGTACTGTCGTAGGTCGTGACAGATGGGCCGTTGATCGTGCAGTCGGACAAGACGCTGCTGCTCGAGGTAGACCACCCCAGCTCGACCGAGGCGCGCATAGCCATCGCGCCGTTCGCCGAGCTGGAACGCTCGCCGGAGCATGTGCACACCTACCGCCTCACCCCGCTCGGCCTGTGGAACGCCCGAGCTGCCGGCCACGACGCCGAGCAGGTCGTCGACGCGCTGGTCCGTTACTCCCGGTACGCCGTGCCGCACGCCCTGCTGGTCGACGTCGCCGAGACCATGGACCGCTACGGCCGGCTGCAGCTCCTCAGCTCGCCCGTGCATGGCCTCACCCTGTCCGCGTTGGACCGGGCTGTGCTGGAGGAGGTGCTCCGGCACAAAAAGATCGCCCCGATGCTGGGCGCCCGGCTCGACCCCGACACCGTCGTCGTCCATCCCTCTGAGCGCGGCTGGCTGAAGCAGGCGCTGCTCAAGATCGGCTGGCCAGCGGAGGACCTGGCCGGGTACGTCGACGGCGAGGCGCACCCGATCGCGCTGCGTCAGGACGGCTGGCAGCTCCGGCCGTACCAGCACGAGGCCGTGCAGAACTTCTGGGCCGGCGGGTCCGGGGTCGTCGTGCTCCCCTGCGGCGCCGGCAAGACGCTGGTGGGCGCGGCGGCGATGGCCGAGGCCCAGGCCACCACGCTGATCCTGGTCACCAACACGGTCGCCGGCCGGCAGTGGAAGCGCGAGCTGATCGCCCGCACCTCGCTGACCGAGGAGGAGATCGGCGAGTACTCCGGCGAGCGCAAGGAGATCCGCCCCGTCACCATCGCGACCTACCAGGTGATCACCCGTCGCACCAAGGGCGAGTACAAACACCTCGAGTTGTTCGACAGCCGCGACTGGGGCCTGATCATCTACGACGAGGTCCACCTGCTGCCCGCCCCGGTCTTCCGCATGACGGCCGACCTTCAGTCTCGGCGGCGACTCGGGTTGACCGCCACCCTGATCCGCG
>DATILL010000137.1:0-104235 GCA_035476575.1 Mycobacteriales bacterium
GACCACACGGGCTCCCAAGTGCCCCTGTGGTCACCTGTGCGCCGTGTGGTTACCACATTGGAGTCTCTAGGAGCGTCTAGCTCTACCAGTAGACAAGGGTAGAAAGAGCGATCGGGAGTGCTATGGCCAAGTGCTATGTACCGATATAGCCCGGCCGGCCCTAACGTTGACCACCGAACGGCGCAGCCCTTCCTCTGCGTCATCACTACCCCGACAGGAGGAGCCCGATGCGGCGTTCCGTCACGCGCCGTGCCGTCCTCACGGCGCCAACACTCGTCGCATCGGGAACTCACGAGAGCTGATACCCGCGCGAGTGAGAGGTCGCGAGACCTCTTTCCCCTCCGCTCGCGCATCCGCGGCGGCCGCGGCCCCACCAGGCACCGCGGCCGCCGCGGAGCTTTCCGCCATAAACGGCCGTATCAGACCGGTTGTGCCCGCAGGAACCGCCCGAAATGGGGCACGGTAAATGCCACCAAGCCCCGCTCCGCGCTATAGATCAGACCCTTCTTGATCAGGCTGTCCCGGGCCGGGGAGAGGCTGGACGGCCGTCGACCGAGCTCAGTCGCCACCTCGGCCGTACCCACCGGCCCATCCCCGAGCGTCGCCATCCCACGCATGTACTCCCGCTCCGCCGGAGTAGCCCGCTCGTACCGGCTGCCGAAGAACCCCACCGCCAGCTCCGCCTCGGCCTCCGGTGCGGCCACCCGAACGTCGGCCGCGGTGATCGGCGAGCCCGGCGCGGCGTCCCAGGTCACCTTGCCGTACGCCTGCACGAAGTAGGGGTAGCCGTCGGCGGCGGCATACAGCGCGTCCAAGGCGTCCGCGGCAAAGTGCACCTGCTCGCGCACCGCCGGGGCGACCAGCGCCTGGTCCGCCGCGGGCCGGTCCAGCCGATCGATCCGCAGGTAGCGGAAGAGCCGCTCGGAGTAGGACTTGGAGCTGGACAGCACCGCGGGCAGGTGCGGCAGCCCGGCGCCAACCACGATCAGCGGTGCGCCCTGCTGGGAGAGCTCGTGGCAGGCAGCGCACAGGGCTGAGATGTCCGGCGCCGGAACGTCCTGCATCTCGTCGACAAACAGCGCGACACCGACGCCGAGGTCGCGGGCCAGCTCGGCGGCGTCACAGAAGAGCTCGACCAGGTCGATCTCCAGGTCGCCGGTGTCTGCCCGGCCGTGGCTCGCCGGCACGTCGATGCCGGGTTGCCAGCGCGGTGCACCGGCCCGTTTCGGCTGCTCGGGGTCGCGCAGCGCGAACGCCTTGAGAACGCCAAGGAACTCCTCGACCCGCTCCGGCGCCCGGTGCCGCGGCGCGATCTCGCGCACCGCCATATGCAACGCCGCCGCGACCGGCCGGCGGATCGACTGGTCCGGCCGGGCCTCGATCTTGCCGGTGCCCCAGAGCCGGCCGATCGCGGCCGACCGGAGCGTGTTGAGGAGCACGGTCTTGCCGACACCGCGCAGGCCGGTGAGCACCAGGCTGCGCTCCGGCCGCCCGGACGCGATCCGCTCCAGCACCACCTCGAACTGTGCCAGCTCGCGATCCCGGCCAGCCAGCTCGGGCGGCCGCTGGCCAGCGCCGGGCGCGTACGGATTTCGTACGGGGTCCACGGTCTCGGACTGTATGCCCCGGTCTAACGTCTGCCGTAGATTTCAGTAGAGCTGGCTATCGGCGTGTCGCGACACCCCACGCTCGGGCACCTCGAAATACTCCTCGCGGGTAACGCTGAACATCCCCGCGACAACGTTCGACGGGAAGCTCTCCACCCGGGTGTTGAGCGCCCGCACGGTGCCGTTGTAGAAGCGCCGGCCAGCCCCGATCCGGTCCTCGGTCTCGGTGAGCTGCTGCTGCAACGCGAGGAAGCTCTCGTTGGCGCGCAACGTCGGGTACGCCTCCGCGGTGGCGATCAGCCGGCCCAGCACACCGGACAACGCCCCCTCGGCGACCGCCTGCCGCGCCGGGGTCGGGCCACCGTCCATGGCATGCACCTGCTGCGCGTTGGCTCGGGCCTGGGTCACCGCCTCCACCACGCCGCGCTCGTGTGCGGCGTACCTCGTGACGGTCTCGACGAGGCTCGGGACCATGTCGTACCGGCGCCGCAGCTCGACGTCGAGCTGCCGCCACGACTCGCGGACCAGGTTTCGCTGGGTGACGAACCGGTGGTAGCTGGCCGCCAAGGCGATGCCCACCAGCACGACTACGCCGACGACGAGCAGCCCGATCTTCATCTCAGCCCCTCTGCACCCCGAGACCCATCCCGAGATCGGCGATCGTATACGCCGCCCGGTAGTCCAGCCCGGCTGCCCGTATGGCGGCGGCAGCGCCACGGTCCACGAGCACCGCCACGCCCACCACCTCGGCCCCGGCCGCACGCAGCGCGTCGACCGCCGCCAGCACCGAGGCGCCGGTCGTGGAGGTGTCCTCCAGCGCGAGCACCCTGCGGCCGGCGACGTCCGGACCCTCGATCCGGCGCTGCAGCCCGTGCGCCTTGCCCGTCTTGCGCACCACGAAGGCGTCCACCGGCCGGCCGGCCGGTGCGCCCGCGTGCAGCATCGCGGCCGCCACTGGGTCGGCGCCGAGCGTCAGGCCACCGGCCGCGTCGTACGCCCAGTCGGCGGTCAGGTCGAGCAGCACCCGACCGACCAGCGGCCCGCCCGCGTGATGCAGGGTGACCCGGCGCAGGTCGAGGTACCAGTCGGCCTCCCGCCCGGAGGACAGCACCACCCGGCCAGGCACCACGGCGACGTCCCTGATCAGGGCCAGCAGCTCGGCCCGAGCGGTCAGCGGCTCGACCACACGAACCCCGGAATGTTGTCCACGATCGTCGAACAGTAGTCGAGCATCGGTTCGACCGTGCGTGGTAGACCCGGCCGTGCTCCCGCGACGTGATCGGATGGCCGCGGTGCTCACAGCATGCGCCGCCGTACGCCGGTGGTCAGCCGCTGCACCAGCCGGCGCGGAACCACCCGGCTGGCCACCACGATCGCCTTGTACGGCGCCCCCGGCACACAGACCAACCGGCCCCGCCGGTGGTCCCGCAGCCCGGCCGCGACCACGTCGTCGGCGTCCTGCCAGAGCACCTCGGGCACCCGGGACATGTCCATCTCGGCCCGCTCGTGGAACTCGGTGCGGGTGAAGCCGGGACACAGCGCCGACATGTGTACGCCCGTGCCGGCGAGCTCGAGCCCGAGCGACTCACTGAACGCCGTGACCCAGGCCTTGCTGGCGACGTACGAGCCGCTCCGGCTTCCCGGGGTAAACCCGGCCACCGACGAGACGTTGATGACGTCGCCCTGCCGGCGCGCCACCATCCCGGCCAGGGCCGCGTGGCTGAGCCGGAGCACGGCCCGCACGTTGACCAGAAGCTGCCGGTCCACCTCCTCCAGCGTCGCATCCCAGAACGCGGCGTTCAGCCCGAAGCCGGCGTTGTTGACGAGCAGGTCCACCGGCTGGTCGGAGTCGCGCAGCCGGGCCTCGACCTCGGCGCAGCCGGTCTCGTCGGCCAGGTCAGCCGGGAGCAGCTCGACCCGCCGGCCGTACCGCTGGGCGAGCTCTTCGGCGGTCTCCGCCAGCCGGGTCTTGTCGCGCGCTACGAGGATCAGGTCATAACCTTCAGCGGCCAGCCGGCGAGCGAACGCGGCGCCGATGCCGGCGGTGCCGCCGGTGATCAATGCGGTGGGCATGTCTCACCGTATCCGCTTCGGCCCGCCTATGATCGGGCGCCAGGCAAGGGGGTCGCGTTCTCGGGCGCGGCCACCCCCCGACGAAGGAGCGGATCGTCGTGACCAGCCAACCCCCGCCGTACCCAGGCGGCTCGAGTGACCCGGGTGGCCCGGGTGGCCCGGACAACTCGTTCGGCAACATGCCGCCGTACGCCTACGGCGGCTACGGAAGCTACGGCGGACCGACGCCACCGGCCGGCCCGAACGGCATGGCGATTGCCGCCCTGGTGCTGGGCATCGTGTCCATCCCGGGTGGGTTCACCGTCTGGATCGGCCTGATTGCCGGCGTGCTGGGGATCGTCTTCGGCATCATCGGGCTCCGCCGGGCCAGCCAGCCGGGCGGCCGCGGCAAGGGGATGGCGGTCGCCGGCCTGGCCACCGGGGTCGTCGGCCTGGTGCTGTCGATCGTCGTCGGGCTGTTCATCGTCAACGAGCTCGGCAGGTGCCGGGACCAGCTCGGCCCGGGCGCCACACCGCGGCAGCTCTCGGACTGCATCACCAACAACATCAGCCGGTAGCGGCGGTCAGCCGACGCGGACCGGTCCGACGACCAGCCCGCTGCCCATCTCGCCGTCCAGCGCGTCCGCCACGATCTCCTCCCCGTCGCGGATCTGGCCAGCCAACAGCGCCCGGGCCAACTGGTCGCCGATCGCCGTCTGCACCAGCCGGCGCAGCGGCCGGGCGCCGTACACCGGGTCGAAGCCGTTCAGCGCCAGCCATTCCTTCGCCGCCTCGGTCACCGTGAGGGTGAGCCGGCGCGGCGCCAGCCGGCGGGCCAGCGCACCGATCTGGATCTCCACGATCCGGGTCAGGCCCTCGGTGGTCAGCGACTCGAACACCACCACGTCGTCCAGCCGGTTCAGGAACTCCGGCTTGAAATGCTGGCGGACCACGGCCATCACCCCGTCGCGCCGGGCCCGCTCGGACAGTGTCTGGTCGGCGATGAGCTGCGAGCCGAGGTTCGAGGTGAGGATCAGGATCGTGTTGCGGAAGTCGACCGTGCGGCCCTGCCCGTCGGTCAGCCGGCCGTCGTCGAGCACCTGCAGCAGCACGTCGAAGACCTCGTGGTGCGCCTTCTCCACCTCGTCCAGCAGCACAACGGAGTACGGCCGGCGGCGGACCGCCTCGGTGAGCTGGCCACCCTCGTCGTAGCCGACGTAGCCGGGTGGCGCGCCGATCAGCCGGGCCACCGAGTGCTTCTCGGCGTACTCGCTCATGTCGATGCGGATCATCGCCCGCTCGTCGTCGAACAGGAACTCCGCCAGCGCCTTGGCCAGCTCGGTCTTGCCTACTCCGGTTGGCCCGAGGAACAGGAACGAGCCGGTGGGCCGGTCCGGGTCAGCGACGCCCGCGCGGGCCCGGCGGACCGCGTCGGACACCGCCCGTACCGCTGCGGCCTGCCCGACCACCCGGGAGGCCAGCGACTCCTCCATGTGCAGCAGCTTGGCGGTCTCGCCCTCCAGCAGCCGACCGGCCGGGATGCCGGTCCACGCCGACACCACCTCGGCGACGTCGTCCGGGCCGACCTCCTCCTTGAGCATGGCGCCCTCGTCCGGCGCCTTCGCGGCGGCCTGCTCGAGCTGCCGGGTCAGCTCCGGGATGCGGCCGTAGCGCAGCTCGGCGGCCCGGCCCAGATCGCCGTCCCGCTCGGCCCGCTCCTCCTCGCCGCGGAGCTGCTCCAGCTCCTCCTTGAGCTGCCGGATGGCGTCGATGCCGGCCTTCTCCTGCTGGTAGCGGGCGGTGAGCTGGGCAAGCTGCTCGCGCCGGTCGGCCAGGTCGGCGCGTAGCCGGGCCAGCCGCTCCAGCGACGCGGCGTCGTCCTCCTTGGCCAGCGCCATCTCCTCGATCTCCAGCCGGCGGACCGCCCGCTCCACCTCGTCGATCTCCACCGGCCGGCTGTCGATCTCCATCCGCAGCCGCGACGCGGCCTCGTCGATCAGGTCGATCGCCTTGTCCGGCAGGAACCGGGCCGTGACGTACCGGTCGGACAGGGTGGCGGCGGCGACCAGGGCGGCGTCGGTGATCCGCACGCCGTGGTGCACCTCGTACCGTTCCTTCAGGCCGCGCAGGATGCCGATGGTGTCCTCGACCGACGGCTCGCCGACCAGCACCGGCTGGAACCGCCGCTCCAGCGCCGGGTCCTTCTCGATGTGCTTGCGGTACTCGTCCAGCGTGGTCGCGC
This sequence comes from Mycobacteriales bacterium, assembly GCA_035476575.1. Taxonomy (GTDB): domain Bacteria; phylum Actinomycetota; class Actinomycetes; order Mycobacteriales; family JACQDL01; genus DATILL01. The sequence goes on from DATILL010000137.1 coordinate 5,902, forward strand.
CGATCATGCGCAGCTCGCCGCGGGCCAGCATCGGCTTGAGCATGTTGCCGGCGTCCATCGCACCCTCGGCCGCGCCGGCCCCGACCACCGTGTGCAGCTCGTCGATGAAGGTGACGATCTCGCCCTCGGCGTCCTTGATCTCGGCGAGCACGGCCTTCAGCCGCTCCTCGAACTCACCCCGGTACTTCGCGCCGGCCACCATCGCGCCGAGATCGAGGGCAACGATCCGCTTGCCGCGCAGCGACTCTGGCACGTCCCCGCCGACGATCCGCTGGGCCAGGCCCTCCACGATGGCGGTCTTGCCGACACCTGGCTCGCCGATCAGGACCGGGTTGTTCTTGGTACGCCGCGACAGGACCTGCACCACCCGGCGGATCTCGGTGTCCCGGCCGACCACCGGGTCGAGCTTGCCGTCCCTGGCCCGCTCGGTCAGGTCGACGCCGTACCTCGCCAGCGCCTGGTAGGTCGACTCCGGGTTCTCGGTGGTGACCCGACGGCTGCCCCGCACCGCCTGGAACGCGCCCACCAGCGCGTCCTGGGTGGCTCCGTGCTGCCGGAGCACCGTAGCCACCGGGCTGTCCACCTCGGCCAGCCCGACCAGCAGGTGCTCGGTGGACAGGTACTCATCGCCCAGCGACTCGGCCCGGCGCTGTGCCGAGGACAGCACCCGCAGCATCGCCCGGGACGGCTGGGGGGCGGACACCGTGGCGCCGGACGCGCTGGGCAGCCGGCCAACCAGCAGCTCTGTCTCCCGCTGGATCACCGCGGGGTCGACGCCGACCGCCTTGAGCAACGGGGTCGCCGTACCGTCGGCCTGGGCGAGCAGCGCCAGCAGCAGATGGGCCGGGTCGACGTCGGGGTTGCCCCGGTCAGTGGCCAGCCGGACCGCGCCGGTGACCGCCTCCTGGCTCTTGGTGGTGAGCTTGTGCTCCATCTCTCTCTATCCCGCCGATCATCGACTTGTGGTCGCTAGTTGATCTCTATCAGCGGCAATAACTCGATGATCGCCGCGAAAGGTCAGGGTTTCTGCCAGCGGACGGCCGGCAGGTAGCTGGTCCGGGCATGGAGCTGGCCAAGCAGGTCAGCCACCCGGTCCCGCAAGGTGCGGATCTCGTCGGTCAGGTCGGCGACCATCGACTCCAGCTCGACGATCCGCTTGACGCCGGCCAGGCTGATGCCCTCGGCGGACAGCCGGGCCACCTCGCGCAGCAGGGCGATGTCGCGCACGCTGTACCGCCGGCCGCCGCCGGCCGACCGGCCCGGGCTGACCAGCCCGAGCCGGTCGTACTGCCGCAGCGTCTGCGGGTGCATGCCGGCCAGCTCGGCGGCGACCGAGATGACGAACACCGGCGCGTCCTCCGACGGGAACATCACTGCCCCCGGGTCCGGGCGGTCAGGTGCGGCCGCGGGTCGTCCGGCTGTGCGGCGGCGTACTTCTCCAGCAGCTCACGCGCCTCGGCCGTCAGGTTCGCCGGTACGGCGACCTCGGTGGTGACCAGCAGGTCACCGGTGCCCCCACCGCGCCGGCTGACCCCCTTGCCGCGCACCCGGAAGGTCTTTCCGCTGGCGGTGCCGGCCGGGATCTTGAGGGTGACCGCGCCGTCCAGGGTCGGCACCGTCACGGTCGTGCCGAGCACCGCCTCCGGGTAGCTGACCGGCACGGTCAGGGTCAGGTCGTCGCCCTTGCGGCGGAAGATGTCGTGGCCACGCACATGCACCACGACATAAAGGTCACCGGACGGGCCGCCGCCCTGCCCGGGCGCGCCCTTGCCGGCGATCCGGATCCGCTGGCCGTCGGTCACGCCCGGTGGGATCCGGACCGTGATGGTGCGGATCTGGGTGGTCACGCCAGTGCCGCCACACTCCGGGCACGGGTCGTCGACGATGTTGCCCGACCCGCGGCACTCCCGGCACGGCTCGCTGAACGCGAAGGCCCCCTGGTTGCGGGTGGTGATGCCGGTGCCGAGGCAGCGCGGGCACTGCCGCGGCGCGGTGCCGGGCCGGGCGCCGGTGCCGAAGCAGGTCGCGCAGACGCCGGGGCTGGCCAGCCGCAGCGGCACGGTCACCCCACGGACGGCCTCGGCGAAGTCCAGCGTCGCCTCGGTCTCGACGTCCTGACCGCGGGTCACCCCGCCGCCGGGCCGCCCCGCACTGCCGCGCCGCGCGTTACCGGTGAACAACCCGCCGAACAGGTCACCGAGCCCGCCGGCCCGCTGCCCGGCACTGCCGAGCAGGTCACCGAGATCGAACGGCGACCCGCCGCCACCCCCGAACCGGACACCGCCCGACCCGAAGAGCGACCGGGCCTCGTCGTACTCCCGGCGCTTGCTGTCGTCGGAGAGGACGTCGTAGGCCTCGGACACCTCCTTGAACCGTTGCTCGGCCTTGGCGTCCCCGGGGTTCTTGTCGGGATGCAGCTCACGGGCCAGCTTGCGGTAGGCCTTCTTGATCGTGGCGGAGTCGGCGTCCTTGGGGACGCCCAGCACGGCGTAGAAGTCCTTCTCGACCCAGTCGCGCATGCTCATCGCTGGCCGGTCCCCCTTTTCTAGGACTCGCCATCGCCGGCCGTCGGAGGGCCAGGCACAGTGCTCTCCGAGACGGTGGGCTCCTCGGGGTCGGCTACCGCGACCAGCGCGGGCCGCAGCAGCCGCTCGCCCTGGGTGTAACCGTGACGCATGATCCCGACGCAGGTGGACCTGCTCACCTCCGGGCTGGTGGAGTGGCTGACCGCCTCGTGCACGGTCGGGTCGAACGGGTCGCCCGGCTCCCCGAACGGGGTCAGGCCGAGCTTGCCAAGCGCGCCGACGAGCTGGTCGGCCACTGCCTTGAACGCGCCGGTCAGGTCGCCATGGTCACGCGCCCGATCCAGGTCGTCGAGCACCGGTAGCAGGGTGGCTAGCACCCCGGCGGTCGCCGCCTCGGCGACCAGCGACCGGTCGCGGTCGACCCGCTTGCGGTAGTTGGCGTACTCCGCGGTGATCCGCTGCAGGTCGCCGGTCCGCTCGGCAAGCTGGGCGGTCAGCTCGGCCACCGTGGTGTCCTCTCCCTCTGTGGGCGCCTGACCAGCCCGCCAGACCGCCGCGTCACCGGCCAGGGCGGTGCCGCGGGGCTCACCGCCCGCCGGCACCGTCCAGACCTGCTCTGCCTCGGGTGCGCGCAGCTCGCCCGTGGCCGGGTCGATCCGGCGCTTGTCCCGGATCACCACCCGCTGCGGCTCCTCGTATACCTGCTTGTCGCCGCGCTCGCTCACCTGCTCTTGCCCTCGCCTGGCTCGTCGACGATCTCGGCGTCCACCACGTCGTCGTCCTTGGCGGCACCGGACGCCCCGGGACCCGCACCAGGCGCTCCGGCCGGCCCGCCAGCCGCGCCGGCCTCGGCCTGCGCCTGGGCGTACATCGCGCCGCCGATCTCCTGGGAGACCTTGCCGACCTTCTCCTGGGCGGCCTTGATCGCGTTGACGTCGGCACCGCCGAGGCTGGCCCGCAGCTCGCCCATGGCGTCTTCGAGCTCGGTCTTCTTCTCGGCCGGGATCTTCTCGCCGTTCTCGGCGAGGAACCGCTCGGTCTGGAAGAGCAGCGCGTCGGCGGTGTTGCGCACCTCCGCCTCCTCGCGGCGCTTCTTGTCCTCCTCCGCGTGTGCCTCGGCGTCACGCATCATCCGGTCGATCTCGTCCTTGCCGAGCGCCGAGCCGCCGGTGATCTGCATGCCCTGCTCCTTGCCGGTGGCCAGGTCCTTGGCCGAGACGTGCACGATGCCGTTGGCGTCGATGTCGAAGGTGACCTCGATCTGCGGCACGTTGCGTGGCGCCGGCGGGATGCCGGTCAGCTCGAACATGCCGAGCTTCTTGTTGTACGCCGCGATCTCCCGCTCGCCCTGGTAGACCTGGATCTGCACCGACGGCTGGTTGTCCTCCGCCGTGGTGAAGGTCTCCGAGCGCTTGAACGGGATCGTGGTGTTGCGCTCGATCAACTTGGTGAAGATCCCGCCCTTGGTCTCGATGCCCAGGCTCAGTGGAGTCACGTCGAGCAGCAGGACGTCCTTGACCTCGCCTTTGATGACGCCGGCCTGCAGGCTGGCGCCGACCGCCACGACCTCGTCGGGGTTGACACCCTTGTTCGGCTCCTTGCCGCCGGTGAGCTCGCGGACCAGGTCGGTGACCGCGGGCATCCGGGTTGAGCCACCGACCAGCAGCACGTGGTCGATCTTCCCGACGCCGAACTCCGCGTTCTTGGTCTGGGCGTCCTTGATCACCTGCCGGAACGGGCCCTTGCAACGGTCCAGCAGGTCCTGCGTCATCCGCTGGAACTCCGAGCGGGACAGCGCCACGTCCAGGTGCAGCGGCCCGTCCGCGCCGGCCGTGATGTACGGCAGGTTGATGTTGGTGGACTGCGAGGCGGACAGTTCGATCTTGGCCTTCTCGGCCGCCTCGCGCAGCCGCTGCAGAGCCATCTTGTCCTTGGACAGGTCGATGCCGTACTGCCCGTTGAACGTCTTGACCAGGTGGTCGACGATCCGCTGGTCCCAGTCGTCGCCGCCGAGGGTGTTGTCACCGGAGGTGGCCTCGACGTGGATGACGTCGTCCTCGATGCCCAGCAGCGACACGTCGAACGTGCCGCCACCCAGGTCGAAGACCAGGATGGTCTGCTCCTTCTCGGCCTTGTCCAGCCCGTAGGCGAGGGCGGCCGCGGTCGGCTCGTTGATGATCCGGAGCACGTTCAGCCCGGCGACCTGGCCGGCCTCCTTGGTCGCCTGCCGCTGTGCATCCTCGAAGTACGCCGGCACGGTGATCACCGCGTCGATGATCGTCTCGCCCAGGTAGGCCTCGGCGTCCCGCTTGAGCTTCTGCAGCACCCGCGCGCTGATCTCCTGCGCGGTGTACTTCTTGCCGTCGATGTTCACCGACCAGTCGGTGCCCATGTGGCGCTTGACCGACCGGATGGTGCGGTCCGGGTTGGTCACGGCCTGACGCTTGGCGACCTCACCGACCAACACCTCGCCGTTCTTCGCGAACGCCACCACCGAGGGCGTCGTCCGGGAGCCCTCGGCGTTGGCGATCACCGTGGGCTCGCCGCCTTCGAGGACGGCGACGACGGAGTTCGTGGTGCCGAGGTCGATACCGACCGCTCGTGCCATGGAGACCTCACTGTTCTGGTAGGCATGCTGTCCTGAGTAGGAAGAGCTGTTCTGAGTAGTAGGGCCTGCCGCAATAGAGCTGAGTCGACTCTACTCAACTTTCCTACCCGAGCCAACAGGTGCTCGGCCCTGCGGTTTCCCCGTTAGGATGTGGTCTGCGTCACACCGAGCTGTGTCACGCCGCGCGGGGCCGGAACCGGGCGCCGGCCCGCCATCGTTGCCCGCAGGACCGGATCAGACGATCACCGCGGGAGTAACCAGATGCAGGTCGAACTACGCCACCAACCGTCGTTCTCCGTCGCCCGGCTCCATCTCGCGCCCGGCGAACCGACCCGGGTGGAGTCGGGGGCGATGGTCGCGCACAGTTGGGGCGTCACGCTGGAGGCAAAGATCGAAGGTGGGCTCTTCAAGGGCCTGAAGCGGATGGCGCTCGGCGGCGAGTCCCTGTTCGTGACCACCTACACCGCGCCGCAGCAGGGCGGCTGGGTGGACGTGGCAGCCAACCTGCCGGGCGACATCCGGGCCGAGCAGGTGACCCCGGACCGGCCGCTGCGGATCACCCGCGGCTGCTGGATAGCCAGCTCCCACGGTGTGCAGATTGAGACGCAGTGGGCTGGCATGCAGAACCTGTTCGGCGGCGAGGGCGGCTTCATCATCAACGCGATGGGTGAGGGGACCGTCATCCTCGGAGCGTACGGCGCGATCGACGAGGTGGTGCTCGGCCCAACCGACGCCATCACGGTCGACTCAGGGCACGTCGTGGCGTTCGACGCGACCACGCAGAGCCGGCTGCGCCGGGCCGTCGAGGGCCGCTCAGTCCAGTCGCTCAAGTCGGGCGAGGGCTTCGTCTTCGACTTCGCCGGGCCGGGCCGGCTGCTCATCCAGTCGCGGAACCCAACCGCCCTGCTGGGGTGGCTGACCAACACGCTGCCCTTCCAGCGCGCCTGACTGCCCGTGTGGTCACCTCTCGGCGTTGTGGTGACCTGTTGTTGGTCGGGTCGCCCGTGTGGTCACCTCTCGGCGTTGTGGTGACCTGTCGTTGCCTCGAGACCCCAAGAGGTGACCACACGGGGAGGCTCGGTGAGCGCGCGGGACCACCTGGGCAGGGACGGTCGGAGGCTGCCTGACAGGCCCCGGTAGCTGAGCCAGCGCCACCACAGCACGATGCCCACGTTCAGCGCCAGCAGGTGCCCGACGTTGGCCAGCCCGGGGTCGGTCACCAGCAGCCCAACGACGTACAGCTCGGCCGCGACCAGGGCCACCCACCGCCAGCCCGGCGCGAACAGCACCGCCAGCACACCGACCGTGCTGAGGAAGCCGTAGCTGACGCCGACATCGACGACATGCAGGGCATGGCGCGGCAGCTCGCCGTAACGCACCAGCCAGGCCACCGGCAGCTCGGTGACGAGGGTGGCCAGCACGTGCCCGGAGGCGAAGACCGCCAGCGTCCACCGGCTGCCGATCCGGCGCTCGACCGGTGCCAGCACCAGGGTGAAGCAGATCGCGGCCGGCACCCACGGCTGCCCAGGCAGCCACAGCGCGCTGGCCACCAGCACCCGGACCGGGTCGTGCCCAAGGTGGGCAACGTTCGTGCTGGACCACTGCAGGATGTGACGCTGCGCACGCGGACCCACGAGCCGCTGCACGATCGAGCTGGCCAGCAGCACCGCCAGATACCAGAAGGTGAACGGCGTCCGGCCCGGCGCCGGCAGCGCCCGGGCGAGCCGGTCCGACCACCGCACCGGCCGGGTGGCTGCTTCGGGGACGAGGGGGACCGCCACGCCTCCAGCGTGACTCACCTTGTCTCGGCGCGCACTGGAGCGTCACTGGACCTGCTGCGGCCCGGAAAGACTACCGAGACACGGATGGCGGGGCGAGCAGGTACGCCGCCCCGGCCGCGAGCAGGCCGGACCCGATCGCACCGAGCACTGGCCCGGCCTGGCCCGGCCACCATCCGCTTGCGACCAGCAGTACGCCGGCCAGCCCGGCCAGCCCGTTCACACCCGCCGCGACCACCCGGGCCGCCCGCAGCGCCCCTGGCACGTACCGCAGCATCGCCAGCCCAGCCAGCCACAGCCCCGCTGGCACCAAGAGCACCCCCAGCGTCACGGCTCGCCGGCCGGGGCCGGGCGCAAGCAGCAGCGCTCCGCCCAGCAGCACGCCCGGCAGCACCACCAGCGCGCCCGCCAACCGGACGAAGTAGGCGGGCTGCAGCGTCGCCATCCGGACCTCACAGGCATCGGAGCCGCCGGTCGCTCATCGAGGTTACCGGTCAGCGCCATCCCTAACCCACCTGCCCGCGGCGGCGTACAGCAGAACGGTGGGACACGACACTAAGCCAGCACTCTTGACCGAGTTAGTTATCGACCACTAACTTAGTCCTATGACACGGATGAGCGCAGCGGAACGACGCGAGGTGGTGATCAGCGCCGCGATCGCCGAGTTTGCCCAGGGCGGGTTCGCCGCCACCTCGACGGAGTCGATCGCGCGCCGGGTTGGTGTCTCCCAGCCGTACCTGTTCCGGCTGTTCCCGTCGAAGAAGGCGCTGTTCCTGGCCGCCACCGAGCGGTGCTTCGACCGGATCGAGGCCGCCTTCACCGCGGCCGTCGAGGGGCTGGCGGGGGAGGACGCGCTGACGGCGATGGGCGCGGCGTACGCCGCCCTGCTCGACGACCGGCAGATGCTGACGCTGCAGTTGCAGATGTGGGCCGCCGCGTGCCAGGACGAGGACATCCGGGCGGCCAGCCGAGACCGGTTCGCCCGGCTCATCGCGCTGGCCGGGCGGGTCACCGGGGCCGAGCCGCTGGTGCTGTGGCGGTTCCTGTCCGCCGGCATGCTGATGAACGTCGCGGTGGCGCTGGACCTGCCGCGGATCAAGGAGCAGTTCGGCGAGCTGCTCCAGGCCCGGCCTGGGACCGCGACAACCACGTAGGCCATCCCACCTCGGGGCATGGACGTTCGCCGTACCCAGAGAAGTTAGTAACTGATAACTATTCAGAGAGCTACAGGAAGGCGGGGAAGATGTCAGCTCAGCCGTCAGCAGGTCGCGGCCGCGCGCTGTGGACCTTCGTGATCACGGGCACCGCACTGTTCATGGTCGCGCTGGACAACCTCGTGGTGACCAACGCGCTGCCCTCCATCCAGCGCGACCTCGACGCCGGGCTGGAAGGCCTGGAGTGGACGGTCAACGCCTACACCCTGACCTTCGCGGTCTTCCTGCTCACCGGGTCGGCGCTCGGCGACCGGTACGGCCGGCGGCGGCTCTTCCTGGCCGGGCTGGCCGTCTTCACCGGCGCCTCCGCGGTGGCCGCGCTCGCCCCGAACATCACCGTGCTGGTCGCGGCGCGGGCCGTGCAGGGCCTCGGCGCCGCCGTCGTCACGCCGTTGACGCTGACCCTGCTGGCCGGCGCGGTGCCACGGGAGAAGCGCGGGCTGGCGTTCGGCGCGTGGAGCGCGGCCAGCGGGCTGGCGGTGGCGCTGGGCCCGGTCGTCGGCGGCGCCATCACCGAGAGCGCGTCCTGGCAGTGGATCTTCTGGATCAACGTGCCGATCGGGGTGCTCCTGCTGCCGCTGGCCGCGTGGCGGCTGACCGAGAGCCGCGGCGCCGGTACCCGGCTGGATCTCCCCGGCACGCTGCTGGGCACCGGCGGGCTGCTGGGTCTGGTGCTCGGCCTGGTGCGCGGCAACGGTCACGGCTGGACCAGCCCGTCGGTGCTCGGCGCGCTGGTCGGTGGTACGGCGCTGCTGGCCGGCTTCCTGGCCTGGGAACGGCGGGCGGCCCAGCCGGTGCTGCCGCTCAACCTGTTCGCCAACCGCGGCTTCGCCATCACGAACGCCGTCTCGCTGGCCATGGCGTTCGGGATGTTCGGCTCGATCTTCCTGCTCTCACAGTTCTTGCAGGTGGTGCAGGGCTACTCGCCGTTGGAGGCAGGGGTGCGCACGCTGCCCTGGACGGCGATGCCGGTGCTCGCCGCGCCGCTGGCCGGCGCGCTGTCGGACCGGCTCGGGCCGCGGCAGCTCCTGCTGGCCGGGCTGGCCCTGCAGTCGGCCGGGCTGGGCTGGCTAGCCTGGGCCATCACGCCCGACGTGCGGTACGTCGCGATGGTGCCCGGCTTTGTGCTGGCCGGCATCGGGATGGGCCTGTTCTTCGCTCCGGTGGCCCGGATGGTGCTCGGCTTCGTCCGGCCGGAGGAGGAGGGCGTGGCCTCCGGGGCGAGCAACGCGCTGCGCCAGCTCGGCACGGTGCTCGGCGTGGCGGTGCTCAGCGCGGTCTTCGCCGCGGCCGGCGGGTACGGCAGCGGGCAGCGGTTCGTCGACGGCCTGACCCCGGCGATGGCGGTCGGCGCGGCCGTACTCGGCGCCGCGGTGCTGATCGGGCTGTTCATCCCTGGCTCCCGGCGACGGCCTGCGGCCGCCCCCGTCCCAGCCGCCGTACCGGAGCTGGTCACGGCGTAGGACCCAGCCGCACCCACTTGTCGCACCAAGGTCACCACAGTCGGCCCGCGGGCTGGTGACCTTGGTGCGACAAGTCGTGCGGGTCGGCGGTCAGTCGTCCATGGCGTCGATGTGTACGACGGCGCGGGGACGGGCGGGTGCCGGGGCGGCCCGGCCCGCTGTGTCGGCGGGACCAGCAGTGCCAGTCGGGCCGGTCGGGCCAGCCGGAGCGGGGGGCGCGAGCGGCTCGCCGGCCTCGGCCAGGAAGTTCTGCGCCGCCTTCAGCCGGTCGGTGAGCTCGCCGAGCTGGTGGACCACCCTGGCCCGCTCCTGCCGGGCGGCGGCCAGCATCTCCTGGGCACGGATGCGGATCCCGTCCGCCTCGTGCCGGGCGGCCTCGACCAGCGCGTCCGCCTCGGACCGTGCGGTGTGCACGATCTGGACGGCCGCTGCCTCGGCCTCCCGTCGCATCAGGTCAAGGTCCCGGCGCAGTCCGGCCCGGCTCTCGGCCATCTCGTGCTCGAAAGTCTCCCGGGCGGCCGCGATCTCCCGCTCGGCCCGGCGGTGCTCATCGGCGTGCTCCCGGGCGGTCCGGGTGCGAAACTGCTCGGCCTCCTGCTGCGCCAGCGACAGGATCGTGCTGACCCGTTCGCCGAGCTCGGCGAACGACGGCTGCCAGGTCGCCTTCCGCTCCTCCCACTCGGCCCGCTGGCGGTCCAGGTCGGCCAGCCCCGCGCGCACCTGGTGCCGCTCGGACTCCAGCACATCGTGCTGCCAGACCACCTCGGCGAGCTCCTGCTCCAACCGGATGATGTGGTCGTCGACCTGACGCCGGTCGTAGCCGCGGACCACCAAGTCGAACACACGGGTGGGCCGAGAGATCTCGACCGGGATTCGGATCGGCTGGGCTTCCGCCATGGTGGCTCTCCGTGTTGTCTTGGTAACGCGCTTCCGTGGCCGGCCTGAACCCCTTCTTACCCGGGACGGTACAAGTTACTTGTCAGTACGAGACGATAGGCTTCGGACGTCGCTCGAACGACAGGAGGAGCCGTGGTGCTGCGTCTCGCCATCGGCGGGCTGATGACCGTGATCGCGTTCGCGGTCGCCGGTCGGCGGGTCTGGTGGCTGTACCGGCTGATCCGGTCCGGACAGCCGCAGGGCGGCCGGACCAACGACGTCGGCGCGCGGGTGCGCACCCACCTCGCCGAGGTGTTCGGGCAGCGGAAGCTGCTGGCCTGGGCCGGGCCGGGGCTGGCGCACTTCTTGACCTTCTGGGGCTTCGTCATCCTGGCCGCGACGATCCTGGAGGCCTACGGCGCGCTGTTCGACCAGGACTTCCACATTCCACTGATCGGGCGGTGGCAGGCCCTCGGCTTCCTGGAGGACTTCTTCGCGGTCGCCGTCCTGCTCGCCCTGGCGGCCTTCACGTACTGGCGGATCCGGCAGGCGCCGCGGCGGGCCGAGCGCGGCTCCCGGTTCTACGGCTCGCACACCGGCCCGGCCTGGGGCATCCTCGGGATGATCTCGCTAGTGATCATCACCCTGCTGCTGTACCGCGGTGCGCAGGTCAACACCGGCGTCTTCCCGTTCGGCCAGAGCCGGTGGGCCTTCGCGTCGCACCTCGTCGGCCAGGCGCTGCACCCGCTCGGCCACGGCGCGAACGAGGTGATCGAGACTGTCTTCGTGCTGGCCAACATCGGGGTGATCCTGGCCTTCCTGGTCATCGTGGTGTATTCCAAGCACCTGCACATCGGCTTGGCCCCGGTCAACGTCACCACCAAGCGGCTGCCGGATGCACTGGGCGCGCTGCTGCCGATGGAGTCCCGGGGTGTGCCGATCAACTTCGAGGATCCCAAGGACGACGACATCTTCGGCAAGGGCAAGATTGAGGACTTCACCTGGAAGGGCTACCTCGACTTCGCCACCTGCACCGAGTGTGGCCGCTGCCAGAGCCAGTGCCCAGCGTGGAACACGGGCAAGCCGCTGTCCCCCAAGCTCGTGATCATGAACCTGCGCGACCACATGTTCGCCAAGGCGCCGTACCTGCTCGGCGAGAAGGACGCGCCGGAGGAGGGCACGGTGCAGGTGACCGGCGCGGACCCGGCTACGCACCACGCCGTGCCCGAGTCCGGGTACGAGCGGGTGATCGGGTCGGGGCCGGAGCAGGCCGCCCGGCCGCTGGTCGGCACCGCGGAACAGGGCGGCGTGATCGACCCGGACGTGCTCTGGTCCTGTACGACGTGCGGCGCCTGCGTGGAGCAGTGCCCGGTGGACATCGAGCACGTCGACCACATCGTGGACATGCGGCGGTACCAGGTGCTGATCGAGTCCTCGTTCCCGTCCGAGGCCGGCGTGATGCTGCGCAACCTGGAGAACAAGGCCAACCCGTGGGGGATGAACGCCACCGCCCGCGAGGAGTGGACGCAGGGGCTCGCCTTCGACATCCCCCGGATCCAGCCGGGCGCGCCGATCCTGGACGACGTCGAGTACCTGTTCTGGGTGGGCTGCGCGGGGGCGCTGGAGGACCGGTCGAAGAAGGTCACCCGGGCGGTCGCCGAGCTGCTGCACATTGCGGGCGTCTCCTTCGCCGTCCTCGGCCGCAACGAGTCCTGCACCGGCGACCCGGCGCGGCGGCTGGGCAACGAGTTCGTCTTCCAGATGCTGGCCCAGGCCAACGTCGAGACGCTCAACTCGGTGAAGGCGAAGAAGATCGTGGCGACCTGCCCGCACTGCTTCAACACGCTGGCCAACGAGTACCCGCAGCTCGGCGGTGACTACGACGTCGTGCACCACACCCAGCTCCTGGCCCGGCTGGTGGACGAGGGCAGGCTGGTGCCGGTGCAACCGGTCGACCAGAAGGTCACCTACCACGACCCGTGCTACCTCGGCCGGCACAACAAGGTCTACACCCCGCCGCGCGAGGTGCTGGCCACCATCCCGGGCCTGCGCTCGCAGGAGATGCACCGCTGCAAGGAGCGTGGCTTCTGCTGCGGTGCGGGCGGTGCCCGGATGTGGATGGAGGAGAAGATCGGCAAGCGGATCAACATCGAGCGAACCGAGGAGGCGCTGGCGCTCGACCCGGACGTGATCTCCACCGCCTGCCCGTACTGCATGGTCATGCTCTCCGACGCCGTCACGCAGAAGCAGCAGGAGGGCTCCGCGCGGGACGACGTCACGGTGCTCGACGTCGCGCAGATCCTGCGGCGGTCGCTGCGGGCGCCGGAGCCTAGGCCTGAGCCGCAGCCCGCCGTGGACTGATGGCGTTCCTCTTCGGTGGCGCCAGCCGGGACCCGCGCCGGGACCGGGAGCTGCTGGCGGGCAACGAGCGCACCCGGCGGGCGTTCGCCCGCGACATCAACGACGAACGGGCGCTGGCGTTCGGTGCGCTGCCACCCCGGCGGCCACGACGTGGGATGTGGATGGTGGCGGCGGTCGCGGTGTTCATGACCCTTGGCGCGTTCGGTCTGCTGCCGCGGCTGGGCCGCATCCCGCTGGAGGTGAGCTGCACCCAGCCGGGCCTGGCGCTGGCGTCGTACGTGGTGCGGCCGGGAGCGGCGGTGAGCTGGCGAGCGACCGGGCCGGACGGCGTCGACTACGTGCTCACGCTGGACGCCGCGGCGGTGACCGGGCCGGCTGGCCAGCCGGTGCGGGTGTCCGCCGGTGGCACGGCGCTCAGCCCGCCGTTCCAGATGCGTCGGTGCGAGATCGACGGCGGCCAGCTCACCGCTCCCTCGGACGGGTCGGCGCACGTCGTCCGGCTCTTCCAGCGCAGGGCCGGTGGATATGTCGAGGTTGCCCAGGTCCCGCTTACCCTGCGGCACTGAGAAGGGATGCCCACGGTGTTCTACCGCGACTATGCGGAGCGGTCGGTCGACGCGCAGTACCAGGGCCTGCTCTCGCGGGTCTTTCACGACGGCATACCGGTGCCGACCCGGCAGGGGCCGCCCGCGCGCACGCTCATGCAGCAGACGATGCGCTTCGATCTGGCGAACGGCTTCCCGGTGATCACCGAGCGCAGCATCCGGTCGTTCTGGCGGAAGGGGATCGGCGAGCTGTGCGCCTTCATCAACGGCGCGACGACGCTCGCCGAGCTCGCCGACTTCGGGTGTGACTGGTGGGGGGCCTGGGCGACGCCAGAGAAGACGTCATCGCGGGGCCTGCCGCCGGGGGACATCGGGCCGGGCTCGTACGGTGGTGCGTTCAAGCGGTTTCCCACGGCTGAGGGAGGCGAGTTCGACCAGTTCCAGCATCTGGTGGAGCAGCTTGTCGAGCTGCCGGGCGACCGCACCCATTTCGTGTCGCCGTGGATTCCGCAATATCAGGTCAGGGGCCGCGGAAAGGTGCCGCGGACGACGATCGCGCCGTGCCATGGCTGGGTGCATGTGCGGGTCATCGCCGGCAGGCTGCACCTGCACATGTTCCAGCGGTCCGGCGACGTGCCGGTGGGCGTGCCGGCCAACATGGCGCAGTACGCGGCCCTGCTGCTGATGCTCGAACAGCTCACCGGGCTGGATGCCGCCGTCTACTACCACACCATTTCGGATGCCCATATCTACGAGGATCAGGCGGAGAGTGTACGGACGATGCTGGCCCGGGAGCCGCGCCGGTTGCCCACCGTGCGGCTCACCGAGGCCGGCCAGAAGATCGGCGACATCCACGACTTCCGGGCGGAGCATTTCGAGCTCAGCGACTATGACCCGCACCCGGCTGTTCGCGGCATTTCGGTCGCGCCGTGACCCTCTACTACCTGGAGAACTACCGCACCGAGGACCAGTTGGCCGAGATGCGCCGGCTGGAGGCCGCGGGCATCTGCCTCTTCTGCCCGGACGGGATACGCCGGCACAAGCGGCAGCAGATCCTGTGGCAGACCAGTCACTGGACGGTGACGCCGAACAAGTTCCCCTATGCCGGGACCCGGCTGCACCTCCTGCTGATCCCGCACGAGCACGTCGGCGACCTGCTCGATCTGCCCGCGGCGGCGCGGCAGGATTTCTGGGTGGTGCTCGGGTGGGTGCGGGAGCGGTTCGCGCTCGACCACTATGGGCTCGGCGTCCGCAACGGCGACTGCCGGTTCACCGGTGGGACGATCCGGCACGTGCACGCACACGTCCTGGTCGGCGACGGCGGCGGGACGCCGGTCCGGATGCGGTTCAGCTCAACGCCGGGCTGAGGCTGGGTCAGGGTCGGCGCCTGCCAGGTCGACCAGGTCGACCCAGATGAGCTCCAGGCCAGCCGCGCGCAGGACGCTCTCGCCGTCCAGGACGGAGTACGGCCCGGCGAAGTAGCAGGTGCGGAAGCCGGCCTCGGCGACCAGCTTGGCGCAGGCGGGGCAGGGGAACGTCGTGACGTACAGGTCGGTGCCGGCCAGCGGCAGCCCGTCGCGGGCCGCCCGGGCGACCAGCGCCGCCTCGGCGTGGATCGCGGTGGACAGGTCGGCCCGCTGGCCGCGCTGGAAGTCGTTGCGCGGGTCGCCGTTCAGGTAAGGGGCGTACTCGGTCGGGAGGTGCTGGTTGTGCGCCCGCGCGATGACCCGGCCGTCGCGGGCGGCCACGGCGCCCACCTGCCGCCACCAGTCCGAGCTGAGGGCGGCGGCCTGGTGGGCGGCGCCGAGCAGCCGGCGGGCCAGGTCGGCGCGGGTGATGCTGCCGGAGTAGTCGACGGGGGCCTGGGCCTGGCTCCACGGCCGGTCCCAGCGCAGGAAGGTCCGGTCGAACGAGGCCCGGGCGCCCAGGCCCTGGGCGGCGGCCAGCTCGCGCATGATCTGCTCGTCGGGCATGACGACGACGTCGGCGACGAGCGCGGCCGGGAGCTCGGCCGGCTCGACGACCCGGACCGGCGGTGTGCCCGACCGATGGCGCAGGTACTCGGCGGCTCGGTGCGGCGGCAGTGCGCGGATCTCCTTCGTCATGCTGGGGAACAGCGCGGCGAACCCGGTGCCCAGCAGGAGGATCTCGGCGGAGTCGGCATGCCGGTCGAGAAAGGCCTCGTAGCCCGCGTGCAGGACAGGCAGGTACAGCAGGGTCTGCTTCACCGGTTTCCGGCCTCACGGTATCCGGACTCGGCGGGCGGGTCCGGCTCGCTGAGCCCGAGCTGGATCCGACGCAGCCGCGCCGAGGTGCTGATGGTCGCCATCCGGTCGAGCACCTCGACCCGGCCGCAGTACTTCGACTCGAGCTCGATGATCTCCTCGGGGCTGTAGGTCTCGGCGGTGGCGACCAGGACGTCGGGCCGGACCACCTCGACCAGCGCCCAGCGGGGATCGTGCAGGTGCTTGAGGGTGACCAGCCCGACGCCGCGCTGGTGGGTGACCATGCGCAGCCGCTCCATCTGGGGGACGGCGGGCCGGTGCGGACCCTTGCGGGCGCTGACCTTCTCATCGCTGTCCAGCCCGACGATGAGGAAGTCGCCGAACTGGCGAGCCGCCTCCAGGTACATCGAGTGACCCTCGTGGATGATGTCGAACGATCCGCTGGTGAGCACGACCTTGAGCCCGAGCGTCTTCAGGGCGCCGACGATGTCGGCGATCCGCTGGTAGCTCTCGACGAACCGGAGTGCGAAGTTGGACGCGTCCGCGAACAGGCCGCTGTTGACCAGGGCAAGCTGCCCCATCGACGACGTCGGCCCCGCGCTCACCGGGCCTGCGCCCACCCGCGGACCAGCCATGCGTGCACCACCTTCGACGTGGGTCGGAGTGGCGATCGTAGCCACCCGACCGGTGCCGGCCGGCGGCGTCTCCCTGCCGCAGCCTCCCGGGTACGGTACAGTGACCCGTCGTACGCGGGTGTAGTTCAATGGCAGAACATCAGCTTCCCAAGCTGACAGTGCGAGTTCGATTCTCGTCACCCGCTCCACCAAAAAGCCCAGGTCAGAGGCTATGTAGCCGAGCCTCTCTCGCCATACTTCTTCATCCATATCTCGGTCGTGCCATTGGCGTGCCGTTAGCTCACGCTCGCCAACTCACCCGCGGCGCCGTCCTCCGGGTCGTCGGGCGACTTCTCCGGCGCCGTGCCATCGCCGATGTCCGCACCGGCCAGCTTGGCGCTGAGCGCGTCCGCGATCGCGCGGTCAGCCCGTGCCGTGGGCCTGCGGCGGCGTTCGTCAGCCTTCGGCGATGAATGTTGCCTCGGCTTCCAGCTCGGCTCGGTGATCCTCCGCGGATATGACGATTGAACCGAACCCAGGGCGGTTCAATCTGCGCCATGCTCGCGTCTTGGCCGGGCACAGTCCAGGCGGAGGTCACCCACCTGAGCCGCACCCGAGCCAGACCCGGGCCGGCACCGAAGCCGCCATCGAACAGCTTGCCCAGGCGTTCGGCGGCCACCCCGAGACCGCTGGCCCCAGGATGCGGTGGGCGTGCAAGACCATCGCAGCCCTGTACGACGCTATTAAGTTCGCCTCAATCCAGCACACTTGTGGTCGCCCCGCGGCGCCGTGTCCGCCAGCGGGACGCCGGGCCGTCGCGCCGGACTGACCCGCCCACACGACTACCTGCCGGGCGGTCGCGGGCCGCGTTGGCTGAGGGCGCGCCGTACCCAGCGCCAGAGATCGCGGACGGTGAGACGCGGCGTGGGGGCGGCCGACGGCGGAGGCGGGCGGCTGGCGCCGTCCTGGGCCATGGTGAGGTAGGACTGCAGCACCTGGTGTCCCTCGGCGCCGCCGCGCAGCCGCGCGCTCTCCTTCAGCAGCCGCGTGGCGACCGCCTGGCCGGACTCGCCGTCGCGGCGCAGCAGCCCGGCCACGACCCCGTTGGCCAGCGCCGCCGACCCGAGGTGCTGCAGGCACCGGCCCCGGCCCTCCCGCTCATCGATGTCGGCGTAGAGGCGCTCGGCCGCCTGCCACCAGGCCACCGCCTCCCGCACGTTGTCCTGCGACCAGGCAGCCACCCCGGCGAGCTCCTGTGCGTGCGCCTCGGTGCTCCTGTCCCGGGTCGCCCGGGCCCGGGCCGCCACCGACAACAGGTGATCCAGCGCCTGCTCGCCGTCCTGCCGGTAGAGCGCGACGATGCCCAGGCCGAGCTGGACCGCGGTGGCGCCGGCCAGGTCGTTGCGGGGCAGTGTGGCGGCCGCGTCCTCCAGCCGGTCGCGGGCGTTGGTGACGTGCTCCTCGAAGTCGGCTCCCGGCTCGCACCGGTCCGCGCGGGCAAGGTTCGCCAGCCCCCACTCGATCTGGCGGCGGGCCTTGAGGGCGGCGGCCGCGCGGCCGTGCGCGGCCAGGCCCGCCGACCTGCCGAGCTCCCGGTTGGCCGCATCCAGGTCGCCGGCCAGCCGGTGCGCGGTGGCGGCCCGGGCGGCGGCGATCTCCTTCAGGTCACGCCGCCCGGCCTGGTCACCGATCGTGGCCAGCCGTTCGCTCAGGTCCAGCAGCTCCGCCGGCCGCCGCTGCCGGACGTACCACGCCTCCAGGGCATCGCAGAGCTGCGCCACGTCGTCGACAGCGGCCGGGTCGGCCGCGTGCCGGGCGACCAGCTTGCGCAGCTTCGGTTCCTCGTTGTCGAACCACTCCGCGGCGGCCATCCCGCCGACGTCGGACCCGAGCGCCACCTGCCAGTACTCGGCCTGCTCGGCGCTGGCACCGAGCTCGGTCGTTGGCGCTCCCGCCGGCCGTCGGTGCTCCCCGCGCGGCCATCTCGGGACGTTGAGCACCAGCCACAACACGGTGAGTGCGACCCCCACCCCGAGCCACGCGACCAGGCCGCCGCCGCTGGCGCCGATGATCTCCTTCAGCGAGTCGCTCGCCATTCCGGACACCACGAACGACGCGACCGCGCCGACCCCAATCAGGTCACCCAGCCGCCTGTCGCGCCGCCTGCTCATGGTCTGGTCCCCACGGTCAGGCCGCGGACGACGGTCGGCCAGTACGCGAGCAGCAGCACGACCGGCACGATCGAGGAGACCACCGCCGCGGCGGCGACCGTGCCCGCCGACGTGGCGAACTGCCGGGCCTCCCCCCACAGCACCAACGACAGCGGCGTGGCGCCCGGCCCGCCGATCAGGAACCCGACGGTGAAGTCGTTCCACGCCAGGACAAACTGGAGCACGGCCACCGCCGTCAGCGCTGGGCCGCAGGTCTGCCGGACCCGGGTGATCACCGCACTCCGCCGGGCCTGGCCCTGCAGCGCCTCAGCGACCAGGCTGGCCGGCGCCGAGGCGAACGCCACCCGCAGCAGCAGAATGGCGAACGGCAGCCCCGCCGCGGCGTGCACCAGCACCAGCGAGATCCGCAAGCCCGCGAGACCCGAGTAGGCGAAGGCCTCGCGCAGCGGTGCGGCGTACATCTGGACCGGTGTCACGGCGAGCACGACGCAGGCGATGACCACCGTCCTGGTGAGCCGTTGCGGCAGCCCACCCCAGGCGAGCAGGAACGCGGTCCGGACGGCGACCGCCAGCACGAGCATGGTGGCGACGACGGCGATCAGCAGGTTGGACACCAGCGCGCGCAACAGCCCGGCGTTGACTGCCGCGCCGAACGACGAGAGCCCGAGGCCATGCGAGGACCACCACCCGTGCAGCCCCGCCGCCGCTGGTTCGTGCAGCGCGGTGAGCAGCAGCACGAGCACCGGGAACGCGCAGAAGACGCTGACCGGCACGCCGACGGCCAGCCCGAGCACCTTCCGGTTCCGGCTGGGCAGCGGCCGGGACGGCTGCGCGGACGGGGGGATCGCGCTCTCTGGCATCGCCCAGTGACGGCGCAGCCCGCGCATCCCGAGCACCGCGAGGACCGCCACGACGGCGAACAGCACCAGCGCCAGTGCGGCCGACCGGCCTGAGTCCTCGCCCGCGTTCGTGGTGCGCCACCAGTGCAGGGCGAGCACGTCGGCGTCCGCCTGCATCGCCCCGGGCGCGGTGATCAGGATGAGGTCGAACAGCCGGACCGCGGCAACGACCAGGGTGAGCCCGATGATTCCGAAGATCGGCAGCAGGATGGGCAGCTCGACCACCCGCAGCCGCCGCCAGCCACGCAGGCCGTCGACCTTCACGGCGCGGGCCAGGTCGTCGGGGATCGCCTCCAGCCCGGCCCGGAACAACGAGACGACGTAGCCCAGCCAGCCCCAGCAGAACGCGGACACCAGGACCACCCAGATGAAGCCGGGGCTGAGCCACACCGGGCTGGAGTGGAAGACTGCGGTGACCACGGCGGTCACCGTGCCGCGCTCCGGCGCCGGGTCGAAGATGATCCGGAACGCCGCGCCGGCGACCAGCCCGGAGATCGCGAACGGAACCACCAGGGTCGGCTGGAGGATCCGCCACAGCCCCGAGACCCGGTGGCCAAGCATGGCGATCCCGAACCCGGCCGCGATCAGCGCGACCGCCACAGCCACCCAGATCAAGCTGTGCAGCAGCGCACGCCCCGCGCCGGCGTTGGTGAGCACCCCGAAGTTCCCCAGCCCGACACCGTGCTTGGTGCGGAAGGCACCGACCGTGGTGACCGCGATCGGGATGATCAGGACGCTGGCCAGCGCAAGGCTGGGAAGGCCGCGCAGGTACGGCCAGTACGAGCGGCGGGGCCGGCCGGGCACCGGCCGGCCAGTGATCTCGCGGCCGACCACCTCGACCCGCAGACCATTGATCAGCAGCGGCATTTCGTCACTCACCTCCGGAGCAGGGCGAGGTCGTTGAGTCGTCTGACCGCAATGTCAGCGGCGTCCGGCACCGCCGTCGGGCCGCGGCCGCCCACCGCAACGAGGAAGTCCTGCAGCACCCGCCACAGTCCCTCGCTGCCGCCGAGCGCGCCGAGCCGGTCGGACAGGTCGAACGCGATCGGCTGCTCAACGTTCGGGCGGGCGAGCTGTTCGGCCAGCGGTTTCAGCAGGTCGGAGTAGCTCGCTATCGGCGTCTTCAGGTTGGCCGCGAGAAAACCGCCATGTCCGGTGATCCAGGGTAGCGGGGCCTCCTCGTTGGCCAGCCTGGTCACCAGGTTCACCGCGTAGTCGTCCACTGCGGTGTCTCCGGCGTGTTTGAGCAGGACAGCGACGTCGCCCCCGACGACCAACGGCGGCTGCCGTGACCCGCCCGCCCGCTCCTGGTCGTCTCCGTCGATCACCGGGAAGGGGAAGACACCGACGTCGCCGGGGTCGATGGCGTAGCGGCGGATGACTGGCTCGGCGAAGTCGGCCGAGATCACCATCGCGGCCTTCTGGTGGCCGAAAACCTCCACCACCGCCTCGGGGAACTGCTGCACCAGCGAGCGGTTCACCCCACCGGCCAACGTGCCGGGTGCCGCCCACATCCGGCCGAGCAGGCGGAACGCCTGGGCCACGACGGGGTCGGTCCACCGGGCACGGGGGTTGGGCGGCACCAGACCCTCGTACGTCTGGGGCGAGATTCCGAGCAGCACGTTCTCAAAGATGTCGGTGAGCGTCCAGCCGTCGGCGGCGGCCACCGCGAGCGGCGCCACGCCCGCGCGGGCCAGGCGGGCGTTGAGGTTGAGCCACTTGCTCCAGCTTGGTGGCGGATCCAGGCCGTACTCCGCGAAGACGGACTTGCGGTACCAGACCGTCGACTTGTCGGTCATCTTGAACGGCAGTCCGTAGCTGCTCACCGGGCTCCACACCGCGGCGTACGGCCAGCCTGGGCTGACCTGATCCGGCAGCGGTTGCAGCTTGTCGTGGTTCTCGGTGACCAGGCCCGGTTGGGGAAGCATGATGATGTCGGGGCGTTGCGGCCCGAACGCCGCGGAGATGTCGTCGCCAAGCGGGACCAGGTCGATGGCATAGGGAAGATCGCCGAAGCCGTCCAGCACCGCGCGGAACGCCTGCAGCTCCTCGGCGCTCCAGGTGACCGCGACCCGCACGGTCCGGCCCAGGCCGAGGACGTCGGCGGCAGCGGCGCAGCCAGCCGCCGTTCCCGCAACCGCCGTTCCCGCGACCGCGGCGGCAGCACCGGCAGAGCCGGCCAGGAACCGACGTCGGCTGAAGCGCCCCGGGAACGGCCCCGGGCTAGGCACCGTTGACCTCCTCGAAACCGAGTGCCCTGCCCCGTTCGGGGGTGATCAGCAGCAGGGCGGCGGACAGCAGCTCGGGGTTATGGTCGAGATCGAGCAGTGCTCCCCAGGTGGGCAGCCCGGCGGCGTCCTCGAGCACGATCGCGGTGGGCCGCGCGCACAACGCGCGGGCGAGTCCGGCGAGCCGGCGGCGACCAGGTGTTATCTCGTGCGGGTAGCGGTCGAGGACGTCGTCCAGGCCGCACCTGCTCCCGACCGCCCTGCACCCCTCCTCCGCGGCGGCCCGCTGCGTGAACCGGTGGGCCGCGCGGCCGCCGTGCACCAGGTTGCCGAGCACGGTGAGGTAGGGGAGCAGGCCGCCCTCGGCGGGGACGAGGCGGATCATGCCGCCGACCCGGACGGTCGTACCGGCCGGGCGTTCGGTCAGACCTCCGACCAGATCCGCCAGCCGCCGGGCCTGGTCCGGATCGGGTACGACGACCGCGCGCTGCTCGCCGACCTCCACCCGGAGGATGTCGGGCACGCCCGGGACCGGCACACGTTCCAGCACCAGACCGACCATCGGGCCCCTCCGCCTCGCCTGCCTGCTCTCCGGTTACCTACTGTCCAGATTTCCACGCTATCTAATCCCTCGTCGTTCTCTCAGCCGGGCAGCGCGGGATTCGCCGGGATTGAGTGCGGACGACCTAGATCGGTCGGTGTATGACCAGGCAGAGCGAAGTCTTCTTCTTACCGACGCGGTGCCGATACATCGTGGCGCAGGCGCGGAAACCAGGGTGCGTAAGGCTGAAACGGCACATACCTCTCACCCCTCGGAGGATCCGTGTTCCGTTTCCACGCCCCGACCCGACGCCGATGGCTCGCCTTGGCCGGCGCCGCTCTGATCGCCGTCGCTCCGGCCCTGACGTTAGCCACCCCCGCCGACGCGACCCCGCCGAACATCCCCGGCAAAACCACTGCCCAGGCGGAGCTCGATGTGCTGACGGTCGCCTCCGAGGGCTCGATGAGCGGGTACTCCCGCGACCTGTTCCCGCACTGGGTCACGATTTCCGGCACCTGCAACACCCGCGAGACCGTCCTCAAGCGCGACGGCACGAACGTCGTCGTCAACAGCTCCTGTGCCGCTGTCTCCGGGTCGTGGTACAGCCCGTACGACGGCGCCACGTGGACCCTCGCGTCCGACGTGGACATCGACCACATAGTGCCGTTGGCCGAGGCATGGCGTTCCGGGGCCAGCTCCTGGACCACCAGCACGCGCCAGTCCTTTGCCAACGACCTCGCCGACCCGCAGCTCATCGCGGTCACCGACAACGTCAACCAGGCCAAGGGTGACCAGGACCCGTCCACCTGGCAGCCGCCGTTGTCGTCGTACCGCTGCACGTACTCCAAGATATGGATCCAGTCGAAGTACCACTGGGGGCTGAGGCTCCAGGCCAGCGAGAAGACCGCGCTGCAGGCCATGCTCAACACCTGTTTCTCCTGACCTGGGCGGTCCAGGTCGCGGCGGGGGTGGCCGAGCAGCCCGCTGCGAGATGTTTGGCGGATACAGCTTGGCTACCTTCGCCCTGGACACGCGGGGGCGGAGGTAGTCCGGGCCTCACGTTTCTCCTCGCGCAGGTCAGTCACCACACCTTGCACGCGCGTTTGCCGGCCGCTAGAGGCCAGCGGGGCGCACCGGGCGGCGCTGATGGGGATCAGGCGCTGATGAAGTTTTCGATGTCGTCCAGGACCGAGATCGTGACGACTACATCCAGCGGAGAGTCGGAGTCGGCGTGCAGGTGGAACTCGACACCGCCATCGCCACCCTCCGGATCGTGCGGGCCGACGTTGGTCACGTAAACGTTGGCCTCACCAAGGTGGGGTCGACCCTCCAGGACGCCGAAGATCCCTCCCGCGGGTTCCACTCGGCCGGGAGAAATCACTGATCTCGGGATAAAGAGACCACGAATCAGGGATTTCGTGGTTCGGTCGTTCACCGACCCGGGAGCGGCGCGCCCATCGGCGGCGAGGTTGCCAAAGTTCCGGGTGAGCGAGATGAACTACGACTGGCACGGCGGGTACCGCGACACCCAGGTCTGGGACAAGCTCCCCGACGGGACGTGGAAGTCGGAGGCAGGTGGCGCCGTCAAGGTCCTCAAGTTCACCTCCTGAACCGCCGTTCCGAGCCCGGAGCCATGCTCGGCAGCCGGCGGGCGAGGGGGTCCCGGGGGGAGGGGCGCACGGTCGGGTCTTGGCCGAGCGGGGAGCTTGGCTTAGGCCAGAGCTCGACGGCGTCGAACTCGGTCCGGTCGGAGTCCCACCGCCAGATGCCGCCGCCGACCGGGTTGCCCCGACCACCGGGCTTGTACGGGTAGACGGTCACCAGCTCTGCACCGTCGGGAGCCGGGTCCACATGCCAGCCGGCGGACAGCGCTCGCCCAACCGAGCGCTTCAGCCCGCGGACCAGCCGGGCCTGTAGGTCGTGCGGCAGGTCGGTAAACCGGACCGGCGGCGTCAGCTCGGGCGGTGGCTCGTCCGCCGGCAGCCCGATCGCGTCGGCGAGCGAGTCGAGCTCGTCGATGAGGTAGAGATCCGACCGCCACTGGCCTGGCCATACCGCATACAGCCGGGTCTCGCCGGAGCGGGCGCGCTGCAGGGCCGCCTGGAGGTCCTCCACCTGACGGCACTCGTCGAGTCCGTCGTCGCGGTGCTCGATGTAACAGATCCGGCCCGGTCCACCGTAGGGGAACCGGCCTTCGGTCTCGCTCGACCTGCGGGCCTCCTCGGTCATGAACGTCGGACGTTCCGTGGGTACGTCGGACTCGGGGCGCCCTCGTCGGCGAAACACACGAGGGTGGGCTCGGCTGCGTCGCAGGCCGTGCCGTCGTACGGCGGCAGACCCGCCAGCCGCCGTCCCTCGACCACGTGCCCTCCTTCCCCTTTTCGAGCCCCGCCAGCCCGATATAAGACTCCGGCCAGCGCGATACTTCGAGCAATGCTCGGCTCTGATAGTTACCCGGCGTATGACGCCCTCGGCTGCCTTGCCCGAACCGCATCCGGTGACCGACCCGGCATGATGTGATGTCGGTGTCCCGATCGAACCCCGGGACCGACACTCGCAGGAGTCCGACGGTGCCGAGCCCCCCGAGCGCCCAGTGCGGCCGTCCGGTCGACCGCACCCAGGACTTCTGCACGAGCCGCGGCTACTACACGGCGTGGGACCGGACCATGGTCGTGCCGCCGAGCCCGCCCCCACCGCCGGGCGGGCACCCGCCCGGCGCCCGCACCACCCCCGACGCGCTGCCGCCGCGGCAGCCCCGGCAGTCCCCGGTCGTCCGGCCGGCACAGCCGCCACCTCGGCCGATCGCCGGACCGACCCTCGTCTGCCCAGCCTGCGGCCAGGTCAACCCGGCCAGCCGCTCGTTCTGCACCCGCTGCGCGGCCCGGTTCGGGCAGCCAGCGGCGCCGTACCCGCCGGCTGAGCCCGCGTCCCGCCCGCGCCGTCGGCTCAGTCCCGCGGTGGTGCTGGCGGCCGTGCTCGCGGTCGGGCTGGTGATCGTCGCGGTCGTGCTCGGCACGGCCGGCGGTGACGGTGGTGCGCCGCCGGGGGGACTCGACGCGACGACTGGGGCGGGCAGCCCGACCGGCACCGCCGAACCGACCGCGGCGACAGCCGGGTCGGCGTCCGGGGCAACGCCCGGTACGGAGCCGACCCGGGTGGACCCGGCCACCCTCAACGCCGAGGCCAGCAGCGAGCTGCCACCGGATCCCCGGCTCGGGCTGTCGTACTCGGTCCACAACACCCTCGACGGCGACCGGAGCACCGCGTGGAACAGCAACGGCGCCGCGGTCGGCACCGGTGTCGGCCAGGTGCTCACCTACCGCTTCGCCACCAAGGTCCACCTGGTCCGGATCGAGCTGGTCAACGGCTACGTCAAGACGAACACGCTGTTCACCGAGAACGGCCGGATCCGAGGGCTGGCCGTCCGGACCGACGCCGGCACCGCCGAGCTCACCGTGCGGGACGGCAAGAACCGGCAGGGCATCGACCAGGACCTCGGGACGACCGGGTCGGTCACGTTGACCGTGACCTCGGTCTACCCGGGCTTGCGGTACCCGGACCTGGCCCTCACCGAGATCACCTTTTACGCCGTCCCGGCGGGCTGAGCCGTGGCGATCAGAGTGGGGTGCTGAGCCATGCCGATCAGGCTGGGGTACAAGGCGTCGGCGGAGCAGTTCGGCCCGCGGGAGCTGGTCGAGCTCGCCGTGCGGGCCGAGACGGCCGGGCTGGACAGCGTGCTGGTCAGCGACCATTTCCTGCCCTGGCGGCACCACGGCGGGCACGCGCCGCACTCGCTGGTCTGGCTGGGCGCGGCCGGCGAGCGGACCTCGCGGGTGCTGCTCGGCACCAGCGTGCTGACGCCGACGTTCCGCCACTCACCGCCGCTGGTGGCGCAGGCGTTCGCGACGCTGGGCTGCCTGTGCCCGGGCCGGGTGCTGCTCGGCGTGGGCACCGGCGAGGCGATGAACGAGGTCGCCGTCACCGGCCTCGACTGGCCGGACTTTCGCGAGCGGTGGGCCCGGCTGCGCGAGGCGGTCACGCTGATCCGGGCGCTGTGGCGGGGTGAGCGGGTGTCCTTCGACGGCACGTACTACCGGACCGTCAACGCGATGCTGTACGACGTACCGGCCGAACCGGTCCCGATCTACGTCGCGGCCGGCGGCCCGCAGATGGCGAAGTACGCCGGCCGGGTGGGCGACGGGCTCATCTGTACCAGCGGCAAGGGGATGGAGCTGTACCGGGACTCGCTGCTGCCCGCGGTGGACGAGGGCCTGGCCGCGGCCGGCCGGGCGCCGGGCTCGATCGACCGGATGATCGAGATCAAGCTGTCCTTCGACATCGACCCGGCGCTGGCCCTGGAGAACACCCGCTTCTGGGCGCCGCTGGCGCTCTCGGCGGCGCAGAAGTCTGGGCTGGACGACCCGCTGGAGCTGGAGCGGGCCGGTGATGCGCTGCCCATCGAGCAGGTTGCCGGGCGATGGATCGTGTCGTCCGACCCGGACGAGGCGGTGACCAGGGTCAGGGAGTACGTCGAGGCGGGGCTGGAGCACCTGGTCTTCCACGCGCCGGGGCACGACCAGCCGCGGTTCCTCGCACAGTTCGCCGAGCACCTGCTGCCCCGGCTGCGCGCGCTTTGACCGGCGCGCCCGCTGGTCGGCGCGCGCTCTGGTCGGCGTGCCGCTGGTCGGCGTGCCGCTGGTCGGCTGCCAGGGCTACTCCGGCCCTTCGAGCACGCGTAGCCGGCGTACGACGAGATCGTCCACCTCCAGCGAGCCGATCCTGAGCTCCCGGACCGCCGCCGAGCGGATGACCAGCCACCCGATCCGGACGGCGCCGACCGCGAGCGCCCCGAGCGCCACCACGCCGAGCGCGGCCGTCAGCACGGCGCCGAACCCGACCGCTTCCGCCCCGGCCGCGCTGGCACCGGTCGCGGCCGCGCCGACCGCTGTCGCACCTGTCCTCGTTGTGGCTGCTGTCGTCTCGTCTCCCATGGCCGGATTTCCTCCCGCGAGCGTGCCGGCGCGCATTCTGTCGGGAGCATTCTCCCGGACGCGGCCGGCCTCGGGTTCGGTCGCGCTGCCGGCTCGCCTGGACGGACTAACGCGCGACGGCTTCCCAGGACACGTCCGGCCTCCGCGGTACGGCGGGCTCGGTCCGGATGCCGCCGTACCGGGTGCGGGCCGCCTGCGCGGTCAGGCCCAGTGCCCGGCCCAGCTCGCTCCAGCCGCCGCCGTCCCTGTCGACCAGCACGGCCAGCGTGATCAGCTCGTTCACCAGCCGCCGGAACCCGATCACGGCCGTGGTGAGCCCGACGTCCGCCGGCCATTCCGGCGGCCCGGCCCCCCGTTCGAGGAACGTGCTCAGCGCCGTCGCGGTCACTGCCAGCCGGTTCGCGCACTCCGCCAGCATCTCCCGTGGCTCGCCGACGATCGGGGCGGCGGCCGGCGCTCGATGCCAGGCCCGGTACGCCGCCTGCCGGCATGCGACAGAGCAGTACCGACGCTGGCGTGCACCAGCGATGGGACGACCGCAAACGGGCAGGCGCGATAGGGCACGCCACCAGAGAGTAATCGGCAAATGCGGAAAGTAACCGCAGCCGAGCAACCAGCGACCCCCGTGTGGTCACCACTCGGCGTTGTGGGCACCTCTCGTTGCCCGAGCGCACCGTGTGGTGACCACTCGGCGTTGTGGTGACCTCTGGTTCCCCGGAGACCCCGTTAGGTGACCACTCGGCGTTGTGGTGACCACATCTGGGCGGGGGATGGGCGGGTGCGGTAAGTTGATCTACTTCAGGCTGGCCAGGTTTTGTCCCCCGGGTCACCGGGCAGGCCGTCGTACGGAGGTGTGTCATGACCCGACCCGGAGATCCGTTGCCGGTGCCGCCCCCACCTGAGCCGTTCCCGCCGCATCCGGTCGACCCGGTCCCCCCGTCGCCCGCGCCGGATCCCGTTCCACCTGGCCCGGCGCCGGACCCCATCCCGCCCGAGCCCGACCCGGACCCGATCCCGCCCGCGCCGGCGCCGGACCCGGCGCCGCCCGCGCCGAACCTCGGCACCGGCCTCGACCCAGCCTGACCCAGTCCGGGGGAAGGTCGCGCGGACCGCCGGGCAACGCCTTGTTTTGGCTCGTGCTCAGCAAGCTCATATAGTTGCATTGCACAAGCAACCAAGCGAGGTGGGCGTGACCCTCTACGCGGAGCTGGCACACGAGCTCGGCACGCTGATGCTCTCGGCTGACCGGACGGCCAGCCGAGAGCGGCACAGCTCGGCCGGCAACCTGGAGCGGATGGCCTACCACGCCCTGGACCGCCTCGCCGAGCACGGACCCATGCGTCCGAGCGCGCTGGCCGAGCTCGTCTGCCTCGACCTGTCGACCGTCAGCCGGCACCTGGCTGCGCTGGAGCGGGTCGGCTACGTCGAGCGCGAGCGCGACCCGGACGACGGCCGGGCGCAGCTTGTCCGGGTCAGCGAGCGGGGCGTGGCCAAGCTGGCGGCGGTGCGGTCCTGGCGGCGCGACCGGATGCGCTCGCTGGTGGGGCACTGGCCAGCCGCGGACCGCCAGGAGCTGGTCCGGTTGCTCAGCCAGCTCAACGTCGAGCTGCGTCGGGTCGAACACGCCAGAGACATCACCCGAGACAGGGGAGCCCGGTGAGCACATCGGTCGAGCAGCACCGACCCGAGCTAGCACACAGAGAAATCATGGTCATCTTCAGCGGCCTGCTGGCCGGTATGTTCCTGGCCGCGCTGGACCAGAGCATCGTCGGCACCGCGATGAAGACGATCGTCACCGACCTCGGCGGCGCCGACAAGGTGATGTGGACCGTCGCGGCGTACCTCATCACCTCGACCGTGTCCACGCCGCTGTACGGCAAGCTGTCCGACCAGTACGGGCGGCGGCCCGTCTTCCAGTTCGTGATCGCGGTCTTCCTGCTCGGCTCGGTGCTCGGCGGGCTGAGCACGAACATGACCATGCTGGTCGTGGCCCGGGCCATCCAGGGGCTCGGCGGCGGCGGCCTGCTGTCGCTGGCGTTCACCATCATCGGCGACCTGGTCAGCCCGCGGGAGCGCGGCCGCTACTCCGGCTACTTCGGCGCCGTCTTCGCGACATCCTCGGTTGCCGGCCCGCTGCTCGGCGGCCTGCTCACCGACCACCTGTCCTGGCACTGGGTCTTCTTCGTCAACATCCCGATCGGGGTCGTCGCGTGGTTCATCGTGGCGCGCAACCTGCGGCTGCCGCACACCCCGACCAAGCACCGGATCGACTATCTCGGCGCGGCGCTGCTGGTCTCCGGCGTGAGCACGCTGCTGTTCACCATGGAGTGGGGTGGGAAGCCGGGCTGGGCCTGGGGCAGCGGCCGGGTTCTCGGCGTGGCGGCGGCCGGCGTCGTGCTCCTGGTCGCGTTCGGCTGGGTCGAGCACCGGGCCGCCGAGCCGATCCTGCCCCTGCGGCTGTTCCGCAACCGGACCTTCACCCTGGCCAACGCCTCGACGTTCGCCGTCGGCGCCGGCATGTTCGGCGCGATCCTGTACGTGCCGCTGTACCTCCAGTTCGTCCACGGGTTCTCCGCGACGGCGGCCGGCCTGCTGATGGTGCCGCTGATGGCGGGCATTGTGTCCGCCTCGGTCGGCAGCGGGCGGATGATCAGCCGGACCGGCCGGTTCCGGATCTACCCGATCATCGGCTCGATGGTGACCGCCGTCGGCCTGGGGCTGCTGTCCACCCTGCGGCCGGGCACCCCGATCCTGGTGCTCGACGTGTTCATGGGGATCGTCGGGATCGGGATCGGGCTGACCATCCAGACCCTGGTGCTGGCCGTGCAGAACGACGCCGACCCGGGCGAGCTCGGTGTGGCAACCGGCTCGGTCACCTTCTTCCGGTCCCTGGGCGGCGCGTTCGGTACGGCGCTGTTCGGTGCGATCGTGAACGCCCGTACGACGTACCTGCCACCGGTCCGGATGCCGGACGGGCAGGTGGTGGCGGGCATCCCGGAGCCGGCCAGCTACACCGAGGCCCTCGCGACGGCGTTTGCGGTGGTCACGCCGTTCCTGCTCGTGTCGTTCGTGGTGACGCTGTTCATCAAGGCGCAACGGCTGCGCGCGGCCAGCCCGCTGCCTGTCGACGCGGAGCCCGCCGCGGTGGCCTGAACCGCCCCTGACCGGCCCAGCACATGTCGCGACGATCCGGTGCGACCCGCCCACGCCTGCGTGCTCCACCGGATCGTCGCGACAAGCGGGCGGGACGGGTGGAGGCGGGCGGTCAGTGGTCGCTGTCGGCGAGCCGCTGGCGGGATGTCAGGATCTCCGCCTCGGCCTCGCTGCGGCCCACCCAGGTGGCGCCCTCCACCGACTTGCCGGGCTCCAGGTCCTTGTAGACCTGGAAGAAGTGCTGGATCTCCAGCCGGTCGAACTCCGGCAGGTGATGGATGTCACGCAGGTGCTCCAGCCGGGGGTCGTTGGCCGGCACGCAGAGCACCTTGTCGTCGCCGCCCTTCTCGTCCTTCATCCGGAACATCCCGATTGCCCGGCACAGGATGAGGCAGCCGGGAAAGGTCGGCTCCTGGAGCAGCACCAGCGCGTCCAGCGGGTCGCCGTCGTCGCCGAGGGTGCCCTCGATGAAGCCGTAGTCCGCCGGGTACTGCGTCGCCGTGAACAGGGTGCGGTCCAGCCGCAGCCGGCCGGTCCGGTGGTCGAGCTCGTACTTGTTCCGCTGGCCCTTGGGAATCTCGATGAAGACATCGAACTCCACAGTTGCTTCCTCCATCGAAAATCGGCGACCAGACTAGTGTGGACGACCGCGACCAGTGTGGACGACCGCGGCGACAGGCGGGTGAGGGGGAGTCGTGCGGCAGGCCAAGGGGCGGGTGTTGGTGCCTGGCCGCACCCGGTTCCGCCAGGTGCTGTACGTCGTCCTCGCGCTGCTGGTGGCTGGCTCGCTGGCTGCCGGGACGGCCGTCCTGCTCCGCGGCGATAGCCGGGCCGGGCTGTCGGCCGCACCGGGCGGCGCTGGCCGGACGCCGGGCCCGGTCGAGCCGCCGTTGGCTCTCCCGACCCCGGTGCTTGCTGCCCTGAACGGTGCCGACGCCGGCATCCCGGCCACCCCCGCTGGGCTGGCCAAGGCACTCGCCGCGCGGCTGCGCGACCGCCGGCTCGGTCCGGCCGTCGCGGCAGAGGTGCTCGACCTGGCCACCGGCGAGGTGCTGTACGACCGTGGCGGCAGCCGGCTGGTCGTCCCCGCGTCCACGACCAAGATCACCACGGCGGCGGCGGTGCTGGCGGCGTTCCCCGCCGACCATCGGTTCGCCACCCGGGTGGTGGCCGGGACCACGCCGGGCGAGGTGGTCCTGGTCGGCGGCGGCGACCTCACCCTCTCGGATGCGCCGCCGGGCCGGTCGACCTGGTACGCCGGCGCGGCCCGGCTGGCTGACCTGGCTGCCGCCGTCCGCGCGAAAGGGGTCCGGGTGAGCCGGGTGACCATCGACGGCTCCCTCTTCACCGGGCCCCGGCTGGCGCCTGGCTGGGACCCGCTGGACGTGGCCGGGGGATACACCACCCCGATCACCGCGGTGATGCTGGACGCCGGCCGCCGGCCCGGCATGCTGGCCCGGTCCATGCAGCCGGATCTCGACGCCGGCCGGGCGTTCGGTGCGGCGCTCGGCGTGCCGAAGGTGCCGGTGCGGCGTGGCCCGGCGGCGGCCACCGGCCAGGTGCTCGCCGAGGTCCGGTCCGCGCCGCTGGCCCGCATCGTCGAGCAGGCCCTGCTGGCCAGCGACAACGTGCTGGCCGAGATGCTGGCCCGGCAGGTCGCGCTGAGCACCGGCCAGCCGGCGTCGTTCGCCGGGGCGGCCGCGGCGGTGCGGTCCGTGCTCGCCGGCTACGGGGTGCCCGCGGCTGGCCTGAAGCTGGTCGACGGCAGCGGCCTGTCCCGGGCGGATCGCCTCAGCCCGGACGTGCTGCTGGCGGTGCTGCGGGCCGCCGCGTCCGACCGCGGGACCCGGCTGCGACCGCTGTTCGCCGCCCTGCCGGTCGCCGGCTACGACGGCACCCTGGACAACCGGTACCGCTCCGGCGTGACGACGGCCGGCGCGGGCGACGTACGAGCCAAGACCGGCACGCTGGCCGGGGTCAGCTCGCTGGCCGGGCTGGTCCGGACGGCGGACGGCCGCCTGCTGGCCTTCGCGTTCCTGGCCGACCGGGTGCCGAGCGTGCGCGCCGCCGAGGCCGCCTGGGATGTGGCCGCAAGCACGTTGGCCCGATGCGGCTGCTGATCGCGGCTCCCGTTGGCGGCGGGGCGTTCGGCTGCTGACGGCGCGGGACCGGTCAACCCGGCGGCGCCGTACCTGCGATCGCTGAACCGCCGGTCCGGTGAATCAGCGCCCGGCAACGGGCGGCGGAAGTTAGCCCGGCGTACGGTTGCGGTATGACGGCAGGCAGTGACATCTCCCAGGACGGCCCGGCGGCTCCTCCGCCGAGCATGATCGATTGGGAGCTCGCGGTCGCGACCGCGCGCCGGCTGTCCAAGCTGGGGCCGGAGGTCAGCCGTGCCGAGGCCGATGCGACAGTGGTCCAGCTACGCGAGCTGGCCGCGGTCGCCGAGTCGCACGTCGAGCGGATCACCGAGATGTCCGGACCGGCTCCGGCGCCATCACCGGCCCGGGTGGTCGACCGCAACGGCTGGGTCGAGGCGAACGCGGCGGGCCTGGAGGGGCTGCTGAGCCCGCTGGTCGCCCGGCTGGCCGAGCGGCGGCCGCCGAGCCGGCTCGCGACCACCGTTGGGCCGCGGGTCACCGGGCTGCAGGCCGGCGCGGTGATGGCCTTCCTGTCCGGCAAGGTGCTCGGCCAGTACGAGGTCTTCGGCCCGGAGGGCGGCGTGCTGATGCTGGTCGCGCCGAACATCGTGGAGGCCGAGCGGGTGCTCGGGGTGGACCCGACCGACTTCCGGCTCTGGGTCTGCCTGCATGAGGTCACCCACCGGCTGCAGTTCACCGCCGTCCCGTGGCTGCGCGAGCACCTGTCCGGTGAGGTGGCCAACCTGGTCGACGCGACGGAGCTTGACCCAGACGCACTGCGCGAGCGGGTGCTCAGCGCGCTGCGTGACGTCGGCCGTGCGGTCAAGGGTGACTGGTCCGCCGGGCAGGGCCTGCTGGCGCTGGTGCAGAGCCCGGCGCAGCGGGAGGTGCTGGGCCGGCTCACCGCGTTCATGAGCCTGGTCGAGGGGCACGCGGAGTACGTCATGGACGCCGTGGACACCGACGTCATCCCGTCGCTTGGCACCATCCGGGAGCGGTTCCAGCTTCGTCGCAAGGGCAGCGGGCCGCTGGACCGGCTGCTGCGCCGGCTGCTGGGGCTGGACGGGAAGATGCGGCAGTACTCAGACGGCGCGACGTTCGTGCGGGGGGTCCTGGACGCGGTCGGCGTCGCAGACTTCAACGCGGTGTGGACCTCGCCGGAGACTCTGCCCAAGAAGGCCGAGCTGACCGCACCGCTGGACTGGGTGCACCGGGTCCACGGCATCCGCCCGGTCGCCTCCGCCTGACCTGCCACCCGCCACTTCGTGTGGTCACCACTCGGCGTTGTGGTCACCTTTCGTTGCCGCCGTACCCCAAGAGGTCACCACACGTCGTAGAGGTGACCACACGTTGTCTCCGGTCGACGAGAGGTGACCACAACGCCGAGAGGTGACCACAATCGGGGCATGACCGGACCACATCCCGCGGTGGCCGCCACCCGGGTCGCGGTGCGCCGGGCGCTGGCCTCGCACGCCACCCCGGGCGACCGGCTGCTGGTCGCCTGCAGCGGCGGGGCCGACTCGCTCGCCCTGGCCGCGGCGCTGGCCTTCGAGGCACCGCGGTACGGCGTCCGGGCCGGCGGGGTATGCGTCGACCACGGGCTCCAGGACGGCTCCGCCCACCAGGCCGAGAAGGCCGCCGGCATGCTGCGCGAGCTCGGCCTCGGCCCGGTGTTCACCAGCCGCGTGCAGGTGTCCGGCCCGGGTGGCCCGGAGGCGGCTGCCCGGGCCGTCCGGTACGCCGCGCTGGACCGGATCCGGGCCGATGCCGGCGCGCGCTGGGTCCTGCTCGGCCACACCCTTGACGACCAGGCCGAAAGCGTCCTGCTCGGGCTGGGCCGGGGGTCCGGCCCGCGGTCCATCGCCGGCATGCGCACCGCCGCCCCCCCCTGGCTGCGCCCGCTGCTCGGCATCCGGCGGCGGACGACGCGCACCGCCTGCGTGGCGCAGGACCTCGTCCCGTGGGAGGACCCGCACAACGCCGAGCTGCGGTTCCGCCGGTCCCGGCTGCGGCACGAGGCGCTGCCGGTCCTGGAGGATGTCCTCGGCGGCGGCGTGGCGGAGGCGCTGGCCCGCACCGCCGACCTGGTGCGGGCCGACCTCGACGCCCTGGCCGAGATCGAGCACGGCCTGGTCCAGGACCGGCTGGGCACGCCGGCCCCCGACGCGGTCCCCGTGACGGCGTTCGACGGGCTGCCCGAGGCGCTGCGCCGCCGGTTGCTGCGCGCCTGGCTGGCCGACGTACCGGGCCTCACCTCCGTCCATCTCACCGCCCTCGACCACCTTCTCGCCGACTGGCATGGCCAGGGTCCGGTCGCCCTACCCCGAGGTCTGCTGGTGGCCCGGCGGCATGACAAGCTGCTCCGGACGCAGGCCGGACGAGGCGAGCCACCGAGGGAGTAGTCCGTGTACGACGGCGACATCGACAAGGTCGTGGTGTCCGAGCAGGAGATTCACGACAAGATCGCCGAGCTGGCCAGGCGGATCGACACCGACTACGCCGACCGCGAGATCCTGCTGGTCGGGGTGCTCAAGGGCGCGGTGATGTTCATGTCCGACCTGGCCCGGGCGCTCCGCCAGCCGGTCGAGCTGGAGTTCATGGCGGTCACGTCGTACGGCTCGGCCACGTCGTCGTCCGGCATCGTGCGGATCCTCAAGGACCTGGACCGCGACATCTCCGGCAAGCATGTGCTGGTCGTTGAGGACATCATTGACTCCGGGCTGACCCTGTCCTGGCTGCTGCGCAACCTGACCAGCCGGCAGCCGGCGTCGTGTGAGGTGGTGGCGCTGCTCCGCAAGCCGGACGCGGTGCAGGTCGAGGTCCCGGTCAGGTACCTCGGCTTCGACATCCCGAACGAGTTCGTCGTCGGCTACGGGCTGGACTACGCCGACCGGTACCGTGGGCTCCGGTACGTTGGCCGGCTGGCGCCGGAGGTGTATGGCGGCTGACTCACCCCGGCCGGGCGACCTATCGGAACACCCACCTCGGGAGGCTCGTTGGAGGAGGCAGGGTGGCCCCTCGGCAGCCCTGCGTGACACGGTCGGCCGGTGTACGGTCCATGTACCGGGAACCTTCACTGGGCGACGGGGAGACGTCCGTGCCCATACCAGTCCAGATCAGGAGGAACGAGGCCGCCGGATCCGGGCGCCTCGGGAGCTAGATGGACCGAAAGAACATCTTCCGCAAGTGGTGGGTCTGGGCGGCTCTGGTCGTGCTGGCTCTTTTTGTCGTGCCACCGCTGCTGCGGGGCAACGGCGGCTTCACCGAGGTGGACACCTCCAAGGCACTGGCCCAGGTGAGTGCGGGCAACTTCAGCAAGGTCACGATCAACGACAAGCAGCAGACCTTCGACGTTACTCTCAGGAGTGAGGTCGACGGGCACAAGAAGATCACCGCGTCGTACCCGGCCCAGGCGGCGGACCGGGTCTTTGACCTGGTCCGGTCCAAGGCGGGCGGCACCGACAACGGCACGACGTTCACCACGAACGTCACCCAGGAGAACACGTTCGTCCAGCTCCTGATCAGCCTGCTGCCGATCGCGTTCGTGGTGTTCATCCTGTTCCTGGTGATGAACCAGATCCAGGGCGGCGGCAGCCGGGTGATGAACTTCGGCAAGGCCAAGGCCAAGCTGGTCAGCAAGGACACCCCGAAGACGACGTTCGCCGACGTCGCCGGGGTGGACGAGGCCATCGAGGAGCTGCACGAGATCAAGGAGTTCCTGGAGAACCCGGCGAAGTTCCAGACCATCGGCGCCAAGATTCCCAAGGGCGTGCTGCTCTACGGCCCGCCGGGTACCGGCAAGACGCTGCTGGCCCGCGCGGTGGCCGGCGAGGCGGGCGTGCCGTTCTACTCCATCTCCGGATCGGACTTCGTCGAGATGTTCGTCGGCGTCGGCGCGTCCCGGGTGCGCGACCTGTTCGAGCAGGCCAAGGCCAACGCCCCGGCGATCATCTTCGTGGACGAGATCGATGCGGTCGGCCGGCACCGTGGCGCCGGCCTCGGCGGCGGCCACGACGAGCGTGAGCAGACGCTGAACCAGTTGCTCGTCGAGATGGACGGGTTCGACGTCAAGGGCGGTGTGATCCTCATCGCCGCGACCAACCGGCCAGACATCCTCGACCCCGCGCTGCTGCGGCCCGGCCGGTTCGACCGGCAGATTGCGGTCGACCGCCCGGACCTGCAGGGCCGGACCGCCATCCTCAAGGTGCATGCCAAGGGCAAGCCGTTCGCCCCGGACGTCGACCTGGCCACGGTGGCCCGGCGGACGCCCGGCTTCACCGGCGCGGACCTGGCCAACGTGGTCAACGAGGCGGCCCTGCTCACCGCCCGCAACAACGGTCGCTTCATCACCCACGCCGCCTTGGAGGAGGCGATCGACCGGGTCATCGCCGGCCCGGAGCGGCGTACCCGGGTGATGAGCGACAAGGAGAAGAAGATCACCGCGTACCACGAGGGCGGCCACGCGCTGTGTGCCTGGGCGCTGCCGAACCTCGACCCGGTGCACAAGGTGACGATCCTGTCCCGGGGCCGTTCGCTCGGGCACACGCTGGTGCTGCCCACCGAGGACCGCTACACCCAGACCCGGTCGGAGATGATCGATCAGCTGGTGTACGCGCTCGGCGGCCGGGCCGCGGAGGAGCTGGTCTTCCACGAGCCGACCACCGGGGCGAGCAACGACATCGAGAAGGCCACCGGGCTGGCCCGCGGGATGGTCACGGAGTACGGCATGAGCGCCAAGCTCGGCGCGGTCAAGTACGGCACCAAGGACTCCGAGCCTTTTCTCGGCCGCGACTACGGCCACCAGCGGGACTACTCCGAGGACGTCGCCGCCGACATCGACGGCGAGGTCCGGGGCCTGATCGAGGCCGCGCATGACGAGGCCTGGGAGATCCTGGTCGAGTACCGCGACGTGCTGGACGACATGGTCGTGGAGCTGATCGAGAAGGAGACCCTCTCCAAGGCGGACATGACCCGGATCGCGGCCCGGGTGGAGAAGCGGCCCTCGCACAACGCCTTCTCCTTCGGCAAGCGCACCCCGTCGGACAAGCCACCGGTGCAGACGCCGGCCGAGGTGGCCGCGGCGAACGGCCTGCACGCGAACGGCGCACCGGTCGGCGCTACGGGCCCGTCCGCCCCAGTGCCGGCGGGCCCGTCGTCCTACCCCTCGCCGTACCCGGCTCCGCCCGCCCGTCCCTCGCCCCGCCCGCACCCCGGTGCGCAGTCGAGCATGCAGTCGGCCCCGCCTGCCCGTTACCTTTCGCAGGCGCCGGCCGACCCACAGCCACCGTCCCCGTCGTCGGTCTGGTCCAGGCCCACGCCGGAGCCGGGCTCCGGGCCGACGTTGCCGCCCCGGCCGCTGTCACCGTCCCAGTCACTGCCGCCGGTCGACGACGACTGGCCGTTCGACGGTGAGGCCGGAGCTCGGGAGTGAGCTTCGACTCGGCCCGGGTCGAAGCCGCGGTCCGCGAGCTGCTGTGGGGGATCGGTGAGGACCCCGACCGGGAGGGGCTGGTACGCACCCCGGAACGGGTGGCCCGGGCCTACGCCGAGCAGTTCGCCGGGCTGTACACCGACCCGGACGAGGTGCTGACGACGGTGTTCGACGAGGGTCACGACGAAATGGTCCTGGTCAAGGACATCGAGATGGCGTCGGTCTGTGAGCACCACCTCACGCCGTTCTACGGGGTGGCCCATGTCGGCTACATCCCGAACGAGAAGGGCCAGCTCACCGGCCTGTCCAAGCTGGCCCGGCTGGTCGACCTGTACGCCCGGCGACCGCAGGTGCAGGAGCGGATGACCAGCCAGATCGCCAACGCGATGGTCCGCCGGCTGGAGCCGCGCGGGGTGATCGTCGTGATCGAGGCCGAGCACCTGTGCATGGCGGTGCGCGGCATCCGCAAGCCGGGCGCCCGCACGGTGACCTCCGCCGTACGCGGCATCTTCCAGACCACCCCGTCCACCCGGGCCGAGGCGATGAGCCTCATCATCGGCAAGTGACCGGAGGATTCTTGACCGGACCGCCTCCGACCGGGCCGCCCAGGCCCGGGCTGCCCAGGCCCGACCGGTGCGCGGTGATGGGCGTGCTGAACGTCACGCCGGACTCGTTCTCCGACGGCGGCCGGTACGCCGACCTCGACGCGGCGCTGGCGCACGGCCGCCAGATGTGGGCGGACGGTGCCGACCTCATCGACGTCGGCGGCGAGTCCACCCGCCCGGGCGCGGACCGGGTGGACGCCGGGGAGGAGATCCGCCGGGTGCTGCCGGCGATCCGGGGGCTGGCCGGCGAGGGTGTCCTGGTCAGCGTGGACACCATGCGGGCGGCGGTCGCGGCGGCTGCCATCGCGGCCGGCGCCGCGGTCGTGAACGACGTCAGCGGCGGCCTGGCCGACCCGGACATGGCCAAGGTGGTGGCCGAGGCCGGCGTGCCGTGGATCCTGATGCACTGGCGCGGGCACAGCCGGGACATGCAACGGCTCGCGACGTACGACGACGTGGTGGCCGACGTGAAGCGGGAGCTGCTGCGCTGCGTGGACGACGCCGTGGCGGCTGGCGTGTCGACCGACCGGATCGTGATCGATCCCGGGCTGGGGTTTGCCAAGACGGCCGAGCACAGCTGGCTGCTCCTGGCTAGCCTGCCCGAGCTCGTGGCGACCGGCCTACCGGTGCTGATCGCGGCGTCCCGGAAGTCCTTCCTCGGCGTCCTGCTAGCCGAGCCGGGCGGCCCGCCGCGGCCGGTGCGGGAACGGGAGGACGGTACCGTCGCCACCACGGTGCTGGCCGCCTTGGCCGGCGTGTGGGGCGTCCGGGTGCACGAGGTCCGGCGCAACCTCGATGCGATCAGGGTCATACGCGAGGCGACAGCGAGTGAGCATCGTAGGGCCGTCAGGCCCGAGGAGCGGAGCGAGCGCGGAGCCGAGCGGTGAGCATCGAGGCGACAGCGAGTGAGATCCGGCTGACCGGACTGCGGGTGCGCGGCTATCACGGGGTGGACGAGGCCGAACGCCGGGATGGCCAGGACTTCGTGGTGGACGCCGTCCTGTGGCTGGACGTCGAGCCGGCCGCCCGGTCCGACCGCATCGCCGACACCGTCCACTATGGCGAGCTGGCGGCCGGGCTGGTGGCCGTCGTGAGCGGCGACCCGGTCAACCTGCTGGAGACGCTGGCCTGCCGGCTCGCCGACGTGTGCCTGGCCGACGCCCGAGTGGTCGAGTGCGCGGTGACCGTACACAAGCCGGCCGCGCCGATCCCGTTCGACTTCGCCGACGTCTCGGTGACCGTCCACAAGGGACGATCGTGAGCCGCGCGGTGCTGTCCATCGGGTCCAACGTGGGCGACCGGCTGGCTTTCCTGGCCGGCTGCGTGGACGGCCTGCGGGACGTGCTGGTCGGCGTCTCCGCCGTCTACCAGACGGTGCCGTGGAGCACGATCCCGCAGGAGGACTACCTGAACGCCGTACTGCTGGTGGCCGACCCCGGGACTGGGCCGCGCGGCTGGCTGGACCGGGGCCGGGCGCTGGAGTCGGCCGCTGGCCGGCGGCGCGAGGTCCGGTGGGGGGCGCGCACCCTGGACGTCGATGTGGTCACGGTGGACGACGTACGGTCGACCGACCCAGAGCTGACCCTGCCTCACCCGCGAGCGAGCGAGCGGGCGTTCGTGCTGGTCCCGTGGCTGGACGTCGACCCGGCCGCGGTCCTGCCCGGCCACGGCCCGGTGGCAGAGCTGGTCCGTCGGGTGGACGCTTCAGGCGTACACCGGCGGTCCGACCTGGAGCTGCGATGAAGCCGACCCAGCCGACCCATCCGCGCGACCTGGCGGTGATCGCCCTGGTCGCCGCCCTGCTGAGCTGGCTGGTGGTCCGCCAGTGGTATGGCAGCGTGCCCCGGCTGCAATGGTTCGTGCCGCTGTCGTTGGTGGTGCTCGCGGTGGCGGAGGCGATCTCCGGGTTCCAGCTCCGCGCCAGGATCCGGCGGCGGCCGGGGCTGGAGCCGGTCGACCCCCTGGTCGCGGCCCGGCAGGTGGCGTTGGCCAAGGCCAGTGCGCTGGTGGGCGCGGCGATGGTCGGGGTGTGGGCGGGGCTGCTGGTGTACGCGACGCCGCGGCTGGACCGGCTGGCCGCCGCCCGCGGCGACGTCGTCACTGCCGGGGTTGGCGTGGTCTGTGCCGGGCTGCTGGTCGGGGCCGCGCTGTGGCTGGAGTTCTGCTGCCGTACGCCGAGACCGCCCGGCGACAGCGCCGACCGCGAAGACTCCCCCCACCAAGCCTGACCCAGCCACCCCTCGTGTGGTGACCACAACGCCGGTAGGTGACCTGTTGGGGTCCCGCGAGCCCCATAGGTGACCACAACGCCGAGTGGTGACCACACAGGTGGCCGAGCGGGCGAGGCTCCTCAGACGGCGCCGGCGGTCTCCGGCTCGGCGGCATCCACCGACCGGCGCAGCGCCGCGTGCAGCGACTCCGGGGTGAGCACGCCGCGGAACGTCGACCCGTCCAGCACCGCGACCCAGCCGGCGTCCTGCTGCAACATCACCGAAAAGGCCTGCTTCAAGGTCGAGTCCAACGGCACCCAGGCGCTCATCCGCCGGCCACGTTCGGACACGGCGCCGTCCCCGGCGGCGGCGTGTTCGGCGGACAGCCAGCCACGCAGCTCGCCGTCGCCGCCCACCACCACTGCCCAGCGCGCACCGGCCCGGGCCATCGCATCCCGGGCGGCCGCCACGCTGTCATCCGGCCGGATCACCGGCGGATGCTCGAGGTCAGCCGCGGTGATCGGCGTGACGGCCAGCCGTTTCAGCCCTCGGTCGGCGCCGACGAAATCGGCCACGAAATCCGAGGCCGGCCGGCCGAGCAGGGTGGCCGGGTCGGCGTACTGCTCCAGCACCCCGCCCTCGGACAGCACCGCGACCCGGTCACCGAGCCGGATCGCCTCCTCGATGTCGTGCGTGACGAAGACCACGGTCTTGCGCACCTCGGCCTGCAGCCGCAGGAACTCCCCCTGCAGCCGGTCCCGCGCGATCGGGTCGATGGCGGAGAACGGCTCGTCCATCAGCAGCACCACCGGGTCGGCCGCCAGCGCACGGGCCACCCCGACCCGCTGCCGCTGCCCGCCGGAGAGCTGGTGCGGGTACCGCCGCGCGTAGACCTTCGGGTCCAGCCCGACCAGCTCCAGCAGCTCGCCGGTCCGGCTGGTGATCTTCGACCTCGACCAGCCGAGCAGCCGCGGCACGGTGGCGATGTTCTCCGCGATGGTCTGGTGCGGGAACAGCCCAACGTGCTGGATCACATACCCGATCCGGCGGCGCAGCCGGACCGGGTCGACGCGGGTGACGTCCTCGCCAGCCAGGAACAGCCGGCCACCGCTCGGCTCGATCAGCCGGTTGATCATCTTCAGGATCGTCGTCTTGCCGCAGCCGGAGGGGCCGACGAGCATGCACAGCTCGCCCTCGGGCACCTCCAAGGTCAGCTCACGGACGGCGACCGTGCCGTTCGGATAGCGCTTGGTCACGCCGTCCAACCGGATCGCCGGCTGCGCGGTAGCGTCCACCTGTGGCCCTCCTCACGACATACGCCCAGACGACGCACGCCCAGACGGCGTACGCGGCGGACGCGGCACCCAACCCGTGGCTCAGTTGGAGCTACCTGCGGGACAACTCAGACGCCATCCTGGTCGCTGGCCGCCAGCACGTCATCCTGACCGTCGAAACTGTGCTGATCGCGGTCGTGGTCGCGTTCCCGCTGGCGCTGCTGGCCCGCCAGCTCCGGCCGCTGGCCACGCCGATCCTGGGCCTGTCCGGCGCGCTCTACACCATCCCGTCGCTGGCGATGTTCGCCTTCCTGGAGCCGTTTGTCGGGCTCAACGAGCGGACCGTGCTGATCGGCCTGGTGGTCTACGCGCTGGTCATCCTGGTACGCAACTTCCTGGTCGGCCTGCAGGGCGTGCCGCCGGACGTGCGGGAAGCGGCCCGCGGCATGGGCTACGGCCCAGCCCGGATGCTGTGGCGGGTCGAGCTGCCGATCGCGATGCCGGCAATGATGGCCGGCGTCCGGATCGCCACCGTCTCGACGGTCGCGCTGGTCACGGTCGGCGTCGTCGTCGGGAACGGCGGGCTGGGCCAGATCATCTTCGAGGGGTTCAACAACAACTTCTACCGGGCCGAGATCGTGACCGGCTCGCTGCTGTGCGTGGCACTTGCCCTGGTGGCCGACGGCCTGCTGGCCGGTGTCACCCGGCTGCTGGCGCCGTGGAGCCGGACCAGGAGCGCCACATGAGCGACGTGCTATGGCGGACGAAGCGGGGAATCGCCAGGTGGGAGGAGTTCACGTTAAGCGGACCGGTGGCCGCGGCCGACGTAGCACTGTTTCTGGATCGAAAGTGAGCATCGTCGAGGACGGCCGAGACTCGATATCTCGAAAGCTGGCCGACTCTCAGACGACAGGCCTAGCCACGTTGCCCAAGCTGTCTGAGGACGAAGGCGGCCTCGGCATAGCGCCGGTCGGAGGTGCGACCAGGGCCGTCGCCGTCCAGTTGATCGAGCGTGGCGTGGCGCAGCCGATCGAGCTGGCCGACGCCTCGTTCGGGACGGTGCGGCTGCTGGCCCTTCTCGCCGCCCTGCAGGAGCCGCATCCGGCACCGTTCCTCGCCGTCGAGGAGATTGACCACGGTCTGCACCCGTACGCGCTTGATGTGCTGGTAGACCGGTTGCGGGCCGCGAGCGGGCGCACCCAGATCCTGGCCGCGGCCCACTCGCCGACGCTGCTGAACAGGCTGGAGCCGGAGGAGATCGTCGTATGCGATTGTGATCCCGACACCGGCGCATCCATTATCTCGGCTGTCTCGACCGCGCAGGTTCGCGCAGCCTTGACCGCGAGTGAATGGCGTGCGGGCGAACTATGGCTCTCCGGCGCGATCCGAGGGGTGCCAGCGTGAAGGATAGGCGCCGGGTCGCGAAGACGGAGGTCGTCCTGGTCTTTGGCGAGAGTCGCAACGACTCCGAGCGTGTTGCCCATCTCCTGGTCGCCGCGAATGACCGCCTGACCCGACTGGTCAGAGCGCTGCCGCGACCGGTGTCACTGACCCGCGCGGCGGGTGAGGCTGCCGTTCGGACCTGGACCGACCAGCTACGCCGGGCAGTTCACGCGTGTGAGGCCACCGGACACGAGGTGATCGCCGTCCTTGTGCACCGGGACGCTGGCGGACCAGACCCGTTGGCGACCGTCGAGGAAATGCTACGCAAGCAACTCTCCGAGGTTCCGGAAGGTCACCCGGTCGTTCCGGTACAGGCGATCGAGGCCTGGTGGCTGCTCTTCCCGGGCGCGGTCGAGGCGGTTCGACCGCGGGCCTGGAGGGGGAAGCTGCCCAGCTCCCCGGGGAAGGACCACCTCCGCCGCAAGACCCGGGTCAAAGGAACCCCCGACGCTGAGGCCGACTCGGTCACGATCGCGGAGATCATCCGCAACCACGGCCTGAGCCCGAGCGGACGCAGCGCTTCGTACGAGCGGTTCATCGGACTGGCCAGGTCGATCCCATGAGCGCGGTCGGGGACGCGATCACCTGGCTGAACGACCCGGGCAACTGGCGCGGGCGCGACGGCGTGCCCCACCTTGCGGTAGAGCACCTGACGATCAGCGGGGTCGCGGTCGGCGCGGCCTGCCTGGTGGCCTGGCCGGTCGCGATCTGGCTCGGTCACCTCGGCCGGGCCGGCGGGCTGACCGGGGTGATCTCTACGGTGTCCCGGGCGGTGCCGACGCTGGCGCTGCTCACCCTGTTCGCGGCCACGCCGATCGGGTTCGGCGATCCCGCCACCACGGTGGCGCTGGCGGTGTTCGCCGTCCCGCCGCTGCTCACCAACGCCTACGTCGGCGTCCGCGAGGTGGACCCGGACGTCGTCGAGGCGGCCCGCGGGATGGGCCTGTCACCGGCGCAGGTGCTGGCTAAGGTAGAGATCCCGCTGGCCCTGCCGTTGATCGCGGCGGGGCTGCGGACCGCTGCGGTGCAGGTGGTGGCGACGGCCTCGCTGGCCGCGCTGGTCGGCGGCGGCGGGCTGGGCGTGATCGTGAACGACGGCTTCGGCCTGCAGCGGCCGGGGCAGATCCTCGCCGGTGCGGTCCTGATCGCCCTGCTCGCACTGGCCACCGAGCTCGCCCTCGCCGGGCTGCAGCGACTCAC
This sequence comes from Mycobacteriales bacterium, assembly GCA_035476575.1. Taxonomy (GTDB): domain Bacteria; phylum Actinomycetota; class Actinomycetes; order Mycobacteriales; family JACQDL01; genus DATILL01. Next base: position 50,398 of record DATILL010000137.1, read on the forward strand.
CACGCCCGGTCGGTCACGTCGGGTAATAGTCGGACGGGGAGTGTTGCGGCGGCGGCCAGCCTAGGGTTGGCTTTCGCGCATGCGATCACTGGCCGTCGGAGTTTCCGTCCTCGTCGTGTCCGGCGCAGCCCTCGTGGCGTGTGGTTCGGAGGGCTCGTCCGGTACGGCGAAGAAGTGCGCGGCGGCCAAGGGCGAGGAGCTCGTGGTGCTGGCCGACGACAAGAAGCTGCAGACCGTCGACAACATCATCCCGGCGGTCTACCGGCCGGCCGCCACCCCGGCGCTGGTCGCCGCGCTGGACAAGGTGAGCGCCGCCCTCGACACGCCGAAGCTGATCAGGCTGAACCGGCAGGTCGACGTCGAGCGGAAGACGGCGGCCAACGTGGCCGCCGCGTTCGTGGCGGGCAACGGGCTCACCTCGGGCCTGTCCGGCGGCTCCGGCGCCATCCAGGTCGGCGCGGCGAACTTCGGCGAGAGCAAGATCCTGGCCAACATCTATGCCACGGTGCTGACCGCAGCCGGCTTCCACGCCACCGTCAAGGAGGTCGGCAACCGGGAGCTGTACCTCAGGTCGCTGTCCAAGGGTGAGATCGACGTCATGCCGGAGTACGTCGGCACGCTGACCGAGTTCCTGAACAAGCAGCAGAACGGCCCGAAGGCCGCGCCTAAGGCCAGCGCAGACCTGGCCGCCACCCTCACCGCGCTGAAGGAGCTCGGGGCGAAGGCGAGCCTTGCCTTCGGCGCGCCAGCCCAGGCCGCCGACCAGAACGCGTTCGCCGTCACCAAGGCCTACGCCGACGCCAACGGGCTGCGGACGCTGTCCGACCTGGCCGCCAGGTGCAACGGCGGCGAGCTGGTGCTCGGCGGCCCGACCGAATGTAAGGAGCGGCCGTTCTGCCAGCCCGGGCTGGAGCGGACCTACGGCCTGAGGTTCACCGGCTTCCAAACGCTGGACAGCGGTGGGCCACTGACCAAGACCGCGCTCAGGCAGGGCAGGGTCGAGCTCGGGTTGGTGCTCTCCTCCGACGGCAGCCTGAGCGGCTGAGCCCGGATCGCGACGTAGCCTTAGGCCATGGCCGGACGTACGGACGACGCAGAGCCTCCCCAGCACGCGAGGTACCGGGTGGCCGCACTCGTCGTCGGCACGCTGCTCGCGTTGGGCGCGACCGGCACCCTGGTTCTCACCGACAACCCGGAGGTGCTGCGGCTGGCCATCGTGGTGGCGCTGTGGGCGTTCGTACTCGCCACGATGGCCGGGGTCCGGCGCCAGCCGGCCGGGGACGGGGATGGGCTGGCCAGCCGCGAGATCGAGCTGCGCCGGTCGTACGAGATTGAGCTGGAGCGGGAGACCGCCGCCCGCCGGGAGTTTGAGCTGCGGGTCGGGCTTGACCTGCGGCGCGAGCTCGAGGACGGCGTGCGCCAGTATGTCGACACCCTGCGGGACGAGGTCTTCGCGCTGCGCCAGGACGTGGTGGAGCGGCTGGACGGCGAGCTGCGGGTGGAGCGGGTGGCCTGGCACGGCGAGTCGACCCGGCTGACCGGCGGCGGTACCCCGGCGCTGCGCGGCTTCGCCGACGGCCCGGTCCGCTATCCCACCGGCTCGGTCCCGGCGATCAGTGGCGAGCCGGCGGACCGGGACAGCCACTCGTCGCCCGCCGGCCCGGACCACCACGAGCTCGACGTCCCGCCCCCACCTGCCATGCCCGTCCCGGTCACGCCGATCCGGCCCGTTCCGCCGCCGATACGGACGGAGATGCCGCCGGTGCGGCCGGAGGTGCCGCCGATACGGGGCGAGGTGCCGCCGCCTCCCGTCCAGCCCGATCCGCTGCACGACCCACTGCCGCCTGATGCGTTACAGACCGCGGTTCCGTTCGGGCAGACCCGGTTCGGCTCGGACACCGGCGAGTTCGAGGTCTCGTCCCACCACGCCTTACCCCCGTCGGGGTACGACCCGTTCGCCCCCGCCGCGGCGACGTACCGGCCGGACCGGGCTGAACCGGCCGGCCAGCGTGGCGGCGGCAGGCACGCACAGCCGACGCCGGCCAGCCACGCCGCCCCCGAGCCGGACCAGCCGCGCCACCGCCGGTACCGCGACGAGGGCGAGGAGAACGACGTGCTCAGCCGGGTGCTGCGCGAGCGTTAGGTCCGACCGGTCCGGAGGGGTGTCCACAGTGGACTTTCGCGACACGGCCGAGGAGGCGCGCTTCCGGGGCGAGCTGCGCGGCTGGCTGGCCGAGCACAGCCCGCCGGAGGCGGTGGCTGGCGGCCGGCCGGATGACGAAGGGGCGCGGGCATGGAGCCGGCGGCTGTACGACGCCGGGTACGTCGGCCTCACCTGGCCCACGGAGTACGGCGGCCGCGGGCTGCCGTACACCTACCAGGCGATCCTGGTGGAGGAGCTGGCCCGGTACGGTGCCCGGGGCCACCTCGGCACGATCGGGCTGAACATGGCTGGCCCGACGATCCTGGCCTGGGGCAGCGAGGAGCAGAAACGCCGGCTGCTGCCACCGCTGCTGGCCGGCGACGAGATCTGGTGCCAGGGCTTCTCCGAGCCGGGCGCTGGGTCCGATCTCGGCGCGGTCCGCACCACCGCGGCGGCTGACAGCGAGCACCAGGGCGACGGCGAACACCAGGATGACGGCAAACACTGGGATGATGGCGAGCACTGGGTTGTCAACGGGCAGAAGGTGTGGTCGTCGTACGCACACCTTGCCGACTGGTGCATCCTCGTCGTCCGGACCGACCCGGCCGCGGCCAAGCATGCCGGCCTGTCCTACCTGCTGGTGGACATGCACGCGCCGGGTGTCGACGTCCGGCCGCTCACCCAGCTCACCGGCGACCCGGAGTTCAACGAGATCTTCCTCACCGACGTGCGGGTGCCGCGCGGGTCGATGCTCGGCAAGCCCGGTGACGGCTGGCAGGTGGCCATGACGACGCTGCTGCACGAGCGCGGCACGCTCGGGTTCCTGCTGGTCGCGGCCCTGGAGCGGCAGCTCGGCCTGCTGGTGAAGCTGGCCCGGGAGACGGCGCCGGACGGGCGGCGGCCGGCTGACGACCCGCTGCTCCGGGACGCGATCGCGCGTGAGTGGACGGTGCTGCAGGGGCTGCGGTTCACCAACTACCGGTCGCTGACCGCGCTGATGCGGACCGGGATCCCCGGGCCGGAGGGCTCGGTCGCCAAGCTGGTGTGGAGCGAGGCGAACCAGCGGCTCACCGCGCTGGCCCTGTCGATGCAGGGCCTGGCCGCCCAGCTCGACGGCCCGGACGCGGTGTGGGACGGGTACTGGCAGTACCAGCAGCTTCGCAGCCGGGGCAACACCATCGAGGCTGGTACGTCGGAGATCCTGCGCAACATCGTGGCCGAGCGGGTTGTCGGCCTGCCGCGCAGCAGGTGAGGGGAGCCGAGCATGGACTTCGCGTTCTCCGCGGAGCAGGAGGCGCTGCGGGCCGCCGCGCGGGACTTTCTCGCCGAGCGGGTGCCGCTGCCCAAGGTCGCCGCGCTGGCCGACACCGACCCGGGCTGGGATCCCGCGATCTGGGGCGCGCTGGTCGGGCTGGGCTGGCTGGACGCCGACCTCGGGGTGTTGGAGCACGCCGTACTACTGGAGGAGGCGGGGTACGCGCTGCTGCCGGCGCCGTTCTTCGCGACCGTCGCGCTGGCCTGGCCGGCCTCTGACGGGCGGTCCCGGCTCACCTTGGCCTGGGCCGAGCCGGGCCTGCCGGCGGGACTGGCCGAGGTGGACAGCCCGGGCACCCGGGTGGCGGGGGACGGCACGGTCACCGGCCATAAGACGCTGGTGCCCGACGCGGGGTGGGTCGATGCCTTCGTGGTGCGCTGCGCGGGCGGGGCGCTGCGGCTGGTCCCAGCCGCCGCGGCCACGGTGCGACCACTGTCCACAGTGGACACCACACGGCGGCTGGCGGAGGTGCGGTTCGACCGCGCCCCGTCCGAGCCGGTGGTTGCTGAGCTGGCGACGGTGCGGCGCCGGGCGCTGGCGCTGGCCGCGGCCGAGTCGGTCGGGGTGGCCCGGCGGGCACTGGACATCGCGGCCGAGCACGCCCGGTCGCGGACCCAGTTCGACCGGCCGATCGGCAGCTACCAGGCGGTGTCACACCGGGTCGCGGACACCTACACCGCGGTGCAGCTCGCCACCTCGCTGGCCATCTGGGCGGCCTGGTGCGTGACTGAGGACGACCCGGCCGCGGACCAGGCCTGCGCCGCCGCGACGTCGTACGCCGGACCGGCGGCGGTACGGGCGTGCGAGACCGCGATCCAGGTGCTCGGCGGGATCGGGATGACCTGGGAGCACCCGATCCACCGCTTCTACAAGCGGGCGCAATGGCTGGCCGCGTTCGACACTGGCGGCCGGGCGCAGCGGGCCGACATCGCCGCCGCCCTGCTCGGCTGACGGCCGGGCGGCTACTTGTCGATGTCGCCGACCACGAAGAACATCGAGCCGAGGATGGCGACCAGGTCGGGCAGCAGGGTGCCGGGCAGCAGCACGGTCAGGGCCTGGATGTTGTTGTACGACGCCGAGCGCAGCTTCAGCCGCCAGGGCGTCTTGTCCCCGCGCGAGACGAGGTAGTAGCCGTTCAGCCCGAGCGGGTTCTCTGTCCACACGTACGCCGCGCCCTCGGGCACCTTCACCGTCTTGGGCAGCCGCTGGTTGACCGGGCCGCCGGGCAGCCGGTCCAGGCAGGCGTCGGCCAGGTCGAGCGAGGCGTGCACCTGGTCCAGCAGCGTCCCGAACCGGGCGTGACAGTCCCCGGCGGTGTGGGTGACCACCCGCAGCACGTCGGCCAGGTCGCCGTAGGCCAGGTACGGCTCGTCCCGGCGCAGGTCGAAGTCGACGCCGGAGGCCCGGGCGACCGGCCCGGAGATGCCAAACGCCTGCACGTCCGTGGCGGCCAGCACGCCGACCCCGCGGGTGCGGGCCAGGAAGATCTCGTTGTGCCGGATCAGGCGCTCCAGGTCGGGCAGCCGCTGGCGGACGTCCGCGACGGCCTGCCGGACCCGGCCCGGCCAACCGGCCGGCACCTCCTCCTTGATCCCGCCGACCCGGTTGAACATGAAGTGCATCCGGCCGCCCGACGCCTCCTCCATCACCGCCTGGATCGTCTCGCGCTCCCGGAAGGCGTAGAACACCGGCGTGATCGCGCCGACCTCCAAGGGGTAGCTGCCCAGGAACATCAGGTGGTTGAGCACCCGGTTCAGCTCGGCCATCAGGGTCCGCAGCCAGACCGCCCGCTCCGGCACCTCCATGCCCAGCATCCGCTCGGCCGCCATGACCACGCCGAGCTCGCTGGAGAACGCCGACAGCCAGTCGTGCCGGTTGGCCAGCACGGTGATCTGGCGGTAGTCGCGGACCTCGAACAGCTTTTCGGCGCCGCGGTGCATGTAGCCGACGATCGGCTCGGCCGCGGTGACCCGTTCGCCGTCCAGGGTGAGCCGGAGCCGGAGCACGCCGTGGGTGGACGGGTGCTGCGGCCCGATGTTGAGCACCATGTCGGCCGTCGCCAGTTCCTTGGCACCCGCCCCCACGCCGACCGTCAGCTCCCGCTCCGCCACCGGAGCAGTCTGCCACGCGGGCCGGTCGGCCCGCCGGGCGCCCGGGCCGGGTTGGCCGGGCCGGGTTGGCCGGCGTCAGAACGGCAGGTCGTCTGCCGGAGGCCGGGCGGTGATGCTGGCCTGGTAGCGGGCCAGCGCCCCGCGCAGCGCGCTCTCGAGGTCGACGTCGGTCTGGTCGGCCAGGTTGACCAGGGTGAAGGCAAGGTCGGCCAGCCGCTGCGCCCAGGCGTCGTTCGGCCGGAACGGGCGCCGGCCAAACGACGTACCGGCCAGCGCCTCGTCGGCCAGCCGGCCGACGTCGGTCATCAGGCCGAGCAGCATGGTCGGTGCGGTCGCATGTAGACCGAGTCGGTCGGCGGTCTGGGCGACCATCGATTGGAGGTCACGCACGCTGGCACGATAGACCGCCGGTCGGTCCGGTGCCCGCCGGGGCCGGGGTTGCGCCGCGGTAGGCGCTCGGCCGACGCCGGAGATTGTGCGGGCTTGCCTGGGCTGTCCGGTCGTCCGGCTATGAGCCCCGAGTGCTTGGCGTGCCCGGAGTGCCTGGCGTGCTCGGAGCTCGCTCCCGCGCGACTGTGACCGTGAGCGGCGTAGGCACGCCGACTGACTGGATCAGCCAGCCGAAGCCGCCCAGCCCGGCCGGGTCGGCCAGCTCGCTGGCCTGGCTGGCCTGGGCCAGGGCCAGCAGGTACCGGGCCGGATCGGCGGCGGCGAGCTCGCGGGGCGGCCTCCCGAGGGGCAGGCCGAGCGCCCGCAGCGCGGCTCGCTGGGTGGTGCGGATGGTGTCGGTCGCGCCGGCCGCCGTACCGGCCGCCGCGCACGCGTCCAGTGCGACGTGCGCGGTCAGGTCGCAGGAGCCGTCCGGCACCGGGCAGACCTGCCGGCCGCCGCGGTACCCGGTCAGGGTGCCGGCCCGGTGTACGCCGGCCAGGCGGGTCGCGCGGTCGTGCGCGTAGTCGACCGCCACGGCCACCCCGCGACGCACCTGGCGTACGGCGCCCGCCCAGGCGGCGTCCCGGTACCGGCCGATCTCGGCCCGGGTGCCGTGCTCCGCCCCGCGGCGGCCGGCCTGGCCGAGCGGCCACCAGGTGGCCAGCCAGTCGGCGTCGGCGCCGCCCAGCGGTGGCCCGGGGCACTCCCAGCCGGCCGGGTCGACCAGCACGAGCCGCGGCCCGGACCGGCTCAGCTCAACCACGTCGACAGGGATGTTGTCCAGCCACTCGTTGGCCACCAGCAGCCCGGTGGTGGGCGGGATCTCCCTGGTCCAGCCGATGCCTGCGTCCAGCCCGGCCGGTCGGGCGGCCACCTCGACGGCGACGGGGCGGAGCCGGGCCCGCAGCCCGGCCGGTACGGCGGCGATGATCCCAGCCAGCAGCTCGCCCCGGCCAGCGCCGACGTCCACCAGGTCGAACGGGTCGGGCTGGCCCAGCTCCTCGTCGACCGTCGCGGCCAGCCGGGCGAGCGCTGCGGCGAACATCGGCGAGGCGTGGACCGACGTGCGGTAGTGCCAGGCCGGGTTCTCACAGCGGTAGAACCCGGTCGGTCCGTACAACGCCTCGGCCATCGCATCCCGCCAGCCGCGCACGCCGCCACCGTAGCCCCGCCCGCGCCCTTGTCCGAACTCACCACGCGATCACCTCTGGTCTCCGTGTGGTCACCTCTGCGCCTAGTGGTGACCTCTAGGGGCTCGCAGGCACCAAGAGGTCACCACAACGCCGTGAGGTGACCACACGTTGGGCGCGGGCAACGAGAGGTGACCACAAGGCGCAGAGGTGACCACACGAGAGATCTGCGAGCGGCGCGTGCCACGGTGTGGTGGCAGCGACAGGTCGGTAACCCACTGTGGCCAACGTGACAGCGCCGAGACGCCCGGCCGCGGTTACCCTGGCGTCGTCCGGTACCCCGACAAGGACTGGAACATCTGATGAGCGCATCGAAGCGCGATGCCGCCATGGACGGCGCCGGGCCCGGCGACCCGATGTGGCCCGCCACAGGCCGTGGCCACGCTCCGCGTGCCGCCAGGCTCGATGTCGGCGTCATCGGCACCGGGCGGGTCGGCAGCGTGCTGGGCGCGGCCCTGGCCCGGGCCGGCCACCGTATCGTCGCCGCCACCGGCGTCTCCCGGGAGTCGGTGGCCCGCGCCAGCCGGCTGCTCCCGGGCGTACCCCTGCTGCCCGCCAACGACGTGGTCGCGCGGGCCGCCCTGGTCCTGCTCGCGGTGCCCGACGACGCGCTGCCCGGGCTGGTCGCCGGCCTGTCCGAGACCAGTGCCTGGCGGCCGGGCCAGCTCGTCGTACACACCTCCGGCGCGCACGGCCTCGACGTGCTCGCCCCCGCTGCACGCCGCGGCGCCCTACCGATCGCCCTGCACCCCGTGATGACCTTCGCCGGTCGTCCGGAGGACCTGGCCAAGCTGGCCGGCGTCGCCTACGGCGTCACCACCCCCGACCCCGGCCTCGTCACCCCCGCCACCCCCGGCCCCGCAACCCCCGGCCTGCGGCCGGTCGCCGAGGCGCTGGTCCTGGAGATGGGTGGCGAGCCGGTCTGGATCCCGGACGAGGCTCGGCCGCTCTACCACGCCGCCCTGGTCACCGGCGCCAACCACCTGGTCACCCTCGTCAACGACGCGGTCGACCTGCTGCGCGCCGCCGGGGTGGACGAGGCCGGCCGGGTGCTCGGGCCGCTGCTCGGCGCGGCCCTGGACAATGCGCTGCGGCTCGGCAACGCCGCCCTGACCGGCCCGGTCTCGCGCGGCGACGCCGGCACCATCGCCGAGCACCTGCGCACCCTCGGCACGTACGCGCCGGGCGCGGTCCCGGCGTACGTCGCGATGGCCCGCCGGACGGCCGACCGGGCGCTCGCCTGCGGCCGGCTGGACCCGCGCCTGGCCGAGGCGCTGCTGGACGTCCTGGCGACCAAGGGGGCGAGCCCATGAGCACCAGCCACCCGGAGCGACGCGGATGAACGTCGTCCAGACACGGGAGGAGCTGGCGGCCGCCCGCGCCGAGCTGGGTTCCCGGGTCGGCCTGGTGCCCACCATGGGCGCGCTGCACGCCGGCCATCGCACGCTGGTCGAGCGGGCGGTCGCGGAGAACGACGACGTCACGGTCAGCATCTTCGTCAACCCGATGCAGTTCGGGCCGAACGAGGACCTGGACCGCTACCCCCGCACCATGGACGCCGACCTGGCGATGTGCGAGGCGGCCGGGGTCGAGCTGGTCTTCACCCCGACCCCGGCGGTCGTGTACCCGAACGGCACCGCCGAGGTCACCGTCGACCCCGGCCCGCTCGGCACCGTCCTGGAAGGCCGGTCGCGACCCACCCACTTTCGCGGCGTGCTGACCGTGGTGGCCAAGCTGTTCAGCCTGGTCCGCCCGGACCAGGCCTACTTCGGCGAGAAGGACTACCAGCAGCTCGCGCTGATCCGCCGGATGGTGCGCGACCTGGACCTTGGGTACAGCGGCCATCCCGGGCCGAGGGCGCGGGGCACCGCCGGCACGCTCGGCGTCGTCGGCTGCCCCACGGTCCGCGAGCCGGACGGGCTGGCCATGTCCAGCCGCAACATCTACCTGTCCGCCGCGGACTGGCAGCGGGCGCTCGGGCTGTCCCAGGCGCTGCGGGACGGTGCCGAGGCGGGAGCCAAGGGCGCGGACGCCGTACTCGACGCGGCGCGGGCGCAACTGTCCGATGTGGACGTCGACTACCTGGAGCTGCGCGACCCCGACCTCGGCCCGGCGCCGGAGCGGGGAGCGGCGCGGCTGCTGGTGGCGGCCCGGGTCGGCCCGACCCGGCTGATCGACAACGCTCCGGTTTCGCTGGGGGATCCGCTTTCGCTGGGGTACCAGGTGCCGCTGGGGGATCCGGTGCCGCCGCGGGATCCGGCATCGCAGGGAGACGACTGATGCTGCGCACCATGATGAGGTCGAAGATCCACCGGGCCACCGTCACCCAGGCCGACCTGCACTACGTGGGATCGGTCACGGTCGACGAGGACCTGCTGGACGCCGCGGACCTGCTGCCCGGTGAGCAGGTCGCCATCGTGGACATCACCAACGGCGCCCGGCTGGAGACCTACGTTATCCCCGGGCCGCGCGGCAGCGGGGTGGTCGGGATCAACGGCGCCGCCGCGCACCTGGTCCACCCCGGCGATCTGGTCATCCTGATCTCCTACGGTCTGATGGACGAGACCGAGGCGACGTCGTACGTTCCGTTCGTGGTGCATGTCAACGAGCACAACCGGATCGTCGAGCTGGGCACCGACCCGGCCGAGCCGGTGCCGGGCAGCCAGACCCGGCGCGGCGACGGCCGGTGACCACATCCCCGGCGTCCCACCTGCCCGGGCCCCGGCTGCCGCGCCGGCTGGTCGCGCCGAGCCCCGGCTGGACGCTGGAGACCGACGTCGTGGTGGTGGGCTCCGGCGTCGCCGGGTTGTCCGCCGCGCTGTACGCCCGTGCGGCCGGGTGCCGGGTCACCGTGGTCACCAAGGTGAACGTCGGCGACGGCTCGACCCGCTGGGCGCAGGGCGGCATCGCCGCGGTGCTGCACCCGGCGGACACCCCGGCCGAGCACCTGGCCGACACCCTGGTTGCCGGGGCCGGGCTGTGCGACGAGGCCGCGGTCCGGGTGCTGGTGACCGAGGGGCCGAGGCGGCTGCATGAGCTGATGGCGCTGGGTGCGGCGTTCGACCGGGACGGACGCGGCGCCCTGTCGCTGGCCCGCGAGGGCGGCCACCGGCGGAACCGGATCGTGCACGCGGGCGGGGACGCCACCGGGGCCGAGGTGCAGCGGGCGCTGGAGGCGGCGATCCGCCGCGACCCGGGAGTCCAGCTCATCGAGCACGCACTGGTGCTGGACCTGCTGCGGGCCTCGGGCGGCCGGGCGGCCGGCGTCACCCTGCACGTGTTGGGCGAGGGCACGCCGGACGGCGTGGGCGCGGTGCTGGCCCGGGCGGTGGTGCTGGCCACCGGCGGGATCGGTCAGGTCTACGCCGCCACCACCAACCCAGGGGTGTCCACCGGCGACGGGCTGGCGCTGGCGTTGCGCGCCGGGGCGAGCCTGACCGACGTCGAGTTTGTCCAGTTCCACCCGACCGTGTTCTTCCGGCCGGACGACGGCTGGCGCGGGCAGCAGCCGTTGGTCAGCGAGGCGATGCGGGGCGAGGGCGCGCTGCTGCTGGACGGCGCGATGACCCGGTTCATGCCGGCGGTGCACGAGCTGGCCGAGCTGGCGCCGCGGGACGTGGTGGCCAAGGCGATCACCCGGGTGCTGCGCGAGCAGCGCCGCGACCACGTGTGGCTGGACGCCCGGGGAATCGGCGAGCAGACCCTGCTGGCGCGTTTCCCGTCCATCGTGGCGCGCTGCCGCGAGCTCGGCGTCGACCCGGTCACCGAGCCGATCCCGGTCGCTCCGGCGGCGCACCACGCCAGCGGCGGGGTCCGCACTGACCTGGCCGGGCGCACCGACGTACCCGGGCTGTACGCCTGCGGCGAGGTGGCCGCCACCGGCGTGCACGGCGCCAACCGGCTGGCCTCGAGCTCGCTGCTGGAGGCCCTGGTCTTCGCCGGCCGGATCGGGGCCGACCTGGCCCGCGACCTGCCGCCGCAGGCCGACCCGGCAAGCGACCACACGGTGCCGGCCGGCCTGCTGGACCCGGCCGTCCGCGAGCCGCTGCAGGGCACGATGACCCGCGGCGCCGGCGTCGTCCGCACCGCGGCCAGCCTGGCCGAAACGGCGTCTACCCTCGACACCCTGGCCCACCGCGGCTACGGCAAGTGCGAGCCGGAGGCCTGGGAGGTCACCGGGCTGCACACCGTGGCCACCGCCTTGGTCGCGGCGGCCGCCCGGCGCACCGAGACCCGCGGCTGCCACTGGCGCGCGGACCACCCGGACCGCGACGACGGGCACTGGCTGGGCCGGCTGCGGCTCACCCTGGCGGGCGGCCGACTCACCGACACCTTCGAGGCGATGTGATGCGCCGACCCACCGTGGAGGCGCTGGTCGCGGCCGGCCTGGACCCGGCGTACGTCGAGGACGTCATCCGCCGGGCGCTGGCCGAGGACCTGGCCGGCGGGGTGGACGTGACCAGCGTGGCCACCGTCCCAGCCGGGCAGGCCGGCACCGCCAGGCTGGTGGCGCGGGCCGCCGGCGTCCTGGCCGGCCTGCCGGTGGCCGCCGCCGTCTTCGACGTCGCCGCCGGCGGCTCCGTCCAGCTCGGACTGTCCATGAAGGACGGTACGGAGGTCGGCCCGGGCGACGTGCTCGGCACCGTGGCCGGTCCGACCCGGGCGCTGCTCACCGCCGAGCGGACCGCGCTGAACCTGCTGTGCCACCTGTCCGGGGTAGCGACCGCGACCCGCGCTTGGGCGGACGCGCTGGCCGGCACCGGCGTGGCCGTCCGGGACACCCGCAAGACCACACCGGGCCTGCGTGCGCTGGAGCGGTACGCGGTGCGCTGCGGCGGCGGCCGCAACCACCGGCTGGGGCTGTCCGACGCCGCTCTGGTGAAGGACAACCACGTGCTGGCTGCGGGCGGGGTGGTGGCCGCGTTCGAGGCGGTCCGCCACCGGTTTCCGGGCGTACCGGTCGAGGTCGAGTGCGACCGGGTCGAGCAGGTCCGCGAGGTGGTCGCGGCTGGGGCAGACCTGGTACTCCTGGACAACATGACCCTCGCGGAGCTGGCCGAGTCGGTCCGCGCCGCCCGGGCGGTCCGGCCCGACGTGCGGCTGGAGGCCAGCGGCGGCCTGACCCTGGCGGCGGCTCGCGCGGTCGCCCAGACCGGCGTCGACTACCTTGCTGTCGGTGCCCTCACCCACTCCGCGACGGTGCTCGACATCGCGCTCGACCTGCGGGAGTAGCCGCCATGCTGCTCGCCATCGACGTCGGCAACACCCACACCGTCCTCGGCGTGTTCGAGGGCGACAAGCTGGTCGAGTCCTGGCGGATCAAGACTGACGCCCGGGAGACCGCGGACGAGCTGGCGCTCACCTTCCGCGGCCTGCTGCACGGCGTGCAGGTCACCGGTACGGCGGCCTGCTCCACGGTGCCCGCCGTACTGCGCGAGCTGCGGCTGATGCTGGAGCGGTACTACCCGGACCTGCCGACCGTGATCGTCGAGCCCGGCGTGCGGACCGGCGTGCCGCTGCTCTACGACAACCCCAAGGAGGTCGGGCCGGACCGGATCGTCAACGCGCTGGCCGCGTTCGCCCTGTACGGCGGCCCGGCCGTGGTGGTCGACTTCGGCACCTCGACCAACTTCGACGTGGTGAGCGCCCGGGGTGAGTTCCTCGGCGGCGCGCTGGCGCCCGGCATCGAGATCTCCATCGACGCGCTGGCGGCCCGGGGCGCCCGGCTGTTTAAGATCGAGCCGGTGCGGCCGCGGTCGGTGATCGGCAAGTCGACGGTGGAGGCGCTGCAGTCCGGAGTGCTGTTCGGGTTCGCCGGGCAGGTGGACGGGCTGGTCCGCCGGATCTCGGCCGAGCTGCACGCGAGCCCGACGGTGATCGCGACGGGCGGGCTGGCGCCCCTGGTCATGGCCGAGTGCGAGACCATCCAGTTTCACGAACCGAACCTCACCCTGACGGGACTGCGCCTGGTGTTCGACAAAAACCGTCCCCCGGCCGGATGATCGCGGTCGGATGACCTTCTTACATGCGGGCGACGACCCTGCCGCCGAGCCCGACCGGCGGCGGCAGCTCCGCCGTGCCAAGGGCTTCGCCACCGGACTGCTCGGGCTCGCCGCGCTGGTCTTCCTGGCCACCGTGCTGGTCCCGGATCCGCCAGCCTGGGTCGGCTACCTTCGTGCCACGGCCGAGGCCTCGATGGTGGGCGCGCTGGCGGACTGGTTCGCGGTGACCGCACTGTTCCGGCATCCGATGGGGCTGCCGATCCCGCACACCGCGATCATCCCGCAGAAGAAGGACCAGCTCGGCGACAGCCTCGGCCAGTTCGTGCAGGCAAACTTCCTAGCCCGCGAGATCATCATCGGCAAGCTGCGCACCCTGGAGGTGGCCCGGCGGGCCGGCGAGTGGCTGGCCCAGCCGGCCAACGCCAAGCGGCTCGGCGCGAACGCCGGCGACGCGGCCGCCGCGCTCAGCGTGGTGCTGCGGGATGAGGACCTCCACGCCGCGGTCGAGCAGATCGTGTCCCGCCGGATACGGGCAACGCCGGCCGCGCCGGTGGCGGCCAAGGTGCTCGAGCTGGCCCTGGAGGGTGGCAACCACCAGGTCGTCTTCGACACGTTGCTGCGAGGGTTGTCGAAGTTCATGGAGGAGAACCGGCCCACGCTGCGGGACCGGCTCGCCCAGGAGTCGCCCTGGTGGGTACCGGACTCGGTCGACGACGTGGTCTTCGACAAGGGCATCGCCATGCTCAACAAGTTCCTCGTCGAGCTGGCCGGCGACCCGAACCACGAGCTGCGCCAGCAGTACGACGTCCGGGTGCGCGAGCTGGCTCGCCGGCTGCATACCGACCCGGAGCTGTCCGCCCGGGCCGAGGCGATGAAGGAGCAGCTGCTCACCTACCCGGCGATCCGGGAGTGGTTCGCCTCGCTCGGCAGCGAGATCAAGACCTCGCTCACCGAGGCCGCGGCCGACCCGGACTCTGAGCTGCGCCGCCGGCTGGAAGCCGGGCTGGTGGTCTTCGGTGAACGGCTGCGCGAGGACGCCGCGCTGCGGGCCAAGCTGGACGGCTGGCTGGAGCGGCTGGTCGGCTACCTGGTGGATGCCTACCGCGCTGAGCTGGCCGATCTGGTTACTGGCACGGTGCGGTCCTGGGACACCGAGCAGACCAGCCAGAAGATCGAGCTGCAGGTCGGCCGGGACCTGCAGTGGATCCGGGTCAACGGCACCGTGGTGGGCGCCCTGGCCGGCTTGGTCATCTACACCGTGGCCCAGCTCATCATCCGCTGACGTCCGGCTCCAGGGCGTTCCACAGGTACAGCTCGCCGCCCTGCTCGCGGGCGGTGACCGCGAGCCCGACCAGCTCCTCCAGCAGCGCCAGCACGTCGTCCGGGTCCGCCTCGGCCAGCTCGGTGTGCTTGCCCCAGGCGGCTGCCGCCGCGGCGACCCGCTCGCCCGGCTCCCCTGCGAGGGCGACCAGCGCGTCGGTGAGCTCCAGGTGCACGTCCATCACCCACGGCCCCTGGTCGCCAGCGTAGGCAAGCACGCCACCGCCCTCCTCGCGCACCACGTCCCGCAGCGGCCGGCCGGTCAGCACCGACTCCAGCAGGTCGATCTCCACCGAGGTCAGCTCGGTGGTCTCCACCACGTCCTCGACCCCGGCCACGGCGGCGCCCGTGTGCAGGTACGCCCTGGCGGCGTCGTCCGACGCCGCCACAAACACCTCGCTCAACATGCCGGCAAGTCTGACCGCATCCGCTCCGGCGCGGAAATCGCTCCCGGCCACTCGTTCCCCGGCCATTCACTCCCCGGCTACCGCAGCGCCGGTACGGCGGCAGGCCCGCCAGCACCGGGTCCGGTACGGCAGGACGTACTCGGCCCGGCCGGCGGTGTCCGGATGGGTGCGGGCCAGCTCCGCGACGTCGGCGAGCAGCCGGTCCCGCTCGGCCGCCGGCCGGGTGATCACGTAGCTGCGGGAGGCCACGCCGTCCAGCAGCGTCGGCAGGTCCACCCGCTGGGAGTGGCGGAACTGCGCGGTGTCCGGCGGCCCGAACAGTGGGCCGAGCTCCGGCCGTACGGCCTCCTCACGCACCGGGCCGCCGGCCGCCCGCTGGGCCACCGCCCCGATCAGCCGGCGTAGCCGCGCGATCCAGGGCACCGCGTCGTCCAGCTCGTTCCACAGCAGGCCGAGGTAGCCACCAGGCCGGAGGACCCGGGCCGCCTCGACGGCGGCCGCCCGCTCGTCAAACCAGTGCCAGGCCTGCGCCACCAGCACGGCGTCGACCGAGGCGGCCGGCACCGGGAGCCGCTCGGCGGTGCCGGCCAGCACGGTCACGCCGGGCAGCAGCCGGGCCAGCTCGGCCAGCATCCCGGCGAGCGGCTCGACCGCCGTCACGGAGTAGCCGAGCCCGACCAGCACTCGGGTCAGCTTTCCGGTGCCGGCGCCGACGTCGAGCAGCGTCCGGGCGGCCGGCGGTACCAGCCAGCGCACCGCCGGGACCGGGTACGTCGGCCGTGCCCGCTCGTAGCGATCGACCGCGTCGTCGAACGCCGCGCTGAGCCGGCGCCGTACCGTCTCCTCCACAACAGGACCTTATCCGGACCGAATGCGACGAGGCCGAAGTCCGGTACCGTAACCCGTCGTGACCGACCAGCCGACATCCGATCCCGTTGACGACCTGCCCGAGCAGATGCGCGTCCGCCGGGAGAAGTACGAGCGGCTGCGCGCGTCCGGCGACCCGTTTCCAGTCGGCGTGCCGCGCACCCATACGCTGGCCGGGATTCGGGCCAAGTACCCTGACCTGCCACCGGACACCCAGACCGGCGAACAGGTCGGAATAACCGGTCGTGTGATATTTGTCCGAAACACTGGCAAGCTGTGCTTCGCGGTACTCCGCGAGGGTGGTGGCGCTGAACTCCAGGTCATGCTCAGCGTGGCCGGCGTCGGGGCCGAATCGCTCGCCGCGTGGAAGTCCGACGTCGATCTTGGCGATCACGTATTCATCGAGGGGGAGGTCATCACCTCGCGCCGCGGCGAGCTGTCGGTGCTTGCCGGCGGGTGGCGGCTCACCGCCAAGGCACTGCGTCCGCTGCCGGTGGCGCACAAGCCGATGAGTGAGGAAACGCGCGTTCGGCAACGGTACGTCGACCTCATCATGCGGCCCGAGGCCCGCCGCACCGTGGAGGTCCGGGCGGCCACCGTGCGGGCGCTGCGTGACTCGTTCCACCGGCGCCGGTACGTCGAGGTCGAGACGCCGATGTTGCAGGTGCTGCATGGCGGCGCGGCGGCCCGTCCGTTCCGGACCCATATCAACGCCTACGACATGGACCTCTACCTGAGGATCGCGCCCGAGTTGTACCTCAAGCGGTGCGTCGTCGGCGGGATCGAGCGGGTTTTTGAAATCAACCGCAACTTCCGGAACGAGGGTGCAGACTCCTCCCACTCGCCGGAGTTCGCCATGCTGGAGGCGTACCAGGCGTACGGCGACTACGACACGATGGCCACGCTGACCCGCGAGCTGGTGCAGGAGGCCGCCGAGGAGGTGTTCGGCTCGACTATGGTCCGCCACGCCGACGGATCCGAGCATGACCTCGGCGGGTCGTGGCGCGCCGTCACCCTCTACGGCGTGGTCTCCGCTGCGGTGGGTGAGGAGATCACCGTGCGGACGCCACGCGAGCGGCTCGTCTCGGTGGCGGACAAGCATGGTGTCGCGGTCGACCCCGAATGGGTCAACGGTAAGATCGTCGAGGAGATCTTCGAGGCCCTGGTGGTGCCTGACCTGGTCGAACCCACCTTCGTCCGCGACTTCCCTGAGGACACCACGCCGCTGACCCGGTCCCATCGCGACACCCCAGGGCTGGCGGAGAAGTGGGACCTCTACGTCTGCGGGTTCGAGTTGGGCACGGCGTACTCTGAGCTGGTGGATCCGGTGATACAGCGACAACGGCTCGTGCAGCAGTCGCTACTGGCCGCAAAGGGGGACCCGGAGGCGATGCGGCTCGACGAGGACTTCCTCCGGGCGATGGAGTACGGCATGCCCCCGGCCGGGGGAATGGGAATGGGTATCGACCGGCTGCTGATGGCGCTGACCGGCCTGGGCATCCGGGAGACGATCCTCTTCCCCCTGGTGCGCCCCGAGTAGGTGCGCCCCGAGTTGGGCAGGGCTCCAGAGTGATGCGGCCGACAGTTG
Source organism: Mycobacteriales bacterium (assembly GCA_035476575.1). Taxonomy (GTDB): domain Bacteria; phylum Actinomycetota; class Actinomycetes; order Mycobacteriales; family JACQDL01; genus DATILL01. The sequence continues at coordinate 67,773 of DATILL010000137.1, forward strand.
GCGGCCACCAGACCCGAGTAGGCGACCACCAGACCCGAGTAGGCGGTGCCCCAGTAGGCGTGGCGCCAGTGGCTCGGCGCAGTGCTCAACCCAGTGCTGGACCAGTCCTGGACCAGTGCTGGACCCAGTGGTTCGCGTCCAGTGGTGCCCCGTTTCCCGGCGCGTCCATTCGTTTGAATTCCCTTTTCCCGGCTCTTGGCTATACGATGGCGTCGGTGTGCAGCCCCGGCACACCGACCTCGTTGTAGAAAGGACCTCACGTGGCACAGAAGATTCAGGTGCTGCTCCTGGACGACCTCGATGGTGGAGACGCGAGCGAGACCGTTGCCTTTGGTCTCGACGGGACCAGCTACGAGATCGACCTCTCCGCCAAGAACGCTGCCAAGTTGCGCGACGCGCTCGCCGGATACGTGGGCGCCGCGCGCAAGGCTGGCCAGGCCGTCGGCCGGCCGGCCGGCCGACCCCGCTCCGGACGCGGTGGCCGTGCCGCCATGGACCGCGAGCAGGCCGCCGCCATTCGATCCTGGGCAAAGGGCAAGGGTCTGAAGGTCAGCGACCGCGGCCGTATCCCGGCCAGCATCGTCGAGCAGTACAACGCCTCGGTCTGAGCGCGTAGGACCGTCCGCCGGCGGCCTCCGGAAACCTCCGGAGCCGCCGGCGGTATGTTGTGGGCAGCCCGCCGCATTCGGCGGGGCCCGGTCCGGCCCGGAGTGCACGGTCGCCATGCGTGTCCCGCCTGCCGCCATCTGGACGGCGCCTGGAAGATCTTGGGGGCGGCCTGGCCCCGGGCGCGTTCGCTCTGAGCGTACGGGCGGCGTGACCGCTGCTTTCGCTCTCGGCGTACCCCGGAACATCGCCGCTGGCCAGGCGTTTCATCGGACGTCCGCGTGGTTTTGGACACCGGTAGGTAGGGGGTGCGTCACGCAGCGTCGCGGGCCGCGTCCCTCGAACGACGGGATGTCCCGTAGGCCACCGGGGATAGAGTGAGGTAGACAGCGGTGGCTCGGGTGTGGCGCACGTCGCACCGGGGTGGCTGTTGCCGGCCCCGCATGGTGTCGACAAGGGCACGCGAGGAGTTGACATGTTCGAGAGATTCACAGACCGAGCCCGCAGGGTTGTGGTCCTGGCCCAGGAAGAGGCCCGGATGCTCAACCACAACTACATCGGGACTGAGCACATCCTGCTCGGTCTCATTCACGAGGGCGAGGGCGTCGCCGCCAAGGCGTTGGAGTCCCTCGGCATCTCGCTGGAGGGCGTCCGGCAGCAGGTCGAGGAGATCATCGGCCAGGGCCAGCAGGCGCCGAGCGGGCACATCCCGTTCACCCCGCGAGCCAAGAAGGTGCTGGAGCTGTCGCTACGCGAGGCGCTCCAGCTCGGGCACAACTACATCGGTACCGAGCACATCCTGCTCGGCCTGATCCGCGAGGGCGAGGGCGTGGCCGCCCAGGTGCTGGTCAAGCTCGGCGCCGACCTCAACCGGGTCCGCCAGCAGGTGATCCAGCTCCTCTCCGGCTACCAGGGCAAGGAGCCAGCCGGCGCGGGAGCGGGCGGGGAGAGCACGCCGAGCTCGTCCCTGGTGCTGGACCAGTTCGGGCGCAACTACACGCAGGCCGCCCGTGAGGGCAAGCTCGACCCGGTCATCGGCCGGGAGAAGGAGATCGAGCGGGTCATGCAGGTGCTGTCCCGCCGTACCAAGAACAACCCGGTCCTGATCGGCGAGCCCGGGGTCGGTAAGACCGCGGTCGTGGAGGGGCTGGCCCAGTCCATCGTCAAGGGCGAGGTGCCCGAGACGCTCAAGGACAAGCAGCTCTACAGCCTGGACCTCGGTGCGCTGGTCGCCGGCTCGCGGTACCGCGGCGACTTTGAGGAGCGGCTGAAGAAGGTCCTGAAGGAGATCCGCACCCGCGGCGACATCATCCTGTTCATCGACGAGATCCACACCCTGGTCGGCGCGGGCGCGGCCGAGGGTGCGATCGACGCCGCCAGCATCCTCAAGCCGATGCTGGCCCGCGGTGAGCTGCAGACCATCGGCGCCACCACCTTGGATGAGTACCGCAAGCACCTGGAGAAGGACGCCGCCCTGGAGCGCCGGTTCCAGCCGATCCAGATCGGCGAGCCGACGGTCGCGCACACCATCGACATCCTCAAGGGCCTGCGCGACCGGTACGAGGCACACCACCGGGTGTCCATCACCGATGCCGCGCTGGTGGCCGCTGCCACCCTGGCCGACCGGTACATCTCCGACCGGTTCCTGCCGGACAAGGCGATCGACCTGATCGACGAGGCCGGCTCCCGGATGCGGATCAAGCGGATGACGGCACCGCCGGACCTGCGCGAGTTCGACGAGAAGATCGCCCAGGTGCGCCGGGAGAAGGAGTCCGCGATCGACGCGCAGGACTTCGAGAAGGCCGCAGCGCTGCGTGACCGGGAGAAGAACCTGCTGGGCGAGAAGGCGCAGCGGGAGAAGGAGTGGAAGGCCGGCGACATGGACGTCGTCGCCGAGGTGGACGACGAGCAGATCGCCGAGGTGCTCGCCTCGTGGACCGGCATCCCGGTCTTCAAGCTCACCGAGGAGGAGACCGCCCGGCTGCTGCGGATGGAGGACGAGCTGCACAAGCGGATCGTCGGCCAGGAGCAGGCGATCAAGGCGGTCTCGCAGGCCATCCGGCGGACCAGGGCCGGGTTGAAGGACCCGAAGCGGCCGAGCGGGTCGTTCATCTTCGCCGGGCCGTCCGGCGTGGGGAAGACCGAGCTGTCCAAGGCGCTGGCGGAGTTCCTGTTCGGCGACGAGGGCTCGCTGATCCAGCTCGACATGTCCGAGTTCCACGACCGGTACACGGTCTCCCGGCTGGTCGGCGCGCCTCCCGGGTACGTCGGCTACGACGAGGGCGGCCAGCTCACCGAGAAGGTGCGCCGCAAGCCGTTCTCGGTGGTGCTCTTCGACGAGGTCGAGAAGGCTCATCCGGACGTGTTCAACACGCTGCTGCAGGTGCTGGAGGACGGCCGGCTGACCGACGGCCAGGGTCGCATCGTGGACTTCAAGAACACGGTGATCATCCTGACCACCAACCTGGGCACCCGCGACATCTCCAAGGCCGTCAACCTGGGCTTCCAGGGCATGGGCGACAGCTCCTCCGACTACGACCGGATGAAGCAGCGGGTGCAGGACGAGATGAAGCAGCACTTCCGGCCCGAGTTCCTGAACCGGATCGACGACACCATCGTCTTCCACCAGCTCACCGAGGACGAGATCGTCCGGATCGTCGACATGATGCTGGGCCGGGTCGACCTCCAGCTCAAGAACAAGGACATGTCGCTGGAGGTCACCGAGGCGGGCAAGCGGCTGCTGGCCAAACGTGGCTACGACCCGGTGCTGGGGGCGCGGCCGCTGCGCCGGGCCATCCAGCGTGAGATCGAGGACCCGCTGAGCGAGAAGATCCTCTTCGGCAACCTGCAGCCTGGCCATATCGTGCTGGTGGACGTGTCGCTCGACGTTGCCGGCGAGCCGGCTGGGTTTACCTTCCGGGGCGAGCCCAAGCCGCTTGAGGTGCCGGACGCCGTACCGGCGAACATCGTCGACGGCACGGCCTGACCAACGGCAACAGTGCCCGGCTCCTCGTCCGGATGACCCGGACGAGGAGCCGGGCACTCATGTTGCTGCCCGGGCCGTCGGCCCCTTCGGGCCCGGCGGCCCGCCGGGCAGCGCGAACAGGCCGTCCGGCAGCGGGTCAACCAGCCCGTCGGAGACCAGAGCGTCCAGCGCCCGGGCCCGCTGGGTGTCGTCGTGCCAGACCGCGTCCAGCGCGTCCAGAGTGACCGGCCCGGGCGCCGCGCGCAGTACGTCCATCAGCAGCCCTCGCACCTGCCGGTCGGTGCCGGCGAACCGCTGTGCCGGCCGGGTCGGTCCGTCGTACGGCGGACGCCCGGCCGCGAGCCAGCCACACCCGGAGCGGACCGGGCAGCCGGCGCACCGGGGTGCCCGCGACGTGCACACCGTCTGTCCCAGCTCCATCAGCGCGGCCGACAGCGTGGCGGCCCGAGCCGGCTCGGGCGGCAGCAGCGCCTCGACCGCGGCCAGGTCACGGGCGGTCGAGGGCGGGCCGGCGTCGCCCACGCCGCCGACAGCGCGGGCCACCACCCGCCGCACGTTGGTGTCCACCACGGGGCAGCGCGCCCCGAAGGCGAACGCGGCGATCGCCCGCGCGGTGTACGCCCCGATCCCGGGCAGCTCCAGCAGCGTGTCGACGTCGGCCGGCAGCTCGCCGCCGTGCCGCTCCACCACCGCGACCGCGCATTCGTGCAGCCGAAGCGCCCGGCGAGGATAGCCGAGCTTGCCCCACATCCGGACCGCCTCGCCGGGCGTCGCGGCGGCCAGCGCGGTGGCGGTGGGCCAGCGCGCCAGCCAGGCGTCGTACACCGGGAGGACCCGGGTCACCGGCGTCTGCTGCAACATGAGCTCGCTGACGCAGACGGCCCATGCGCTGGCATCGGGCTGCCGCCACGGCAGCTCCCGGGCATGCTCGGCATACCAGTCGATCAGATCGTCCACGGCTATCATCGCCATCGCATCCTGCCATGCGCGGCCCGCCCGCCCGGACGGCGACCGGCTGCGGCGCGGCGCGGCGCCGACATTTGTCGATGCGGGGGCGGTAGCCTCTGCGATCATGCTGCAACCGGTCGGGCCGCTGCCGCCATCTGTCTACTGGCGTCGCCGGCTGGCGGTGGCTGGCGGGTTGTTCGTCATCCTGCTGATCGGCCTGGCGATGTGTTCAGGCAGCAGCGGAGACCCGCGACAGACTGGTGCTGTGGACTCACCCGACCTCTCGGTGCCCGTCCCGACCCGTACTCCCTCGGCGGCCATCACGGCCTCGCCGGGTACCGCCGGTGGTCCGGCGCCTGGCCCGGCTCTGACGCCGAGCGGCCCGGCGCGCACCGGCCCGGCGCGCACCGGCCCGGCAGGCGCTGGCCCGGCAGGCAGCGGGCCGGTCCAGAACGCCCCCACCGCTGCACCACGGCCCTGCCCGGACAGTGCGATCCTGCTGGCCGTGTCGGTCGCCAAGCCGTCGTACCGCATCGGTGACACCCCTGCCCTGAAGCTGACCATCCGCAACCGGTCGGATGTCGCCTGCACCCGCGACGTGGGCGCCAGGCAGCAGCAGATCCTGGTGTACGACGGCCGGACCAGGCTGTGGTCCAGCAACGACTGCTACCCCGAGGGCGCCACGGACGTGCGGACCCTCGCGGCGGGCCAAGTCGTCAGCTCGACCGTGATGTGGTCCGGGCTCAGCTCGCAGCCAGGCTGCACCGGCGCGCGGGCCAGGGTCAAGGCGGGCACCTACCAGATCATCGGCCAGCTCGGCGGCCTGACCAGCCCGGCGGCCAAGCTCGTGCTCACCGCCTGACCTGTTGGTCTCAGACGTAGCGTTCGAGGATGCTCGACTCGGCCAGCCGGGACAACCCTTCCCGTACGCTGCGCGCCCGCGCCTCGCCGACCCCGTCCACGGCCAGCAGGTCGTCGACGGTCGCGGCCAGCAGCTTCTGCAGCCCACCGAAGTGCTCCACCAGCCGGTTGACCACGTTCCCCGGCAGCCGGGGCACCTTCGCCAGCAGCCGGTACCCACGCGGGCTGACCGCGCTCTCCAGCGCCTCGGGCGTCGGCGAGTAGCCGGTGGCGCGGGCCACCAGGGTCAGGTCGAGCAGCTCGGTCGCGGAGAGCCCGTGCAGCTCGTCGAGCACCTGGTCTATGGTCTTGGGCCGGCGCCCGCCGGCCGGCATGTAGTCGCGGGCCACCAGCTCCCGCTCCTCCTCCACGCCGGCCATCAGCTCATCGAGCTGCAGCGAGAGCAGCCGCCCGTCGGTGCCCAGCTCGACGACGTAGCCTTGGATCTCGTCGGCGATCCGGCGCACCATCTCCATCCGCTGCGCCACGCTCGTCGCGTCGCGTACGGTGACCAGATCCTCGATCTCCAACGCCGACAGGGTGCCGGCGACCTCGTCCAGCCGCAGCTTGTACCGCTCCAGGGTGGCCAGCGCTTGGTTGGCCCGGGACAGGATCGCGGCCGAGTTGTCCAACACGTACCGCCGGCCGTCGACGTACAGCCCGATGATCCGCATCGACTGGCTCACCGAGATGACCGGGAAACCGGTCTGGATGGCTACCCGCTCGGCGGTGCGGTGCCGGGTGCCGGACTCCTCCGACGGGATCGACGGGTCCGGCATGAGGTGTACGCCGGCCCGTAGGATCCGGTTGGAGTCCGACAGCACGACGGCGCCGTCCATCTTGGCCAGCTCCCGCAGCCGGGTCGCGGAGAACTCCACATCCAGCGGGAACCCGCCGGTGCAGATCGAGTCGACAACCTGGTCGAACCCCATGATCACCAGCGCGCCGGTGTTGCCCCGCAGGATCCGCTCCAGCCCGTCCCGCAGCGCGGTGCCAGGGGCGACCTGAGCGAGCGTAGAACGCAGCTTGTCGTCTCGGTCGGGCACGTTTGCTGCTCCTGTCTGGACGATGACGAGATCAGTCTACGGCGGTTCGTGCATCTGCACGCCCGCGTACGAACGTCAACCTTCTGATCGGACAGTCTCCTTCGGGCTGCGGTGATGTAACGGTCGGGCGCCCCGCGACCAAGTGCTGGGTGTGAGGGGCATCGCGGCCGAGACCCGCCCGTTGGGTTTAGGCCACGCCACTGGGAGGCTGCCGCGCCGATCGGCGTGCGGCGCGGCAGTACCCCAGTGTGGTCTCGGCCTACAGCGTGATCCCAGGACGGTGCTAGCCGTCAGCACGATGTGGTCCCTCAACGCCAACACCTTGCGGCCTGTTAGCTCCAGGTGGCCTGCCAACATCGTGCGGTCTGTCAGCCGAGTGCCATCGCGCGCAGCGCGGCCCCCAGGTCGGCCACCTCCTCGACCCGCAGCCCGGCCGGCACCGAACCACCGCCGGCCCGCCCGCCGCGGCCCGGCCCGCTGACGGTCGCTCCCCAGGCCGGCGGGACCAGCGCCCGGGTGAAGCCCAGCCGGGCGGCCTCGACCAGCCGGCGGCTCACCGCCGACACCCGGCGTACGTCGCCCGCCAGCCCGACCTCGCCCACCGCCACCAGGTCAGGTGGCAGCGGCCTGCCTCGGTACGCCGAGGCGACCGCGAGAGCCAGCGCCAGGTCCGCGGCCGGCTCGGTCACCCGCATCCCGCCCACGGTGGCGCAGTAGACGTCCTGGTCGCCGAGGCGCAGCCTGCCGTGTCGGCTCAGCACCGCCAGCACCATCGCCACCCGGGCTGACTCCACCCCGCTGGCCACCCGCCGCGGGATGCCGTGCGCCTTGTCCACCAACGCCTGCACCTCAGCTGGCAGTGGCCGCTTGCCCTCCACCGTCACCGTGACGCAGGTGCCGGACACCGGCTCGGTACGCCGGGACAGGAACAGCCCGGACGGGTCGGGCAGGCCGCGGATACCGGCGTCGTGCAGCTCGAAGCAGCCCACCTCGTCGGCCGGGCCGTACCGGTTCTTCACCCCGCGCACCAGCCGCAGTGTGGAGTGTCGCTCGCCCTCGAAATGCAGCACGACGTCGACCAGGTGCTCCAGCACCCGCGGCCCGGCGATCGAGCCGTCCTTGGTGACGTGGCCGACCAGGATCGTGGCGATGCCACGCTGCTTGGCGACCGAGACCAGCGCCGCGGTGACGGCTCGGATCTGGGTGACCCCGCCGGGCGCGCCGTCCACCGCTGGCGAGCCCAGGGTCTGCACCGAGTCGACCACCAGCAGCCCGGGCCGCACCGCGTCGACGTGCCCGAGCAGCGCGGCCAGGTCGGTCTCGGCGGCCAGGTACAGCGCGGGGTGCAGGGCGCCGATCCGCTCCGCCCGCAGCCGCACCTGGGCGGCCGACTCCTCACCTGTCAGGTACAGCGCGGTGCCCTGGTCGGCGTACCTCCGGGCCACCTCCAGCAGCAGCGTCGACTTGCCGACACCGGGCTCGCCAGCGAGCAGCAGGACCGCGCCGGGCACCAGCCCGCCGCCGAGCACCCGGTCCAGCTCGGCCACTCCGGTCGGCCGGGCCTGCGCCGCGGCCACGTCGATCTCCTTGATCGGCCGGGCCGGGGCGCTCACCGGGCCGGCGGTCACCGCCCTCGGCCTGGACGTGCCGCAGAGTTCGGGGATCGAGCCCCAGGCCTGGCACTCCGGACAGCGGCCCACCCACTTGGGCACGGCATACCCGCACTCCTCGCAGCGGAACGCTGGTTGCTCGCGGGACTTGCCGACGGCCTTGGTCACGCGGCACACCCTAGGGTGAGGCGCTGACAGAGCCGGACGGCGCTCAGCCCTCCGGCGTGTCGGTGACGATCGGCGACGGTCGGGGCAGCGCGGTCAGCGGGGTCGCCACCGGCACGGTGAGGGTCAGTGCGCCGGCCCGGGCGAACACGAACGTGACCGACACGTTCTGCCCGGGCAGCAGCGTCCTGGTCAGCCCGACCAGCGTGACCCGGCAGCAGCCGGTGCCGACCGTGCCGACGGTGACCAGCGTGCCGGGCGGGATCGGGATTGCGCCGGCGCGTGGCGCGCCCACCCCGGTGCTCGGGCCGGTGCTCGGGCCGGACGTTGCCAGCGAGGCGTTCGGGATCGGCACGATGGTCGTGGCCACGAGCTGCGTGTCGGTCGCCGTGCCCGAGCGGACCGAGACGAGGGCGTCGGCGGTACGTCCGGTGTTGACGACGTCGAACAGCAGCGATGCCTGGTCGCCGACCGAGTACCTCCCCCTGTCTGGATAGGCCACCCGCGCGTAGCGCACCGCGATCGGGCCAACATTGCCGGCGGCGCCTTCCACCGTGGACTTCTGGGTGGCCGTCTGGGCGGTCTGGCCGGCACTGCAGCCCGCGCCGAGCAGACCGGCGAACGCCAGCACAGCGGCACCGGCCACGCGGGCGGTACGGGTCAAGCGGCTCACAGTGACGGACCCTCCTCGCTACGGTCCCGGTCGCGAGCATGAGGGTATCGGCCACGCCCGGCGCCTCAGTCAGCGCACCCCCGGCCAGCACCCCACCGCCCACGGCGGGCTGTACTGTCCACTATGGACATCAACACTGTCCACTGTGCCACTGTCCACTATGGACAACGGTCAGCCGGTCAGCGAGGCGACCTCGGTATCCAGCGTGGTCGCGGGCGGGGAGTCGGTGAGCACCTGGTTGAGCCGGCCTTGGTCGGTCACCAGCAGCAGCAGCGGTCTGCTGCCGGCCACGTGGTACTGGGTGAACAGGCCGCCGGCCGGGTCGACTGCCCGGACCACCGAGCCATGCGCCAGATCTGCCGGCAGGACGGGCAGGTCGTGGCCGATCGCGACCGCGTAGACATGGTGCTTATCGGCCACGCGCGCCGTGGCGCGCAGCGCGCCAGCACAGTCACAGCCGGCCGGGACCAGCACGATCACCGCCGGCCGGTAGTCGCGCAGGGCGGTGTTGCCGCCGCCGTCCCGGCTGACCAGGAGGTCGGGCAGCAGGCCACCAGCGGACCCGACAGGGTGGGCCGGGTCGCTGGACAGCGGCTGGGCGCGCGGGGTGGCACGGCTGGTGGGGCGGAACGCCGCGAGCAGGACGGCCACCAGGACTGCGGCGACTACCGCGGCGAGCCCGATTGCCCAGGACAGTGGGTACTGGTGCCAGCGGCTGATCCGGGTCAGGCCGCGCAGCCAACCACGGCGGCTGGCGGCCCGCCGCTCCCGAGCCAGCGCACGGGCGTCGGCGTCCAGCTCCCTTGCGTCATCGGGGACTACCAGGTGATCGAAATCCGGCGGCCACCCGTCGACCGGGCTGTTGCCGCGATCCAGGGGATCATCATCGGGGGCCATCCGTCCAGCGTGCGCCCGATCCGCGCCGGACGCCAGCAGTTGAGCCCGGATGGGGTAATGCCGACGACCCGCCCGAACCATCGCAAGCAGATCAACAGGCCTATGTCAACCCCCTCTTTCTCCCACAGTACGCCCCTGACCTGCACATATGTGGTTTCCTGACCGGCGTCACCCGCCCGGGTCGTGATATCCTGGCTTCGGCGAAAGGGGTCACGGACACATGGTTTTCAACGTCGGCGAGACCGTCGTCTATCCCCATCACGGGGCCGCCACGATCGAGGCGATCGAGAGTCGCGTCATCAAGGGCGAAGCGAAGACCTACCTCGTGCTCAAGGTTGCCCAAGGCGATCTCACCGTACGGGTTCCCGCGGATAACGCGGAGGTCGTCGGCGTTCGTGATGTCGTTGGCCAGGAGGGCCTAGAGCGGGTTTTCGAGGTACTACGTGCGCCACACACCGAGGAGCCGACCAACTGGTCGCGTCGCTACAAGGCGAACTTGGAAAAGCTCGCCTCCGGTGACGTGCACAAGGTGGCCGAGGTCGTACGCGACCTGTGGCGTCGTGACAAGGAGCGGGGCCTGTCCGCGGGTGAGAAGCGGATGCTCGCCAAGGCCCGGCAGATCCTGGTAAGCGAGCTCGCGCTTGCCGAGAACACCAACGAGGACAAGGCCGAAGCTCTGCTGGACGACGTCCTGGCGAGCTGACTCACCCTGCTGTTGCCCGCGTTCCGCGTGGTCGCCTCCGCAGCGGCCCGATGACCGTCGCTGCGGTGGTGCCTGCCGCGGGGCGAGGGCAGCGGCTGGGGGGCGTGGTGCCCAAGGCGTTCCGCCAGCTCGGCGGGGCGCCTCTTGTCGTTCATGCGGTCCGTTCGTTGCTCGCGTCGCCGTACGTCGGGCTGGTCGTCGTCGCGGTGCCGGCCGACCGGGTGGGGGAGCTGCCGAAGCTGGTGGCGGGGCCGGTGCTCGCGGTGCCGGGCGGCGCGTCCCGGCAGGACTCGGTGGCCGCGGCGCTGGCTGTGCTGCCGTCGGAGGTCGACGTGGTGCTGGTGCACGACGCCGCCCGGCCCCTGGTGCCGGTCTCGGTGGTGGACGCCGTGGCCGCCGCCGTGCTCGCCGGTGCGCCGGCCGCCGTACCTGTGCTGCCCATGGTGGACACCCTCAAGCGGGTGGACGCCGCCGGGCTGGTCACCGCGACCCTGCCACGCGAGCCGATCCGGGCGGTCCAGACGCCGCAGGGTTTCCGCCGGGAGGTGCTGGCCGCCGCGCACGCCGCAGCCGGCGTGGCAGCCGCCGCGACCGATGACGCCGGCCTGGTCGAACGGCTCGGCATCGCGGTGCACACCGTACCGGGCGCGGCAGAGGCGCTGAAGATCACCCTGCCGTTCGACCTCCTGGTGGCCGAGGCGATCCTGCGCGTCCGCGGCCACGTCGGCTGATGAGGGCGCCGGCTGGCGGCCGGTGTTGGATGGCGGCGTGAACGGCGTACCGCGGGTCGGGGTGGGCACCGACGTGCACCCGGTCGAGCCCGGCCGGGCCTGCTGGCTGGCTGGCCTGGAGTGGGCCGGCGCGGACGGCTGCGCGGGCCACTCCGACGGTGACGTGGCCGCACACGCCGTCGCCGACGCGCTGCTGGCCGCCGCCGGGTTGGGGGATCTCGGCCTGAACTTCGGCACCGCCGAGCCGGGCTGGGCAGGGGCGTCCGGCGTGGCGCTGATCGTCGAGGCGGTCCGGCGGGTGGCCGCGGCCGGGTTCGCGGTGGGGAACGTGTCGGTGCAGATCATCGGCAACCGGCCCCGGGTCGGACCGCGCCGGTCCGAGGCGGAGCGGGTGCTGTCTCATGCCGCTGGCGCACCGGTGTCGGTGTCCGCCACCACCACCGACGGCCTCGGCCTGACCGGTCGCGGCGAGGGCCTAGCCGCCATAGCGGTCGCCCTTGTCGTCGCCGTCCCGACCTGACCCAGCCCCTGTCCTCGCGACAGGCCGCCCCGGCAACCCGGCTACGCGATGATCCGCAGCGGCGCACCTGCCTGTCTCGGCTGGACCGGCACGCCGAGCACCCGGCGCAGGTGTGCCAGGCCACGGCGGCGCAGCGTGCGCACCGTGACCGGGCTGATGCCCAGCTCGGTGGCGATCTCGTCGTCGTGGTGGTCGAGGAGGTACCGCCTGGTGAGGATCTCCCGCTGCCGGTCGGTCAGCATCGCCAGGGCGGCATGCACGGTCACCCCGGTGCAGCAGCGGTCGGCGTGGTCGCCTTCGGCGCGGTCCGGCAGTTGCTCGGTCGGCAGCTCACGGTGCCGCCGCCACCGGGTCACGCACTCGTTGGCCACCGCTCGCCGCAGGTACGCCACCGGCCGGTCGATGGCCTGCCCGGACCGGTCCGCGGCCGCGCCGGCAGTGTCGACCGCATCCCGGCCCAGCATCCGCAGCAGCACCTCCTGGACGACGTCCTCGGCGTCGTGTCCGGCAACCGGGCTGCGGCCGAGCCGGCGCCGGGCGTAGTGGACCAGGTCGGCCCGGTGCTCGGCGGTGAACGCCGGCCAGCCGGCCGAACCGCGATCGGCCTGCGTGCTCGCCGCCGCGGTCGGGGTCATCACCGGCCCCCGCCCGGCTGGTACGGCACGTGCATCATCGTCGCCTCCGTCGCCTCGCTCAGGTCAAAGCCTCCGTCCCGGCCGGACCATCGCGAACGGGGGAAACCCCCCTGCACACCCGCGCGCGTAGGGGTCACTCTTCGTCCAGTGAGAGCGAACACGGGGGAGCGGGGCGTGGCCATCCGTGGCTCGGCGGTCACGGCGCTGGCAGGGCACAGCCGCCGTGGGCTCGGTCGGGAGGCGAACCAGGACCGCTGGGCTGCGGTGCCCCGCTCGTGCGGCGCGCTGCTCGTCGTTGCCGATGGCATGGGGGGTACGACGGGCGGCGCGTCCGCCGCGGTGGCCGCGGTGGCCGCGGTGCTGGCCGCTGAGCTGGACGGTGCGACGGCCGGGCCGGCGGGCGAGTACGGAGCGCACGCGGCGCACGGGCCGTTGGGCGACGCCGTTGACGCCGCCGAACGGGCGGTCCGGGCAGCCGCCTCGACCAGCGAAGGCTGGTGCCGGCCCGGCTGCACCCTGACCGCCGCCCTGGTCGGCGCCTACTGCGCCGAGATCGCGCACCTGGGCGACTCGAGCTGTTGGCTGGTCCACCGCGACACGCTCATCCGGCTCACCGACGTGCACACCAAGGCGGCCGAGCTCACCGAGTGCGGTGCGCTGGAGCCGTCGGGGCTGGCGGCGGCTCGGCTGGACAACCTCCTCACCCGTTACCTGGGCATGCCGGGTGGTGCGCCGGTGCAGCGCTGTCGGGTCGGGCTGTCCCCGGGGGATCGGCTGCTGCTGGCAACCGACGGGTTGACCCGCTCCTTACCGGCGGCCACGTTGGCCATCCTGCTCGGCCTCGGCGCCGGGCCGGCCGATCTGGTGGATGCGGCCGTCGCGGCCGGTGCGCAGGACGACATCACCGCCGTGCTGGCAACCCTCGGCACGGCGTGACCAGTCCGGTTAGGCTCATCAGGACATCTAACGCATTGGGGCTGGGTAGGGAGGTGCGTGCCGTATGTCCTCCGATATGGCGGTGGCTGGCCACGGCGCCCGTCGCGACCCGCCCGGCCGGCTGGCGCCGGCTGCTCCCGAGGTGTCCACTGGTGCGATGCTCGATGGGACGCTGCGTCACGTCGTGCTGACCGACGGCACCGTGGCCGGAGCCGAGCCGGACAACTGCTGGCGGGTGCTGCGCTACATCGATGACGGCGGCTTCTCGTCGGTGTACGAGATCGAGCCGGCGACCGAGGCGACGCAGGCCCGACACGGCTCGGCACGGCGGGCTCTAAAGTGCCTGTGGGGCACCCCGGAGGACCTCGACGTGCTGGCTGCCGAGGCGGACAAGACCGCCGCCGTCGAAGGCCATGACAACATCCTCGCCCTGATCACATCGTTCCGGTTCGCGCTGGTCGCGCATACCGTGCCGCAGTACTTCGGCCTGGTGCTGGAGCTTGCCAGCGAGGACCTATACGACCTCGGCGACCGGGCCGCGCCGTCCGAGCGCGCCTGGGCAGCGATCTTCGAGGGCGTCGCGGCCGGCCTGGAGCACATCCACGCCCGCCGCATCGTGCACGGCGACATCAAGCCCACCAACCTGCTGCGGGTCGGCCCGCGCTGCACCATCGCCGACTTCGGGGTGTCCGCGGCGCTGGAGTCCACCCGGAGCGCGTCGATCGGGCTGGCCCGCACGCTGGCGTTCTGGCCGCCGGAGACGCGGAACCAGGGTCGGCTCGACGAGGACGGGGTACGTCGGCCGCCCGTTGAGGGCTGGCGGGCGACCCAGATGGGCGACATCTGGGCGCTGGCCGTGTCGATGCACCGGATCCTCACCGGGCGGCACATCACCACGGCCACCACCCCCGAGCAGCAGTACGAGCTGGTCTGTGCCGGCCGGTACGCCGTAGACGACCGGCTCTCGCCGGGCTGGCGGCAGTTGCTCATGGACTGCCTGGTGCACGACCCGGCCAAGCGGGTGGTGACCACGGCCGCCGTCCTCCGGCACCGGCTGGCCGAGCTGGCGTTGCCGGAGGACTACCGGTCGGTGCCGTGGCCGGACGACGGGCCGCGGATCGTCGCCGTGCTCCCGGCCGACAGGCAGCTTCTCGCCTTCTTCCAGACCAAGCCGAACGGCCGGGTGCAGGGCGCCTTCGTGGGCACGCCGGGCTTGCTGCTGGACGCCACCCGCCACCTCACCGACGTCGTCGTGCCCGCTCTTGCGCAGCAGGCACGGGACGGTCAACGGGCCGCGGTCCGGCTGGCCGCCGAGCAGGAGCGGCTGCGCGCCATCGAGGAACGGCTGGCTGAGGAGGACAGCGGGGCCACCCAGCTCGTGCTGGAGGCGGAGGCGGAGCGGACCCGGCAGATGTCCCTGGCGATCGCCGAGGTCACCCGCGAGCGGGACCGGCTCCGGCAGCAGTACGGCGAGCTTTCCCGGCGGCTGGAGCAGTTGGAGCACAGCACGGTCCGGCCGCCGCTCGCCCATCCGGCACTGACCGGCGTGCAGCTACCTGGTCTGGCCGTTGCCGGCCTGCCGGCCCCGCGGCTCGCCCCGCCGGGCCGGCGGCGCTCGGGGCTCGGCTGGTTCGGGCAGACTCTGGCCGTGCTGGTGATCCTGGTGATGGCCCTGCTGCTTGGCATGGTGACGGCGGGGTACGCCTTCCATCAGAATCCGTTCGACGTCCTCGGCCGGGTGTGGGACAACGTGCTGATGCGGTCCCACCAGGCGCCGTAGCCGTGCCGCCACTCGTCGCCCGGATCTCCTGCCCTGGGCAGCCGGCGCTTCCGCTGCTCCTGGGTGAGACGGTGTCCTTCGGTCGGGCCGGGTCGCCCAGCCGGGTGGATCTCCCGGTGAGCGACAGCCCTCGGGTCAGCCGCCGGGCCGGCACCCTGGAGGCAACACTGTACGGCGTCCTGGTCAGCAACACCGGCTCCAACCCGCTGTTGCTGGAGGAGACCGGCGCGGCCAGCCGGTCGCTGCGGCCCGGTCAGTCGCACCTGGTGATGGGGGGCAACCGGGCCAGGGTCACCTTCGCCGCGACCGAGGACGGCTTCGACTTCGAGGTCCACAGCGGACAGTTGGCGCTGGGTGCTGACGGCGGGTTGGTCGAGGTTACCGGGCCGGACCGCACCCGGCCGGCGTGGTCGCTGTCCGAGGGCACGGCGTACTTCCACTGCCTGGTGGCGCTGTGCGAGCCGACGCTGCGCTACCCGGAGAGCCCGTGGATCCCGACCAGCCAGCAGGTCGCTGACCGGCTGTACGAGTGCGGGCTGACACCGGAGCGGCGCAGCGGCGACTGGGTCGACCGGCGGCTGGACGACGTCCGGACCAAGCTGCCGATCGGGGAGCGGCCGTGGACGCCGGAGCGGGCCCGCCGGGCCAGCACGGCCGAGCAGCAGCAGGCGGTGGCCCGGCTGGCGTCCGGCGCCCCCCGTCGCAGCGGCCGCAAGGAGCAGTTGGTGGAGTTCGCCATCGGCCACGGCATCGTGACCCTCGAGTCGGTTCGCCGGTACTTCGGCTGACCGACTCGAGGGTCAGTAGAGTCGGGTTGGGTCGAACTCTGGCGTTCCTGCGACCGCCGTCTCCTGCTTGACATCGAACCAGATCGCGAACGGCTTGCCGGAGAGCTTGCGGCTCCGGATGATCGAGGCGTTGCTGAGCACGGTGTCCGACTTGTCATCGTCCGCGATGTCCGCGGCGGAGAACGCCTTTGCCGCGCCAAGGACTCCGATGGTGTGACAGCCGCCGACGAAGATCACCCACTTTCCGCGGCCGGTCCGGACCGCTCGAAGTAGCCACAGTCGAGCTCCGGCTGGTTCACGCCGCCGGCCGCAGCCTCGCCGGCCGCCGTGGCCCCCGTGCCTAGTTCCTGGCTCTTCTGGGCTGGGTGGAAGAGCTCTTGGTGAGTGCACTTGTTCAGCAGCACGATCTCGTCGGGTGTGTCGCCGACGGCGAACCGATGTACGGCGTCCGGTAGTCGAACCGGGTCCGGTCGCCGTACTCGACGAGCTTCCCCCGGACCACCCAGTTGAGGTCGGGCCCGCCGATCAGAACGAGGTGATGTGCGTTCGGGTCTACTGTGCTCGCGCTGAGCTCGCGGTGTGACATCACGCTCAGCCTGAACTTGGGGAACAGTCGCAGAATCGTCGTTTCGACGGTACCGCCAGCTCCGTGGCAACGTGACCGAGGCGACATCTGCGGTGACCGCGGCCGTTGCCCCACCATAGGGGGTCAGGGCGTTCCCGACCCAGTCAAGATTCAACGCGAAGCCTCTCACGGCGGAGCTCATGCACGCTGCGGTCACCCATAAGTAATGGCCGGCAGAGGCGCGCCTCGGCCGTGTGGCGAGGCGCGCCTCCCGCGAAACAGGAACGTATGCGTCGCGGACTGGCTGGGCCGGCACGGGGAGATCCCGCGTTGGCGGCTGGCTTAGCCGGCCGGGTTCGGCCGGGCCAGGTCGGGCGGTGAGCTGTCGCCGTGGGGCTGTTGGGTTTGCTGTGGTGTCGGGGCGGGGTCCGGGCCGCCCGGGTTGTGCAGCAGCGCGGTCACGAGTGCGACGGCCGCGAGCACCACCAGACCGAGGACGCGGACCATGATGAACACCGGCCGGACCAGCAGGGTGACGGCCGCCAGCATGACGCGGAGCACCGCGCTGAGCGCGATCGTGACCAGCACAAGTGCCAGCAGCAGGGCCAGCATAACGGTGGGTCTGGTCGTCGCGGTGGCAGGGGCCGAGCCAGGCTCGGCCACGGTGAGAAGGTCATTTACGACAGACGGAGAGAGGATTACCGTGTTCATCGACGGGACCTTCCGTGTGGGCAGGATGCTGCCGACGGGTGTTTCGTCCAGAGATGCAGGCGCCCCCGGTCTGTCGCGGCCAAACGATGCCGGGGGTGCTTGCTAGATGCCGCTACGTGGGCGTGAGTCATGAGTACGAGCAGCGACTCGGGGCTGAGCCGGCTCAACGGGGGTGGGGCGTGCGCTACCAGGGCGGTTCGGTCATGCGACCCCCCTTCCTCCGCGAGAAGCTTCAGCGCTACATCTGAAGTTTGCGAAAGTTGGCAAGCTGAGGGTAAGGTCCGTCCCTTCTTGGCGTCAACGGCCCTACGACACGCCGCACACCAAGGCGCGTTCAACCTTCGACCACTCTCCACAGAATCTTCAGTGCTTCACTGAAGTTCAGGAGCTGCCCGGTGTGCCCGACGACTTCGAGGACACAGCCCAGCGTGGTGTCGCGCTCGCGGGTTGTCCTGGCGAGGCGGCTCCGCGCGCTCCGGCTGGAGACCTGGCCTGGGGTGAAGGTGACCCAGCCTGTTCTGGCTGGCGCGATCGGTGTGGCCGTGCCCAGCATCTCCTCCTGGGAGAGCGTCCGGGCACCCGTGGCGCCGCCGGCGTTCCGGCTGTCGGCGTACGCCACGTTCTTCGCCACTCCCCGGTCCATGACCAACGGCCAGCCGCGGCTGCTCGGCGAGGACGAGCTCACCGAGGCGGAACGGGACCGGCGCGACGAGCTCGACCGGGAGCTGCGGGAGCTGCGGTCGGCCGCACTCGCCAAAACTGGGCTGGAGTCAGGCTTCTGGAGCTTTCCCGACCGTGCGCCGGTCCGGATCGTCTGCGGTGAGATCCCCCACGCGGACCAACCGCGATATGCCGACAGCTCGAACCCGAACTACCTCGATCTGCTGCGGTACGCCGACATCGACGCGATGGTCGAGCTGTTCGGGCACCTGCGGGCGGTCAACCCGACGTCCGACGTCCGCTTCACCCTCGCGTCGGACGCGGATGCTGAGGACTTCAACGGCCATGTCGTGCTGATCGGTGGGATTGGCCTGAACGAGGCGACCCAATGGTTCACCAGCCGGGTCCGGCTACCGATCGAGCAGCGCCCGGACGCGGACTACCCCGACGGCGAGGTGTTTATCCTGCCGGACGGCCGCAAGGTGCTCCCGATGTTCGGTCCGGCCCCGGTCGGACTTGCCCTGACGGAGGACGTCGGGCTGCTGGTCCGGCTGGCCAACCCGATGAACGCGGCCTGCACGCTGACCATTTGCAGTGGCACCTACACCCGCGGTGTCCTCGGCGCGGTGCGCTGCCTGACCGAGGCCGGCTTACGTAACCAGAACGCGAAATACCTCCAGTCGCGATTTCCCGACCAGCTGCGGTTCGCGATCCTGATGCGGGTCCCGGTCTATCAGGGGGTCGCGGTGACCCCCGACCTGTCCACCGCACGGAACCGGCACTATGAATGGCCCGAGGCGCTGTGAGCAACCTTCCTGCACGGCCGGACGGCACGCCGCCCGACGGAGGACCCGACTCCAAGATGGACCCGCGCGCCCTGCACCGGGCGTCACATCGCAGCCTGCTCAGACCGGTCGGGCCGGTCATGGCCGGCGGCGTGGACGCGATCGTCGTCCCAGCCGGCCGGACCGCGCCGCACCTATGTCCCGCGATCGAGCTGGCCGCCGCGGTCGACTGCTGGCTGGTGGTGCTGTGCAGCCGGCAGGCGGCTGCCGAGGAGGTGGCCGCGCTCGCGGCCACCCGGCCGCACCTGCGCTGGGTCGCCGTCGACCTGCCAGCCGGCTACCAGCATCGGCTGCTGAGGTTCGACACGACAGGTTTCGCCGAGGCGATACCGGTAGGGGACCTCAGCGTCAAGCGCAACCTTGGGCTGCTGCTGGCCAGGCTCGTGGGCTGGCGCTCGGTTCTGTTCCTCGACGATGACATCCGTGGTCTTCGTGCGCCCGCCGTCAGGCGGGCCGGTGCCGCGCTCGACCGGTTCGCCGCGGCCGGGTTCATGGTGCGCGAGTTTCCCGACAACTCGGTCGTCTGCCACGCCAACCGGCTGATCGATGGCCGGCAGGACGTGTTCGTCGGAGGCTCCGCGCTGGCCGTCGACTGCCGCCGTCCGCCGTCGTTCTTCCCGGAGATCTACAACGAGGACTGGCTCTTCCTCTTCGACGCCGTACGTCGCCGGGCGGTCGCGCAGGCCGGTCAGGCTCAGCAGTTGGAGTACGCGCCCTTCCACCGGCCCGGGCGGGCGGCGGCGCAGGAGCTCGGCGAGGTGCTCGCCGAGGGCCTGATGGGGCTGCTACATCACGCCGTGTCGGTGGAGGCCGCGGACACCGGGTACTGGGCCGAGTTCCTACGTCGCCGTCGTGGTTTCCTCACCTGGCTGACCGACCGGGCCGCCGCGTCGGCCGACCAGACTGTCGACCCGCGTGGACCGGCCGCGCTGCGGTCGCTTGCCGAGGCTGGGCGGCAGCACGCCCAGATCCGGCCGGAGCTCTGTCGTCGGTACGTCGCCGCCTGGAGGGAAGATCTCGTGCGGTGGCAGGAGTCGGTCGGCGAGCTCAGGCGGTTCGGTGCGGTCCCGGCCGCGCTGCACTGTCTCGATCTGGCCGATGCCGCGGTGTCCACGGCCTCCCACACCGCCCGACGGCTCGAGGCGGCGACCGCCGGGCCAGGCGCGTCCGGCACCTGCCCGTCCAGCGCCGTCGAGGTGGCGGAGACGGCGACCGTGGCCGAGACCGCCCAGCTCGGCGTGCCCGGCCGCAAGCTGTTCGAGGGGAGGTGGGAGCTGGCCGGCCGGCCGACGGTGATCGGGCCGGGCAGCGAGGTCGGTCACTTCTGCGTCATCGGCGAGGAGGCGCAGATCGGCTCGCATTCGGTCCTGGACGCCTACTCGCGGATCGAGCTCGGTGCCACGGTTGGCGATCGGGTGCTGGTCATCTATCGCGCCTCGATCGGCGCCCGGGCCTGGATCGGCGACGACTCTGTGGTGGCCAGCCTGGTCTGCGACGGCAGTGTGGTCGGCGCGAACTGCCGGGTCTTCGGCGACCTGATCCATCGCCAGCTCGACCCGACGGTGCCGTGGGACTCGCCGCATGCGGTTGAGACCTCGCCGGTGCTCGGGGACAACGTCGTGGTTGGCTGGGGCGCCATTGTGGTCGGCGTCCCGGTCGGTGACGGCGCCTATGTCTGCGCCGGGGCCACGGTGACCAAGCCGGTGGCGCCCGGCCAGATCGTCCGGGGCGTCAACGAGGTTGTGCCGCCGGCCGAGTGGGCAGGGCCGCTCGGCCGGTCGCCGTACTTCGACCCGCGGGCGGACCGGCCAGCCGGGGTCGACGAGGCCGCGCGAGTAGGACTACCGCATCCGTCCCGATGGAGCGTCGTGCGTACGATAGGTCAGTGACCTTGCGCTTGTATGACACGAGCAGCCGGTCGGTTCGCGACTACGTGCCCCTGGTTCCCGGGCACGCCTCGATCTACCTGTGTGGCGCGACCGTTCAGGCTCCCCCGCACATCGGGCACATCCGCTCTGGTGTGAACTTCGACGTGCTGCGGCGCTGGCTGGAGCACCGGGGCCTGCGGGTCACCTTCTGCCGCAACGTCACCGACATCGACGACAAGATTCTCCGGGTGGCGGCCGCCGAGGGCAGCCAGTGGTGGGCGGTGTCCACCCGCAACGAGCGGGCGTTCAGCTTCGCCTACGACGTGCTGGGCTGCCTGCCGCCGACGGTGGAGCCACGGGCCACCGGCCACGTGCCGGAGATGATCACGCTGATCCGCCGGCTGGTCGACAAGGGCCATGCCTACCCGGCCGGCGGTGACGTCTACTTCGATGTGCGGTCCTTCGGCAAGTACGGCGCGCTGTCCAACCAGCAGGTCGACAAGATGCGTTCGGCCGAGGCCGATGTCGAGGCCACCGGCAAGCACGACAGGCTTGACTTCGCCCTGTGGAAGGGCGCCAAGCCGGGTGAGCCCGCCTGGGAGACGCCGTGGGGGCCGGGGCGGCCAGGCTGGCACCTGGAGTGCTCGGCGATGGCCACCAGGTACCTGGGTGACACCTTCGACATCCACGGTGGCGGCACCGACCTGGTCTTCCCCCACCACGAGAACGAGGTGGCCCAGTCCCAGGCGGCCGGCGACGGCTTCGCCCGGTACTGGCTGCACAACGGCATGCTCACGGTGGGCGGGGAGAAGATGAGCAAGTCGGTGGGCAACTCGCTGCTGATCCCCGACGTCGTGGCTCGGGTCCGGCCGGTGGAGCTGCGCTACTACCTGGTTGCCCCCCACTACCGGTCTTTGATCGACTTCACCGAGGAGGCGCTGGCCGAGGCGGCGGCAGCGTACCGGCGGCTGGAGGGGTTCGTGCGGCGGGCGACCGAGGTGGTCGGGCCGGAGCTGCCGGCCGGTGTGCTGTGCGCCGAGTTCGCCGCGGCGATGGACGACGACCTGGGTACGCCGGCCGCGCTAGCCGCCATGCATGAGGTGGTGCGGGAGGGCAACGTCGCGCTCGCCGCGGGTGACCGGACCGCGCTGGCCGGCGCGCTGGCGTCCGTGCGCGCGATGCTCGGCGTGCTCGGGCTCGACCCGCTCAGCCCACAGTGGACGGGCTCGGCCAGCGACGGGCGGGGCCTTCGGGAGGTGGTCGACCGGCTGGTCGCCGTCGCGCTGGAGCAGCGGCAGGTTGCCCGGGCGCGCAAGGACTACCAGGCGGCGGACTCGATCCGTGAGCAGCTCAGCGCCGCTGGCGTCATGGTCGAGGACACCCCGGCCGGGCCGCGCTGGACCATCGGTCCCTGGCCGGTGTGATGGCGGGCAACTCCCAGCGCCGGGGCGCCCGGCGTAACCCGGGCAGCAAGAAGGGCGCGGTCGCCGGCTCTGGCGGGCAGCGTCGGCGCGGCCTGCGGGGCAAGGGTCCAACGCCCCCGGCCGAGGTCAGGCAGGGGCATCCGGCGGCCCGCCGGGCCGTCACGGCGGCCAAGCAGCCGGCCGCGCGGAGGAAGCCGGCGGTCGCCGGTCCGGAGCTGCTGGTGGGCCGCAACCCGGTGCTGGAGGCGTTGCGGGCCGACGTGCCCGCCACGGCCCTGTACGTCGCGCTGGGTGTCGAGCTGGACGGCCGGGTGGCTGACGCGGTCCGGCTGGCCGCCGACCGGGGCATCGCGGTCCTGGAGGTGAGCCGGCCGGAGCTGGACCGGCGCACCGGGGGGATCCTGCACCAGGGGCTGGCGTTGCAGGTGCCGCCGTACCGCTACGCCGACCCGCTGGACGTGCTGGCGGCCGCCGCGGAGGCGGCCGACCCGGCGCTGTTCGTGGCGCTGGACGGGCTCACCGACCCGCGTAACCTCGGCGCGGTGGTGCGCTCGGCGGCGGCGTTCGGCGGGCACGGTGTGCTGCTGCCCGAACGCCGTGCCGCCGGGATGACCGCCACGGCGTGGCGGACCTCGGCCGGTGCCGCCGCCCGGCTGCCGGTGGCCCGGGTCACCAACCTGGTCCGCACCCTGGTGACGTACCAGAAGGCGGGGCTGACGGTGGTCGGCCTGGCCGCCGGCGGGACGACGTCGCTGGACGACTTCGAGGCGGCGGTCGATCCGGTCGTGCTGGTGGTCGGGTCGGAGGGGCGTGGCCTGTCCCGGCTGGTCGGGGCGACGTGCGACCTTACTGTGTCGATCCCGATGACCGCGGCGACCGAGTCGCTGAACGCCAGTGTTGCCGCCGCCGTCACGCTGGCCGAGGTGGCCCGCCGGCGCCGGCTGGCCCGTCGGCGCTGAGCTTTGCCGATCTCCTGCGTTCTGTCAGTCCCCCGAGTAAGACTGAGCCCGGCATCGCGACCAGACGAGCGCAACCGACAAGACGAGGGGTAACAACATGTCCGAACGCACGAGCTATCTGCCTGGCGTGCCTTGCTGGGTGGACCTGGCGACCACCGACCCGGCCGGCGCGAACCGCTTCTACGGCGAGCTGTTCGGCTGGACGGTGCACGACCAGGGTGCGGAGTTCGGCAACTACGGGATGGCCGAGCTGCGGGGTAAGACGGTGGCCGGGATCGGGCCAGTCCCGCCCGGTTCGCAGTCC
The DNA here is from genome assembly GCA_035476575.1 of Mycobacteriales bacterium. GTDB lineage: Bacteria > Actinomycetota > Actinomycetes > Mycobacteriales > JACQDL01 > DATILL01. Next base: position 91,033 of record DATILL010000137.1, read on the forward strand.
CCGCCGGCCTGGTCGACGTACCTGGCCAGCCCCGACATCGACGAGACGGTCGCCACGGTCAAGGAGGCCGGTGGCATGGTGGTGATGGGGCCGATGGATGTGGGTGACGCGGGCCGGCTCGCGTTCGCTCAGGATCCGGCTGGTGCGTTTGTCGGGTTCTGGGAGGCGAAGGACCATCCCGGTGCGCAGCTCGTCAACGAGCCCGGTGCCGTGGCGTGGAACGAGCTGGTCGTCCGCGACGCCGCGGCCGCCGACCGGTTCTACCAGGCGCTGTTCGGCTACGAGCTGGAGAAGGTGGACGGTCCGCCCGACTTCGACTACGTCCTGGTCAAGGTCGGCGACGACGGGGTTGCCGGGCGCTACCTGGCGGGGGCGGAGGTGCCCCCGGAGGTGCCGCCGCACTGGCTGACCTACTTCGCGGTCGAGGACACCGATGCCGTCGCCGAGAAGATCACCGCTCTCGGTGGCACCGTGGTGCGGGCCCCGGCCGACACGCCGTACGGGCGGATGGCGACCTGCGTCGACCCCGCTGGGGCGACGTTCGCCATTATCCGGCTGCCTGACCAGAGCTGACGGCGCGCTAGCCCGGGTGGGGGTCGCTGGTCGGCCCCACCCGCGGCGGCGAGCTCGTCGTCGCGGCGGCCGGTAGCATCTGCGGAAGTGCCGCCTTAGCTCAGTTGGTAGAGCTCTCGCCTTGTAAGCGAGTGGTCGTCGGTTCGAGTCCGACAGGCGGCTCCACCCCTGACCTGCACGTTCTCCTGACTGGGCGCCACCTGAGCTGATCAATGTCAATGGTGGTGTCAACGGGTACTCTCTTGTCATGCGCCCGAAGCCCGTCAGCCGCCGTACACGCGGCCACATCCGCAGGCGCGGGAGCTCCTTCCAGGTGCTCGTCTACGCCGGCATCGACCCGCTGACCGGCAGACCGCACTACCTCACCGAGTCGACCACCGACGAGGCCAAGGCGCAGCAGGCTCTGACCAGGCTGCTCGCCGACGTGGACGAGCAGCGAAACGCCCGGACCAAGGCCACGCTCAGCGTCGCGCTCGACGCCTGGCTGCGCGTACACGAGGTCGAGGAGAACACCCGCCGTGCCTACGCGGGGTACATCCGGCTGCACATCAAGCCGGCTCTCGGCCAGGTGCCCCTGAGCAAGATCACGGCGCATCTGCTGGAGGAGCTCTACGCCGAGCTGCGCCGATGCCGGGCGCGCTGCGACGGCCGGCCCCGAGTCGACCACCGCGCCACCGGGCCGCACGAATGCCGAGCGGTTCGCCACCGCTCACGCAAGCGTGACCACGACTGCGAGGCGGCTGGCTGCGTGGTCGTGGAGTGCCGGCCGCACGAGTGCCGCCCACTGTCCGCCCAGATGATCCGCCAGATCCACTTCACTATCAGCGGCGCGCTGGCCGCTGCGGTGCGGTGGGAATGGATCAAGTCTAACCCGGCGACGGTGGCCAGGAAGCCGCGCCAGCCTCAGCCCAGGCCGGAGCCGCCGACGCCGGAGCAGGCGGCGCGGATCATCTCCGCCGCGTGGGGCCAGGACGAGAGCTGGGGGGCGCTGGTATGGCTGACGATGGTCACCGGCATGCGCCGCGCCGAGCTGCTCGCGCTCCGCTGGCATGACGTCGACCTGGCCGCCGGAATGCTCGAGATCCGCCGCAACTACGTATGGCTCGCCGGCCGGGGGATCGAGAAGGACACCAAGACCCACCAGATGCGCCGGATCGCCCTCGACCCCGCAACGGTCGACGTGCTCACCGCGCACCGCCAGCAGTACGAGGCCCAGGTGCGGGCGATCGGCCTGGAGCCAACCGACGACGCGTTCCTGTTCTCCCACCAGGCAACCGCCGACAAGCCGTTCCACCCCTCAGCGGTCAGCCACCGCTACGTGAACATGTGCGCCAAGCTCGGCATCAGCAGCCACCTGCACGCCCTGCGGCACTACTCCGCCACCGAGCTCATCACCGCAGGCATCGACCTCCGCACCGTCGCCGGCCGCCTCGGGCACGGCGGCGGAGCCACCACCCTCCGCGTCTACGCCGCCTGGGTCGGTCAGTCCGACCGCCATGCCGCCGAGATCCTCGGCGGCCGGCTCGAACGACCGGCCCATCTGTCCCCGTAGGGCGAGTTCGGGAGTCCGCCAGCGCACGCAGCAAAGCGTGACAAGCTCTACAGCAGCCGGACCCCGTCGTGCTCACGCAGGAACGGCCGTAGCGGGTCGGTCAGCGCGTCCCGGACGCGGACGGCGTAGGCCTCGTCCACCAGCTCGCCGAGCTGGTCCCCACGCGCCCAGATGAAGTCGCTTGCCTCGTCGGTGGGCTGAAGGGAACCACCGATCACACGGCACCGGAACACAAGTGCCACGATCCCGGGCCGCATGTTCGTGTAGACCCCGGTAAGGCTGTCGAGCTCGACCTCCAGCCCGGTCTCTTCCCGGACCCCATCAGTGATGGTCTCCTCGATCTCGAAGATCCCGTCGGGCGGCTCCCCGTGGCCGTTGTCGCGTCGCCGGGTGAGCAGGGCCCGACCCTGTTCGTCAACGACAATGCCGGCCACGCTGACGGAGTGCCGATGCTCGCAGCGCATAGGGTGTGATCCTTCCTCCCGTAGCCTCCACGGTAGGAGTGTCGGCGTTCCGTCGTAGCTGGTGGCATCAGCGGTCAGGCGGTTCCCCCGAGTGGGACCTGTGCGACCGTCCGCCAGCGGTAGACCTTCTGGTCGCGGTTGAGCTCGATCAGCGATGCCGCGTGGACTGTGACGGTGGCCGGGGTGGTCGTAGTGTTGCGCAGGACGTGGAGGAGAGGTTCGGCTGGGCCGTCGGCGTTGATGTAGCCGACGCTCAGGTGAGCCCGGTATCCGTTGTCGGGGTCTGGCACCCGCTCGGCGCCCCGTACCTTGGCAATGGCGTGCCGGAGGGTGCCCCGGAGCTGGTGGACGTACTCGGCTGGGTCGGGTACGAGTGCGACGGCTTCGGGCAGCAGCACCGGCCGGTGGAACGTCATCGTGAACGGTGGGACGTCGGCGAGCTGTTCGCGGGCGGCGTCGGTGATCTGCTCAAGCTCGGCTGGGGTGACGTCGTCGACGAACCCGACGTTCTGCATGGTCAGGTGCAGCCATCGCACCGGCACGGGGTCGACCTGCGGTGCGTTGGCCAGGGCCTGGTGGTACTGCCGCGCCAGGCGGGCGAGGTCGTGCTCGTCGGTGAAGGTGAGATGCCAGGTGTAGCCGCGTTGCCCGAGGTGCCATCCGGGGCGCCACCACCAGTGGTCGCGGACGGTGGTGGCGTCGGTCAGGTTCGGCTGGTGGCTCATCTCTGGCTCGGGTGCTCAGATCTCCGACGCCGGGGTGTCAGCGTCGGGCTCGGGCTCGATGGGGTAGTCGTCGATGACGACGATGCGGTCGGCCGGCCACGTCGACTCCGAGACCTCCACGACGGTGCCGTCCTCGGCGCGGGCCACGTGCAGGACGTGCATGACTGGCGCCCCGGTGGGCCGAGTGGCGTCGCCGCAGCAGCCGGTCCCCGATCCTGGCGTTGGACGTCCTGGACGCGCTGATGAACCTCCCAGCCGGTCTGCCGGTGCCGGCCGCCGCCATCAGCCCCACCGACCACCGGCTGCTGCGTCAACTTCCCGCCGGGTCGCTGGAGCGTTCGCCCGGCACCGTGACCCGGCGTGTCGTACCACCGCTGACACCACTGCTCGCCATCGTCCGCGCCACCCGATGGCTCGACGGGCTCACCACCGCGTCCCGCTTCGCCGCCTACTGCCCCCGGCTCGTCATCGTCCCAGCGCTGCCCGAGGAGCGGGACACCGCGCTGGCGCAGGCGGCCGTCTACGGCATCGGGGTCGCGGTCACCAGCGGCAGCGGCCCGCGGGTCGTGGTGGAGCCAGAACCGCTGCCGGGCTGGCAGCCCACACCGGCCGGGTGGTGGTTCACCGAGGAGACCTACCGGCAGGTCCGTCCCGGCGACACCCACCAGCCCGGCACCCACCCGCAGCTGCCCGGCCCCACCGGAGGTGCTCTATGACCGCGCCACCGCCGGCCGGCCAGCCGCCGTACGCCACCGCGGCGGCGGTCGCCGGTGTGGCCCGGGAGGTCGAGGCGCTCCGCCGCGCCGTCGACCAGGTCTCAGCCCTGCCCGAGCGGGTGGAGGAGCTCGCCCGCCTGGCCGCCGGGCTCGCCGAGCAGTCCGCCGCGGCGGCGGGCGGTGCCTCAGGTGGCGGGCCGGTGTCATGGCTCGGCATGCCCACCACCGTCACTGCGGACCAGGCCGCCGCCGTGCTGGCCGAGCTCACCGCCTGGATAGGCACCGTCTACCTCCGCTACAGCGACGCCGCCCGGACCCTGCCCGGCTGCTGGCTGTGGCACCCCGACGTGGTCGAGGAGCTGCTGTGGCTGCACCAGGCCTGGGCCGCCGCCTACCACCCCCACGACGGCACCGTCACCGCCGCCGCGGACTGGCACGACCGGATGCGCCCCGGCGTCACCCGCCGCATCCGCGACACCACCGGGATGTGCTCCATCGAGAACCACCAACCCGGCGGCGAGGCGCACCAGCCCGCACCGGCCCCACCGCTGGCCGACGCCGCTGCGGCGATCGCCGCCTGGTGGACAGGCGACCGCACCGGCATGCCACCGGAGCCGACCACCGCCCAGGTCACCGCCGCCGCACCGGCCCGCACGACAAGGGGCCGGCGATGACCGCCACCGGCCCGCCGACCACGCCGCGGCGTGGCCTGGTCTGGGCCGCCGGGCTGGTCGTCGCGCTCGGCGCCGGCATCGCCACCGCGCACGGGCTGTACCAGGTCGCCCTCGCCGCCGGTGTCCCCACCCCGGTCGGGTGGCTGTACCCGCTGATCACCGACGGCCTCGCCCTGGTCGCCTACGCCGCCACCAACCGCCTCACCGACCGGGGCCGGGGCTACGCCTGGACCATCGTCGTCCTGGCCGCCGGCCTGTCCGGCCTCGCCCAGGCCACCTACCTCGCCGGCGCAGTGGCCGCCGCACCGACACCGCTACGGTTCGGCGTCGGCGCCTGGCCCGCCATCGCCGCCGCCATCGCCGCCCACCTCATCCACCTCCTCAACCCCCACCCCGACCACACGCCCGTGACACCCACCAGCCAACCCACGCCAGCCCCGGCCGTACAACCAGCGGCCGTTCGTACAACCGTGCCCGTTGCGGGCACCCCGGCCGGGCACGACCGGCCCGCCGTACACCCGGCCGCCGGTCCACCGGACGAGCCAGCGAACACCACCCCGGCCCGGCTGTACGGCCCGGCGGTGAACAGCACGCCCGTCACGTTGAACACGGCCCGGCCGGATGACCGGCCGCCGTCCGCGCAGGCCACCACACCCGACCAGCACGCCGGCCCGGTGCACAACCAGCCCACCCAGCTCGGCCAGGCCACACCCGGCGCCGCGCCGACCGACCGAGCGGCGTACGCCTCCGTACAACCGCCGTCCACCGCTGAACAGCCCGGCCCGGTTGTACAGCCCCCCGTACGGCCGGCCGCCGGCCGCAGTGTCCGGACGGCCTCGGACCGGGCGCTCGCCCACGCCCGCGCGTACCAGGCCCGCCACGGCGAGCTGCCCACCGTCACCCGGCTGACCGAGCTTGCCGGGGTCGCCCGCGGCACCGCCGGCCAGGTTCTGAAGAACCTCCGTACCCAACGCCCCGCCCTGCACGCCGTCCCCACCACGGCGAACCCGGAGGACTAGGACCATGACCCGCCCCGACACCACCGGCGTCGGACCGGCCCTCGCTGGGGCCGGCCGGGACGGCGCGCTGGCCGACCTGCTCGCCGAGGCACTCACCGACGTCCGTGGCGAGCCCGTCCGGGTCGACACCAAGGCTGGCACCCTGCTCAGCCTGGCCTCCGCCGCGCTCGCCCTGCTCACCGCCCTGACCAGCGGCGCCCACCTGCCCACCCCGGTCACCGTGCCGGTCTGGGCCGCCACCGCCGCGTTCGGCGCCGCGGTGGCGGTCCTGCTCGCCACCGTCAACCCCCACACCGGCCCCGCACCCCACCCCGACCGGAGCGGCCCAGCAGCAGCGGCGTCGCTCACCTCCTGGATGGCCTACGCCCACGCCGCAGACCTGCACGCCAGCCTGGCAGACCTGGCCACCGCCGGAGCCAGCCGCTGGCGCGCCGACCGACTCACCGAGCTGTCCCGCATCACCGCCCGCAAGTTCAGCCGCCTGCGCACAGCCACCCGTCTCCTCACCGCCGGCCTCGGGCTCCTCACCCTCGCCGCCGCCCTCTCCGCCTTCAGCCGATGACCGACCACAGAAAGACCATCACGACCACCGACCACACCAAGAACCCTCAGAACCCAACCCTCCAGCCACCCAGAACCACACACCACGACCATCACCCACCCATCAAGACCACTACCAGCACCCCCACAAGAACAAGATCCTCTATTACATACCTAGGCATCACGATCTGTTGGGCCATCCGGGCTAACGCCTGGATGGGATATTTCGGGCGCACCGTTCGGGGGTGGTGCTCGTGCTGACGATCTCGTCGGGGCACTCGGCGGACTACCTGCTCGGGGCCGTGGCGACCGGGCGGGAGAACTACTACACCGGCGCCGTGGCAGCCGGCGAGCCGCCGGGCCGGTGGTACGGCCGTGGCGCCGAAGTGCTCGGTCTGACGGGGCTGGTCGACCACCAGGACATGATGGCGCTCTATGAGCACTACGTGGACCCGCGGGATCCCGGGTTCAAGCATCCGGTGTCGTGGGGAGATGCGGCGACGCTCGGCCACAGCGGCCGGAAGTACCTGTCGGAGGAGGAGATCTACGCCGCCGCGCTGCGGGCCGAGCCGCACGCATCGCCGGAACGCCGCGCGGAGCTGCAACTGGAGGCCAGCAGGCGGACGCGGAAGAACGTGGCGTTCCTGGACGCGACCATTTCGGTGCAGAAGTCGGTGACCGTGCTGCACACCGCGTTCGAGGCGCAGGAGGTGGCGGCCAGGCGTACCGCCGAGCAGGCCCGCGCCGATCAGGGGGACGCCGAGGCAGCCGGTGACCCAGCAGCAGCAGACCGGTACGCCTACCGGTACACCCAGGCCCGTACTGCCGAGCAGTCGTGGGCCGCGCACCGTACCGCGGTCGAGGACGCGATCTGGGCCGGGAACCGGGCCGCGCTGGACTACCTCGCCGACAAGGCCGGCTACTCCCGGGTCGGGCACCACGGCGGCGCCGCCGGCCGCTACTGCGACGCCCACGACTGGACGATCGCGTCGTTCTTCCAGCACGACTCCCGTGACCACGACCCGCAGCTACACATCCACAACGCGATCCTCAACCGCATCCAGGGCACCGATGGCACCTGGCGGACGCTGGACTCCCGGGCCATCCACCGGTTCCGTGGCGCCGCGGCGGCGGTCGGGGAGCGGGTGATGGAGGAGCATCTCACCCGCTCGCTGGGGGTGCGGTTCGCTGCCCGGTTGGACGGCAAGGCCCGCGAGATCGTCGGGATCGCTCAGCCGGTGATGGACCTGTTCTCCAAGCGGACCCGGGCGATCACGGCAGGGACCGCGCGGGTGGTGGCCGCGTTCCGGCAGCGGTTCGGGCGCGACCCGAACTCCCTGGAGCTGGACCGGCTGCAACAGAAGGTCGCCTTCGCCACCCGCAACGCCAAGTCCCATGACGGCGAGACCGCAGGTGCCCGGCTCGACCGGTGGGACGCCGAGCTGCGCCGCGAGGTCGGCACTGGCCTGGCCCAGCTCGCCCAGGACGTTCTCGGTCTCGCGCAGCAGGAGCATGAGCCGGCGAAGTGGTCGCCACGTGCGGTGATCGAGGCGGCGCTCGCCGAAGTCCAGCAGGTCCGCGCGGCCTGGACCCGAGCCGAGCTGACCCGGGCGATCTCCAACAACCTCCCCGATCACATCGGGACCACTGAGGCCGTTGCGCTCGGCCGGCTGCTGGACGGGCTGACCGATACCGCGCTGGAGGTGGCCGTGCCGTTGGAGCCGGTCCGGCCCGGTGAGGCCGCGCTGCCCGCCGAGCTGCGGCTCGCCGACGGCCGGTCGGCGTACGAGGCGCCGGGTGGCCGGCTGTACGCGACACCCGCCCACGTGCATTCGGAGCGGTTGCTGGCCGCCTCCGGCGCGCGCGGAGGAGCACCGGCCCTCGACCCGGCCACGGCCGCCGGGTTCGTCACCGGCCTGGCGGAGTCAGGCATTGAGCTTGGCGCGGACCAGGCCGCCGCCGTCCGCGGCATCCTCACCTCCGGTGCCGCGGTGGAGACCCTGGTAGGGCCAGCCGGGACCGGCAAGTCGTTCGTCGTCGGCACACTGACCAAGGCGTGGCAGGACCCGGCCTTGTGGGACGGCGCCGGTCGCAAGGTCGTCGGCCTCGCCACCTCGCAGATCGCGACCGAGGTCCTGACCGGCGAAGGGCTCGCCGCCCGGAACATCGCCCGATGGCTGGCCACCCAGCAGCGGCTGGCCGACGGCCGCGCTTCCTCCGAGGATCTGGCGTGGCGGCTCCGCGCCGGTGACCTGGTCGTGGTCGACGAGTCCTCCATGGTCACCACCCCCGACCTGGCCGCCATCCACGCCCACGCCACCACCGCCGGCGCGAAGCTGCTCCTGACCGGCGACCACCGCCAGCTCGCCGCGGTCGGCGCCGGCGGGGTGATGGACCTGCTCACCGGTACCGCGCCCAGCTACGAGCTGGCCGAGGCCCGCCGCTTCACCCACGCCTGGGAACGTGAGGCGTCGCTGCGGCTGCGCAACGGCGAGCAGTCGGTGCTGGCCGACTACCACCGACACGGCCGGCTCATCGACGGCGGCGCGATCGAGCAGGCGGAAGCCTCGGCCACCCGCGCGTTCCTCGCGGACACATTGTCCGGCCGGCGTTCCCTGCTGATCGTCGATACCAACGAGCAGGCCGCCCGCATCTGCGCGCAGGTCCGCGTGGACCTGGTCCGGCTCGGACTGGTCGCCGAGGCAGGGGTGCCGCTGGGTTTGCAGGGCACCTGGGCCGGCGTCGGAGACCTCGTCCAGGCCCGTCGCAACGGCTGGGATCTCGCCGGATGGGAGGGCAACCGCCGCGGCCCGGTAAACCGCGAGACCTACCGCGTCTTGGACACACGTGACGACGGCGGCTTGGTCGTTGCGCCGGTCCTCGGCCGCGGCGTCGGCGGGGAGCAGCATGGCGAGGCGATGACACTGCCAGGCGACTACGTGGCCACGCACCTCGCGCTCGGCTACGCGAGCACCGTGCACGCCGCCGAGGGCCTGACCGTGGACACCACGCACTCGGTCGTGACGAACACCACCGGCCCGGAGGCCCTGTACGTCGGCATGAGCCGCGGCCGGCACACCAACACCGCCCACGTCGTCACCCGGGCCGTGCCCGCCGACGCCCCAACCGGCGAGGTGCACGACGTGGTGCACCGCCGCCCGGTCGCCGTGCTCAGCGGGACCCTGGAAACCGCAGAGCCGCAGCGCTCGGCGCTGGCCACCGCCGTCGAGGCCGCCGCGACCAGCAAGGCAGTACGAACCCCCGCCGAGCTGCTGGCCGACGCCGCCGAGCTGGCCACCGCCGGCCGCACCGCCGCTTGGCTCGACCAGCTCACCGCCGACGGGCACCTGTCCGCCGCCCAGCGGGTCGCGCTGGCCGCCGAGGACGGCGGCACCACCCTCACCCGGGTCCTACGTAGCGCCGAGCTGGCCGGGCACGACCCGTACCAGGTACTGCACGACACGGTGACCAGCCGACCCCTGGACGGCGCCCGGCAGGTCGCCAACGTCCTGCATCACCGCATCACCGACACCGTCACACTCGACCCGGTCGGGGACACCTACGCAGACTGGGTTCCGCAGGTCGACGACCCGCAATGGCGCGCCTACCTGGCTGTTCTCGCCAGCGACGCGGACGCCCGCCGCGCCGAGCTCGGCGACCAGGTCGCCGCCGAGCCGCCGCAGTGGGCCGTCGAGGCGTTCGGTCCTGTGCCAGAGGATGAGGCCGAGCGTGGAGCGTGGGAGCGACGGGCCGGCGCCGTCGCGGCACACCGGGAGCTGACCGGCTACGACGACCCAGCCTCGGCGCTGGGTTCGGCGTCCAAGCCCGGCCAGGTCGAGGCGTACGCGTCCTGGCGTGCCGCCTGGCGGGCGCTTGGCCGCCCGGAGGCCGACCGCGCCGAGCAGGAGATGAGCGACGGCCAGCTGTACGTCCGGGTCCGCGCCTACGAACGGGAAGCCGCCTGGGGACCCCGCTACGTCGTCAACGAGCTGGCCGGCACCCGGCAGGCCGCCGTCCGGCACCGCGACACCGCCGCCATACGCACCGCCGAAGCCGACGCCGCTGCCGACGCCGGCGAGCGGGCTCGACTCGCGCAGGAGGCCGCCGATGCTGCGGCACTCGCCGATGTCCTCGACGCCCGCACCGCCGAACTTCAAGCCGCGGACGACGCCCGCGCGGCCTGGCTGGTACACACCGCCGAGACGCGCGCCGCCGCCGACCGCGCACGTCTGGAGCTGTCCGCCCGGGACGCCGCGGCCGGGCGGGAGGAAGAGCGGACCACGGCCGAGGAGTGGCTGGCCGCCCACGCTGAAGTCCAACAGGCCGAGGACCCGCACCGCCAGGTCACCGACGACGCCGACCTGGCCGACGTGGCGGCCGAACGCGACGCCGACGTGCGCACCGCCGAGCCGACCCCGCACTCAGACGCCGCCGAGACCAACGTCCCGGACATCCGGGACGTGGCCGCGACCGAACCGGCCCAAGACGGCGAGGACCTGGTACGGGTGCCGTCCGCCGACCAGACCGCGGCCGCGATCTCCCGTGCGCAACGCGCGCTCGCCGAGATCGAGCACCGCCGCGCCGTGGAGGAACGCCGCGCCGCCGAGGAAGCACGAGCCGAGCAGCTCACCCGCTGGCACGCCGACGACCGCGCCGACCGCGCCGCCGAACAGACAGCCGACCTGGTCGACGCCCGAGACCGAATACCGGTAATGGAACTGTCCACCCCGCTGGGCTGATCAGCATGACCGCGACGGCGGGTGCCCCCTACTGGGAGGACGCCCGCCTCGCATCCTCAGCCACCGCAGACTGCGCGATGTCGATCGGTGGGCCACCAGTTCGAAGCCATGCCCACTTGAAGGTCGCCAGAACTGCCGCAGCCCAACCTGGCCGGTTGGCAAGCCACGTCGGCACCGGCCGCCGCATGTCCAACAGCTCCGAAGCCAGACACTCCGCCTCGATCAACTCTGGATATGCCATGTTCGTCCGCCCGGTGACTGGCGCATCCGCCGGCCGCTGCCGTCCCTCCGGGGACCGGACGATAGCTGTGGCCAACCACCGACACGTGACCACGATCCCGGCGCCGTACCAGTCCGGAACACGCTGTCGTACTCGGTCGTCGTGGAGATGCTCGGCCGCGGTCCAGACGGCAGCGAACTCGGACCGAGCCACGTGCAGGTTCTCGGCCGGCACTCTCGCGATGTCCGCCGCCGTGACATCCACCCATCCAGCCTGACACGCCGACCCGACAGTTCCCAACTCCCGGGTCGCCTTCGCAACAGTCGGGTGAGCCGGTGCGTCTCGGCCTGGCGCGGGGGGTCGCGCCCACTATCGGTCTTCGCAGGTAACGGCTCTCGGTTCTGCCCCGTCGTGTCCATCACAAAACCGGTCCTTCACGTTGTTCGGTTCATCGTGCCGTAGGCCTTTGTGTCTGGTCACCTCCTGGGCGTTAATGCGGGAGACGACGGTCAGGACCGTGCCGATGGAGCCGAGGATGCCGAAGACGGCCTGCCCGACCTCGATGGTGACGATCCCGCAGGCGTGGGTCATGCCGACGGTGATGCGCTGGTTACAGACCTCGACGCCGCCGCGCTGACGCCGACACGTCAAACATCAAGCAGAGCACGACACGCGTGTCCACGCGGCCAACGGGCAGGTGATCGTACCGCAGTGACGCCGCCGAGCGCCGATTTCGACGCGCCCCGCGGGCGCGGCTGTGCTGGCTGGTGGGGTGGCCCGCTTACCACGCCCGGTCTCATCGTCCAGGGCGCTGACGCGTCCCCGCACGGGGACCGGGCCTGCGGCCCGGCCCTGGACGGTGAGCCTCTCCGGGCGCGGCAGGGCGCGGACATCACGGGGCGGGCACAGCGTCCGCACCCGCACCAGGGCCACCCGGAAGGACGGAAGGCTGATGAGCGCATACGTGACGATCGAGGGGAACCTGACTGCTGACCCCGAGCTGCGGTACCTGGCCGACGGCACACCGGTATGCCGGCTACGAGTCGCGGTGAACACCCGCCGTAAGACCAGCACCGGCGGCTACACCGACACCGAGGCTGAGTTCTACGACGTCACCGTCTGGGGCCAGGCCGCGCCGAACGCGGCGGAGACCCTGAGCAAGGGTGCGGCGGTGGTCGCGGCAGGCCCGACGTGGACCGAGGCCTACGCCGATCGCAACGGCGACAAGCGCACCAAGCGGGTCATCCGCGTCCAACACCTCGCAGCCAGCCTCCGGTACGCCACCGCCACCCTCACCAGGAACACCACCCGGCAGCAGGAGCATCAGACCGACGACATCGATCAGTAACACAAACACCGTAGGCGGGAGGCCGGTGACTCATGCCGGCCTCCCGGCCGGGCCGGGGTGACCAACTGGTTCGAACCCCCTGACCTGCAAAGGTTCGTGCAATGACGTACCCGTCACGGGTGACAGCCGTGAAGGTCTAATCGGGGCCGATGCGACTCTGGGTGCCAGAGGCAGGGTTGATCTGCCGGGGTGCCGGTCTCACAAGGCGGCTGTGCTGTCCGGATCGTCGCCGTGGCCGGCTGTATCAGTGTGGGAGGCAGATCCGCTCGTAGGGCTGGCCGGGCACATAGTGGGACCATTCTTGCTCCGCCAGGCTGCGACCCACGGCATCACAGATCATGTCGATCTGCCTACTCGGGGGTGGGATCGCAGGCCACAGCCGGGCGGTGCCGTCGTTGCTGGTGGTGGCCAGGGTGGTGCCGTTGGGGCTGAACGCCACCGCGTTGACGAGGTCGGTGTGGCCGGTGAGGGTGGCGGTCGGGTGGCCGGTGCGGGCGTCCCACAGCCGGGCGGTGCCGTCGATGCTTGCGGTGGCCAGGGTGGTGCCGTCGGGGCTGAACGCCACCGCCACGACGCCGCTGATGTGGCCGGTGAGGGTGGCGGTCGGGCGGCCGGTGCGGGTGCTCCACAGCC
>DATILL010000138.1:0-21169 GCA_035476575.1 Mycobacteriales bacterium
TCGGACCACAGTTCTTCGACGGCTACGGACCCACCTGCGGGCTAGCCCGACACGGCTACGACGACGCCGTACGAGTCGTCCACCAAGCCCTCCTCGACACCACCCAACCCCCCACCGACCTGACCACCGACCACACGGGAAGTTAACCTGGGCGGCCGTGCGCAAGCACACCAGACAGCGGTCGACGCCAGCGTAAAGGAATGCGGAAGTTTCTCGTGCCGGTGGTACGACCGGGGCGGGAGCACCTCATATCCCAGCCGCGGCCACCCCAGGCGGCGCGGCGAGTCGTCAGGGGTGGGCGAGGAGCCGCTGCCACAATGCGGTCGGGCCAAGGATGGTCGCGCCCAGCGGCGTCACCCGGCGGCGGAGCTCGCGGTCAGCGGTGACGACGGTGATCGGTCGATGCGGCTCGCGGTCGACCTCGGCGGCCACCAGCTCGACGATCGCGTCATCGCCGGAGCCTGCGGCGTGCACGACCCGCACGCTGTCCGTCATGCCGGGTCCGACGCCGGCACGGGCCGCCCCCTCGACGACTAGCACGATCTCCCCAAGATCCGCTGGCCCGCGTGACAGCGCCTGGTGCAGGCGCCGTACCGCACCCGCACGGTCGCGCCACCAGCCGTCCGGGCGGGAGCCGACGACGTTCGCGGCGTCCACGATGAGCAGCGGCCGAGCCGGAGTGTCCACACCGCGATGATCCTCCTGTTCGGAGTCGTGCCGATCGGCCGGATCGGCCGACCTTCGGAGCCGGCGCACCGTGCCCCGGGTCATGGTTCGAGCTGGTCAACGCGGCGTTGGGCGGTGGTCAGCCGGCGACCGGCGAAGACGGCCCGGCCCCGCGCCTGCTGGGTGACACGGGCCGCGCCGGCGGCGTCGTGTTCGGCCTGCCGCAGCTCTTTCCGGAGGTCGGCGACGCGCCGGTTCGCCGCGGATTCCGCCTCCTCCGCCTCGTGCAGGGCGCCGCGGGCGTCGGCAACCGCAGCGGTAGCGGCGGCAAGCTGCTCGCGGGCCTCGGCGAGCTGGCGAGCCAGGCGCCCGTCCGGGTGACGATCCGGTGGGACAGCCGCGTCTCCGGCATCCGGCCGACTGGTGGGTCCTCCGACCGCGGTCCCTCGGGAGGCGCTCCGCCTGGCTGGGGCTGGTTCGGGCCTGGCTGGGGCTGGATCGGACGTGGGCAGCGGTGGGACCGCCCGCAGCGCTGGCCGCTGCGCGGCCGACCGGTCCTCAACGCCGAACCCGCTGTAGGACAAGGCCCTGGTGAGCCGGCCGGAACACACCTCGCGCGCATTGTCCGGGTCGGCTACCGCGGCAGTCAGGGTGCCCCTCACCTGCTCCAACGTGGCTGAGCTCAGCGACTCGCCGGCCAGCGCCGACAGGGTTCGGGCACGCTGCGTCAGCTCGACGAGGATCTGGTTCCGTTGCCGGGTCAGCCGCCGCAGGTCGCCAGCACGCAGGCCGAGCTGCGCGTCGAGCAACTGCCGGCCGATGTCAAGAAGCCGTTGCAGCATCTCGCCCTGGTCACGCACGAGCTGGTTGACCGCCCACGCGGCAAGAGTTGGCTTGCGCAGCTTCGCCACCTCGGCGGCGAGCCTGTGCTGGCCCGTGGCCCGAGCGCTGACGACGTACTCGTCGCGGGCGATGGTGAACCGCCCTGGTGGCAGCGCGTAGAGCTCGCTGGCCACATGGTCCACGGACTCACTCACCTGCCCGAACCATCCGTTCCGCGCTGCGCTCGGAGCTCGGCACGGCGTTCCCGCCACCGCTCCATCATCTCCGGGATCTCCTTCTGCACGAACTCGAAGAAGGCGATTGTCTCGGCAATCCGGGCACCGGCTGGCGACTTGGGGCCGAGCAGGTCGAGCCCTTCGCGCAGGCTGCTCTCCCAGCGTACGAGAAGGTTGTCCCGGCTGCTGATCGCCTCGTGCCACAGGTCGTCCTCCACCTGGTAGTGATCGCGCCGCGAGCCAGGGTCGCGCCCGCGGCTGATCAGGTCGACCTGGATCAGGTAGCGCACCGCGCCCGAGATCGCGGCTGGACTGGCCTGTAGCTGCTCGGCCAGCTCGGCCGCGGTCAGCCGACCGGAGTCGGTGGCGAGCAGGAGCGAGAACACCTTGGCCGGCATCCTCGGCACGCCGCCCTCGACGAGCGCGGATGAGAACCGGTCCACGAACCGCACCATGCCGGGACTCGGCCACGAGGACTCGATCATCGACACCTCACCTCCAGCGGCGATACTAGTGACTGATGGCACAAGTTTCAGTATCTTCACGAATCTTTGAAGTTGATGTAGCGTCCTACCCATGACTGCTGCGATCTCGACGTCCGGCCTGGTCAAGACCTTCGGCCGGACCCGCGCGCTGGACGGCCTTGACCTCACCGTTGAGGCCGGCGAGGTACACGGGTTCCTCGGTCCGAACGGCGCGGGCAAGTCGACCACCATCCGCATCCTGCTGGGTCTGGTGCGAGCTGACGCCGGCGTCGCCCGGCTCCTCGGCGGCGATCCGTGGCGGGACTCCACCGTCCTGCACCACCGCCTCGCCTACGTCCCTGGTGACGTCACGCTGTGGCCCAACCTCACCGGCGGTGAGGTGATTGACCTGCTCGGCCGGCTGCGCGGCGGGCTTGACCCGCGGCGGCGGGCCAGCCTGCTGGAGCGGTTCGATCTGGACCCCACCAAGAAAGGCCGCGCCTACTCCAAAGGCAACCGCCAGAAGGTCGCCCTGGTGGCCGCGCTCGCGTCCGACGTCGAGCTGTTGATCCTTGATGAGCCCACCGCCGGCCTCGACCCACTGATGGAGGCCAGCTTCCGCGAGTGCATCGTGGACGAGCGCGAACGGGGCCGGACCGTGCTGCTGTCCAGCCACATCCTCAGCGAGGTGGAGACGCTGTGCGACCGGGTCAGCATCATCAGAAACGGGCGCACCGTGGAGAGCGGCACGCTCAGCGAACTCCGACACTTTACCTGGACGTCGATCTCGGCCGAGCTGGTCGTGCCGCCGAATGGGCTGGCCGAGCTGCCTGGCGTGCACAATCCGCGGGTTGAGGGGGTCCGGGTTCACTGCGACGTCGACAGTGACAAGCTCGACGGCGTGCTGCGGCATCTCGTCGCCGCGGGCGTACGGAGCCTGGTGAGCCAGCCGCCAACGCTGGAGGAGCTGTTCCTGCGGCACTACTCGGAGATGACCGAGCCATCCGAGCCATCCGTGCCGTCCGCCTCGACCGCGGTGAGGTCCTCATGAGCACGTTCACCGGCACCCTCGCGCTCGTCCGGCTTGCACTGCGCCGAGATCGGCTCCGGCTGTCTGTATGGGTCCTGGCGTTGTCCGGCGTGGTCGTGGCCATCGCGTCCAGCCTGGCTGAGCTGTACGGGACACAGGCGTCACGCCAGCAGCTCGCGGCCGGTATCGGCAAGAACCCGGCGGTCGTCGCACTGTACGGTCCGCCCTTCGACCTGACGTCAATCGGTGGTCTGGTTGCCTGGCGGATGGGCGCCGTCGGTGCCGTCATCATTCCGCTGATGAGCCTGCTCACGGTCGTCCGCCACACCCGTGCTGAAGAGGAGGCGGGCCGGCTGGAGCTGGTCGGTGCTGCGGTGGTCGGTCGGCGGGCGGCGTTGACCGCCGCGCTGCTGGTCGCGTTCGGCGCGAACCTCGTACTCGGGCTGCTGCTCGTGGCTAGCCTGGTCGGGTTGGGTCTACCGGTTGTGGGCTCGACCGCGATCGCGTTGTCCTACTGCTCTGCCGGGCTGCTGTTCGCCGGCGTCGCGGCGCTCGCGGCCCAGCTCACCGAGGGTGCCAGGGCGGCGAACGGAGTCGCGGCCAGTGTCCTCGGCGGGTTCTTCCTGCTCCGGGCTGCTGGTGACTCGGCCGGTGCGGATGGCCTGTCCTGGCTGTCCTGGCTCTCTCCGATCGGCTGGACCCAGCAACTGCGGCCGTTCGCGCACGAGCGCTGGTGGGTGCTCGGGCTTGTCGGGGCACTGCTCGTGGCATTGGTTGCCGCTAGCTACGTGCTGGTTGGCCGACGGGACATCGGCGCCGGTCTGCTGCCGAGCCGGCTCGGCCCCGCGCAAGGCGCTGCCAGCCTGCGCAGCCCGCTGGCGCTGGCCTGGCGCTTGCAGCGTGCGTCCTTGGCTGGCTGGGCGACCGCATTCGCGATCCTCGGCGCCGTGCTGGGCAGCATCGCGCAGGGCATCAACGACCTGATCGGCAGCAGCACGCAGGTGAAGGACCTGCTGGACAGGTTCGGCGGCACCGGCAGCATCGTGGACTCCTACCTTGCGACGTCGATGGGTATCGTTGGCCTGCTCGCGGCGGTCTACGCCGTGCAGGCCGCACTGCGCCTGCGCTCGGAGGAGACCAGCCAGCGGGCCGAGCCGGTGCTCGCCACCCGGGTCGGCCGGATCCGATGGGCGGCAAGTCATCTCATCTTCGCGGCGGTGGGCACCGCGGTGGTGCTGGCCGCGGGTGGGCTGGCGGCCGGCGTTGTCCACGGTCTGCGGACCGGCGACCTGGGCGGCCAGCTCCCCCGAGTGTTCGGTGGTGCGCTTGTACAGTTGCCCGCGATCTGGGTGCTGGCCGGCATCGCGGTTGTCTTGTTCGGCCTTGCACCGAGGCTGGTACAGGTGAGCTGGGGTGCAGTGGTGGTGTGCGTGCTGCTCGGCCAGGTCGGCCCACTGCTCAGCCTGTCCCACTGGCTGATGGATGCCTCGCCGTTCACCCATCTGCCGAAGCTACCGGGAGCGAGCCTCGACACCACGCCGTTGGTCTGGCTGGTGGGAATCGCGGTGGCTTTCACCGCCGCCGGACTGACTGGCCTGCGCCGCCGCGACATTGGCTGACACTGTCGCCGGCCAGCTCGAGCACCACAGTGACAATCGCAGGTTGTGGTATGACCCGGAAGTTGGGTGATCCTTCACGGTACCGTTCGCCTCATGCTTGGGCTTCCCGACACTGTCCGCGCGCTGCTCTTCGATCTCGACGGCGTCTTGACGGCGACCGCGATCGTGCACAACGCGGCCTGGAAAGAGACATTCGACCGTTACCTGGCGGAGCGGGCCACGCGGCTGGGAGAGCCGTTCGTCCCGTTCGACGCGGTGGCCGACTACCGCACCTACGTCGATGGCAAGCCGCGGGCCGACGGCGTCCGGGACTTCCTGGCCTCCCGGCAGATCACGCTGCCGGACGGCCAGCCGGACGACCCACCCGAAGCGGAGACAGTCAACGGTCTGGGCAACCGGAAGAACCTCCTACTGGTCGAGCGGATCCAAGCCGGCGACATCGAGGTCTATGAGGGGTCGCGGCGGTACCTTGTCGCGGCCCGCGACGCCGGGCTGCGCCGCGCTGTGGTCAGCTCCAGCGCCAACTGCAGGGACGTGGTCCACGCTGCCGGTCTGGATGACCTGCTGGAAGACCGGGTCGACGGCTTGGTCGCCGCCGAGCTGGGGCTGCCTGGCAAACCGGCGCCCGATATCTTTCTCGAAGGTGCCCGGCGACTCGGCGTCGACCCGGCCGCGACCGCGATCTTCGAGGATGCGCTGGCCGGAGTCCAGGCCGGTCGGGCCGGGGGCTTCGGGTACGTCGTCGGAGTGGACCGGGTCGGGCAGGCCGAGGCGTTGCGTGCGCATGGTGCGGATATCGTGGTCACAGATCTGGGGGAGCTGCTGTCATGACGATTTCGACGAGATATCCAGTCGAGCCGTGGGCGGTGCGGGAGGCGGGTCTCCGGCTGGAGCAGCTCGCCCAGTCCGAGTCAATCTTCGCGTTGTCCAACGGGCATATCGGCATGCGGGGCAATCTGGACGAGGGCGAGCCGCACGGAATCCCCGGCAGCTATCTCAACTCGTTCTTCGAGTCCCGGCCACTGCCCTACGCCGAGGCGGGCTACGGCTACCCCGAAGCCGGTCAAACGATCATCAACGTGACGAACGGCAAGCTCATCCGGCTGCTCGTCGACGACTCGCCGTTCGACGTGAGGTACGGCACCCTGATCGAGCACGAGCGGGTGCTGGACCTGCGGGCCGGTGTGCTGCGGCGCGACGCCGAGTGGGTCTCCCCGGCCGGCCGCCGGGTGCGGGTGAGCTCGACCCGGCTGGTGTCGTTCACCCAGCGGGCAATCGCGGCGATCCTCTACGAGGTGGAGCCGGTCGACGAGGCGGCCCGGATCATCGTGCAGAGCGAGCTGGTGGCGAACGAGGACCTGCCCCGCCTGGCCAAGGACCCACGGGTCGCCGCGATCCTGGACTCGCCGCTGGAGCAGGTCGAGCACTACGCGCACGAGATGAGCGCCACCCTGTTGCACCGGACCCGGGCCAGCGGCCTGCGGATGGCCGCGGCGATGGACCACACCATCGAGGTGCCGAACCCGGCCCGTTGCGGCACCGTCGCCCAGCCCGACTGGGCCCGCACCACGGTGGCCACCAAGCTGTCCGTCGGCGAGCGGCTCCGGCTGATCAAGTTCGTCGCCTACGGCTGGTCCAGCCAGCGGTCGATGCCGTCGCTGCGCGACCAGGTGCAGGGCGCGCTGTCTGGGGCACATGTGACCGGGTGGGACGGCCTGCTGGCGGCACAGCGCGAGTACCTGGACGACTTCTGGAAGCATGCCGACGTCGAGGTCGGCGGTGACGCCGAGGTACAGCAGGCGGTCCGGTTCAGCATGTACCACGTGCTGCAGTCCGGAGCGCGGGCCGAGGGTCGGGCCATCGCCTCCAAAGGCCTCACCGGACCGGGCTACGACGGCCACACCTTCTGGGACACCGAGATGTTTGTCCTCCCGGTGCTCACCTACACCAAGCCCAAGGCGGCGGCGGACGCCATCCGGTGGCGGCTGAGCACCATCAACCTGGCCCGTGAGCACGCCAAGACCCTCGGCCTGGCAGGCGCGGCGTTCCCGTGGCGGACGCTGCGCGGGCAGGAGTGCTCGGCGTACTGGCCGGCCGGTACGGCGGCGTTTCACATCAACGCCGATATCGCCGAGGCCGCCGTCCGCTATGTCAATGCCACCGGGGACACCGACTTCGACCGGGATGTCGCTACCGAGCTGCTGATCGAGACGGCTCGGCTGTGGCGCTCGCTCGGCCACCACGACGCAGCCGGGCGGTTCCGCATCCCCGGGGTGACCGGCCCGGACGAGTACAGCGCGGTGGCGGACGACAACGTCTACACCAACCTGATGGCCCAGCGGAACCTGCGTGCCGCGGCGGCCGCCGTGTTCCGCCATCCTGAGGTGGCCCGGTCGCTCGGGGCGGACCCCGAGGAGGCGGCGGCCTGGCGGGACGCGGCCGAGTCGGTGTACCTGCCGTTCAACGACGAGCTGGGCGTGCATGAGCAGTCGATGAACTTCACGTCGCACGCGGAGTGGGACTTCGCCGGCACCGAGCCCGAGCGGTATCCACTGCTGCTGCACTTCCCGTACTTCGACCTCTACCGTAAGCAGATCGTCAAGCAGGCCGACCTGGTGCTTGCCATGCACTGGCGCGGCGATGCCTTCACCCCGGAGCAGAAGGCCCGCAACTTCGCCTACTACGAGCGGCTGACGGTCCGTGACTCCTCCCTGTCGGCCTGTACCCAGGCGGTGCTGGCGGCCGAGGTGGGTCACCTCGCGCTGGCCCGCGACTACATGGCCGAGGCGGCCCTGCTGGACCTGCAGGACCTGCACAAGAACACCCGGGACGGCGTGCACATGGCCTCGCTGGCCGGAGCCTGGCTGGCCCTGGTGGCCGGCTTCGGCGGGATGCGGGACCACGACGGCGAGCTGACCTTCGCACCCCGGCTCCCGGAGGAGTTCAGTCGGCTGGCGTTCACCGTGCAATGGCACGGCCGTTCGGTGACGGTGGTGATCAACGCCGAGAAGGCTGGCTACACCCTGCACGGCGACGGCGACTCGATCAGCATCGCGCACCACGGCGAGCCGGTGGAGCTGGCGCCGGGGGTGGAGGAGGTGCGGCCGATCCCCCCGGCCAACCCGACCACCCCGGTGCCCGAGCAGCCGGTCGGTCGGCTCCCGGCGCGGCGCGGCCGGTAGCGCCGATGCGACCGGCGCGGTGGGGCAGGCTGACGCGGCTGGCACGGCCCGAGCAGGATGCCGGGCCCGGCTCCCGGCCGGTCCCGTCCTGGGCGGTGCTGTCGTCGGTCGCCGCCCCGGTGCTGCTGATCGGCGGGTGGACGCTGGCCGCCGGTCGGCAGCCGTCGGGCTTCAACCCGGTGACCGACACGATCAGCGCGCTGGCCGCCCGCGACGCAGCCGATCGCTGGCTGATGACCTGGGCGCTGGCCGGCGTCGGGTGCTGTCACGTCGTGACGGCGCTCGGCCTGCGTCCGGCCGGGCGGCCCGGCCGGGTGGTGCTGGCCGGCGGCGGGCTGGCCACGGTCCTGGTCGCCGCCGGCCCGCTGCCGGGCAACGGTGGTACGTCGGCGGGCCACACCACGGCTGCCAGCCTGTCCTTCGGCGCGCTGGCGGCGTGGCCGGCGTTGGCGGCCCGGCGTGACCCGCAGGCGCCGGATGCGCTGCGACCCACGGCGTGCGCCGTCGCTACCGCGACGCTGCTCGCGCTGGTCGGCTGGTTCCTGGTCGAGCTTCCCGGTGGCACCCGGGTCGGGCTGGCCGAACGCGCGGCGGCCGGCGCCCAGGCGCTGTGGCCGCTCGCGGTCGTGGCCGCCAGCCGCCGCCGCCCGGCCAGCCGGCTAACGTGGGCCGGGCGCCGGGCGCCTCAGCGGCGCGATGTGAGCACGCAGTCCGAGCACAGGCCGCCGCCGGGCACCCGGTAGTACAGGCAGCAGCTCCGCCGCTGGAACGACGTCCCCGGGACCAGCGTGCCGGTGCCACGCAGCGCGTCGAGCTCGAGTAACCGCGTCACGACCGGGTACCCGATCAGGTCGCCGGGCCGGCCGTAGTCGAGCAGCCGAGCCGCGCCGGCCAGCGCGGAGGCGGCGTTGCCCCACAGCAGCCGCTCGGAGATCGACACGGTCTGGCGCAGCGCCAGCATGAAGGGTGTCAGGGTGCTCTCGACCACGGCCCGGTACGCCAGCGGCACCAGCGCGTCGACCGGCCCAGCCCACCCACCGGGTCGCGGTAGCCGCAGCTCCAGCGACCCGTCTGCCGGGTAGCGCCAGGCCAGCGCCGCCGGCCGCAGGTCCGGGACCTGCCCGGACATCACCAGCATGGCCAGCACCGGCGACCACAGCCGAGCGGCGTAGCCCTGGAACAGCAGCGAGGCGGCCACCCGCGGTCCGCCGCCGGCGATCCGGTCCTGGACCAGGGCCACCAGACCGGGCAGGGCCAGCCCGGTCAGCTCCTCGCCCGGCCGCCACGGCGGGCCAGCCTCGTCCGGGCACGGCCGCCCGGTCCGGACCGCGAAGTACCCACCGAGCCGAGCCACCCCGGCCAGCGCACGGCTGATCGCGACAGGTTCGGCCGGGCGCGCGATGTCCATCGGGACAGCAGATCACATCCGCGCCGTCGCCGTCGCCTCACCGCCGGCCAACCCGCCGCCCCGATGGCTGGCGGGGAACCCGACCCCGGGTAGGCGGGTCGCGCTCGCGCCGCCGCGTCACGGTGCCGCGACCTCCACCCAGGAGCCGGCGCTCGGGTTGTAGCGCGCCGTACCGACGAGGTTGCCCGCGTGGTCGAAGACGGTGGCGTGGTCCGCGCTGCCGTCGCCGTCGGTGTCGGTGAAGGCGATGGTGGTACCGTCCGAGCCCTCGACCACGGCGATCTCGTCCCGCCCGTCCCGCCCGTCGTGGTTCAGGCTATGGCCAGCCGGGAGGCCGCCGCCGGAGGGCCTGGCGTCAGGGCAGGCACCCTCCACCCAGGTGCCGCTGGGCTCGTCGTAGTGCGCTGAGCCGAGCGCCGCGCCGCCCCGGTCGAAGATGGTGGCCTCGTCGGCCCGGCCGTCGCCGTCGGTGTCGATGAAAGCGATCTTGTTGCCACCCGGGGCGTCCACCACGGCGGTGTCGCCGGCCCCGTCATGGCCGGAGCCCGCGGTCACCGGCAGCTCGGTCTCTTGGCCGCCGAGGTCGACCGTGATGGTGTGGCCGCCGGAGCCGGTGCCAGCACCCGAGCCGAGTGCGGCGCCCTTCGGGTACGGCGTGCTGTCTCCGGGCCGGTCGTCCACCCACCGGCCGCCGTTCCGGTCCAGGTGTGCGGTGCCGACGACCTGCCCGGAGTCATCCAGCAGCGCGGCGTGGTCGGCCGCGCCGTCGTGGTCCAGGTCGCTGATCGCGACGTGGTGCCCCGTGGCGTCCCCGACCAGCGCGGTCTCGTTCCGGCCGTCGTGGTCCACGTCGACGGTGGCGGGCGCGGTGACCTCCTGGCCGCTGACGCGCACCGAAACGGTCTCCTCGTTGTGGCTGGCCGGCTCGGCATGGTCCGCGGTGTGGTCCTGGCCTACGCCGTCCTGCGTGCCGGGCAGGTACATGCCGTGTACCTCGCCAGCGTCGAACGCGGAGTCGTCGAACGAGGAGTCGTCATGGTGAAGATCCATCAGGCTCGTCTTTCTCTTGTGTTGCGGTCCGAACAGCGTTACATGGACGTCGCGCTATGTCGTGGTCTGGGTCCGGGACACTCCCGATTCGTGCCAGCCGATTCCCGCCAGGCCCGCCGCTATCTGCGTTATCAACGCTACTTGTTCGCGGTGTCATCACCCTCCGTGGTGCAACGGTTACGTTTTGGTTGTCTTCTGGGGTGGGTCCCCCTCCTGGCTGAATGTCGGCCCGCGGCGGCGCCAGGGCACGCAAGGCCCCAGCGCGGGCGCTTGACGCCGCTAGCCAGGGGGTAGGGCTCCATAGCCAGGGGGGTACGATCCATAGTTTGCGGAGCTATTGGCCGACCCACTCAGCGTTCGCACGTTATGGCCGCGGCGGCAGTCCGACTTGGGGATCGGCGGAGTATCTTTCGGGTGCTCGGGCGCGCTGATGGGGGGTGATGGGCCCCCGGTTCGTTCAGTCCGGTTCCTGTTCCGCTCAGGTTCAGTCGATTTGGGCGGACGAGAGCGACGAGAGCCTAGTCCCTGCCACCGGACCCACTTACAGCCGTCGCGTCCTAACACTGTCCGCCCTGCGCGGCAATCATCCAGTGACATCCCGTCAGCTCTAGTTTCAGGAGTTCTCATGTCCGCTCACACCACCGAAGCCCGTATCGCCATCGCTCCGGCAACAAGCTGGGGCTTCGTCCCGGCGACGAGCTGGGGCTACTCGCCAGCCACGAGCTGGGGCTTCGCCCCCGCGACGAGCTGGGGCTATCGCTCGGGAGAGGGCGCGGGTAGCTGAGCCGAAGGTTTCCCAGCCTGCGGCATACCCGGGACACCTTGCCTCATGGCACCATGAACCACGCACAAGGCTGGGGCAGGCCACAAGACTGTGGCAGGCCGCAGGACTGTGGCAGACGGAGCCATCTTGGGAGCGCCAGGTGACGGCCCGCGGCGACCCCGCGGGGCAGGACGACATGCATGGTGGCTGACTGCCGTTATCGGGGCAGCCGCCGTGCTGATGTGGGCTTTCTACCCGCCGCTGGCCACCCTCGGCGGGCCTGTCCTCGCCTGCGCGGCGCTGGTCGGGCTCTTCGCGCTGGCCGAGCTGGTCCCGGTCCGGGTGGAGATCCGGCAGCAGACCTGGCTCGTCAGCATGGCCGAGATCCCGATGGTCTTAGGCCTCTTCCTGGTCCAGCCGCGCAGCCTGCTGGTGTGCCGGCTAGCCGCCGCCGTGATCGTTTACGGTTACAAGCGAAGTTTTGTCCTGTTGAAGCGGGTCTTCAACTTGGCGTTGTTCTCCCTTGAGGTCGCCATCGCGTGCGCGGTCTTCCGCGCCGTCGGCGCGCCGGAGCCGAAGGATCCGTGGAACTGGCTGGCCGCACAGGCGGCGGTGCTCTCCTTCGTGCTGGTCGGCTCCGCCTGCGTGTACGGCGTGATCCTGCTTACCCAGGGCAGGCCGTCGAGGCGGCAGACCCTGACCATGTCGCTCCAAGCGCTGGCCCTGCCGCCGTTTAGCTGTGTTCTCGGTCTCATCGTCGTACTGCTGATCAGCGTGGACCCGTGGGCGATCGTCCTCGCCGGTGCGACGTCCGCGGCCGCGGCGCTCGGCTACCGGGCCTACGCCAGGGTGGTCCGGCAGCGGGAGGGCCTTGGCCAGATCTACGGCTTCACCCAGTTGCTTGAGCAGGGCCGGGGCGCCTCCGGCGCGCTGGAAGCGGCGGTCGACCGGGCCTGCGAGCTGCTGAACGCGACCACCGGGGTGGTCGCGCTGTGGACCACCGACGCCAGGCTGTTGGCCACGGTGTGGTCCACCGGCACTCCCGACGACGAGCGGCGCACGCCGCTGCTGACCGACCCGATCGTGCGGCGCTGCGTGACCGAGACGCGCGGGGTCCGGGTGACGACGAGGTCCGGCAGCGAGGCCGAGCGGATCGCCCTGGCCCAGCGCGGCGCCCACGAGGTGCTGACCGTGTCGCTGGGGCTTGGGTCGGCCGGCATGGGCCTGATCGAGCTGCGAGACCGGCAGAGCGCGCAGGCGGCGTTCAGCGATGACGATCGTCAGGTCCTGGAGAACCTTGGCACCCATCTGGCGGCCGCGATCGAGAACCAGCGGCTGGTCGACCAGCTCCGGCACGACGCGTACCACGACCGCCTCACCGGGCTGCCCAACCGCGAGTTCTTCACCCAGGCGGTCGACTCCGCCATCGCCCAGGCCAAGTCCGACGGCTCCGTCGTCGCCGTCCTGCTGCTGGACCTGGACTCGTTCAAGGACGTGAACGACGCTCTCGGCCATGACTACGGCGACCAGCTCCTGATCATGCTGGGCAGGCGGCTGCACGAGCATGCGCCGGGGCGGGCGGTGGTGGCCCGGATGGGCGCGGACGAGTTCGCCATGCTGTGCCCGGTGGACGACCTCGGCGCCGCGCTGCGCACGGCGGAGGCACTGCGCGAGGCGCTGGTGGCGCCGTACCCGCTGGCCGGCCTGACCGTCGAGGTGGGCGTGTCGATCGGCGTCACGGTGGCACCGGAGCACGCCCAGAACGGCGGCATGCTGATGCAGCGGGCCGACGTGGCGCTCTACCACGCCAAGGACAGCGGCCGGGCCGTCTCGTCGTACCTGTCCAGCATGGACCAGGCCAGCGTGCACCGGCTGCAGCTCGTGACCCAGCTCCGCGAGGCGATCAGCGCCGGCCAGGTCCAGGTGCAGTACCAGCCGAAGGTCGCCCTGGGGAGCCGGGACGTGGTCGGGGTGGAGGCGCTGGTGCGGTGGCAGCATCCTGAGCACGGCATGGTCATGCCGGACGAGTTCGTGCCGCTGGCCGAGCGGACCGGGCTGATCGACCCACTCACCCGGCACGTGCTGCGGACCGCCCTGATCGAGTGCCGGGCCTGGCTGGACCGCGACACCCGGATCGGGGTGGCGGTCAACCTGTCCGTGCGCAACCTGCTCGACGTGACCTTCCCGGACATCGTGGGCTCGATGCTCACCGAGATCAGGGTGCCGCCGGACCTGCTCACCTTCGAGATCACCGAGAGCAGTGTCATGAAGGACCCGGAGCGATCCCTGCCGGTGCTGCACCGGCTGCACGCGCTCGGCGTGTCGCTGTCGATCGACGACTTCGGGACCGGGTACTCGTCGCTGGCGTACCTGCGCAAGCTGCCGGTCGACGAGGTCAAGATCGACAAGGTCTTCGTGCTGGGCATGGGCACCGACCTCGGCGACATGGCGATCGTCCGGGCCATTGTCGAGCTCGGCCGCAGCTTGTCGTTGCGGGTGGTCGCCGAGGGCGTGGAGGATGAGCTGGCCCGTGAGCTGCTCGAAACCATGGGCTGCGAGGTCGTGCAGGGCTACATGATCAGCCGGGCGTTGCCGCCGGACCGGCTGAACGCCTGGCTGCGGGCCAGGACGTCGCTCGGCCAGGGCCAGCCCGGCGTCTCGGGACGCCGGCCGCAGCTCACCGGCTGACCGGCTGACCGGCCGTCTGGATGGTCCGGCCGCGGGACCGCTGCTGGGTTATGCTGGCGCCGGGCCTGAGATCGCGGTGGATCGGGGTCGGGATCGCGTTTGGTGGGCCAGACCCGGTTGTGTACCCTTGCGGAGCGCTCAGGCGCGGTGCTGCCCTCTTAGCTCAGTCGGCAGAGCGTCTCCATGGTAAGGAGAAGGTCTAGGGTTCGATTCCCTAAGAGGGCTCTACGCTGGTCGTCAAGGCTGGTGGCGCGGCGGTTGCGGTTCGTCCGGGTCCGTCGGCAATGGCGGAGTAGCTCAGACGGTAGAGCAAGCGGCTCATAATCGCTGTGTCGCCGGTTCGAGTCCGGCCTCCGCTACGAGGCGCCCGGTCTGCCCGGGCACTTTGTCATCCCCGCGGGGCTGCGCGCCAGCCCCCTGGAACGAAAGGCACTCCACCGTGGCTGCCACCGACATCCGACCGAAGATCACCATGGCCTGCCAGGAGTGCAAGCATCGCAACTACATCACCCGGAAGAACCGCCGCAACGACCCGGACCGGATGGAGCTGAAGAAGTTCTGCCCGAACTGCCGGACCCACACGGTGCACCGCGAGACGCGCTGACCTGGCCGGTCGCCGTACGCCGCGTCGAGCGAGCGACGGCGGCGGCATCGTCGCGTAGGTTGTCTCCGGGCACCCGGGCGCGGGGAAGGGATGGGCCGATGGCAGTCAACCCGTCGTTCATCGGGCGGACCTATCCGCCGAGCGAGCCATACGAGGTTGGTCGGGAGAAGATCCGCGAGTTCGCCGCCGCGGTGGGAGACGACAACCCCGCGTACCACGACCCGAAGGCCGCCCACGCGCTCGGCTACCCGGACGTGATCGCGCCACCGACGTTCCCGGTGCTGGTGTCCTTCCTTGCGTCCCGGCAGGTCATCGACGACCCAGAGCTCGGCCTCGACTACAGCCGGGTGGTGCACGGCGAGCAGCGTTTCGTCTACCGCCGGCCGGTGCGGGCCGGGGACCGCCTGGTGGCCCTGGTCAGCGTGGACAACATCCGGCAGGCCGCCGGCAACGACATCATCACCACCAGGCTGGAGGTGTCCACCGCGGACGGCGAGCAGGTGGTCACCATCTACTCCACCCTCGTCGCCCGGGGCACCGCGGCCGTCGGCGCCGTCCAGGAGGCTTCGGCATGATCGCGTACGCCGACGTCGAGGTGGGCACCGAGCTGCCGGAGCGGCGGTTCGCGCTGCGCCGGGTCGATCTAGTCCGGTACGCTGGCGCCTCCGGCGACTTCAACCCGATCCACTGGAACGAGCGGTTTGCCACCTCGGTCGGCCTGCCGGACGTGATCGCGCACGGCATGCTGACCATGGCCGAGGCGGTCCGGGTGGTCACCGACTGGGTTGGCGACCCCGGCGCCGTGGTCGACTACGGCGTGCGTTTCTCCAAGCCGGTCGTGGTGCCGGACGACGACCGGGGCGCCGAGCTCGTCGTGGCCGGCACGGTGGTGGAGAAGCTGGCCGGCAACCGGGTGACCGTCGACCTGCTCGCCCGGGCCGGAGGCGTGAAGGTGCTGCTCAAGGCCCGCGCCGTCGTCCAGCTCGGCTGACCGTACCACCCTGGCCCGGCCCGTGGTCCGAGGCCCAAGTAGCACCCCTTGTGGTGACCTGTTGGGCTCCCGCAACCCCCTGAGGTCACCACAACGCCGGTAGGTGACCACACGGGGGGTGCAGGCAACGAAAGGTGACCACAACGTGCAGAGGTGACCACACGGGGAACGGTGTGGTCGCTGGACAGGTTCGCCGCGCCGCTACGGTCAACCCATGCGACGCCGCACCGCCGCGACGGCGGCCCTGCTCGGCACCGTGCTCGGCGGCTGCACCGCAACGCCAGCGCTGCCGAGCACGGCCGTGCCGGCTGACCCGTCGGCCACGGCCGTGGCCGGGCCGAGCCCCGGCGGCAGCCCGGCCGCCTGCCCCGGCCGGTACGTCGACCCGGACCCGCACCGGCCGCGGATCATCCTCACCTTCGACGTCTCCGCTGACCTCAGCACCGTGACCGGGACCGAGCAGGTGCGCTTTCGCCCGGACCGGCCGATCCGCGAGGTAGTCTTCCGGCTGACCGCCAACGGCCCCACGTCGTACCCCAACGGCACCTCGATCACCGTGCGGAAGGCGACGGCGGACCCGGCCGGCGGGCGGTTCCGGTACGAGCCGGCCGGCGCGGCGCCGGGCAGCCCGGGCGGTGTCCTGGCGATCCCGCTGGCCACCGAGGTCCCGGCCGGGCAGGAGGTGCTGGCCGAGGTCGCGTTCACCCTGAAGCTGGGCCAGGCCACGTTCGAACGGTTCGGCCGGGAGCAGGGCACGGCGTGGTTCGGGTCCGGCCAGCCGCTGTTCGCCTGGGAGCGCGGCGTCGGCTGGCACCGCGAGCCGCTGGCTAGGTGGACGGGCGAGTCCGCGACCAGCGAGGCCAGCACGATCGACCTGACCGTGACCGCGCCCACCAGCCTCGTCGTCATGGCCAGCGGCGTCGCCGACCCGCCGGTCGGGCTGGCCGGCGGACGCCGTAGCTGGCACACCACCTCGGCCAGCGCCCGGGACGTCAGCGTGGCCGTCGGCAACTTCCGGACCGTGCAGGCGACCGTGGGCGGCGCCCAGCTCACCGTCGGCGCGCTGGAGGCTGCCGAGGCGAGGTCCACGCTGGCCGAGATCTCCCGGGGGATGACCGAGCTGGCCAGGCGGTTCGGCCCGTTCCCGTTCCCCGCGCTGAACGTGACCGTGCTGCCGGCTCCCGGTGGCGGCATCGAGTACCCGGGCTCGATCCTGCTGTTCGGCAGCTCCCGGCTGGTCGACGTACATGAGACCGCGCACCAGTGGTTCTACGCGCTGGTCGGGGACTCACAGTTCCGCGACCCGTGGCTGGACGAGGCGTTCGCGACGTACGCCGAAGAGCTGGTGAACATCTCCGCGCCCGGCGCCGGGGTGGACGTGCCGGGCGACGTCGGCAAGGGGATCAACGACTTCCCCGACGCCGGGTCGTACTACGGCACGGTCTACTACAAGGGCGCGGCGGCGCTGTTCGAGGCCCGCCGACGGGCCGGCCCGGAGCAGTTCGACCGGGCCATCCGGTGCTACGTCAACGCCAACGCCTGGCGGATCGCTCACCCCGAAAACCTGGCCGCCGCGCTAGCCGGGCTGCCCGCGGCGCTCGCCGTGCTTCGGGCCGCTCACGCGCTGCCCTGACCGGCGCTCTTGTCGCGAAGATCCAGCAGGACACTCCCGAGTCGCACCGGATCTTCGCGACAAGCCGCGGGGCTGTCAGGCCTCGCCGAGCAGCTTGCCGAGCCGGGCCACCCCTTCCACCAGCTCGTCGTCGCCGAGGGCGT
This sequence comes from Mycobacteriales bacterium, assembly GCA_035476575.1. Lineage (GTDB taxonomy): Bacteria > Actinomycetota > Actinomycetes > Mycobacteriales > JACQDL01 > DATILL01. The sequence continues at coordinate 17,300 of DATILL010000138.1, forward strand.
AGGACAGCCGGAAGTACCCCGGTGCGCCGAACGCCTCGCCCGGGACCAGCGCCACCTCGGCCTCGTCCAGCACCAGCTCGGCCAGCTCCGCCGAGGTGAGCGGAGCCCGCCCGCGCAGCTCCAGGCCGAGCAGCGCCCGGACCGACGGGTAGACGTAGAACGCGCCGTGCGGCTCCGGGCACACGACGCCGGGGATCTCGTTCAGCATCCGGACGATCGTCCGCCGTCGCCGGTCGAACGCCGCCCGCATCAGCTCCACCGCGGCCAGGTTGCCCGACACGGCGGCCAGGGCGGCCACCTGCGACACGTTGGCCACGTTGGAGGTGGCGTGCGACTGCAGGTTGGTGGCCGCTGTCACCACGTCGGCCGGGCCGATCAGCCAGCCCACCCGCCAGCCGGTCATCGCGTAGGTCTTGGCCACCCCGTTGACCACCACGCAGGTCTCGGCCAGCTCGGGCACCGCTGTCGCGATCGACACGTGCCGAGCGCCGCCGTACACCAGATGCTCATAGATCTCATCGGTCAGCACCCACACGCCCTGCTCCAGCGCCCAGCGACCGATCGCCTCGACCTGCTCCGGCGGGTAGACCGCGCCGGTCGGGTTGGACGGCGAGCAGAACACCAGCGCCTTGGTGCGTTCGGTCCGAGCCGCCGCGAGCTGCTCGACCGAGGCCAGGTAACCGGTCGTCTCATCGGTCGGCACCTCGACCGGGACCCCGCCGGCCAGCCGGATCGCCTCCGGGTACGTCGTCCAGTACGGCGCCGGCAGCAGCACGTCGTCGCCCGGGTCGAGCAGGGTCGCGAAGGCCTGGTAGACCGCATGCTTGCCGCCGTTGGTCACCAACACCTGGGCTGGGTCGACGGCGTACCCGGAGTCCCGCCGGGTCTTCGTCGCGATCGCCTGGCGCAGCTCGGGCAGGCCCGCGGCCGGGGTGTAGCGGTGGTGCCGCGGGTCCCGGCAGGCCCGCGCCGCGGCCTCGACGATGTAGTCTGGGGTGGCGAAGTCGGGCTCGCCGGCAGCGAAGCCGATGACCGGGCGACCGGCCGCCTTGAGCGCCTTGGCCCGGGCGTCGACGGCGAGCGTGGCGGACTCGGCGATGCCACCCACCCGGGCGGAGATGCGGTTCGTAGGCATGCGCCGAGTGTCCCATCCGGCCAGGCCGGCGATCCGGCTGGAGATGCGGTTGGAGCCAGTGCCGGTGTTTCCGTACACTGCGTTCCCTGGGGCGTAGCTCGCCTCTGTCCTGCCATGCACGGATGGCGGCCGGAGCGGGCGCGTCGAAGGGGCGTGGCTCAATTGGCAGAGCAGCGGTCTCCAAAACCGCAGGTTGCAGGTTCGAGTCCTGTCGCCCCTGCTAGCGCATCGATGGAGGAGAGGTTCGGGTGACCAAGACCCGCGGGGACGCGCCCGCAGCGCCGAAGCCCGCCGGCCCGCCGGTAGGCCGCCGTGGTCCGATCGCGCGGATCGGCCGCTTCATCCGTGAGGTCATCGCCGAGCTGACCAAGGTGATCTGGCCGACCCGCAAGGAGCTGATCACCTACACGGTGGTGGTCGTCGTCTTCGTGTCGTTCATGGTCGCGCTGGTCGCTGGGCTGGACATCATCTTCGCCAAGGTTGTCCTGGCGGTCTTCGGCTGACCAGCCGGCACCCGCCGCGGGCCCGCCTCACCACCGTCACCGCACCCACCGACGTAGACCGAAAGGGAGCCAGCGCGTGCCCGAGACCGACGAGACCCGCCCCTCCGCCGCGGAGGAGCAGCTCGAGGCATCCGAGGCCGCCGTTGACGAGGACCTCGCCGACGCGCCGGCCGTCGAGCGTTCCGCCGCGGTTGCCGCGACGCCGGCCGACGCGGAGCTGTACGCCGAGATCGACCCGGTGGCCGAGCTGCGCACGATGCTCCGCCAGCAGCCCGGCGACTGGTACGTCGTGCACTCCTACGCTGGCTACGAGAACAAGGTGAAGACCAACCTGGAGACCCGGATCACCTCGCTGGACATGGAGGACTACATCTTCCAGATCGAGGTGCCGACCGAGGAGGTCACCGAGGTCAAGAACGGCAAGCGGCAGACCGTGCAGCGCAAGGTCTACCCGGGCTACATCCTGGTCCGGATGGATCTCAACGACGAGTCGTGGAGCGCGGTCCGCAACACCCCCGGGGTGACCGGTTTCGTCGGCGCCACCTCCCGGCCGTCGCCGTTGTCCCTGGATGAGGTGGTCAAGATCCTCGCGCCGCAGGTCGAGAAGAAGGCCGAGCGGCCGCAGGTCCGCGTGGTCGACTTCGAGAAGGGCGAGTCGGTCACCGTGATGGACGGTCCGTTCGCCACCCTGCCCGCGACGATCAACGAGATCAACCCGGAGCAGCAGAAGCTCAAGGTGCTGGTGTCGATCTTCGGCCGGGAGACGCCGGTCGAGCTGTCGTTCAACCAGGTGTCGAAAATCTAGCCAGACCGTCCCCGGCACACCGTCGCCCGACCCAGAAAGAACCCGGAATGCCTCCGAAGAAGAAGAAGATCTCCGCGCTCATCAAGCTGCAGATCAACGCTGGCGTGGCCACGCCCGCCCCGCCGGTCGGCCCGGCGCTGGGCCAGCACGGCGTGAACATCATGGAGTTCTGCAAGGCCTACAACGCCGCGACCGAGAGCCAGCGCGGCAACGTCGTACCGGTCGAGATCACGGTGTACGAGGACCGCTCGTTCACCTTCGTGACCAAGACCCCGCCGGCCGCGCGGCTGCTGCTCAAGGCGGCCGGGGTGGAGAAGGGCAGCGGCGAGCCGCACAAGGTCAAGGTCGCCGCGGTCACCCGCGAGCAGATCCGCGAGATCGCCGCGCAGAAGCTCGACGACCTCAACGCCTACGACGTAGACCACGCCGAGAAGATCATCGCCGGCACCGCTCGGTCGATGGGCATCACCGTCCGCGACTGACCAACCGTCCGCCCCGCCCCCACTAACGATGATCATCGAGTTGTTGTCGTTAGCGGAGATCAGCTAGCGACAACAACTCGATGATCGGCGCGGGTGACCGCGGTGGGAGGGCCAGGCGCTGGCCCGCCAGACCACGTTCGAGGAGAGCACAGTGAAGCGCAGCAAGGCATATCGAAAGGCAGCCGAGCAGGTCGACCAGGCAAAGGTCTACAGCCCGCTGGAGGCCGCCAAGCTGGTCAAGGCCACCTCACCGGCCAGGTTCGACGCGACCGTCGAGGTCGCGCTCCGGCTCGGCGTCGACCCGCGCAAGGCCGACCAGATGGTGCGCGGCACGGTCAACCTGCCGCACGGCACCGGCAAGACCGCCCGGGTGATCGTGTTCGCGACCGGCGAGAAGGCGGTCGAGGCGGAGGCGGCCGGGGCGGACGCCGTCGGCTCCGACGACCTGGTGGCCAGGATCCAGGGCGGCTGGCTGGACTTCGACGCGGCCATCGCCACCCCCGACCAGATGGCCAAGGTCGGCCGGATCGCCCGCATCCTCGGCCCGCGCGGCCTGATGCCGAACCCGAAGACCGGTACGGTGACGATGGACGTCGCCAAGGCGGTCCAGGACATCAAGGGCGGAAAGATCAACTTTCGGGTGGACAAGCAGGCCAACCTGCACTTCGTCATCGGCAAGGCCAGCTTCGACACCGACAAGCTGGTGGAGAACTACAGCGCCGCGCTGGACGAGGTGCTGCGGGTCAAGCCGTCGACCGCCAAGGGCAGGTACCTGAAGAAGGTCAGCTTCTCCTCGACCATGGGCCCCGGCATCCAGGTCGACCCGAACCGCACCAAGAACCTCGCGTTCGAGGACGTCGACACCCAGGCCTGACCCGATCCACTCACTGACCCGCCCGTACTTACGGGAGGGTCAGTGTGCATTTGGCGCCGATTTGGCCCGCA
>DATILL010000139.1:0-14965 GCA_035476575.1 Mycobacteriales bacterium
CGCGTCGGCCGCGTCCGCCGCGTCCAGCCGGAACGACCGGGACACCGACCAGAGCAGGTTGGTGTACCGGCCGACCAGCTCGTCCCAGGCACGTTGGTCGCCGTCTGACGCCTGCTTGAGCAGCACGCCGATGGAATACGCCGTCTCGTCCATCAGCTCCCCGCCGTTTTCGGACAGTCGGGCCCAGTGTGCCCGATGAGTCGGAAGAACGGTCGCCGGTGGCATGCCCTTCACAGTACGCAGTCGGGTCACCACGCGGCGCCCGAAAGGGGGCAGACCTTGTGCCCTATAGCGCAAAGGCGCAGTCCGCGTGGGCCATTCCCGGATCCGCCATTCGTCTTCTGCCAGGTATAAGTCGGATAATTCGGGCACGAGATTGTGACCTTCCTGCGACAGAGGGATGCGGCACTACCCTGGCGGGATGGATGCGAGCCGCAAGCGGGAGATCGAGGAGAAGGTCGGCGCCGGCGAGCGGTTGACCTTCGCTGACGGTGTGGCGTTGTACGGATGCGACGACCTGGTGTGGCTCGGAGGCCTGGCGCACTCGGTGCGGACCCGGCGGAACGGCGACCGGGTCGTGTTCAACGTCAACCGGCATCTCAACCTGACCAACGTCTGTACGGCGTCCTGCGCGTACTGCTCGTTCCAGCGCAAGCCGGGCGAGAAGGACGCGTACACGATGCGGGTCGAGGAGGCCGTCCGGCTGGCGAAGGAGATGGAGCCCGAGCAGCTCACCGAGCTGCACATCGTCAACGGGCTGCACCCCACCCTGCCGTGGAAGTACTACCCGCGGGTGCTGCGCGAGCTGAAGGCGGCCCTGCCGGCGGTCACCCTGAAGGCGTTTACCGCCACCGAGATCCACTGGTTCGAGAAGATCTCCGGGCTGCCGGCGAGCGACGTCCTGGACGAGCTGATCGACGCTGGGCTGGGGTCGCTGACTGGGGGCGGCGCGGAGATCTTCGACTGGGAGCTGCGGCAGCGGATCGTCGACCACGACACGCACTGGGAGGACTGGTCGCGGATTCACCGGCTCGCGCATGGCAAGGGCCTGCGCACACCGTGCACCATGCTCTACGGGCACATTGAGGAGCCCCGGCACCGGGTCGACCACGTGCTGCGGCTGCGCGAGCTGCAGGACGAGACTGGTGGGTTTGTGGTGTTCATCCCGTTGCGGTACCAGCACGACGCCGACGGCGACCCACGCAACCGGCTGCAGGCGCTGACCGAGATGGCCACGCCGGCCGAGGCGCTGAAGACGTTCGCGGTGTCCCGGCTGCTGTTCGACAACGTCGAGCACGTCAAGTGCTTCTGGGTGATGCACGGACTGTCGACCGCCCAGCTCTCGCTGAGCTTCGGCGCGGACGACCTGGACGGGTCGGTGGTGGAGTACAAGATCACCCACGACGCGGACGGCTACGGCACGCCGTCCACACTGCACCGCGAGGACCTGCTCGAGCTGATCCGGGACGCCGGCTTCCGCCCGGTCGAGCGGAACACCCGGTACGAGGTGATCCGGGAGTACGACGGGCCCGACCCCGGCCGCCGTGACGTACCCCAGCCCGTCTGGTCCTGACCACCCGCCACCCCCGTCCCCCGTGTGGTCACCTATGCGCCTTGTGGTCACCTGTCGTTGCCTTCGTACAACAAGAGGTCACCACAACGCCGGGAGGTGACCACACGGGGGTCTCGGGGGACGAGAGGTGACCACAACGCCGAGAGGTGACCACACTCGGACGGGGGGACGGCGGCCGGGCGCGGCCCGCGGGTAGCGTGGACGGCGTGCGCCCGATCCTGGTCTACTCGGCCGGCCGGCTGGCGGTGTTCACCGGGCTGGCCGCCGTACTGTGGCTGATCGGGCTGCGTGGCTTCTGGCTGCTCGGGGGCGCGCTGCTGCTGTCGGTCCCGGTGGCCTTCCTGGTGCTCGGCCGGCAGCGGGCGGCGCTGGTCGAGTGGGTCGAGGCGCGCGGCGCCCGGCGGGCCAACATCCGGGCCCGGCTGCGCGGCGAGGAGTAGCCCTGGCCGCCTGCCCGGGCCGCGGACGTCGGCCTGACCACGTACCGTCGACCCGTGACAGCGACGTTGAGCGAGCCCGTCCGGCGACCCCGGGTCGGCCACATCCAGTTCCTGAACTGCCTGCCCATCTACTGGGGCCTGGTGCAGAGCACCGCCCTGCTCGACGTCGAGCTGGTCAAGGACACCCCGGACCGGCTGAACGACGCGCTGGTCGCTGGCGACCTGGACATCTCCGCGATCAGCCTGGTCGAGTACCTGCGCAACGCCGAGGACCTGCTGGTGCTGCCCGACCTCGCGGTGGGCAGCGACGGCCCGGTGCTCAGCGTCAACCTGGTCGCGCAGGCCCCACTGTCCACATTGGACAACGCACGGGTCGCGCTCGGCTCGACCAGCCGGACCAGCGTGCTGCTGGCCCGGATGTGGCTCGCCGAGGTGTACGGCGTCCGGCCGGAGTACTTCACCTGCCCGCCGGACCTGTCGCTGATGCTGCAGGAGGCGCAGGCCGCAGTGCTGATCGGGGACGCCGCGCTGCGAGCCGCCTACGAGGGGCCACGCCGGGGGCTGGCCGTGCACGACCTCGGCGCGGCCTGGCGGGACTGGACCGGGCTGCCGATGGTCTTCGCGGTATGGGCGGTCCGGCGGGACTTCGCGACGGCGTATCCGGGGCTGGTCAAGGATGTGCACGAGGCGTTCCGGTCCTCGCGGGACCGTGCGCTGGCCGAGATCGACGCCGTGGCCGCCCGGGCGGCCCGCTTCGAGGTCTTCGACGAGGCGACCCTGGCTGGTTACTTCCGGGCGCTGGACCTCTCCCTCGGGGAGCGCCAGCTCGCCGGGCTGCGCGAGTTCGCCCGCCGGGTCGCCCCGCTCGCCGGCACCGACCCGGACGTCCCCGTCGAGCTCTTCGCCGGCTGACCCGCTGTGGCTTCCCGGATGGTCGACCTGTCGCATCCCATCGAGGCTGGCATGACCACGTACCCGGGCCTGCCCGGGCCGGTGATCTCGACCCACATCTCCCGGCAGGAGTCCGGGGCGCGGCTGGGCACCGGGGTGTCGTTCCACATCGGCCGGATCGAGCTGGTCGCCAACACCGGGACGTACGTCGACGCGCCGTACCACGTCGACGCGGACGGCGTCGACGTCTCGGGGCTGCCGCTGGAGCGGCTGGTCGGCGTACCGGTCGTGGTGGTCCGGGCCAGCGGCCGTACCGCGGTGGGAGCCGAGCTGCTGGCAGACCCGAGCGCGTTGTGGGGCACGGCGGTGCTGGTGCACACCGGCTGGTCCAGGCACTGGGGGACCCCGGCGTACCTGTCCGGAAGCCCTTACCTGACAGGAGGGTTCGCCGCGGCGGTGGTCGAGGCCAACGTCGCCGTCCTCGGCATCGACGCGCTGAACGTCGACAACATCGAAGACCTGAGCCGGCCGGTGCACCACACCATGCTCAGCCACGGCATCCCGCTGATCGAGCACCTGACCAACCTCGACCGCATCCCCGACCGCGGCGCCCGGCTGACCGCGCTGCCCGCCCCGGTCCGCGGCCTGGGCACCTTCCCGGTCCGGGCCGTGGCCGTGCTGCCCTAAGGCTCGATCAGCCGCAGGCTCGGATCGACCGCCGCGATGTCCTTCGGGTCGCTGGTCACCACGGCGTGTCCTCGCTGCCGGGCGCACAGCACAACCGACACATCGACCACGTTATGGTGCCCGCTCTGCCCACAGAGCTGGCCGATCGCCCGGGCGGTCAGCTCGTCAAGCGGCGCGACCGTTGTCCTTCGGTCAGCGAGCAGCTTGGCGACGACAGCCTGCCGTGAGCTGCCGCGCCATGCCTGGACGAGCACGCCGGCCGGTATCCAGAGGGGAACCTTCAGTTGCTCGGCCCAGTGGAACAGTCGGCGGATGCGCCCCGATCCGTGCTCGAGAGCGAGCAGCGCACCGGTGTCGAGCGTGAGGCCGCGGATCTGCGCAGGTGCCTCGCTCACGTCGTGATCCCCAGTTGGTCCCGGGCCCAGGCGTCGTCCGCCGCGGACGGGGGGCCGTGCTCGCGGTCGAGCTCGTCGAGGAGCTCCCGCAGCGATCCTTCCCGCTTGCGGTACCGGAGCGCATCGGCGATGTAGGCGGAAACGGACGGCGACTCTCCGTCGTCCACGGCACGCCGGATCGACCTCACCAGATCGTCGGGCAGGCTGATCGCGATCTTGGTGGTCACGCCGCCAGGGTACGACGGCCAGTCATACCAGGGGAATACCAGCGGCTGATAGGGATGACTGAGCTGGCGGGCTACCCTCATCTGGTGACGGACCAGGACCAGGACCTGCGGGCGATCCTCGACCGAGCTGCCGACGGTGTGCGCCTCACGCCCGAGGAGGCGCTGGCGGTCTACCGCGACGCGCCGCTGCACGCGTTGGGCGGGGCAGCCGACGCCGCGCGGCGACGCAGGTACGCCGGAACCGAGCAGATCGCGACGTACATCATCGAGCGCAACATCAACTACACCAACGTCTGCGTGACGGCCTGCAAGTTCTGCGCGTTCTACCGGGCGCCGCGGCACGAGGGTGGCTGGGTCCGCGACCTGGACGACATCCTGCGGCGCTGCGCGGAGACGGTCGAGCTCGGCGGCACCCAGATCATGTTCCAGGGCGGCCACCACCCGGACTTCGGCGTCGAGTACTACGAGACGGCGTTCGCCGCGATCAAGGAGCGGTTCCCCGAGCTGGTGCTGCACTCGCTGGGCGCCTCCGAGGTGCAGCACATGGCGACGGTGTCCGGCGTCTCGATCGCGGAGGCGATCAGCCGGCTCAAGGCGGCCGGGCTGGACTCCTTCGCCGGTGCCGGCGCCGAGCTGCTGCCCGAGCGGGCGCGCACCGCGATCGCGCCGTTGAAGGAGTCCGGCGAGCGCTGGCTGGAGATCATGGAGACCGCGCACTCGCTCGGCATGGAGTCAACCAGCACCATGCTGATGGGCACCGGCGAGTCGAACGCCGAGCGGATCGAGCACCTGGCCATGATCCGCGCCGTGCAGGACCGCACCGGCGGGTTCCGGGCGTTCATCCCGTACACCTACCAGCCGCACAACAACCACCTGAAGGGTCGCACTCAGACCACGTCGCTGGAGTACCTGCGGATCATCGCGGTGGCCCGGCTGTTCCTGGACAACATCGCGCACATCCAGGGCTCCTGGCTGACCACCGGCAAGGACGTCGGCCAGCTCTCCCTGCACATGGGCGCGGACGACCTCGGCTCGGTGATGCTGGAGGAGAACGTCGTGTCCTCGGCCGGCGCCCGGCACCGGTCCAACCTGCTGGAGCTGATCCGTCTCATCCGTGGTGCGGACCGCGTGCCGGCCCAGCGCGACACGCTCTACCGGCACCTGAGGGTGCACTGGACGCCGGCCGACGACCCGGCCGACGACCGGGTGGTCTCGCACCTCTCCTCGACCGCGCTGGCAGCGCTGGACGTCGGCGCGGGCCGTCGGCGGAGCCTGCCGCTGGTGGACGCTAGCTGACCGTGCCGCCCGTACCGCGCCAGGCCTCCGTCCTGCACCGTGCGCCGGTCGTGCTGCCGATCGGCGCCGAGCCGATCCGGGACGGCGGGGTGCTCGTGGACGGGCAGCGGATCGGCTGGGTCGGCCCGGCCGCGCGGTACGACGGGCCCACGGTGGCCACCCAGGACTGGCCCGGCCTGCTGCTGCCCGGCCTGGTCAACGCGCACGCCCACCTCCAGTACACGGCGTACGCCGACATGTACGCGCCGGATGTGGACTTCTTCGCCTGGATCGCCCGCTTCCCGGTGCGCAACCGGGATACGCCGGAGCCGGCCTGGGCGGAGTCGGCCCGGGCCGGGGTGGCCGAGCTGCTGCGCACCGGCACGACCTGCGTTGCCGACATCACCGTCCAGCGTGCCGCCATCGAGGCGGTGGCCGACGCCGGGCTGGCCGGGGTCAGCTACGTCGAGGTGGTGGGCGCCGACGCGGCGAGCTGGCCGGACCACCGCGCCCGGCTGCTGGCCACGCTGTCCACAGCGGACGGGCGGCGGGCGGTCGGGGTGAGCCCGCACGCGCCGTACACGCTATCCTCCCAGGTCTTCGGCGACTGTGTGGCCCTCGCCCGGGAACGCCGGCTGCGGCTGCACCCCCACGTCGCCGAGTCGTCGTACGAGACCGAGTTCGTCGCGGCCGGCACCGGCGCGTTCGCCGAGGCGAACCGGCGCTGGGGCCTGGACATGGAGCTGATGCGCAAGCCGGGGCGGCAGTCGCCGGTCGGCTACGTCGACGGGCTGGCCGGTCTCGGCCCGGACGTGCACGTGGCGCACGGTGTGCGGGTGTCCGCGGTGGATCGGGCCCGGCTGCGCGAGCGGGGCACGGTGGTGGCGCTGTGCGCCCGGTCCAACGCGACGTTGGGCTGCGGCGCGCCACCGGTCGCGGCGTACCGGGCGGAGGGCAACGCCGTCGCGGTCGGCACCGACTCGCGTGCCTCGGTGCCGTCGCTGGACCTGCTCGCCGAGCTTGGCCTGCTCCGGGAGATCGCGCTGGGCCAAGGCTCGCCTGAGGCCGGGCTGGACCGCTGGCTGGTCGAGGCCGCGACCGTGGGCGGGGCCAGGGCGATGGGGCTGACCGACGTCGGCGTCCTGACCCCTGGTGCGCGAGCCGATCTCGCGGCGTTCGACGTACCGCTGGACGGTGACCCGTACGTCGCGCTGGTCCGGTACGGCGCCGGCCGCTGCCTCGGTACCGTGGTCGCCGGCCGGCAGGCGCGTCAGGCCGGGGCAGGGATGGGCGGGTGACCCGCGCGGGGCTGGACAAGCAGCCGCACGAGGTCGCGGCGATGTTCGACGCCGTCGCCCGCCGCTACGACGTGACCAACACGGTGCTCTCGTTCGGCCAGGACCGGCACTGGCGGCGGGTGGCCCGGGAGGCGCTCGCGCTGCGCCCCAGTGACCGGGTGCTTGACCTGGCTGCCGGCACCGCGGTGTCCACCGTGGCTCTGGCCGGCACCGGCGCGTGGTGCGTGGCCTGCGACTTCTCCCTGGGGATGCTGCGGGCCGGCCGGCGCCGGGGCGTCCCGCTGGTCGCCGGTGACGCGCTGCGGCTGCCGTTCGCCCGGGCGTCGTTCGACGCGGTGACGATCTCCTTCGGCCTGCGCAACACCGCCGACCCGGTGCTGGCCCTGCGGGAGATGGCCCGGGTGACCCGGCCGGGCGGCCGGTTGGTGGTGTGCGAGTTCAGCAGGCCGACCTGGGCGCCGTTCCGCGTGGCGTACCTGGAGTACCTGATGCGCGCGCTGCCGCGGGTCGCCCGCCGGGTGTCCAGCAACCCGGACGCCTACGTGTACCTGGCCGAGTCGGTCCGGGCCTGGCCGGACCAGCGTGAGCTGGCCGGCCTCGTCGCTGCCGCGGGCTGGGAGCAGGTCCGCTGGCGGGACCTGACCGGCGGGGTGGTCGCGCTGCACCGTGCGGTCCGGCCGGGCTGACGGTGGCCCGATTTCCGCCCGGGCCGCTGGAACCCGTAGGTTTCGGGGGGAAGTCGGACAGCAATGGAGGCAAGAACCGCAATGAGTGTGCTGGACAAGGTTAAGGGGCTGCTGAAGGGCCGCGAGCAGCAGGCCAAGCAGGCCGTCGACAAGATCGGCGATGTGATCGACAGCAAGACCAAGGGCAAGCACCACGACAAGATCGAGCAGGCCGAGCAGAAGGTCGCGGAGCAGATGGACAAGCTCTCCGCGGAGTCGGCTGAGCCGACGCCGGCCAAGCCCGAGGCAGCCAAGCCCGAGGCAGCGAAGGCCGAGCCGGCCAAGGCTGACCAGAGCTGACGGCACCAGCCGGGACGCCGACGTGCCGTGCCTGTTTTGGCGCGGCACGTCGGATGTACCGGGTGATCCTCTCGGTCGCGGTGGTGATACGGGAAGCCGCAGGTCATAGACTCAAGGCAGTGCCGTTCGTGAACCTGTTCACAAGTGGCGGCGGGCCCGCTGTTCCCCGTAGCACCCCCAGGCACACCGCGTGCTGAGTGAGGAGGGCGCCATGAGCACCGACGACGCCGATGTGATCGTGGTCGGCGCAGGCCCAGCTGGCTCCACCGCGGCGTACTACCTGGCGCAGTCAGGGCTTGAGGTCCTGCTGCTGGAGAAGGCCAGGTTTCCGCGGGAGAAGGTCTGCGGCGACGGGCTGACCCCCCGAGCCACCAAAGCGCTGGTAGCGATGGGGATCGACACCTCTCCCGAGGCTGGCTGGATGCACAACCGCGGCCTGCGGGTCTACGGCGGCGGCCGGGTGCTCCACCTCGACTGGCCCGAGCTGGCGAGCTACCCGAACTACGGCCTGGTCCGCACCCGCTACGACTTCGACGAGCTGCTGGCCCGGCAGGCCCGGCAGGCCGGGGCGAAGCTGGTCGAGCAGTGCGCGGTGGACGGCCCGGTGCTCGACGCCACCGGCCGGGTCGCCGGGGTGACGGCGAAGCTCGGCCCAGACAAGGCGCCGATGACCTACCGCGCCCCGGTGGTGGTGGCCGCGGACGGCGTGTCCGGCCGGTTGGCGCTCGCCCTCGGCGTGGCCCGCCGGGAGGACCGGCCGATGGGCGTCGCAGTCCGGCGGTACTACACCAGCCCCCGGCACAACGACGACTACCTGGAGTCCTGGCTGGAGCTGCGCGAGGGCGACAACCTGCTGCCCGGCTACGGCTGGATCTTCGGCATGGGCGACGGCACCTGCAACGTCGGGCTCGGCGCGCTCAACTCCTCGGCGTCGTTCCAGCACACCAACTACCGCCAGATGCTGACCCGGTGGATGGCCGCGACCCCGGCGGAGTGGGAGCTCACCGAGGAGCACGCGACCGGACCGACCCGCGGCGCCGGGCTGCCGATGGCCTTCAACCGCACCCCCCACTACCTGCGCGGGCTGGTCCTGGTCGGCGACTCGGCCGGCATGGTCAACCCGTTCAACGGCGAGGGCATCGCCTATGCCATGGAAGGTGGCCAGATGGCCGCCGAGCACGTGGCCCAGGCGTTGGCCCGCCCCGCCGGCCCGGCCCGCGAGCGGGCGCTGCACGGGTACGCGGACGCGCTGCGCGACCGCTACGGCGGCTACTACCGGCTCGGCAAGACCTTCGTCGACCTGATCGGGCACCCGTCGGTCATGCGGTTCACCACCCGGCACGGGATGAAGCGTGAGCTGCTGATGAGGTTCGTGCTGAAGCTGCTCGCCAACCTCACCGACCCGCGCGGCGGCGACACCATGGACCGGGTGATCAACGGCCTGACCAAGATCGCCCCGGCGGTCTGACGGGGCCGGCTCCGGTACCGTGACGGCCACGCCGTAGGGTGCACACGGCGTCGACCTGGTTGATCAGACAGCGTTGATCAGAGAGCGGAGAGGAGCAGCACGGATGCTCGCGCCGTACGTCCCGATCCTGGCGCTGTTCGTCATTGCCGCCGCCTTTGCCGCCGGGTCGGTCCTGGTGGCGCCGTTGATCGGCCCGCGACGGTACAACCGGGCCAAGCTCGAGGCCTACGAGTGCGGGATCGAGCCGCTCCCGCCGCAGGCCGGCGCGCACCGGTTCCCCATCAAGTTCTACCTGACCGCGATGCTCTTCATCGTGTTCGACATCGAGATCGTCTTCCTGTACCCGTGGGCGGTCGCGAACAACAACCTCGGCATCTTCGGGCTGGTCGAGATGGTGCTGTTCATCGTGACGGTCCTCATCGCGTACGCCTACGTGTGGCGGCGCGGCGGGCTGGACTGGGACTGACCAGGCTGGATAGGGGACTGACATGGGCCTTGAAGAGAAGCTGCCGAGCGGTTTCCTGCTCACCAGCGTGGAGAAGCTGGTCAACTGGAGCCGCAAGTCCTCGCTGTGGCCCGCGACGTTCGGGCTGGCCTGCTGCGCGATCGAGATGATGACCTTCGGCGCGCCGCGCTTCGACTCCGCCCGGTTCGGCATGGAGGTCTTTCGGGCCAGCCCACGGCAGGCGGACCTGATGATCGTGGCCGGCCGGGTCAGCCAGAAGATGGCGCCGGTGCTCCGGCAGATCTACGACCAGATGCCGGAGCCCAAGTGGGTGCTGGCGATGGGCGTGTGTGCCTCCTCCGGCGGCATGTTCAACAACTACGCCATCGTGCAGGGCGTCGACCACGTCGTTCCGGTGGACATGTACCTGCCGGGCTGCCCGCCCCGGCCGGAGATGCTTATCGACGCCGTGCTCAAGCTGCACTACAAGATCATGCATGAGCCGCTCGGCCCGCGGCGGGCCAAGGAGCTGGCCGGCCAGAAGGTCGAGCTGCTGCCGTCCTCGGTGAGGTTCGCGAAGTGACCAGCAACAACCCGCCGTCCATCGGCGGAGCCGACAGCGTTCCGACCGAGCGTGACCAGCGGCAGCCTCGCCCGGACCAGGCCGGCCCGGGCGAGGTGGAGCACGGCATGTTCGGCGTCACCGGGTCCGGCGACACCTCCGGCTTCGGCGGGCTGGTCCGGCGCAAGCCGGCCGAGCCGCCCGCCGAGCGCCCGTACGGCAGCTACTTCGACGAGGTGGCGGACGCGCTCGAGGCGGCCTACCCGCGGTTCGGCGCGGCGGTGCGCCGGGTCGTGGTGGACCGCGGCGAGCTCACCTTCCACGTCGACCGGGAGCACCTGCTGGCGCTGTGCCAGACGCTGCGCGACGACCCGGGGCTGCGCTTCGAGCTGTGCTCGTCGGTGTCCGGGGTCGACTACCTCGGCACCCCGGACCGGCTGCACTCGGTCTACCACCTGACCTCGCTGACCTACCGGCGGCGGCTCCGGCTGGAGGTCGCCGTACCGGTCGAGGACCCGCACGTCCCCTCCGTCACCTCGGTCTACCCGACGGCGGACTGGCAGGAGCGCGAGACCTACGACATGTTCGGCATCGTCTACGACGGGCACCCGGCGCTGACCCGAATCCTGATGCCGGACGACTGGGACGGCTTCCCGCAGCGCAAGGACTACCCCCTCGGGGGGATTCCGGTGGAGTTCAAGGGAGCGATGATTCCTCCGCCGGACCAGCGGAGGGCATACAAGTGACGCGCCCCGGCGACGACGAAGGAGGAGCCGACCGATGAACATCGCCGACGGGTACGCCGGCTCCCGGGAGACCACCGAGGGCCGTGTCTACACGGTCACCGGCGGCGACTGGGACGAGCTGCTCGCCGCCGACCCGAACATCGAGGACCGGTTGGTCGTCAACCTGGGTCCGCAGCACCCCTCCACCCACGGCGTGCTCCGGCTGGTGCTGGAGATCGAGGGTGAGACGGTCACCAACACCCGGCTGGTGATCGGCTACCTGCACACCGGGATCGAGAAGAACACCGAGTACCGGACCTGGACGCAGGGCACCACCTTCGTCACCCGGGCCGACTACCTCGCGCCGATCTTCACCGAGACCGTCTACTGCCAGGGCGTCGAGAAGCTGCTCGGCATCGAGGCGCCGCGCCGTGCCCAGGTGATCCGGACCCTGCTGATGGAGGTCAACCGGGTCTCCTCGCACTGGGTCGCGCTGGCCACCGGCGGGATGGAGCTCGGCGCGCTGACCGGCATGACCAACGGCTTCCGCGCCCGGGAGCGCTGCCTGGACGTGCTGGAGCTGGTCACCGGGCTGCGGATGAACCATGCCTACGTCCGGCCCGGCGGGCTGGTCCAGGACCTGCCGGACGGCACCGAGGCGGCCATCCGGGCCTGGTGCGAGGAGATGGAGACCGAGGTCGCCGGCCTGGACAAGCTGCTCACTGGCCAGCCGATCTGGGTCCGGCGGCTGAAGGACGTCGGCTACATCGACGTGGCCGGCTGCCTGGCGCTCGGCGTCACCGGGCCGCTGCTGCGGGCCGCCGGGCTGCCGTGGGACCTGCGCAAGACCGAGCCGTACGGCGTGTACGACGAGGTCGACTTCGACGTCGTCACGAACACCGGCTGTGACTCCTGGGGCCGCTACCTGGTCCGGGTGGGCGAGATACGCGAGTCGGTGAAGATTGTCCGGCAGTGCCTGGACCTGCTGGAGCCCGGGCCGGTCATGGTAGCCGACGCGAAGATCGGCTGGCCGGCCCAGCTCTCCCTCGGCCCGGACGGGATGGGCAACTCGCTGGAGTACGTGAAAAAGATCATGGGCCAGTCGATGGAGGCGCTGATCCACCACTTCAAGCTGGTGACGGAGGGGTTCCGGGTGCCGGCCGGCCAGGTGTACACCGTGGTGGAGTCCCCCCGCGGGGAGCTGGGTGCGCACCTGGTCAGCGACGGCGGCACCCGGCCCTACCGGGTGCACCTGCGGGAGCCGTCGTTCATCAACCTGCAGAGCACGCCAGCGCTGTGTGAAGGTGCGCTGATCGCCGACGTGATCGCCGCCGTTGCCTCGATCGACCCGGTCATGGGTGGGGTGGACAGGTAGATGCCGCTGACCGACGCGACCCGCGCGAAGGCGCGGGAGATCATCGCCCGCTACCCCAGGCCGCGCTCGGCGCTGTTGCCGCTGCTGCATCTGGTGCAGGCCGAGGAGGGTTATGTCACCCCGGACGGCGTCAGGTTGTGCGCCGAGGAGCTCGGGCTGACCAAGGCCGAGGTCGCCGCCGTGGCCACCTTCTACACGATGTACAAGCGGCAGCCGACCGGCGAGTACCTGGTCAGCGTCTGCACCAACACGCTGTGCGCCTTTCTCGGCGGCGACGAGATCTACGCCGCGCTGGCCGAGCACCTTGAGGTCGGCCACAACGAGACCACCGCCGACGGCACGATCACCCTGGAGCACGCCGAGTGCCTGGCGGCCTGCGACTACGCACCCGTGGTGACGGTCAACTACGAGTTCTTCGACCAGCAGTCGGAGGCCTCCGCGTTGCGGCTGGTCAAGGACCTGCGGGAGGGGAAGCGGCCACTGCCGACCCGGGGTGCGCCGCTGTGCACCTTCAAGGAGATCAGCCTGCAGCTGGCCGGTTTCCCGGACGAGCGGCCCGAGGCCCGGGACGCGGTCAGCGTCGGGGAGCCGACCCTGGTCGGCGTCAAGCTGGCGCTGCAGCGCCAGGAGGCCGCGCCGCCGTACGACGCTCCCGCGGACGCCCCGGCCCGTACCGGCAGCACCGTCCGTACCGGCAGCACCGAACCCGGCACGCCGAAGGAGTCCTGAGATGCCCCTGACCCCGGTGTTGACCAAGCGTTGGCTGTCGCCGCGTTCCTGGGAGCTGGAGACCTACGAGCGGCTGGAGGGCTACCAGGCGCTGCGCAGGTCGCTGGCCATGGACCAGGACGAGATCATCAAGCTGGTCAAGGACTCCGCGCTGCGCGGTCGTGGTGGCGCCGGCTTCCCGACCGGCATGAAGTGGGGCTTCATCCCACAGAACGACGGCAAGCCGCACTACCTCGTGGTCAACGCCGACGAGGGCGAGCCGGGCACCTGCCGGGACCTGCCGCTGATGATGGCCGACCCGCACTCGCTGATCGAGGGCAGCGTGATCACCTCCTACGCGGTCCGGGCCAACCTCGCCGTGATCTACGTCCGGGGGGAGGCCGTGCACGCGCTGCGCCGGCTGCAGTACGCCGCCCGCGAGGCCTACGACGCGGGCTACCTCGGCACCGACATCCTCGGCTCCGGGTTCGACCTGGAGGTGGTGATCCACGCGGGTGCGGGTGCGTACATCTGCGGCGAGGAGACCGCGCTGCTCGACTCGCTGGAGGGCTATCGCGGCCAGCCCCGGCTCAAGCCGCCGTTCCCGGCGACGCACGGGCTGTACTCCGCGCCGACCGTGGTGAACAACGTTGGCACGCTGGCCAGCGTGCCGCCGATCGTGCTGGGCGGCGCGGACTGGTGGAAGCGGATGGGGCCGGAGAGGTCGCCCGGCACGTCGATCTTCTCGCTGTCCGGCCGGGTCCGGAACCCGGGCCAGTACGAGGCGCCGATGGGCACCACGCTGCGTGAGCTGCTGGAGATCTCCGGTGGGCTGCGGGACGGGCGCACGCTGAAGTTCTGGACGCCGGGCGGCTCGTCCACCCCGCTGTTCACCGCCGAGCACCTCGACGTGCCGCTGGACTTCGACGCTGTGCTGGCGGCCGGCTCGATCAACGGCACGAGCGCCTTGATGATCTTCGACGACACCGACTGCGTGGTCCGCGCCGTGCTGAGGTGGACCGAGTTCTACGAGCACGAGTCGTGCGGCAAGTGCACGCCGTGCCGGGAGGGCACGTTCTGGATGGTCAAGGTGCTGGAACGGCTGGAACACGGCCAGGGCACCGAGGAAGACCTGGAGAAACTCCTCGACATCTGCGACAACATCCTCGGCCGGGCGTTCTGCGCCCTGGGTGACGGCGCGACCAGCCCGATCACCTCGGGCATCCAGTACTTCAGGGACGAGTTCATGCAGCACCAGAAGGAAGGCGGCTGCCCGTTCGACCCGGCGGCGTCCACCTTGTTCGGGGGCAACTAGATGACCGTCGAGACGACGCAGGGCACGGTGGCCGTCACCATCGACGGCTTCGAGATCCGGGTGCCGAAGGGCACCCTGGTGATCCGGGCCGCCGAGATGCTCGGCATCCAGATCCCGCGGTTCTGCGACCACCCGCTGCTCGACCCGATCGGCGCCTGCCGCCAGTGCCTGGTCGAGGTGGAGGGCCAGCGCAAGCCGCTGGCCTCGTGCACCACCGCCTGCACCGAGGGCATGGTGGTCAAGACGCAGCTCACCTCCGCCGTCGCCGACAAGGCGCAGCACGGCGTGATGGAGTTCCTGCTCATCAACCACCCGCTCGACTGCCCGATGTGCGACAAGGGCGGCGAGTGCCCGCTGCAGAACCAGGCCATGTCCTCCGGCCAGGGCGAGACCAGGTTCGCCGAAGACAAGCGGACCTTCGACAAGCCGGTGCCGATCTCCACCCAGGTGCTGCTCGACCGCGAGCGCTGCATCTCCTGTACCCGGTGCGTCCGCACCTCCGAGGAGATCGCCGGGGACGCCTTCATCGACTTCATCGACCGCGGGCCGGCCCAGT
>DATILL010000140.1:0-13145 GCA_035476575.1 Mycobacteriales bacterium
CTGCTAACCCGCCCCTGTTGTCGCGGCGGACCAAACCCCCGCGACAACAGTCAGGGCAGCGTTCATCAACCGCAACACGTCGCCGTCGTTCCCAGTAGCGTCGATGGCACCCATGCCAAAGAGACGGAACGGCATTCACCAGCGCGGAACGGTGAGCCGCACCTGGCTCCCTGCCGGCCTGCGCTGCACCGGCGCAGGCCGGGCAGACCGCGGCCAAACCCCTACAACCCTGGATCCACCTGGTGTTTGTTGTTGGTTGTTATCGTCCGGGTGTCTGGGGTTGGTGGGGATCAGCCATAGTTGAGCTTCCCCCGTTCCACGGACACCTGCGGTGAGGTGGCGGCGGTGCTCACGGAATCGCCAACCGGAGATGGAAAACGAGATTCTCAAGCGGCGGCGGCCTATTTCGCCGGGGAGAACGTCTCCCAAAGTAGCGTTCCGGCTGGTCCATGAGCTTGCCGTACTTCCCCGCCTGGCTACACCGGCTCCACCCTGCTGAAACACGGCTCCAGCCGGCCGTGCAGGTCGGCCAGGTTCGCCATCGCCGCTCACCTTCTACGATGGCAGCCACGGCCGCCTCGATTACACCAGCAGGATCGGTATCCGGCGTTCTGTCAACCGTACCCGGCGTGTGCTGGGACAACGCCTAGTGTTGAAAGCTCGCGCCCTGATCGGCACCTCGCATGGTCGCAGCCCAGGCACACCGCCGAGCTTCAGCCATGCTTTCATCGATCAGGCAGGCTGGCTCGTTGGGCCGAGCAGCCAGTTGCCCGGGGCGTTCGGGTCGTCGCTGAGATAAAACTCCACGATCGCGGTGCGAAACTCGTCATGGCTGATCTCGCCATCGCCGTTGCGGTCCAGCAGGTGGAACGCGGCGGTGGAGTGCTCCGGAGGAATTCCGAGTGCGCTGTACATCCCGACGTACTCGCTGGTGGTGAGGGTGCCGCTGCTGTCGGTGTCGAGCGCACGCATCAGTGCGTCGGCGATGGCGAGGACGGCCGACTCGAAGTTGCCCGGGGCGGTGACGCTCGACTTCATGAGGTTCAGGAACTCCTGCCGGGTGAGCCGCCCGTCTGCGTCGACGTCTCCTGAGTCACGCAGAAGACCCCACCACGTCTGGAACGCGGTGCGCATCGCGTTAGTGTTCGCCGAGTCCTGTTCCTGGGCCAGCGCAGCGAACATGTTGGCCATCTGCTCGAAGTCGTCGGCCGTGAGGTAGCCGTCTTTGTTCTGATCGAACCAGTCGAAGAGGACGTTGAACTTTTGGTTCTTGACGGTGTCCTGCATAGCTGTCCCCTATCGTCGGATTTCTGCTGTGCGCTAACGACGAAACGGTAGCTTTGTGAGCAGCAAACACGAGTGTAGCAGTGATTATAGTATCACTCAATATGCCGAGATGTTGGTATCGCAGGTTCGATTCCTGCCGAGGGCATCCATCCCTGACCCCTGGCACTTTGCTCGCCAGTCCGCATGTTCCATGCCTCGCGTGGGGCACTACATGATACGAGCAGGCTATCGGTCGGCGACGGCGACGTGTCCGGTCGCCAGTGAGCGGCGTTGCCGTACCGGGATCGGTAGCTTTCCGGCCAAGGTGAGCAGGTCCTCGTCGCTGACCACGGTGAAGCCGTGACCGGCCAGCAGCTCTCGCATCGCGGCAGGTGTCCACGAGGAGCGGCGGGGCTCGCCGGCCAGCGGGTCCGGCCGGCCGGCCAGCGCGGTCATGGCCCGCGCGGCCAGCCGACCGACGCCCGCCGACAGGGCCGGCGACTGGTAGTTGACGACCAGCCGGCTGCCGGCGGCGGACCGGTCGCTGACCACCTCCACGGTGGCGGTGACCTCCGCGCGGCGCAGGTACGGCACGACGCCCTCCCACACCCAGGTGGTCGCCACCGCCGGCTGGTGGCCCGCCGACGCCAGCGCCGCGTCGAGCCGGTCGCGGGTGAGGTCGACCGGCACGAACCGCACCGACCCCGCCAGCGCCCGCAGATCCCCGACCCGGTCGCGCTTGTCCCGCTGCGAGGACGGGTGGTCAACCTCGAACACCTCGACGTCGGCCAGCTCCGGCATCCGCCAGGCCCGCCCGTCCAGACCGGCGCCCAGGATCACCACCTGCGGTGCCGGCCGGGCGCGGACAGCCTCGTCGATCGCGACCGTACGCGGCACCATCACCTCCGCGCTGGCCCGCAGCATCTCGAACTCGACCCGCGCACCCCAACCCTGGGGCACGACACCGGAACGCACCCGCTCGACGCCGGCCAGCTCCGGTCCGCGCAGCAACACCGCCGCCGTCGGGTCGGCAAACCGCCCCACGGCCAGCCGCCCATGCGCGACCGCACGGCCCTGGCACACCAGCACCGCGGTACGGCTCGCCCAACCGTGATCCACCGCCCGACCCCTCACGTAGCTCAGCCACAACCGAGGCCGCTGACCCTAACGCGCCGGCCGCGCCGGCTCCCCTCTCGCGCACGCCGTGTTGTCCTCGAGCGAATCGGTGCCGAGCCGCACTTCCAGGGCCACGAAGAGGGTCGTTGACGGTACGACTGACGGCGGGTCCTTAGGCCCTCATGGACCAGCGGACACCCCGCTACTCACGGGCCGGACCCTGGAGATCGATGAGATCAACTTGCGGCGACGTGGCGGTTAGCATGACGGTCCGCCACCTGATCCTCGCGCGGCGCATTGACGCGTCGCGCACCCAGCGTCCGCCGCGGCGGCCGGCGCGGGCCGCGAAGTCGTCAAGCGCGCGCAGGATCTCCGGTGAGGAGAACTTGCGGTCGCGGAACTTCCCCACTGACCTTCGTCAGGGACCCCGGCCTCGACAAGGTGGTTGACTGCGCCGAGCGACCGGCGCTGAGACGCCCAGCTCGCGCTGGAGCATCGGTGAGTCGACGATTGGCTGGCCGAGCAACAGGTCCGCGACCTTCCACGCGGTAGCGTCCCGTCGCGCGGTGATCCGGTCATCCCAACCGGTGCATACCCCGTGCAGGTCGGCGACCAGTTGGCGGCCGTTGTTGACCGCCGCGAACGAGGCATACGACATCATCGTCACGATCGGCTCCGGCTCACCGTCACGGTACGAGGTGAGCGCGGCGAAGTAGGCGTCGGTGTTGGCCAGCAAGCCCGGCCGACACCGGCACGGTGACCTTGCCTTACTAACCATGCTCGTACAGGGTGCTCCGCATGCGCCGTAGCCACCGCAGCGGCAAGAAGGACGTTGAGCACCGGCCGACCTTGCCCGTACGAAATGTGACAAGCGGTGCGGTCCGACCCCTCGTCAGTGGTGTTGGCCGGGCAGGACATCCTGCTCGGACTTGTGCCACACGGGGTGGTCGCCAGCGGTCTCGACGTTGAAGCCGTAGTCGTAGACGAGGCTACCGCCGTACGTCGCGCCTATCGACACGAGCAAGGCGATGATGACCGACAGTGCCACGATCCCACCGGGAGCGAAGGCATGGGTGTGATAGTCGTTTAGCCGCCAGACGATGTCCACAAGAACAAGCACCGTGACGGTGATCATGATGAGGGCATGGGTGTTGATGGTACGGCGGGCCTGGGTGCCAGGCTCGGATGACTTCCACCAGTCGAACAGGCCGGTGAGGGCGGCGAGCACCGACACGGCGGCACCGCCGATAAAGGTGTAGGTGCCGGCATGCCAGAGCTCCCGCGCCCAGCCGTGGTCGTTCCCCCCGATAAGGGAGATAACGTCGAAGACGGCGGCGAGGACATAAGCAGCGATCGGGAAGTCGGTCAGCGGCGGGTGCAGCGGCTTGCCCGCCCACCCGCGCAACCCGTTGAACTTCCGGCCCCGAAGGGTCAGCACCGGCCGGACGGAGAACTTCCGCACAGCGCGCCTCCTTAGTTTGTCCACATTGTGTGGGTCGAACGGTGGTGCAGGTCGAATGATGCGGCTCAAATGGTGCTCAACGGCCGATGCCGGTGAGGGTAAGGAACTCCTGGCGGGAGCGGACATCGTCACGTAGCAGACCGTGCACGGCCGAGGTCGTGGTGCGCGATCCCTGGGCGCGGACCCCGCGCAAGGACATGCACAGGTGCTCGGCCTCGATCACCACGCCGACCCCCTTTGGTTCGAGGTGTTCGTCGAGCCAGTCGGCAACCTGTTGGGTGAGCCGCTCCTGTGCCTGCAGGCCCCGGGCGAACAGCTCGACCGCTCGGGCGAGCTTGGAAAGCCCCAGGATGCGGTCGGCAGGGATGTAGCCGACATGGGCGACACCGTGAAAGGGGAGCAGATGGTGCTGGCACAACGACTGCAGCGGGATGTCTCGGGCCACGACGAGCTCGTCATAACCTTCCTCGTTCGGGAAGGTCGTCAGGTCGAACGCCCGAGGGGTCAGCAGCTCGGCGTAGGCATGGGCCACCCGGCGCGGCGTGTCCACCAAATGCTCGTGAGCTGGGTTCTGGCCGAGAGCGACGAGCAGGTCGGCCACCGCTCGCTCGGCGGCGTTGAGATCAACGGCGGCCCGGACGGTCCTGAGGCGAGGGGATCGGTTCGGAGCTGGACGTGTCCGCGCGGTGGCCATCGCTTGCCTGCTCTCTAACGAGTAGTACCGTGTACGTTAGAACGCAGTGCGAGTTTCGTCAATCAGTGTGTCCGTTAGAAGGATGGTTCCGTGTCGCTGCTCACAATGCGTGCCCGGCCCAGGGTGCCGGCGTGAGCGCAGAGGATCTTGATGCCCGCCTGGCTTCGGTCGCATCGCTGGCCGAGCCCGTCCGGCGGCAGCTGTATCGCTACGTGACCGGCCAACCCGAGCCGGTCAGCCGCGACCAAGCGGCACGGGGTGTCGGCGTCGCCCACCACGTGGCGAAGTTCCACCTCGATCGCCTGGTGACCGACGGCCTCCTCGACGTCGCCTACCGCCGCCCCCCCGGACGTGACGGACCCGGCGCCGGCCGCCCGGCCAAGGTGTACCGCCGGTCAGCCCGTCAGGTCGACATCACCCTGCCCGAACGCCGATACGAGCTCGCGGGCCGCCTGCTGGCACGAGCGGTCAGCGACGCCGAGCACGATGGTATGCCGATTGACGCGGCGCTGCGACGCGCCGCCACCGAGACCGGTCGCGCCCGAGGCGAAGAAGCCCGGCGGCGGGTCGGGCCGCGCCCCAGCCGTACGGTCCTGATGGCCGCCACGGCTGAGGCGTTGGAGGGTTACGGGTTCCAACCGCGAACCGACCCCGACGGCGTGAGCTTGACCAACTGTCCCTTTCACACGCTCGCCCGCGACTACACGGACCTGGTGTGCCAGATGAACCTGGCGCTGGTGAACGGGCTGCTCGTCGGGCTGCGCGCCAGCCGGCTCACAGCGACACTCGATCCGGCCCCCACACGTTGCTGCGTGCGGCTCGCCAAACACTCAGCAGCGGAGGCACCCGACGCACAGTCATGATCATGTTCTGACGGACGTCCCGGTACGTCAACCTAGGCGGCGCGGGCCTGGGAGATCCGGATCATGTTGCCCGAGGGGTCGCGGAAGGCGCAGTCCCGCACGCCGTAGGGCTGATCGGTCGGTTCCTGGAGCACCTCCGCGCCGGAGGCCCGCACCTTCTCGAACGTGCCGTCGACGTCGCCGGTACGGAAGATCACGCCGTTCAGCGAGCCCTTGGTCAGCAGACCGAGCAGGGCGTCACCATCCGACGCCGGATGGCCCGCGTGCGGCTCCATGAGCACGATCTCGACGTCGGGCTGGGACGAGGGCGAAAGGGTCAGCCAGCGGAACCCCTCGGCCGCGACGTCGTTGCGCACCTCCAGCCCGAGCACATCGCGGTAGAAGGCCAGCGCTTGGTCTGGGTCGTGGACGGTGATGAAGCAGTGGGAAAGTGTGAGATCCATGCTGGCAACGCTAGGGCACGGCCGTCCGGGCTGCTTCTCCGATCCTGCTCGGTCTCGTGCGGGCCTTGGCGACGCAGGCAGGCACGGCCGCACTGGCGCCGTGGTCCCGTGCGCGGTAGGCGGATGGGCTCTCACCCACCAGCTCGCTGAACCGTGCGCTGAACGAGCCCAGCGAGGTGCAGCCGACCGCGAGGCAGACCTCGGTCACCGTCAGGTCGCCGCACCGCAGCAGCGCCTTCGCCCGCTCGATCCGGCGGGTCATCAGATAGCTGTACGGCGTCTCGCCGTAGGCGGCGCGGAACTGCCGGGAGAAGTGAGCCGGCGACATCAGCGCGGCCCGCGCGAGGGCCGGGACGTCGAGCGGGCGGGCGTACTCGCGGTCCATCAGGTCGCGCGCCCGACGCAGGTGAGCGAGGTTGGCCAGCTCCTCCGGGGTCACCCAGCCAGCGTATCCCCCACCCCGACCGAGGAACCGCCGACCGTGAAACCCGTCCGACTACGATGCTGAGCTTGACTCCCGCACAATTGGGCCCGTAGTTGTACCGAGATTGCGATGTCAACACTAACCTTGCTGCCTCTTTCCGCGACCCAGTTTGGCTCCTCACAGGGCCGCGAGTGCTCACTGGTGCGGGCGTTGTTCCGCAACCAGTCAACGGCTCGCGTGCCGTGGCGTCCGACGGCGTACGGCGGGCTCGGCGGAATACAGCAGGTCGCGGATGTGCTCGAGCCGGTGCAGCCCGGCCATTCCAGGCTTGCGGTCACGGGACTTGGCCTCGCCGACGAACGCGACGGCCGTGCCCGCCGTGCGGGGTCGGGCGCCGCGTTCCAGCGCCAGGATGTCGATCTCGTGGCTGGTCCGGTGCTCCCGGCAGGCCACCGTCGCCTGGCCGGTCGCGCCGGCCTCGAGACCGGCCTCGTTCCGGGCATATCGGGAGACCCATTCGGTGGCGAGTGCCTCGAAATGGGGCCCAGAATCTTCGAGCCGACCGCATGTCCGACCTCGTCCCAGACCTGCCGGGCCCGACCGGCCTCCACATCAGCCAGGTGCGGCTCGGTCACCAGATGGTGCAGGCGCACTATCGGATCGGCGACTGTTATCGTCGGCCGACGGTCCGAGAGCAGGTCGTAGCGACGTTCGACAAATCCCGCCGACTCCAGCATCCCAAGCTGGTAGGTGAGCGAGCTCGACGGCCGTCCCAACAGGCCACCGATCTTGGCTGGAGAGCTCTCGCCCGCCGCAACCGCGGCCAACAGCGAAGCGTAGACGGCGGTGTCCCGGATCCGCGGATCCTCATGGATGACGCGGTGTGCCTCATCAAACAACGGCACGGTCGGCCGCAACACGTTTCGGGCCACCCAGTCCCCGAGCCGGGCCGGATCGTCCGGCACCTCGGGGTCAGGCACCAGCTCGCGGTAGCCCGGCGTACCGCCGACCAGCGCGTTGTGCACAAACGCTGTGTCGATGGTCTCGATCCCCCAGTACCTCCGGGCATCGCGATAGCCGAAAGGGCTCACCCGCAGCTCCAACGAGCCGCGCCCCCGCAGGGCCTTCGTGCCGGACAGCAACCCGGACATGACCGAGATCGCCGACCCACACAGGATCAGCCGCAACGGCGCCCGCGTCGACATCGACCCCGGCCCGATCTCGTCATAGAGCGCCTGCACAATCGACGGCAGCCCCGGCGTCTCGTGAACCAGGTACGGGAACGCGTCCAGCACCAGCAACGGCGGGCCGCCCGTCGCGCTGGCGGCCTCGGCCCGCCCGGCCATCAGCCTGGCCGCGCTGGTCAGCGCACCTTCCCAGCCGGTGAAGGTCAGGCCTCCGGCCGGCAGCCCGAGCCAGCCCGAGAGTGACTCGGCGAAACGGCGCAGCGAGACCGCCTCGGCCTGCTCGGTCGCCAGGTGGTAGAGCCCCCCGCTCGCTTCGGCCAGCCGGCGCAGCAGGTAGGACTTGCCCTGGCGCCGACGCCCGTAGACCACCGCGATCCGCAGCCCGGGCAGACCCGAGCCGGCAAACTCTGCCAGGTCCGCCCACTCGGTGTCCCGGTCGAAGACATCCGACGGCTTGGACAGCGCCAGACCACACCTCCAACCAGCGTTAACATGCTTAGTGTAAGTACGTTAGCGGTAGTTTCCGCTCTGGTGACCCCTGTGCTGCTCAGCCAGCGTGCGCCCTGCGGGGCCACGCTGGCCCTGCAGCTTTGAGCGCGGAGCCAAAGGAGTCATCGGTCAGCCAGCTCCGGCCGTACCGAGTACTTGATCATCCCCAGCCTGGTCGTCGAGCGGTTCGTGCTCACGCCCTCGGATGAGGTGACGTCCGAGGCACATCGCGGACGGCGTCGCCGGTGGTCGCTAAGGGTCCTATGTGGACGGTCGGTTCGTGGCGGACGGGGAAGTTGACGGAGCGCGCGATGAAACATGTCGCGTTCGCGTCGGCGTGCAGGGTCTGAGCCCGGGCGGACATAGATGAGTCGGCGACCGTGACCGCGGGTCGGAGCACGACCCCGCTGAACTGGCCACCGCCATCGCCGTCCTCTCGCATGGTGCCAACGGCGGTGTCGGCGTAACCGGTGACGACGACGCCCTCGACCGCGGCGAGATGCAGGTACCACAGCATGTGGCACTGCGAGAGCGCGGCGACCAACAGCTCCTCCGGGTTCCAGCGGTCGGCGTCGCCGCGGAACGTCGGGTCCGCCGAGCCAGCAATGGCCGGCTTGCCGATGGCCCGGACCTCGTGGGTCCGGTCGTAGCCGCGGTAGCTACGGGTGCCAGCGCCACGGTTCCCCGTCCACCGGACCGTGACCTCGTACTGGTGGACCTCGTACTGGTGCGTGGCAGCCATGAGGCCTCCCTCTCCGCTCCCCACCGCGCCGGCCCGCGTCATTCACCCCCGTCGACGCGGGGCCGTGGCGAGCAGCAGCAGGCAGAACGCCGCGACCGCGGTCACCACCCCGGCCACCAGCAGCAGCGGGTTGAGGCTCGACCCGGACCCGGTCGAGCCGGCGTTGGCAGCGCCGGCCGGTGCCGGGGTGGTCGGTGTCCCGCCCTGCGCCGGGGGCTGCGGTGGATGGGTCACCGGGGGCCGAGCCGTCGGGGGCCGGGTCGCGGCGGAGCCACCGTGCGAGTGGGACGGCGCCGCCGTGACCGGCGGGCGCGTCGGCGCGACCGGGGCGGGCTGGACCACGACCCGCGCCCGCATGTCGGGATGAACCGAACAGTAGTAGGAGTAGGTGCCCGGCACCGTCAGCACGACGCTCCACGACTGGCCCTTGGCCAGCAGCGGCGAGTGGAACGACGCCGGGGCCGACGCCGTCGTCACGTCGTGCGCGGCCTGGTCGGTGTTGGTCCAGGTCACCGTGTCGCCCGCGGTGACGGTCAGGCTGGCCGGCCCGAAGGAATAATGCGCCATCACCACCTGGTACGCGGTGGAGCTCACCTGCTGGACACCGGCGGCCGCCGCCGGGCTGCCGGGCCGGGCCAGCCACGGCACGACCAGGGCGAGTACCGCCATGGCCGCGGCCAACCGAGCCAACCGAACGGCCGGTCGTGAGCGTGTGGCGGACGCGTCAGTGCTTGTCACGTGCCTGCCTTTCGAGAACAGGGCGGTAACGGACCGGCTGCTGCCAGACTGAGGGGACCGCGGGTCCGGCCGATCGCGGTTCGCCGGACCCGCGGCGGCTCGGATCAGCAGCCGGCCTCCGCTCCGATGAGCGGCTGGAGCATCGCCTCCACCAGCGCGGTATGCGTCTTGACGTACTGGTCGAGGGCGAGGATGTCCATGACCTGCTGGCCCGGGCTCTCCTCCAGGTGGGCGACGTAGACGTGGGTCAGGAGCGCTGACAGCAGCCCCTGGGCGCCGGCCATCACCGCCGTGAGCTGCGGTTCGAGCATGCTCTGGACCAACGCCAGGTGGGTCTTCACGTACTGGTCGAGGGCGAGGATGTCCATGACCTGCTGGCCCGGGCTCTCCTCCAGGTGAGCGGAGTAGATGTGTCGCAGCAAGGCCTGCGTCGTCTTGTCGAGTGCACCGCAGGCCGTGCTGGGCGGCGGCGGGGCCGGGTGGGCACTCGGCGGTGCCGGCGGCGCGGGCGGCGCGGGCGGCGCGGGCGAGGTTGTCGGCGGCCGCGGCGGTGCCGGGGCTGGCGGGGCTGGCGGGGCTGGCGGGGCGCTGCCGGTGACGGTGACCGAGGCCTTCATGTCCGGATGCACCGCGCAGTAGTACGAGTAGGTGCCGGCCTTCGTGAAGGTGTAGGTGTAGGTCTTCCCCTGCTGCAGGGTGGGCGAGCTGAACGTCGCCGGCCCGCCGGACACCGTCACCGTGTGCGACGCGCTGTCACGGTTGGTCCAGACCACCGTGTCGCCCACCGCGACACTCAGCGAGGCGGGCGCGAACGCATAGTTCATGATCGTGACGGCCTTGGTGGCCGCCGCACGTGGCGCGGCGACCACCGGCGCGGCCGCTCCGGCGGGCGGTGCGCCCTGGACGGCGGCCGCCAGGGCGGCCGTCGCCGGCCGGGCCTGGTTGGTGCCAGGGCGCAGGGCGCTCAGCGCAACGACCGAGCTCACGGCGGTCGCCACGGCAAGCACGGTGGCCAGCCGCCGACCAGACGCGAACGGGTGCACCCGGTCTGGCGGAGACTCCGCGGGCCTGGTTCCAGCCGGCGAAGTCTTGGCCGGCTGAGGGACGTCTTCATGGGTCATCGGAGACTTCCTCCTCTTGTCGGATCCATCAACGGCCGGGGCTAGCCGTGACGAGAACGCCGGCCGCACCCAGTACGACCAGCACGAGCACCACCTCCGCGGCGACGGAGTACATGAACGGCCGGACGGTGGTCGCCGTACCGGACGCCACCAGGGAGAGCCGGTGAGCGACCCAGCTCCGGCTCCGCGAGGCCACGCCGAGCACCAGCGCGAAGACCACCAGCTTCACCAGCAGCGTCCGTCCGTACGAGGTGTGCACCAGCCCGCCCACCGAGCCGACGAGCTGCCAGGCCAGGAACGTGCCGGCCGCCGCGATGGCGACCACCGCACCGAACGCGATCCGGGAGAACCGGGGTACGACGGCGGCCAGCTCGGCGGGCTGCCGTCGCGGCAGCAGGCCAACCAGCAGCACGGCCAGCCCACCGACCCACGTCGTGACGCCGGCCAGGTGCACCATGTCGGCCAGCGCGCTCCAGCCGGTGCGGGCGGTGTCGCCGGCATGACCGGACATCCCGGACGCCCGCAGCAGCCCGAAACCCACCGCCAGCGCACCGAGTCGCCAGCCGGCCGACCCGACCGCGGACTCCGCCCCCTGCAGGACGGCGACCAGGACGACGGCGGCCAGCACCCACAGCAGTGCCCGGACGGCCCAGAGCTGGCCGAGGTGCGTCTCCAGGGCCTGCCGGACGACCTCGCGCCGGGTCGCGGCGCTCGCCGGCAGGGCCGCGGCGGACGCGCCCTGCAGCCCGATCCCGGCCAGCGAGCTGGTGATCCCGGCAATGACAGCCACGCTGAGCAGGGCGCGGGTACGGCGGTCCCCCGCGCCAGCGGGCCAGAGCGCGGCGACGAACACCAGCCCACCGAAGAACCCGGCGGTCGCGAGGTGCCCGACGAACCGGGCCACCGCCAGGGCGGTCACCGCGCCACCTCCGCGGGTGCCGGGCCGGCCGCGTCACACGTCGTACCGAGCAGGCTGGACAGCACGGCGAGCAGCAGCCCACCGACCGGCGTGTCGCCGGACGCACCCGGCCCGCCGGCGAGCAGGGGCCCGAGAACGGGCCCGAGCAGCGGCAGGGAGCCGACCAGGCCCGGCAGGCACAGCACGCCCGGAGGCGTACCCGGCACAGTGCTGGACGGGGTGGGGCCGGCCGGTCCGCCGGGCAGGCCTGGCGGGGGCGCGACCGGCACGACCGGCACGACCGGCGAGATGACCGGCGGCGCCGCGCCGGCCGGTGGATGGCGCCCGGGGCCGGCAGGCCCGGCGGGCGGCGCGCCCTGCTGGGATGGACCGGGCTGCGGCGGGGCGGTGGGCGCGGCCGTGCCCTGCTGGCCTGGCGCCGGGGCGACGGCCGGTATCACACCCAGCCCGGACGCGTACCCGAGGACCACCACGACGGCTCCGGTCAGCACCGCACCGACGATGCTGTCTCGTCGGCTCGACACAGCGCGGACTAACAAACCCATTCCCGGTTCGCCTTCCTGGATACAGATCTTCATCTGCACGCCCATCGGCACCCCTTGTGCCGACCCGAACCGGACGGACTTGCTTGCTCCCGCGCTGAACGCGGCACTGGTCTATACCACGCGAAGCCTCCTGACGTCGGCTGCCTGACGAGCACGGCTAGTGAACCAGCACGTCGACGACCGAATGTCTCTCGCCGGTAAACAGTTGTGGCAGTAACACGTAAACAGTTGCGGCAGTGCACTCACACGGTCGGACTGGCAGGGGTGAGCCCAGCCCGCACTGATGGATACCTGACCACGGAGCGTGACCTCAACGCCACGCCATGCCGGATGTTAATGCCGAATGCGACTCTTGGCTAGATTGCAACTACGTAGAGTGTCATACATGGTGTGTCTTCGCCGAGATTGTCGGCCGGCCCGTCACCCCCCCCCGCGATCGTTTCAAGATCATGGGTGAGTTTGGGGATCTTGAAGGGGTGGTCCGTTGGCGAGGGCATGGTTGGTGTGGCGGAACCGGTGCGGGGCTTGATGTTCTGTTGTTGGTGGGTCGGGGTCGGGAAGCGTTGAGGGGTGGCGCTTTCGGGGTCGGGCTGATCGGGTGGCAGGACGCGGCGGCGGCGGGTTCCGGTGGCCGGAAGGCTATGAGAGGGCTCCCGCTGCGACCGGGTTTCCGCCGTCCACCCCACGCGACACGCCGATGATCATCAGCCGGCGCGTCCGCGCTCGACCCTGAACCCGCTTGGTCGGTTTTCTTCGCGGGGTCCTTCCGTATGTTCTGGTGTGGCTGTGGCTGGTGTCGGCCAGTGGTGAAATGGCCAGCCGGGACCGTGGGAGTACCGTGGCCGGCCGTTTCGGGCAGCTCCTTTCTCATGTGGTTCGTTTTCGGTGTCGGTGGTGTCGGATCGGCTTTCGCTCCGGGTCCACTGATGTGGGTGGCAGGAATTCTGGTAGGCTGTCGTTGGCTGTTCGTACGTCCCAGCCGTTGTGGTGGATGGCTCTATGGTGATGTCCGCAGACGAGGGCGCCGTTGTTCTGGTCGGTTCTTCCGCCGTCGGCCCAGTGGACGCAGTGGTGGGCCTGGCACCACTGGTACGGCCGGTCACAGGCGGGGAACACACCCGCGGTCGCGGAGGATG
>DATILL010000141.1:0-37445 GCA_035476575.1 Mycobacteriales bacterium
GACCAGATGGGTGAGGTGGAGTACGCCCCGTACGAGCCGAAGGGGACCGACTGGCACCCCCACCGGGGTTTCGAGACCGTCACGTACATCATCGACGGCACGTTCGAGCATCAGGATTCCAACGGCGGGGGCGGCACGATCACGAACGGCGACACGCAGTGGATGACGGCCGGCGCCGGCATCCTGCACATCGAGCGGCCGCCGGAGGCGCTGGTCGCCAGCGGTGGGCTGTTTCACGGCATCCAGCTCTGGGTCAACCTTCCCCGGGCCCGCAAGGGCGCCACACCGCGCTACCAGGACCTGCGGGCCGGCACGGTCGGGCTGCTCGCCTCGGCCGACGCCGGAGCGCTGGTCCGGGTGATCGCCGGCGAGGTGGCCGGTCGCCGCGAGACCCACCGCGGGCCGGGCTCGACGTACACCCCGATGGCCCTCGTGCACGCGACCCTCGCGCCGACCGCGCGGCTGGATCTGCCGTGGCGGCCGGACTTCAACGCGCTGGTGTACGTGCTGGCCGGTGCTGGCACGGTCGGGGTGGAACGCCGGCCGGTGCGCACCGGGCAGCTCGCCGTCCTCGGGGCCGGCGACACGGTCACCGTCCAGGCCGACGGCGGCCAGGAGACCAGCGCGCCCGGCCTCGACGTGCTGGTGCTCGGCGGCCAGCCGATCCGCGAGCCGGTGGCGTGGGGCGGGCCGTTCGTGATGAACACCCGGGCCGAGGTGCTGCAGGCGTTCGAGGACTACCAGCGCGGCCGGCTCGGGCAGGTCCCGGCGGTGCACGGCGCGCCGACCGGGGTCATCACCGGCTGATCACCGATCACCGCGGCTCGGCTGGGGGACCAGCCCCGGCCGAGCTGCCCACCAGGACGGAGGACCACGGTGAGCTGCCCGGCCTGCCGCCCGCCGGCGGCCGAACCGCCACCTGCCGCACCAAGGTCACCAGCGCGCCTCGGACCTCTGGTGACCTTGGTGCGGCAGGTGGGGGCGGGACGGCGTCGGGCGGGGACACTGGGCGGGTGTCCATGATCGTCGCTGCCGGCCGGGTCGTGACCCCGCAGGGCGTGCTCGCGCCCGGGTGGGTGGAGGTCCGCGGCGAGCGAATCGAGGCGGTCGGCGCCGGCGAGCCGCCGTGGCCGGCCGATCACCCGCTGCCCGCGGCAGTGCTGGTGCCGGGCTTCGTCGACATCCACGGGCACGGTGGCGGCGGGGCGTCGTACCTGACGACCGACCCGGACGAGGCGGCCCGGGCGGCGGCGTTCCACCTGGCGCACGGTACGACGACCGCCGTTGCCAGCCTGGTGACCACCCCGCTGGACGTGCTGCGCCGGCAGGTCGACGCGCTGGCCGACCTGGTCGAGGCGGGTGTGCTGGCCGGGCTGCACCTGGAGGGTCCGTGGCTGGCCGCGGCCCGGTGCGGCGCGCACCCGGTCGCGCTGCTGCGCCCGCCTGCGGCCGGGGAGGTCGGCGGGCTGCTGGCGGCCGGTCGGGGCACGGTCCGAATGGTCACCCTGGCGCCGGAGCTGGCCGGCGGGCTAGCTGCGGTCCGGGCCGTCGTCGAGGCGGGTGCGGTGGCCGCCGTCGGGCACACCGACGCGACGTACGACGTGACGCGCGCGGCGATCGAGGCCGGTGCGACGGTGGCCACGCACCTGTACAACGGGATGCGGCCGGTGCACCACCGCGAGCCCGGCCCGGTGGTCGCGGCGCTGGCCGACCCGCGGGTCACCGTCGAGATCATCAACGACGGCGCGCACCTGCACCCGGCGGTGGTGCGCGGCGTGGTGGACTCGGCCGGGGTCGGCCGGGTGGCCCTGGTGACGGACGCGATCGCGGCGGCCGGGCTGGCCGACGGCCGGTACACCGTGGGCGGGCAGGCCGTGGTGGTCACCGATGGCGTGGTCCGGCTGGCTGGCGGTGGGAGCATGGCCGGCTCCACGCTGACCATGGACGCGGCGTTCCGGCGAGCGGCGTGCGAGGTCGGTGTGTCGCTGCCGGCGGCGGCCGAGATGTGCGCCGGTACGCCGGCTGCGGCGCTCGGTCTGGCCGACGTGGGCGCGCTGTCGGCCGGGCGGCGGGCGGACCTGGTGGCGCTGGACGGCGCGCTGCGGGTGGTCGGTGTGCTGGCCCGGGGCCGGTGGGCCGTGTGCCCCCCGCTGTGGTGACCAGTCGGCGCTGTGGTGACCTGTCGTTGCCCGCGCCGCCCGTGTGGTGACCTACCGGCGCTGTGGTGACCTCTTGTTGGAGTCAGCCGGCGCCGAAACAGGCGAAGGGGACGTACGGTTCGGCCTGCGTGGCAGTGGCCAGCGCCGGGGCAGGCCGGACGCCGCGGGCCAGCTCCCGGTGGAACGCCGTCATCACCCGGACGGCGGCCTCGTCCGCCACCCGGGCGACCCCGGCCACCACAGTCGGCGTGCCGGCGTACAGCAGCGCCGCGGTGAAGCCGAGCAGCTCGTCGCCGGCCCGGACCACGGTCCGCCCCACGTCGCAGGCAGACAGGATCGCCAGGCCGGGCGGCACCGCGAGCTGCTGCACGTCGTACGCCATCAGCGGCCCGTCGACCAGGTCGAGACGGGAGAACAGCACATTCTCCCGGTCGTGGTGACCATGCGTGGCAAAGTGCGCGATGCTGGCCCCGTCCAGCGCCCGCAGCGCCGCCGGCACGGTCGCCGCCGCACCCACCAGCGTCCGGCCGCCCGGGTGAATCCGGGCCAGCTCGGCTACCTCGGCCTCGGCATGGGTCAGCCCCGGCCCGGCCACCAGCACCGCCGGGCCGGGGAAGCCGCCCGGACCAGCCGCCGTACCCGCCGCCGCCCGCCGCGCGGCCAGCCAGCTCGACGCCGACGGCGCCACCGTGACCGGCCGGCCAGCCAGCGCCGGCAGCAGCCCCCACGGGATGCCGGACAGCGACCGGGTCGGCACTACCACCAGGTCGCTGTCGCCGAGCGCGCCGGCCAGCGGCGCGAGCAGGAGCTCGTCCAGCATGGCAAGCTGCCCCCGGACCGACGCTCGAACCACCGCGGCCAGCCGGCCCGGCAGCGCGCGGCCAGCCAGCGCGTCAAGGTCGGACAGCAGCCGCCGGCTCGGCTCCCCCACCGCGGCGAACCTGCCCAGCTCGACCAGCCTGGCCCCACCGTCGCGCACCAGCAGCCCCACCAGCCGGCCGCGCCGGACCATGAAGCTGACCAGCGTCTGCCCGGCCTCGGCCAGCGTGCCGGCCACCGCGCCGAGCGACGCTACGGTCCGGGCCTGGCCGGTGCCGGGCTGCTGCCAGCCGCGTTCGCGGATCCACCGCTCCAGCTCGGCGCAGCGGCGCTGCCCGGCCGGGTCGCGCCCGCCGGCCAGCTCGACCTCCCGCCCCCGCAGCCTGAGCTGCCGCAGCTCGGCCAGCGCCTCGGCGACCTCCGGGTCGGCCGGCGGCCGCACCGGCCGGAGCCGGAACGCCTGCGCCCGCGCCCGCTCGGACCAGTCGAACACCAGCCTCGGCCGACCGTCGGCCAGCGCCGCCTCCAGCCCGGCGGTGGCCAGCTCGACGCCCAGCGCCGCCGCTCCCGCCTGCAGGTCCAGGCTGCCGAACCGGCTGCGGTGCTCGGCCAGCGTCGCCAGCCCGGACCGGAGCTGCCGGTACGCCGCCGCCCGCCCGCCGGCCGCACCACCCGACCTGGCTGCACCACCCGAGCCAACCTCTGCCTGCGCCAGCTCGGCCCGGGCCAGCCGGCGGACCAGCCGCAGCTCCAACGGCGCCCCCGGCCGCACCCGCAGCGTACCGGCCCGCCAGCTCGCCTCCGCGGCCCGGCCGGCCCCCGCCAGCGCCCGAACGACCAGCCATTCGGCCAGCTCAGCATCGTGGTCCAGCCCCAGCTTGGCGAGCCGGACGGCGAGCTCGTCGGCGGCCGCGACCCGGGCGGTCACGTCCCGGCCCACCCGAGTTGCCCGCAGCCGGGTCAGCTCGGCCAGGGCCGCCCAGGCGTCGTTGCCACGGCGGTGGAAGCGGCGCTCGGCCAGCCCGGCCCAGCGTCGGGCCGCGGCGGCGTCGCCGGTCAGCAGCGCGGCCAGCGCCCGGGCCAGCTCCGCCTCCGCCCGGTCCTGGGACAGCTTCTGTGCCCGGAAGCCGGCCAGCGCGGTCTCCAGCTCCCGGCCCGCCTCGCCACCCAGCCCGGCCGCCAGCAGCGCCCGCGCCCGGTCCAGCCCGAGCACCGGCAGGAAGCCCGACCCGTGCTCGGCATACCCCCGGGCGGACTGCTCGAAGCCGCGCAGCGCGGCCGGGATGTCGCCGGTCAGCAGGTCGCAGTAGGCGAGGTTCTGGGCGGCCTTGGCGGCGATCAGCGGCAGCCCGGCGCGGCGGGTGATCTCGACGCAGCGGGCCAGGTCGGCCCGGGCCGGCCGGACCCGGCCAGCGCCCAGGTGCATGGCGGCCCGGTTCAGCAGCGTGCAGGCCAGCACCTCGGTGTGCTCCGGCGCGGCCAGCAGGGGGATGGACGCGTCCAGCAGGGCGAGCGCCTCGGCGCCGCGACCGGTACGCAGCAGGATCAGGCCATGCTGCTGCAGCAGCACGCCACGGTCGCCGTGGCTGGCCAGCGGGCCGGCGGCGGCGATCAGGGCCAGGCCGCGGTGCGGCTGGCCGAGCTCCGCCTCGGCGTGCGCCAGGCTGATCAGCAGCCGCGCGGCGAGCGGCCGGTACGCCGGCTCGACCGGCGGGCCGCCCTCGGCGTCGACGGCCGGCCAGCGGAGCAGGCCCAGGCCTCGGCGGAGCAGGTCGGCACCGGCGGCCGGGTGGCCGGAGGCGGTGGCGGCCACCCCGCGGCGGTGCAGCGCACGGGCGCGGCCTAGCAGCGCAGTGTCCCGCCCCGTCCGCATTGCCTCACAGTACGACCGACGGGGTCACCACCGCGCGTCCGTTTATCGACCCGGTTGCCGGGTGGACGACGATCTGGGCCAGGCCGTGTGGCACGCCGTCCAGGGAGAACCGGCCCTCGGCGTCCGCGCGGGCGGTCAGCGGGCCACGCTCGGTGCGCAGCTCGACCTGGTGCGCGGCGGGCGGCGCGAGCCAGCCGTCCAGCCGGACGGTGTCGTTGCTAGCGGGGCTGACGCTGAACATGACGGTCAGGCTCTCGCTGTCGAAGGTGATGGTGCGGGTCTCCTCGGCGCCGCGTGCCCCGGCCGGGACGCCGTACTCCTGGGCCAGCCGGAAGACCTCGATGTCGACGTCCTCCAGCTCCAGCGCGAAGGTGATACGCGGCAGCAGGTCGGCCGGCATCGGGTCGAGGTCGGTGTAGAGCTCGGCTAGCTCGGCCAGCACGGCGAGGTCGGCGTCGTCGAGCAGTCCGTGCTCGTCCAGGGGACCGTACTCGTCGAGGGGACCGCCTGCACCGGTCGGGGGGTCGGCCAGCGGTGTCATGGGGTGCTCCAGGTGGGGTCAGCGGTGAGAAGCTGTCGCAGCTTGGCCAGGCAGCGGCCCCGGGTAGGCCCGATGCTGCCCTGCGGCATGCCCAGCGCGGCCGAGACCTCGGCGTAGTCAGGGCGGTGGGTGAAGGCGACGATGCGCAGAAGCTGCTGGCAGCGCTGCGGAAGCTGGCGGACGGCGGCCCACAGTGCCCGGCGCATGTCGTCGGCCATGAGCCGCTCGTCCAGGGGCGGGTCGGGGTCGGGCACCGCCGCTGCTGACCAGTCGTCCATGGCCCGCTCGCCGCGGCTGGCCCGCACCACCCGCCAGGACTCCCGCTTGGTGACGGTGACCAGCCAGGCGGTCAACGCGGCCGGGGTTCGGATGTCGGCCAGGTGCTTGAGCAGGCTGAGCCAGGTGGTCTGCACGACGTCCTCGGCGGACTCGTGGGACAGGCCCTGCGCCCGGGCCACCTGCCAGAGCAGTGGGGAGAGCTGGACGACGATCTGCTCCAGGCTGCTCCGCTCGCCGGCCCGGGCCGCGTCGAGCAGCCCGGCCAGCCGGTCATGGGCGGCACTGGCCGGGGGGCCGGCCGGGCGGCTGTCTCCCTCCGCGGACATGTCGCTCTGCGGCATCGAGCACCTACCCATTGGGGGCTCCCCCATGCAGCGCTTCCCCCTGTAGGGAGCCCAAAGCCTTGTTGACACGGCGGATGGTAGCCGCGGCGTCACGATCGGCCAGGCTCAGCTTGTCGTCCTCGGTCGCGCCGGCGAGCAGGCCGGCGGCCACCCGCGCGGCCAGCAGCGGGGCGGCGAACGACGTACCGCTCCAGGTGGCGAACCCGCTGGAGAAGTCGTCGGTGTCCAGGGTGTCGCGGCGCTGCGGGAAGCCGCCCAGGTTGAGCGTGGGGTTCGTGACGATCGGGCCCTGGCTGCCCGCGAACGTCGTCGGGTAGGTGCTGACCACGGCCGCGCCGGGCGCCCAGTAGTGCACCCAGTCACCATCGTCGCTGAACAACGCCTTGGAGTCGTTCGGGTTGAGCGCGCCGACGCTAGCCACCGCCGGGCCATCGCCGGACGGGCGGGCGGCCAGCGCGGCCGGGTAGAACTTCCGGTCGGTGGCGTAGTTGCCGGCCGCCGCGACGACCATGACACCCAGGGAGGTCAGCTTGTCGATCTCCACGGCCAGCAGCGAGGTGAACGCCGCGTCGTCCGGCGACTCGTCGAAGTAGCCCAGCGAGAGCGACAGAACGTCGACCAGGTGGTCCGGTGGCGGGTCCGCCTGGCCCTGCTCCATGGACGTCGTCGCCGCTGCCAGCCGGGCGCCGATCAGCCGCAGCGCGAGCAGCAGGTCGCCCTCGTACACGATGCCGTCGCTGTGCATGATCCGCACCGCGTGCACCCGCGCGTCCGGCGCCACCTGCCGGATCAGCCCGGCGATAAAGGTGCCGTGACCGGCGTGCGTGTCCACATCGCCGATCAGGGTGCCGGGTGCGATCGGGGTGTCCCACTCGGTCTGCAGCAGCTCGACCGGCAGCGTGCCGGCGGCGGCCACCCGGCGTTCCTCGGCCAGGATCGCGGCCTGCAGCTCCGGGTCGACGCTGACAAACCCATCCGGCGGGAACGGCGAGCCGTCCGCTGGGATGTCGAGCCACGGGTGCGCCCCGATGCCGGTGTCCAGCACGGCGACCACCGGCCGGCGACCGCCGATCTCGGCTGGCGAGCGCCGGGGCGGCGGCGCCATGAAGATGTCTACCGGGCCCCGCCCCCCGAGGCCCGGTAGCGCATAGGAGGTCAGCCCGCTGCTGCCCTGGGTGGCCGGACTGCCTTGGGTGGCCGGGCTCCCCTGGGTGGCCGGGCTGCCGCCGATGCCGCTGACGGCCGAGCCGACCAGCAGGTGGTCGAGGCCGACCCCGGTCATGACCCGGTCGCCCAGCCGGCCGCCGGCCACTGCCGAGCGCAGCGCCTGCAACGCCGGCCAGGCGTTCAGCACGACCAGCCGGGAGCTGTCGGCGACCCGGAGCGGGACCGAGCGGGGCAGGTCGGCGAGGTGCGGGCCATAGCGACGCAGCAGGCTGTCGCCGCTGTCGGTGACCGGGCGGGGGGCCTCGACCCGCATGCCCTGCGGGCCGAGCACGTCGTTGATCCGGTCGACCGCGTCGCCGTCGCGCAGCAGATCCTCGGCCAGCAGCAGCGAGCCGGCCCGGTACGCCGTCTGCCGGGGCGTCGGGGCGCCGGCCCGGACCACCGCGTCGGCGGGGTTCAGCGACCGGCCGCCGTGCCGCTCCAGGACCCCGGCGGGAAACTGCACCCCGCCCGGCCGCCCGCTGGGCGCCCGCCGCGGGCCACCACCGTTGCCGCCATGGTCGGAGCCACCCCTGCTGGCGTAGATACGCATGCCCTCTCCCGTTTTCGGATACCCTGTGCGACCTCCCCGTCTCAGCCGGACGTCCCAGCCAGCCGGGGTGACACTGCCGCCGTTTGGGCCGGACCTTAGGACATAGGTGGGACAGGATCGGTGCCTGATACGGAGATTAGGTCACGAGTTGGTCACGAGCGCTGTCGCGGTCTCGCGAGCGGTGCAGCCAGCGGTGCCGGCTGGGCGCCTCGGCCGTGGGCCGGTCGCCCTCCCCGAGCGGGCCGAAGCGCAGCCAGACCCGGGCGCCGCCGAGGGTGCCGCGGCTGATCCGGATGGCGCCGCCGGTCGACTGCGCCGCCCGGCGGGCGATGTCCAGGCCGAGCCCGGTGGAGCCGGCGCCGCTGGCACCGCGGCGGACGGCTGCCTCGGGGTTGGCGATGCCCGGACCAGCGTCCTCGACGATCATGCAGGGGGCGCCGTCGACCGTGCGCAGCGCCACCGCGAAGCCACAGCCCGGCGGGGTGTACCGGAAGACGTTGCCAACTAGCGCGTCGACAACCGCGGCGAGGTCCGCGCACGGCAGCGGGATCCGGACCGGCTCCGCGACACCGGTGATCTCGCAGGGCCGCTGCTGGTCGGCCGCCAGCGCGGCCCAGAACCGCATCCGGGCACGGACAATCTCGGCGCCGTCGCACTGCTCGCCCGACTGCGCGCCTAGCGGTGAGCGGGCAGTTCGGATGATCCCGTCGATCTCGCGTTCGAGCTGGCCGGCGGCGAGCCGGACCCGGTCCGCGGCCGGGCTGGTGCCGACCGCCTCGGCGTCCAGCCGCAGGGCGGTCAGCGGCGTACGGAGCCGGTGGGAGAGGTCGGCGAGCAGCTCGCGTTCGGCGGCGAGCAGGTACACGACCCGGTCGGCCATCGCGTTGAACGCCTCGCCGGCCTCGGTC
This sequence comes from Mycobacteriales bacterium, assembly GCA_035476575.1. GTDB lineage: Bacteria > Actinomycetota > Actinomycetes > Mycobacteriales > JACQDL01 > DATILL01. The sequence continues at coordinate 8,683 of DATILL010000141.1, forward strand.
AGCTCGGTCGGGCCGGCAGGAGTGACCCGCATCTCCAGCTCGCCGCCGCCGAGCTTGCGGGCCGCGACGGCGAGGTCCTTGGAGGCCCGCACGGTCCGGGCCGCCAGCCGGTCGGCGACCAGCACCGACGTCGCGACCAGCCCGAACGCGATGACCGCCATCACCGTCCAGGCTCGCTCGACGCCCAGGGTCACGTCGACCCGCGGCACGACCACCTCAACCAGGGCCATCCGGCCGCCGGTCAGCGCGATCGGCTGCAGCAGGAGGTAGCCGTCGTCGGTGGGTACGGCGAAGTCGCGGCCCTGGGCGTTGGCCAGCCGCACGTCCTCGGGTCGACCGCGGGTCTGGCCGATGACGGTGCCGTCGGACAGATGTACGGCGATCCGGTCCAGCCGGCCGGCCGGGAGCGCGGCCACGCCCTTGGCGATCTCGCCGTGGTCGGTGGCCAGCTCCAGCACCGGGGCCAGCGCGGCGGCCTGCCGTTCGGCGTCGTGCAGCGCGCGGTCGTGCGCGACCTGGCGGACCGCGAGGGCGAGCGGGATGACGAAGGCCAGCGCGACCATGGAGGTGACCGCGGCGGTGACCAGGGCGAAGGTGCGCCGCATCGGGTGGCCGGGCCGGATGGTGCCGGGTCGTTTCACGGTGCCCCGCCGCACTCCGGCGCCACCAGCTTGACACCGACGCCGCGCACGGTGTGCAGGTAGCGGGGCTCGACGGCGCTCTCGCCCAGCTTGCGGCGTAACCAGGACAGGTGCACGTCGATGGTCTGGTCGTCGCCGCCGTACGGCTGCTGCCAGACCTCGGTGAGCAGCTCGCGCCGGGTGACCACCCGGCCGGGTCGCCGGGCCAGGAACGCCAGCAGGTCGAACTCCCGGCGGGTGAGGGCCAGCACCTCGCCGCCCACGGTGGCCTCGCGCCGTTCGAAGTAGACGGTGAGCGCGCCGACCTGGGCGACCTCGGCCTGCCGGGCAGCGCCGGTGCGGCGGAGCACGGCGGCCAGCCGGGCCCGCAGGTGCTCGCCGGAGAACGGCTTGACCAGGTAGTCGTCGGCGCCGGCGTTGAGCAGCCGGACGATCTCCTGCTCGGCGTCGCGGGCGGTGGCCACGATGACCGGTACGTCGATCAGGCCGCGCAGCATCTTCAGCGCGTCGACGCCGTCCAGGTCGGGGAGCCCGAGGTCGAGGATGACGGCGTCCGGCGGGTGCTCCGCGACATCGCGCAACGCCTGCAGCGCGTTCGGCGCGGACCGCACCGCATGGCCGCCGTCGGTGAGCGAGCGGATCAGCGCCGCCCGAATGTTGTGGTCGTCCTCGACTACCAGCACGCTCGCCACGGCACGAAGCTACTTCACCGGGGGCTACTAACCCAGGGCCGGTGCTGGCAGGATGTCTGGATGCGTCAGGGGTTCGGGTACTTTGCTGCTTGGCTGGCGGCGACCGCCACGGCGGTGGCCGGGTCCTGGTTCGGCTGCGGCCTGGTGCTGCGGGAGGCCAGCCCGCCCGCGCCGACGGTGTTGTCGTCGGTGCAGTCCCGGCACGTGGTCGGGCTGGCCGGCTCGCTGGCCGCGACCATGGTCCCGCCGGAGGCCGCCCCCCGAACGGCGGCCACCACGCTCGGCCCCGCTCCTACGGCCACTCCGACGCGCGTGGCGTCGACCACTCAGCCGAGTGCGCCGCGGCCGAGGAGATCCCGGGCCGGCGGCTGGCCGCCGTACCTTCCACCCATCGGGCACCCGACGTTCCCCGTGCTGCCGGCGCCGGACGCGGTCATCCGGACCTATCAGACCAAAGGCGGCGTGGCCACCCTGCGTTTCACCCCGACCCGGGTCGACGTGGTCGGCACCGTCCCGAGTCCCGGCTACCAGTTCTACGTCGGCCGGGACCGCAACAACCACCTGTTGGTCGTCTTCGCCCGGTCGGATCGGGAGTCCGACCTGGACGCCACCTGGGACCACGGCCCGCGCGCCGACATCACCGAGTACTGGTGGTAGGCCGCATACAACGACAGGTCACCACAACGCCGACAGGTCACCACACGGGCGGCACGGACAACGACAGGTCACCACAACGCCGACAGGTCACCACACGGGCCACGCAGACAACGACAGGTCACCACAACGCCGAGAGGTGACCACACTCGAACGGGCGGCACGGAAAACCCCCGCCCCATCGGCCGCCCGGCCGTGGCAGCCGGGCACACCAGGCCGGCCAACTCCTTAAGGAGCCGTTAAGCGGGATTTGAGGTGCCGCCAATCCGCTGACCGGCAGAGTGTCCGCATCCGGTTGAACCAAGGCGTGCCGGCATCCGCATCCCCCCTCGATCGCCTTGGTCAGCCGAACAGGCCGGTCGCCTTGCCCCCCAGGGCGACCGGCCATTTTCATCTTCCGGCTCATCCTCGCCCGCCGCACAACACGCCCGGCGCACTGCGGCCAGCCGATCTCAAGCCGGTCCCAAGCCGGTCCGAAACGGACAGGACGCCCCGTGACTCGCGTCATGGCGAAAGTCGAGCGCAAGCTGTTCTACTTGCAGCCAGGCACCGAACCGACCGCGAGACCGGACCCTCGGCGGAGGCAGACCATGGCCGCGATCGACACCCTGCTCGGCACTACCGGCCGATATACCGAGAGCTTCCCGTATGCCGGCCTGGCCGCCCCGCCGACCATGAAGGTCGCCGTGCTCACCTGCATGGACGCCCGGATCGACCCAGCCCGGATCTTCGGGCTCGAGCCCGGCGACGCGCACGTGATCCGTAACGCCGGCGGCGTGGTGTCCGACGACGCCCGGCGCAGCCTGGTGGTCAGCCAGCGGGTGCTCGGCACCCGGGAGATCATGGTCGTCTGGCACACGGGCTGCGGGATGTCCGTGCTCACGGAGCGCTTCCAGGAGGAGCTGGCGGTCGAGGTGGGCGAGCCACCGGGCTGGCGGCTGCACCCCATCGGCGACCTGGCCGACGACCTGCGCGCGGCTGTCAGGTCGCTGCGTGCGGACCGGTTCCTCGTCCACACCGACACGATCCGTGGCGTCGTGTACGACGTGACCACTGGCAGCCTCACCGAGGTCTGCTAACGGTTCGCCCCATCTGGGCAAAGTATGAACGCGATGGGGTGAACGCGGTGGCCCAGCCGGGCACAGCCCGCGGCGCATTGGTCCGCATTTGGTCACCACAGCCAGGCTTTCTGCCATCCTGGCTTGACACAGCCAATCCGCGCCGTGGTGCATAAGCGTCGGGCATGGTCAAGCAGGAGGGCTTGCGTGGGGATCGTCGGCGGACGGGTTGCGCAGGAAGACGCCCAGCCAGCCCAGCTAGAGCTGAGCATTGTCATGCCCTGCCTCAACGAGGCGGAGACGGTCGCGACCTGCGTGCGGAAGGCGCACCGCTTCCTCGCCGAGCACCACGTCGCGGGCGAGGTTCTGGTCGCCGACAACGGCAGTACGGACGGCAGCGCCGGGCTGGCGGCCGCGGCGGGTGCCCGGGTCGTCAGCGTGCCGCTGCGGGGCAACGGCGCCGCGCTGCTCGGTGGCATCCAGGCCGCCCGGGGCCGCTTCGTGATCATGGGCGACGCGGACGACAGCTACAACTTCCTGGACCTGATGCCGTTCCTCGCCGGGCTGCGCGCAGGCGCCGACCTGGTGATGGGCAACAGGTTCACGGGCGGGATCGCCCCGGGCGCGATGCCGGCGCTGCACCGGTACCTCGGAAACCCGGCGTTCAGCTTCCTCGGGAGGCTGTTCTTCGGCAGCACGGTGCGGGACTTCCACTGCGGCCTGCGCGGCTTCCGCAGGGACCGGTTCGCCGGGCTCGGCATGGTCTCGCTGGGGTTCGAGTTCTGCAGCGAGATGGTCATCAAGGCGACGTTCAACGGCTGGCGGGTGGTCGAGGTGCCGACCACGCTGTCCCCGGACGGGCGCAGCCGCCGTCCGCACCTGCGGACCTGGCGGGACGGGTTCCGGCACCTGCGGTTCTTCCTGCTCTACAGCCCACGCTGGCTGTTCTTCTACCCTGGGCTGCTGCTGGCCGGGGTCGGGCTGCTGCTCGGCGTACCGACCACGCTCGCGCCGCTACCGGTCGGCGGGGTGAGCCTCGACGTGGACAGCCTGGTGGCGGCGGCCGGCATGGTGGTCGTCGGCTACCAGATGGTGCTGTTCGCGATCTTCACCAAGGTGTACGCCGGGGCGGAGGGGTTCCTGCCAGCGGGCCGGTGGACCCGGTGGGTGAGCAACGAGTTCCGGCTGGAGCGGGGCTTAGCGGCGAGCGCGCTGCTGGTGGCGGCCGGCGCCGTGGGGATGGTGGTGTCGGTGTTGCACTGGAAGGGCGTCGGGTACGGCGCCGTCGACCCGCGGCGCGAGCTACGGATCGTGGTGCCGTCGGTCACGGCGCTCATCGTCGGCTGCCAGACCGCCGCGGCCAGCCTGTTCATCGGCATCCTCGGCATCCGGCACCGTACCGACGAGGTGGAGGTCGTCGAGGCGGAGCTGGAGCGGGTGAGGCCGTGACGGCGGTGGAGACGGCGCCGAGCGCGCCGGCGCCCGAGGCGGGCGGGCTGGGCCGGCCGAGATGGGCGGGGCTGGCGTCGGTACTGCGGCTGGCCGGCGCGCACCGGTGGTTCGGGCTGGCCTTGGCCGCCGGGCTGGTGGTGCGGGCGGTCGCGGTGCTCGGCTACTGGCCGGCGCTGTGGTTCAACGACAGCTTCGAGTACGTCGGCGTGGCGCTGCGGCTGCAGCCGTACCCGATTCGCCCGGACGGGTACAGCTTCTACCTACGCGCCCTGGAACCGCTGCACAGCTTCCGGCTGGTGGTCATCACGCAGCACCTGATGGGCCTGGGTGTGGCGGTCCTGCTGTACGCGCTGTTACGGCGGTGGGGGGTGCCGGGGTGGCTGGCGACGCTGGGCAGCCTGCCGCAGCTCCTCGACGTACACCAGGTCCAGCTTGAGAGCCTGATCCTGTCCGACACGCTGTTCACCGCGCTGCTGGTGGCGGCGGTGACGCTGCTGGGCTGGCGGGCCCGGCCGTCCTGGCGGCTGGCCGGCGCGGCCGGCCTGCTGCTCGCGCTGGCCACGCTGACCCGGTCGGTCGGGCTGCCGCTGCTCCTGCTGGCCGGCCTGTACCTGCTGGTACGCCGGCCAGGCTGGCGGGCCGCCGCCGCCTTCGGCGTGCTCGCCGCCGCGCCGGTGGCGGGCTATGCGACGTGGTACCACTCGGTGCACGGCCAGTACGCGCTGAGCAGCAGCGAAGGCATCTTTCTCTACAGCCGGGTGATGCAGTTCGCCGACTGCGCCACGATCCACCCGCCGGCGGACCTGGCCGGGCTGTGTGACCCCAGGCCGCCAGCGGACCGCGAGCCGTCCTCCAACTACATCTGGCGCTCCTCCCCGCTGGACCGGGTGACCGGCAGCTACAGCCCGGTCGACGGAGCGCCGCCGCAGCGCTTCACCCCGCGGGCCAACGAGGCGGCCCGGCAGTTCGCCGTCCGGGCGATCCTGGCCCAGCCCGGCGACTACCTGCGGCTGGTCGGCCGGGACCTGCTCCGCGGTCTGGCCTGGGAGCGCGAGCCGTTCCCGAACGCCGGGGTGCTCGCCGGCTACGAGTTCACCCTGGAGCCGAAGAAGACCACGATGGGCCTGTCTGACGGGCCCGGCCGGCCCGAACGGCAGGTCGACCGGGTGTTCGTCCCGGGCGGCACGGCCCGCGGGGACACCGCGGCGTACGAGGCCAACCCGGCCGACACCGCTGTCGTCCAGCCGTTCGCGGACATGATCATCGGCTACCAGCGGGTGGCGTTCCTGCCGGGACCGGTGCTGGCCGCCGTCGTGCTGCTCGGCCTGGCGGGAGTGCTGGCCGCCCGACGGCGGGACCCGCGGCGGTGGCCGGCGCTGCTGCTGTGGGGGGTCAGCGCCGCGCTGCTCGTGCTCCCCCCGGCGACCGCGCAGTTCGACTACCGGTACCTGCTGCCGGCCGTGCCGCTGGCCGCCGCGGCGGCGGCGCTGGCCGGCCCGATGCTCCGGCGGCGCGGGTAGGTCCCGGCAGCGACGACCGGCGCGTGGTTACCGTGGACGGGTGCGCTTCCTGCCTGGCTGCAAACCGAACCACGAGCTGACCTACAACGACGTGTTCTGCGTGCCGAGCCGCTCCGCGGTCGGCTCCCGGCTGGACGTCGACCTGTCCACTGTGGACGGCAGCGGCACGACCATCCCGATCGTGGTGGCCAACATGACCGCGGTGGCCGGCCGCCGGATGGCCGAGACGGTGGCCCGCCGGGGCGCCCTCGCCGTCATACCGCAGGACATCCCCACCGACGTGGTCGCCAGCGTGGTCACCTGGGTCAAGCAGCGGCACCTGGTCTACGACACGCCGATCACGCTGTTCCCGAGCTCGACGGTGGGGGACGCGCTGGCGCTGCTGCCGAAGCGGGCGCATGGCGCGGTGATCGTGGTCGAGGACGGGCGGCCGGTCGGCGTGCTGACCGAGGCGGACTGCGCGGCGGTGGACCGCTTCACCCAGGTACGGCAGGTGATGAGCAGCGAGCTGCTGACCCTGCCGGACGGCGTGACCCCGCGGGCGGCGTTCGACCGCCTGCACGGCAGCCGGCACCGGCTGGCCCCGGTGGTGGACGCCGCCGGCCGGCTGGTCGGCCTGCTGACCCGGACCGCCGCGCTGCGGGCCACGCTGTACGAGCCGGCCGTCGACGCCTCCGGCGCGCTGCGGGTCGGCGCGGCCATCGGCATCAACGGCGACGCCAAGGGCAAGGCGGCGGCGCTGCTCGACGCCGGTGTCGACCTGCTGGTCCTTGACACCGCGCACGGCCACCAGGAGAAGATGCTGGCTGCACTCGGGGCGGTCCGCGCCCTCGACCCGCCCGTGGCGGTGGTGGCCGGCAACGTGGTGACCGCGGCCGGCGTACGCGATCTCGTCGACGCCGGTGCGGACATCGTCAAGGTCGGCGTCGGGCCGGGCGCGATGTGCACCACCCGGATGATGACCGGGGTGGGCCGGCCGCAGTTCTCCGCGGTGCTGGAGTGCGCGGCGCAGGCCCGCGAGCTGGGCCGGCACGTATGGGCGGACGGCGGCGTCCGGCACCCGCGCGACGTGGCGCTGGCGCTGGCGGCCGGTGCGGCGAACGTCATGATCGGCTCCTGGTTCGCCGGCACCTACGAGTCGCCCGGCGACGCGCAGCGCGACTCCGACGGCAGGCTGTTCAAGGAGAGCTTCGGGATGGCGTCGTCGCGGGCGGTGCAGCAGCGCACGGCCGGCGACACGCCGTTCGACCGGGCCCGCAAGGCGTTGTTCGAGGAGGGGGTGTCGGCGTCGCGGATGTACCTCGACCCAGCCCGGCCCGGCGTCGAGGACCTGATCGACTCGATCGTCGCGGGGATCCGCAGCGCGTCGACGTATGCCGGGGCGCGCACCCTGGAGGAGCTCCACGAGCGTGCGGTGGTCGGAGTGCAGAGCGCGTCCGGCTACGCCGAGGGCCTGCCGCGGCAGACGAGCTGGTAACCCGGCCACCCGGCCAGACCGCGGCTTTCTACGGGGTCACCCCTCGCGCCATCATAAGCCGCGCCATCACGGACCGCACGGTCACTGGCCACGCCATCACAGAGCCGGCGACGCCTCTCACCGGCAAGGCGGGAGCGCACTCCGGAAGGCGCCGGCAGCCGCCTTCCCGGACCAAGGCGCCGGTTTCTTCCGACGATGAGCATGCCGCTGAACTAGCCTTTAACGTTGGCCACGCGGTATAGACTCGACATGTCGCGCTGATTCGCGGGCCCGGTCAGCGTCTTGGCGTCGACCGTTGTCCCAACGGCCGTCGTCGGGGGATGGAGACCGAGATGCGCGAAGGTCTGTCCGAGCCCGAGCGGAGGCTGTGGATGGAATTTCCCTACGGCACACACATCGACCTTCGGAGCGGGGACGCCGAGCGCGACAATCCCAGGCACGCGGTGTCATGGGGGACGGATCGCCTCGTGTCGGCTCAGGTGATCATGGATTTGCTGGTTGGACGGCGCCCTGTTGACGAGCAGCAGGAGATGGAGCAAGGCGAGGGGGAGTCGCCGTCGGTCTTCCTTTCCGGGGCGCGGATCACCGGCCGGCTGGATCTGAGCGGTATCGACTTTGCGCCGCCCCTGCTGTTGCAGGGCTGCGCGCTTGATGAGCCGCTCGTGATCGCCGACAGCATGTGCCGGTCAGTCCGGCTGTACGGCTGCCACCTGCCCGGAGTCAAGGGTGCCTGGCTGATTAGTGCAGGCGACCTGCACCTGCGCGGCTGCCACATCAACGGAGCAGTAGACCTCACCGGCGCCTACGTTGGCGGCCAGCTCGTTCTGAGCACCTCGGAGCTGTCGAACCCCGGAGGAGTCGCACTGCGCGCAGACGGTCTGGTGGTGGCAGGCGACATGTTCTGCCGCGACAAGGCCGTCGTCGAGGGCGAGGCTAGCCTGGTGGCGGCGCGGGTGGCGGGCGAGCTGCGCTTTACCGGGTCCACTCTGCGCAACCCCGGAGGGGTAGCGCTGCGCGCCGACCGCATCACGGTCGAGAAGGACATGTACTGCCGAGAGGGGTTCGCCGCCGAGGGTGAGGTACGGCTGTACGGCGGTCATGTCAAAGGCCAGCTCAACTTCAACAACGCCACGTTGCGCAACCCCGGCCAGGTCGCCCTCAACGCCGACCAGCTCGTCGTCGGCAGCCACCTGTACTGCCACGACCATTTCGTAGCCCAGGGCGAGGTTCGCATGGTAGCGGCCCGCGTCGGCGGCGAGGTCCGTTTCAGCACCTCCACGCTGTCCAACCCCAACGGGGTCGCGCTGCGCGCCGACCGGCTGGCCGTGGCCGCTGACATGTACTGCCGCGAGAAGCTGACGGTGCTCGGCGAGATCAGCCTCCGCGGCGCCCAGGTCGAAGGGCAGCTCAACTTCAACAACGCCACGCTGCACAACAAAGGTGGGACCGCCCTGCGCGCCGACCGCCTGGTGGTGGGCACGCATCTGTACTGCCATGACAACTTCGCCGCCGAGGGTGAGATCAGCCTGGTCGCCGCCCGGGTCGGCGGCGAGGTCCGCTTCAGCGCCTCCACGCTGTCCAACCCGGGTCACGTCGCGCTGCGCGCCGACCGGCTGTACGTGGCCGACGACATGTACTGCCGCGAGAAGCTCACGGTCGACGGCACGGTCAGCCTCCGCGGCGCCCACATCTCAGGGCAGCTCAACTTCAACCACGCCACGCTGCGCCACCCCGGCCAGGTCGCCCTCGACGCCGACCAGCTCGTCGTCGGCGAGCACCTGTACTGCCAGGAGGGCCTCGAGGTCGAGGGCGGGATCAGCCTGGTCGCCGCCCGGGTCGGCGGCGAGGTCCGCTTCAGCGCCTCCACGCTGTCAAACCCCGACGGGGTCGCGCTGCGCGCCGACCGCCTTGTCGTCGGCAACGACATGTACTGCCGCGAAAAGCTCGTCATCGACGGCGAGGTCAGCCTCCGCGGCGCCCACGTCAAGGGCGACCTGAGCTTCAGCACGACAACCGTCCGCAACCCCGGCGGCGTAGCACTTCGGGCCGACCAGCTCACGGTTGACAGCGATCTGTACTGTAACGAGGGTTTCACTGCGGAAGGCTTGGTCGACCTGACCGACGCCCACATCAGCGGTGAGGTCAGCCTCAACAAGGCTATGCTGCATAATGCTGGCGGGGTTGCGCTGCTCGCCCCCCGGCTGATCGTGGAGAACGACATGTTCTGCCGCGATGGGTTCACCGTGAACGGCACTGTGTGCCTGATCGGCGCGCACATCGCCGGAAAGCTGAGCCTCACTGGCGCGCACCTCACCGGTGCGAGGCTGACCGATCAGCAGCTCGACGAGACCCGCATCGCACAGCTTCTCCACGGTGGCGCGCAGCCGGTCGAGCCGCAACCTGCTGACAGACGGCGGCCGAGCAGGTGGCATTCCCTGCTCCCCGGCGCCTTGCGGCCCGGCGCCAGAACGGCCCAATCCCAGCCGCGGGCGGTGGAGCAGCTTGTGAGCGGCGCGGACGGCTTGGCGCTCGTCGCTGACGGGCTGCGCGTCGACATCGACATGACCTGCGACGCGAGCTTCACCGCACGCGGGGAGATCCGGCTGAAGCGGGCTCGCATCGGGCAGAACCTCGACTTCAGCAACGCGGATATCGAGAACCCGGGCGGCGGCGCGCTGGACGCCGAGGAGCTACAGGCCAACCGTATGCTGATGCCCGCCAAGTGCGGGTTAGGGCGGATCAGCCTGCGCAACGCCAAGATGACCGAGCTCGACGACAAGCGGGGAGTGCAGCCGGACCAGATCGATATCAGCGGGCTCTCGTATGAGACGCTGATCCCGCCGTTGGACGCGGAGACCCGGCTGGAGTGGCTGAGCCGCGTGGACAGGTTCGAGACGCAGCCCTACGAGCAGTTGGCCCGGTCCTACCGGCGGCTCGGGTACGACGACAAGGCACGCAAGGTCGAGCTGGCAAAGGAACGGCGCCTACGAGAGACTCCGTATCCCCCCGTCCTCCGGGCCTGGGGGCGCCTGCAGGACTGGACGATAGGCTACGGCTATCTACCGGACCGGGCGGCGGCCCTGTTCGGAGCGTTGCTGGTTTTCGGTATAGCGGTGTTCACGACCTTCCCGCCACCTCCGCTGGACACCTCCGCGCACCCTCATTTCAACCCATTCTTCTACACCCTGGACCTGCTCATCCCGTTCGCCGACTTCGGCCAGCGGAGCCTGTGGAACCCAGGCGTCGGCCTACAGTGGTTTGAGGTCGTCTTCGCGATCGTCGGATGGACGCTGGCCGGCGCCGCGATCGCCGGGATCACCCGGGCGCTCAGTCGCTCGTAGCGACACCTCGGGCGCCAGCCCGCCAGCTCCAGCGATCGGCTGCTCGCGGTCCAGGTTGAGCCGTCCGAGCAAGGGCCCGGTCATCATCGTCGTCACCAGTGTCATCACCACGAGCATGACGAACAGGCGCTGTTCGATTATCCCGAGGGACAGCCCTGTGGTGATCACCACGAGCTCGGTCAGCCCCCGGCAGTTCACCATGACGCCAAGCCCCATGGACTCCCGCCAGGTCAGCCGCGTCAGCCGGGCGACCAGAGCCGTGGAGCCTATCTTGCTTGTCATGGCTACCATGATCACCAGCAGGCACGTCAGCAGGTCCCTTAGGCTGGACAGGAGATCAATCCGCACCTTGAGGCCGACCACGGCGAAGAACAACGGAAGAACGAAGGAGACCCCGCGTGTGATGGTGCGGGAGAGGTCCTGAACTATGGCGTTATCACGCGGCAGGGCCGTGCCGACCAGGAATGCCCCAAAGATCGCGTGAACGCCGATCCAGTCGGTGATGAAGGCGCCGGACACCGCGCTGAGCAACAGTATGGCGACGGAGCCGGCACGTACCGCCGCGTTGCCCTCCGCGTAGTCCAGGAGCTGGCGCAGCGCGGGGCGGAGAACGGTCCACACAACCACGGCGAACATGACGAGCAACACGACGGTCCGTAGGGCCGCGACCGCGGTGCCGTTGTGTACGGTCGCGACGGCGACGGCCAGCAGACCCCACGCGATGGCGTCGTCGACACCGGCCGCGGCCAAGCCCAACGTACCGATCCGCGACCTGGCCAAACCACGTTCGGTGAGAATCCGGATCAGCACCGGGAACGCGGTGACACCCATCGACACACCGATGAACAGCACAAACGAGGACAGCCGCACACCGTCGGGTCGATAGGTACCAGACAGGCCACCGGCCAGCAGGATCCCGCACAGGACCGGTATGGCGACAATACTGACCCCCAGCACAGCCACCCGGCGCCCTGACCCGCGTAGCAGCCCCAGCTTAAGCTCGGCTCCGAAGAGGAAAACAAAAGCAACGACCGCCATCTGGGCGACCAGGTTGAGGTGCGGCATCAGCGTTGAGGGGAACAGCCAGTGCTCGGCCCCCGGTGCGAGCTGGCCGAGCAGCGACGGGCCAAGCATGATCCCCGCCACCATCTCCCCGACGACCCGGGGCTGGCCGCACCGCGTTGCGACCCAACCGCCCAGGCTCCCGACCGCGATGATCAGCACGATCGCGGTCAGGAACTTGACGATCAGGAACCCGCCACCATGCCCGAGCGCACCCAGCTGGGCGACCGTGGGGATGAAGTGGATCATACCCACCGTGATCAGCGCCAGGATCACCGTGATTGCCGCAATGATATACAGCGGCTTGACATCGTGCGCCCGTTTTGATAGCTCTCGCCGAGAAATAACCGTTACGCCTTGACCTGAGCCCATCGCTATGGCCTCGTAACGTTAACAGTACGTACATGTAACGTTACAAGAAGTAACCGTACAGCGCATCGGCATGGCGCCGAAGACCGCGCAACCCAAGCTCCAGCCAAGGGACCCCAGCCTTCCCGACGTCGATCCGTCTACCATCCCCACTCGCACATATCCCCTCACTCGCATAAAGAGGCCTGGCGAAAGCGGCCCAAGCATAGACCGGCACGACGTCCGCCCGGACACCTCCCCGAGTAGTCGGCCTCGGCGCGGTCAGGCCGGAGCTCCGTAGCCGGTAGCTAGAGGCTATGCCGCGAGCGTCATGCCTGGCCAGAGGCTTACGGGCACCGGAGTTCCGACCTGGAGAATCGGCTTGGTGGTGACGCGAACCCCATCCCACCCAAGCGACGGCGTTATTGCATGGTGAGAATCCGGTCCTGGGCGGTCAGGCCGGCTGGCCGGCCCGCCAGACCGCGGCGATATGCGGCATGCCCGGCCGGTAGGCCAGGTAGGTGTGAGAGGGCGCGTCCAGCACCACCGCGTCCGCCCGCGCACCGACTGCCAGCCGGCCGATGTCGTCGCGGCGCAATGCCCGGGCCCCGCCCGCGGTGGCCGCCCACACCGCCTCGGCCGGCGTCATCCGTAGCTCCCGCACGGCCAGCGCGATGCAGAACGGAATGCTGGTCGTGTAGCTCGTCCCCGGGTTGCAGTCGGTGGCCAGCGCCACGGTGGCGCCCGCCGCCAGCAGCCGCCGGGCGTCGGCGTACGGCGAGCGGGTGCAGAACTCCGCCGCCGGCAGCAGCGTGGCCACCGTGCCCGAGCCGGCCAGCGCGTCCACGTCGGAGGCCGTCAGGTGGGTGCAGTGGTCGGCGGACGCGGCGCCGTACTCCACCGCGATCCGCACGCCCGGGCCGGGCCCGAGCTGGCTGGCGTGCAGCCGCGGCGTCAGGCCCGCCCGGACAGCAGCGTCGAGGATCGCGCGGGTCTGGTCGGCGTCGAACGCGCCGGTCTCGCAGAACACGTCCACCCACCGCGCGTACGGCGCGCAGGCCGCCAGCATCGGGCCGCGCACGGTGTCCACGTAGGCGTCCGGGTCGGTGCCGGCGGGGACGACGTGCGCGCCGAGGAACGTGGTCTCCTCGGTGAGCTCGGCGGCGATCCGCAGCGAGCGGGCCTCGTCCGGCACGGTCAGCCCGTAGCCGGACTTGCACTCGATCGTGGTGGTGCCCTGGCGCAGCGCCTCGGCCACCAGCGTGGCGACGTTCGCCCGGAGCACGTCGTCCGGGGCGGCCCGGGTGGCGGCCACGGTGGTGTGGATCCCGCCCGCGGTGTACGGGTCTCCGGCCATCCGGGCAGTGAACTCCGCGGCCCGGTCCCCGGCGAAGACCAGGTGCGCGTGCGAGTCGACGAAGCCGGGCAGCACGGCCCGACCGCCGAGGTCGACCCGGTCGTCGGCGTCGGGCGCACCCCGCCGCGGGCCGGCGTACACCACCCGGTCGCCGTCGAAGACCAGCGCGGCATCACGGACCAGCCCGAGCGGCACCACGCCCGCCGCCGGGTCGCCCACAGCCCGGCCGCCCACAGCCGGGGCGTTGGTGACCAGCTCGGCGATCCCGTCCAGCCGCAGGCTGCCGCGCCGGCCGGCCGCGGGCTCGCACCGCCCGGTCACCCGACCACCTCGGCGATCGCGGCGGCCAGCGCCGGGCCGACGTCGACCCACTGGTGTACGCCGTCCCGCACCACCACCCGCCCGCCGGCTACGACGTGCCGTACGTCGGCCGCGGTGGCGGCGAAGACCGCCTGGACCGGGTCGACCCCGGCGGTGCGCGGCGTGTCCAGGGCGACCGTCACCAGGTCGGCCACCGCCCGCGCCTCCAGCTTGCCTGCGTCGTACCAGCCCAGGCTGCGGTGACCGTCCACGGTGGACGCCGCGAGCAGCGCGGCGGCACCGAAGCAGCCGCGCCGCCCGGACCGCAGCCGCTCGTCCAGCTCGACCGCGCGGGCCTCCTCGAACAGGTCGACCACGGCGTGGCTGTCGCTGCCCAGCACGATCGGCGCCCCGGCCGCGGCCAGCTCCGGCGCCGGCCCGATCCCGTCGGCCAGGTCCCGCTCGGTGGTGGGGCACAGGCACACCCGGGTGCCGCCGCGGCCGATCTCGGCGATGTCCTCGGCGGTCAGGTGGATGGCGTGCACCACCGTCCCACCCTGGTCGAGCGCGCCACGTTCGGCCAGCAGGACCGTCGGGGTGCGGCCGTACGCCGCCAGGCAGTCGGCGTTCTCGGCACGCCGTTCGGACAGGTGGGTGTGCAGCGGCACGCCCGGGCCGTACGCCCAGGACGCCACGACCTCCAGCTCGGTCGGCGGGACCGCCCGGACCGAGTGGATCGCGCCGCCGATCTTGGCATGCTCGCGGGGGAGGATGGCGGCGGCCCGGGCCGCCCAGGCGTCGACGTTGCGGTCGGCGAAGCGGAGCTGCGGACCCTCCGGGAGCTGACCGATCCCGCCGGTGAGGTAGCAGGCGTCCAGCAGGGTGATCCGGATGCCGGCCTCGGCGGCGGCGGTCAGCAACGCCTCTCCCATCGCGTTCGGCTCGGCGTACGGCGTGCCGCCCGGCCCGTGGTGCAGGTAGTGGAACTCGCCGACGCAGGTGATCCCGGCCAGCGCCATCTCGGCGTACACCGCCCGGGCCAAGGCGAGGTAGCGGTCCGGGTCGAGCCGGTCGGCGACGGCGTACATCCGCTCCCGCCAGGTCCAGAAGGTGCCCTTCTCGTCGTGGGTGCGGCCGCGCAGCGCCCGGTGGAAGGCGTGCGAGTGCGCGTTGGCCAGCCCGGGCAGGGTCAGCCCGGGCAGCTCGGTGGTGGGCAGCCGGGTCGCGGGTGGCCGGGGCGCGGGTAGCCGGGTCGCGGGCGGCAGAAGGGCGTCGTTGGGCGTGACCGAGACGATCCGGTCGCCGGCCACCACGATCCGCACATCCCGGGCGACGGCGCCGGCCACCCAGGCGTACTCGCACCGGTACGCCACCGCGCGGGGCCTGGCCGGCACCGGCGCAGCCGGCCCGGTCCCGCTCAGCGCCGCTCTCCCTCGCGCGCTAGGTCCGCGCGTGCCGGGTCCGCGCGCATCGGGACCCGGACGCCGGCCTGGTCGGCCATCTCGGCCGCGGCGGCGTACCCGGCGTCGACGTGCCGGATCACGCCCGTCGCCGGGTCATTGGTGAGCACCCGTTCCAGCTTGGCCGCGGCCAGCGGGGTGCCGTCGGCGACGCTGACCTGGCCGGCGTGGATGGACCGGCCCATGCCGACCCCGCCGCCGTGGTGGATGGACACCCAGGACGCACCGGACGCGGTGTTGACCAGCGCGTTCAGCAGCGGCCAGTCGGCGATGGGGTCGGAGCCGTCCAGCATGGCCTCGGTCTCCCGGTACGGTGAGGCGACCGAGCCGCAGTCGAGGTGGTCGCGGCCGATCACGATCGGTGCGGCCAGCGTGCCCGCTGCGACCAGCTCGTTGAACCGCAGGCCGGCGAGGTGGCGCTCACCGTAGCCGAGCCAGCAGATCCGGGCCGGCAGGCCCTGGAAGCGGACCCGCTCGCCGGCCAGCCGGATCCAGCGCGCCAACGGCTCGTTGCCCGGGAACAGGTCGAGCACGACCCGGTCGGTGACCGCGATGTCGGCCGGGTCGCCGGACAGCGCGGCCCACCGGAACGGCCCCTTGCCCTGGCAGAACAGTGGCCGGATGTAGGCCGGCACGAAGCCGGGGAAGTCGAACGCCCGGGCGTAGCCGGCCAGCTTCGCCTCGGCCCGGATCGAGTTTCCATAGTCGAAGACCTCGGCGCCCGCGTCGGCGAAGCCCACCATCGCCTCGACGTGCCGGGCCATCGACTCGCGGGCCTGGACCGCACAGCCGGTCGGGTCCTTCTCGCGCCGCGCCGGCCAGTCGGCGAGGTCGACCCCCAGGGGCAGGTAGGCGAGCGGGTCATGCGCGCTGGTCTGGTCGGTGACGACGTCGACCGGTGCGCCCAGGGCCAGCGCGCGGGGCACCAGGTCAGCGGCGTTGCCGAGCACGCCGATGGACAGCGGGCGGCGCTCGGCCCGGGCCCGCTCGGCGCGGCGCAGGGCGTCGTCCAGGTCGGCCGCCACGACGTCGAGGTAGCCGTGGTCCAGGCGGCGCTGGATCCGGGACGGGTCGCACTCGACGCAGACCACGACGCCGTCGTTCATCGTGACCGCCAGCGGCTGCGCGCCGCCCATGCCGCCCAGCCCGGCCGTCAGGGTGACGGTGCCGGCCAGGCCGGCGTCCGCGGCGGACCGCTTGGCCGCCACCGCGGCGAACGTCTCGTAGGTGCCCTGCAGGATCCCCTGGGTGCCGATGTAGATCCACGAGCCGGCGGTCATCTGACCGTACATGGTGAGGCCGAGCTGCTCCAGCCGGCGGAAGTCGTCCCAGCTCGCCCAGTCGCCGACCAGGTTGGAGTTGGCGATCAGGACCCGCGGCGCCCACTCGTGGGTGCGCAGGACGCCGACCGGGCGGCCGGACTGCACCAGCAGCGTCTCGTCGTCGGCCAGGTCGGTCAGGGTACGGACGATGGCGTCGTACGACGCCCAGTCGCGGGCCGCCTTGCCCGTGCCGCCGTACACCACGAGCCGGTCCGGGTGCTCGGCCACCTCGGGGTCGAGGTTGTTCATCAGCATGCGCAGGGCGGCCTCCTGCGGCCAGCCCCTCGCGGTCCGGGTGACGCCGCGCGCGGCCCGGACGGTACGTGCTCCGGTCATCGTTCCTCCCCTTCGGTGTCGCTCGCCACCTGTCGCGAAGATCCGGTGCGGCACCCCGGCGTGTCCAACTGGATCTTTGCGACAAGGGGCGGGTCAGCGCAGCGCGCCAGCGGCGGTCTCGGCGGCGGCCAGCAGGTCGCCGGCCATGACCAGGGCCACGGCGGCCTCGATCTCCGGGGCGAGGTACCGGTCCGGCCCGGGACCGGGCACCTCCGCCCGCAGCGCCGCGACGGCGGCCGCGGTGCCGGGCGCCGGCCGCAGCGGGGCACGCAGGTCCAGCGCCCGGGCCGCGGTGAGGACCTCCACCGCCAGCACCCGGGCCAGCCCGTCGAGCGAGCGGCGCAGCTTGCGGCCCGCGGACCAGCCCAGCGAGACGTGGTCCTCCTGCATCGCGCTGGACGGGATCGAGTCGACGCTCGCCGGGGCGGCCAGCCGCTTGAGCTCCGCCACGACCGCCGCCTGGGTGTACTGCGCGATCATGTGGCCGGAGTCCACGCCCGGGTCGGCGGCGAGGAACGGCGGCAGGCCGTTGGACCTGGCCGGGTCGAGCATCCGGTCGGTCCGGCGTTCGGACATGCTGGCCAGGTCGGCGACGGCGATGGCGAGGAAGTCCAGCACGTAGCCGACCGGCGCGCCGTGGAAGTTGCCGTTGGACTCGACCCGGCCGTCTGGCAGGACGACCGGGTTGTCGATGCTGGCGGCCAGCTCACGGGCGGCGACCGTCTCGGCGTGTGCCAGGGTGTCCCGCACCGCCCCGGCCACCTGCGGCGCGCAGCGCAGCGAGTATGCGTCCTGGACCCGGTCGCAGTCCGGCCCGCGGTGCGAGCCCATGATCGCTGAGCCGGCGAGCAGCGCGCGCAGGTTGGCCGCCGACGCCGCCTGGCCAGGATGCGGGCGCAGCTCCTGCAGGTCGGCGGCGAAGGCGCGGTCGGTGCCGAGCAGCGCCTCCACGCTCATCGCGGCGGCCAGGTCGGCGGTACGGACGAGCCGGCGCAGGTCGGCGCAGGCCAGCAGCAGCATGCCGAGCATCCCCTCGGTGCCGTTGATCAGGGCCAGGCCCTCCTTGGCGGCCAGCGTGACCGGCGCGAGGCCAGCCGTGTGCAGCGCCTCGGCCGCCGGCCGGAGGGTGCCAGCGGCGTCCCGTACGTCGCCCTCGCCCATCAGCGCCAGGCCGACGTGCGCGAGCGGGGCCAGGTCGCCGGAGCAGCCCAGGCTGCCGTACTCGCGGACGACGGGGGTGATGCCGGCGTTGAGCAGGCCGGCGAGCGCCTGGGCGGTGACCGGGCGGGCGCCGGTGCGGCCGGAGGCCAGGGTCCGCAGGCGCAGCAGCATCAGGGCACGCACGACCTCACGCTCGACCTCGGGCCCGGAGCCGGCGGCGTGCGACCGGATCAGGCTGCGCTGGAGCTGGTCACGGCTACACGGTGGGATGTGCCGGGTCGCCATCGCGCCGAAGCCGGTGGAGATGCCGTACGCCGGGGTCTCGGCGGCGGCCAGCTCGTCGACCCGCTGACGGGCCGCTGCCATCGCGTCCAGAGCCGCGCCGGCCAGGGTGACGGGTGCGCCGTACCGCGCGACCGCGAGCACGTCCGCCGCGGTGAGCGGCGCGAGGCCCAGCGCGACCGGTGCGGGTGCGGGTACGGCGGCCGCGTGGGTGGTCATGCCGCCCATTGGATACCCGCTGATCTCGACCTGTCGCATAAAGGTCACCGGCCGGCAGCCGATTTCTGGTGACCTTTGTGTGACAGGTCGCCGCGACCCCGCTCGCTGCCGCCCCCGCTCGCCGCATCCCTGTCGTTGTCCGCACCGCCCGTGTGGTCACCTCTCGGCGTTGTGGTGACCTGTCGTTGTCCGCACCGCCCGTGTGGTGACCTGTCGACGTTGTGGTGACCCCGCCCGCTCGCCGCATCCCCGCCCGCGACTTTCTACAAGTAGCGGGCCGAAGGGGTCCAGTGATGAAAGTTGCGTATCCGCGACCCGCGACCGGGCTACTTGGCGTCGGCGTAGCAGTCGACCACGTGCGCGCTGAGCGGGAGATGCACCGCCGTGTCGCCGAACAGCAGCCGCCGGGCCTGCGCGCCGGCCTCGACCACCGCGTCGGCCACCCGCCCGGCGGCGTCGCACGGGCAGTGCACGACCACCTCGTCATGCTGGAAGAAGACCAGCTCGGCCGGGGTGCCGGCCAGCCGTTGGCGCAGCGCGGCCAGCAGCACCAGCGCCCATTCCGCGGCGGTGCCCTGGACGACGAAGTTGCGGGTGAACCGGCCGCGGTCGCGGGCCGCCTGACCGGCCCGCCGGGCTCCACCGGCGCCACCCACGGCGTCGTCCGGCGCCGACCGTGTCGCCCACCACGTCGCACCCGGCGGCGGGCAGGTCCGGCCGAGATGGGTGCGCACCAGCCGCCCCTCCTCCCCGGCCCGGGCGGCCGTCTCGACGTAGCCCACCGCGACCGGGAACCGCCGCCGCAGCACCGCCAGAAGCTCACCCGCGCCGCCGGACACCCCGCCGTACATCGCCGAGAGCAGCCCGAGCTTGGCCTTCGCCCGGTCGCCGCCGAACGCCTGCTCGGCCAGCGCCGCATACATGTCGTCCGGACCGGCGGCCGCGATCATGCCCGGGTCGCCGGACACCGCGGCCAGGATCCGCGGCTCAAGCTGCCCGGCGTCGGCCACCACGAGCACCCAGCCCGGGTCGGCCACCACGGCCCGCCGTGCCGACCGGGGAATCTGCAGCGCCCCGCCGCCGCGTGAGGCCCATCGCCCGGAGACCACACCGCCCACGACGTACTCCGGCCGGAACCGGCCGTCCGTCACCCACGACTCCAGCCAGGCCCAGCCGTTCGCCGCGTGCAGCCGGGACAGCTCCTTGTACGCCGCCAGCACGGGCACCGCCGGATGGTCCACGTCGCGCAGCGCCCAGGACCGGGTGGTGGTCAGCGTGATCCCCACCCGGGCGAACGCCCGCAGCAGGTCGGCCGGCGAGTCCGGGTTGACCGGACGGCCGCCGAAGGCCGCCACCACCTGCTCGGCCAGCTCCGCCAACCTGGGCGGCCGGGCGCCCCCGACCGGGCGTGGGCCGAGCGCCTCGGTGAGCAGCGCGTCATGCACGTCGGCCCGCCAGGGCAGCCCGACATGGCCCATCTCGGCCGCCACCAGCGCCCCGGACGACTCCGCCGCGACCAGCAGCCGCATCCGGCCGGGCTGCTCGACGGCGGCGACCCGGCGGAGCTGGTCGGTGTACACCGCGAGCACGGCGTCCAGCGGGTCGACGCCGTCCGGCAGCCCGCCGCCCGGCTCCGGCTCGAACAGCACCGGCTGGATCTCCCGACCGCGCGGTGGCGGGTCCGGCGGCACCGGCTGGCCGGCCAGCCGGGCCCACGCCGCCGGCAGCGCCCGCGCCTCGCCCCACCGCCCGTCGTACCCGAGCAGCAACGCCTCGGTCAGCGCCAGGTCGTGGCACCGCCCGACCCGCACCCCGGCCCGGAGCAGCCCCGGGTACAGCTCCGCCGTGGCCGGCCAGATCCACCGCGGCGGGCCGCCACCGCCGGCGCCCATTTCCCGGGCCGCGACCGCCGCGGCCAGGTCCGGCACCCGCTCCACCGGGCCAGCCGGCGTACCGTCCTCCGCCACAGCGCGCAGCAGCCCGCCGCCACCCCAGGTGCTCATCGCCGCGACCCACACGCCGCCGATTCTGTCCCGCCCCACTGACACTCCTCGCCCGTCCCCGCCGATCCTCTGAGCTCCCGCCACCGTCCCCCTTCCCTCCCCGTCCCCCTTTCCCGCCGATCATCGAGCTGTTGGGGTTAGTTGATCTCCATTGACCCCCAACAACTCGATGATCGGCGGGAAAGGGGCGGCGAGAGGTACCGTCGAGGTCTCCGCCTCCTTGCCGTCGCGAAGGACCGACGATGCCCGCCGACCGGCTCCTGCCCACCGCTGCGGCCACCGAGCTGATCGGCCTGGTCCGCGACATCGCCGCCCGCGAGCTCGTCCCCCGCGCGGCCGCGGACGAGGCCGCCGACATCTTTCCCCGCGACGTGTTCCGGCTGCTCGGCCAGGCCGGGCTGCTCGGGCTCCCCTACTCCGAGGAGTACGGCGGCGGCGGCCAGCCGTACGAGGTCTACCTGCAGGTCTTGGAGGAGCTCGCCACGGCCTGGATGACCGTCGGGGTCGGCACGTCCGTACACGTCATGTCCTGCTACCCGCTGGCGGCGTACGGCACCGGGGAGCAGCGGCGCACGATGCTGCCCGAGCTGGCCGGCGGCGCGCTGCTCGGCGCGTACTGCCTGTCCGAGCCGCAGGCCGGCTCCGACGTGACCGCCATGACAACGAAGGCGGTCGCGGACGGCGACGGGTACCGGCTGGAGGGCACCAAGGCGTGGGTCACGCACGGCGGCCGGGCCGACTTCTACGTCGTGTTCGCCCGGACCGGTGAGCACCGCACCCGGGGGATCTCGACGTTTCTGGTTCGGGCCAGGTCGGACGGGCTGTCGTTCGGCCGGCCGGAGCGGAAGATGGGGCTGACCGGCTCACCCACCACGACGGTGCACCTCGACGGGGTGCGGGTGCCGGCTGCGGCCCGGCTGGGTGAGGAGGGGCAGGGGCTGGCCATGGCGCTGGCCGCGCTGGACACGGGCCGGCTCGGCATTGCGGCCTGCGCCACCGGGCTGGCCCAGGCCGCGCTGGACACGGCGGTCGGGTACGCCCGGGAGCGGCGCCAGTTCGGCCGGTCGATCGGTGAGTTCCAGGGCCTTGCGTTCCTGCTGGCCGACCTGGCCGCGGCGGTGGACTCAGCCCGGGCGACGTACCTCGAGGCCGCCCGGCGGCGCGACCGGGGGCTGCCGTTCGGCCGGCAGGCGTCGGTGGCCAAGCTGGTCGCCACCGACGCGGCCATGCGGGTGACCACCGACGCGGTCCAGGTGCTGGGTGGGTACGGCTACACCCAGGACTCCCCGGTGGAGCGGATGATGCGCGAGGCCAAGGTCGCGCAGATCTTCGAGGGCACCAACCAGATCCAGCGGATGGTGATCAGCCGCGACCTGCTGCGCTGACGTTGTGGTCACCACTCGGCGTTGTGGTGACCTTTCGTTGCCCCCGCCGCCCTTGTGGTCACCTACCGGCGTTGTGGTGACCTTTCGTTGCCCCCGCCGCCCTTGTGGTGACCTACAGGCGTTGTGGTGACCACACGCACGGGCGTCACCGGCTCAGCCGCAGGAACCTGTCCACCGTCTCGGGGCGGCCCATCACGACCGAGTCAAACCTCGGCTCGGGATGGGTGAGCAGCTCCACGCCCAGCGGAGTACGCCGACGCCCGGCGCGGTCCGCGCTCGCCAGGCCTGTGACCGCACCGAAGCACAGCCCGGCCACGCCGTCCCAGATCTTCTGCCGGGCACGCACGAACAGGTCGTAACACCGCGGGTCCGCCGCGACGTCGGACAGGTCGACCGCGGTCCGGATCATGTCGATGGTCTGCGAGGTGGTGCGGGTCCGTAGCTCGTACCCAGCATCGGCCAGCATCGGCTCGAACGGGGCCGGCTCGATCCCCGCGCTCCGCGTCGCCGAGACCCGCCACGTGGGCGGGCGGTCCAGGCTCGGCCGAGCCGGCCGGCCGTTAACCGTCGCCGTACCGGCGGCCCCAGACGCGGTCAGCACCAGCGGCTGGCGACCGACGCCAAGCTCGGGCGCGACCACCAGGGCGTCGACCGGCTCGCCGCGTTCCAGCAGGCAGACCACGCTGCAGAAGTCGACCTCCTCGGGTTGGAGGAACGCGGCCGTGCCGTCGATCGGGTCGACGACCCAGACCCGCTCCGGCACCTCGTCGTGACCGGCCCACCCAGCCCGGTTACCGGACTCCTCGGCGATGATGCCGGCGCCCGGGTCGAACCCGCTGATCCGCTCGACGATCAGCGCCTCGATGGCCAGGTCCGCATCCGTCACCACGCTGAGATCCGGCTTACGCAGGATGCCCACGTCGGCCAGTCCGGCCCGGTAGGAGTCGAGGGCCTTCAGCAGCGCCGGTCCGAGCTCGTCCCACAACTGCGCAGGCTCCAAGGCGACAGCCCCTCACGGCAGGTCGAGCGCGGCAACCGGTCTCTGCCACGATGCCCGAGGCCGAGTGCCTCGGCAACCTACCGGCCGGGGCCGGGTCCGATAGGTTCCCGGGATGACGACCAAGGCAGAAGCGGCGGATGCGGTCCGGGCGGCCAAGTTCCGGCTCGGCGTGACCTGGTTGCAGCTTGCCGAAGCGGTCGGGGGTGCCACTGGCGTGGACCACCGCGGCACTGCTCGGCCAGCATCCGCTGACCGCCGACCAGGCGCGGGCGGCCGGCTCGCTGCTCGACCTGGACCCGGCCGTGGTGGAGGCGCTGCGGTACCAGCCGAGCCGAGGCGGGCTGGAGACCACGGTGCCGGTCGATCCGACGATCTACCGCTTCTACGAGGTGCTCCAGGTCTACGGCCCGGCGATCAAGGAGCTCATCCACGAGGAGTTCGGCGACGGCATCATGAGCGCGATCAACTTCCGGCTGGACGTAAGCCGGGTCGCCGATCCGGCCGGTGACCGGGTACGGGTGGTGCTGGACGGGAAGTTCCTGCCGTACCAGTGGTAACCCTTCCGAGATCCAGCCAGCCAAGATCGCCGGCCGCACATTCCCTGATGGCCAGCACGCTGACGGCCAGCACGACGGGACGTCGGCCGCTGACCTGTTCCCGACACCGAAATGTCATCGGCGTGACATCCCGCGGCCCTACCGTGAGGCAGCCCGATCGGATGGGCAGCCTAGGTGCCGGGACGGCCGGCGGTTCATGCCTTCGCCGCCGACCGTCCTCCGCCGGGCAGCTCGCGCGGGCAGCCCGCGCGGGCCGGTCAGTCTGGCGGTCGGCGTAGTCGCTTCGTCGCAGCGCGCTGCTGCTTGGCGTGCAGCCGCCGTTCGACCGCAGCCTGAGACGGTCGGGTCGGCCGGCGGGTCCGCGGGGGCGGCGCGAGGGCTTCGTCCAGTACGGCGGCCAGCCGGGCCTGGGCGGCCCGCCGGTTGGCCAGCTGCGAACGGTGCTCCTGCGCGGCGACAGTGAGCACACCGTCGACCAGCCGGCCGGCGAGCCGGCCAAGCGCCCGCTCGCGCAGCGCCGGCGGCAGCGCCCGTGACCCGGCCACGTCGTAGGACAGCTCGACGCGCGAGTCGGCGGTGTTCACCGACTGCCCGCCCGGCCCGCTGGACCGGGAGAACCGCCAGGACAGCTCGGCCGCCGGGATCAGCACGGACCGCACGCGCAACGGGGACATCACACCATTGAACAGGCCCGGCACCGTCGAACAGGCCCGGCACCCGCACAAATCCGGCCTGTCGCCTGACCGGGATCTTGCCGCCGCTCAAGCAATAGGTGAAAATCGGAGCGGTAACCATTTTCATCAAGGCAACCGAGAACCCCAGGGAGATGCCCGTGCCCCTCGACGTCCCCACCACCCTT
Organism: Mycobacteriales bacterium; assembly: GCA_035476575.1. Classification (GTDB taxonomy): domain Bacteria; phylum Actinomycetota; class Actinomycetes; order Mycobacteriales; family JACQDL01; genus DATILL01. The sequence goes on from DATILL010000141.1 coordinate 33,169, forward strand.
CTCGCCCACGCCGAGCACGGCACCGTCACCGACGCCGAGTTCATCGACTGCGTACGCCAGTCCCCTCCGTACGCGTGGTCGGTGATCAGCCGGTGTCGCGGCCGACGCGCACGGGAGCGGAGCGGGCTTCGCCGACCATGCCACGCCGCCGCCCGGCGAGGCCGAGCGCGGCCAGCTCCTGCGAGCCCTGGCTAGCGATGCGATCCGCGGGGGGCTGGAGCGGCACTTCGGGGTGACCCTCGCGTTCCAGAACTGCCATCGGGTAGCCGCCTTCCCGCCGGCCGCCGTGGACGGGCCGCGGTACCAGGCCTTCATCTCGCCGCGAGGCCAGCTTCTCAACCAGTCACCCACGCTGCGCAACTGCTGACCCAACCGGCGTGTCGCACGTTCACGCTGGACGCACGTTCATGCTGGACGCATGGACGCAGGGCCGATGAACGCCGGACCAGTAAACGCACGGCCGGCGGTTGTCTGGGTGGTGGCCGGGGCGCCCGGCGCGGGGAAGTCGACCGTGGCCGGGCTGCTGCTGGCCGGGCTGCGGCCGGCCCCGGCGCTGCTGGACAAGGACACGCTGTACGGCGGGTTCGTCGCCGAGGTGCTGGCGGCGCACGGCCGGCCGCCTGGCGAACGCGAGGGGACGTGGTACGACCGGCACGTCAAGGCACACGAGTATGCCGGGATGACGGCCGCAGCACGGCAGATCCGGCGTGCCGGCTGCCCGGTGCTGCTGGTCGCGCCGTTCACCGGGCAGATCCGCGACCCGTCCCAGTGGCGGTCCTGGACGGCGGAGCTCGGCGGTGAGCCGGTCCAGCTTGTCTGGGTACGCAGCGACCGGCCGACCCTACATGCCCGGCTGGCTGCCCGGGGGCTCGACCGGGACACCGGGAAGCTCGCGGCGTTCGACGCCTTCGTGGCCCGGATACGGCCCGACGAACCGCCCGACGTGGCACACCGGCAGGTCGACAACCGGCACGGCGCCCCGCCGCTGACCGACCAGGTCGCCGCCCTGCTCGCCCGCCCCGCGACAGGTGGCGATGCGGCGCGGGTAGCTGGCCCGGCCGGGACGAACGTGCGAAGCTGTCCAGGTGAGCATAGGTAAGGAGACCGAGACCGACCACGACGGTCCCGATGACGACGTACGGCGTAAGTTCCGCGAGGCGCTGGACCGCAAGCACGGCCAGCATCCCGACTCGGCCGACGTAGCCGAGGCAGCCGACGGGAAGGGCTCCTCGAAGGTGCACGGCGCGCACGGCCCGGCGCGCAACCAGCGCTCGTTCCGCCGCAAGAGCGGCGGCTGAGCCAACCCAGTCTCGCCAGGGCTGGGGACGCGGGCGGGTCAGGGCGGTGAGCAGGGACGCCGACGGGCCGGACACGTCTTCGGGTAGTACGCCGGATCGCCGCTACGACAGCCGGCGCAGGGCCTGGTGACTGCGATCGGCTTCCCCCGCATCCGGCTGGCCGCACCTGCGAGCCCGCCCCTGCTGGCCGACGTCGCCCGCGCCCAGCTCGCCATCCGGCAAGCCTGCCTCCGCTGGCCCTCCATCCGCCAGTCCGACACCAGCGCACTTTGCCATGGCAGAGTGCGGCAGTGTGGTTCCATAGGTTGTGACCGATAGTCGATGCGGCGGTCTTCCTGCCAGGGGCACACGGTGCGGCACGTTCCGTGTCAGAGGCGGCAGATAGCGTCGCGCCGGCGACCGTGGTCGCCACCCTACGTCGGGCAGGGAGCGCACTGAACATGGCGAGCCACCGCGAGCAAGCGGACGAAGGCCGAAGAACGGAGCCTGAGAGAAGCGTCGCCAAAGCTCGGAGCTGGGTCTGGTTTCGGACCGATCCGGCTGGCCGGTCGCCAGCACTGGAGGAGTTTGAGAGGCTGCCGGCCGAGCCGCGGGCCGGCTTGGCGACGCGGATGGAGCGCTACCGCGACGGCACGTCCCGGTTCAAGGACGTCGACTCGCTCGGCGACGGCATCTACGAGCTGCGATGCCGTCACCTGAACAACGAGTACCGGCTGCTGTTCACCCTCTGGGGTCCGCGCTGCGTCGCGCTCACCGTGTTCTCCAAGAATCAGCGGGCGACCCCCCAGCGAGACCTGGACCGGGCCCAGACGAGGGCAGCCGCCTGGCGGGAAGCCGATGCGCAGAGCGCGACGCCGCCTGCCTCCGACCCGTTCCCAGCCGACGAGCTCGGTCCGCACGTCGAGCAGGCGAAGGCGGACGATCCGGCGTTCCGGGCCGCCCACGAGGACAGCGAGCAGCAACATCGCATCGTGGACAGCCTCGTTGGCCTGCGCCACAGCTTCGGGCTCTCCCAGTCCGAGGTCGCCCGACGGATGGGCGTCAGACAGCCGACCGTGTCCGGCTTCGAGACCGAGGGCAGCGACCCGCGCCTGTCCACGCTGCAGCGATATGCCCGAGCGGTCGGTGCCAGGCTGCGTCTCGGCGTCGAGGTCCCCCGTACGTGCGACTGGGTCTCCAGCAGCACGATCGCGTACCACGACGGCGACGCGACCGGCACCGACGCCGCCGAGGTGCACCGCGGTGATGTGGTCAGGAGGTGGGATCCCGCGACGTCGCGTCGGGCCGTCCAGCCAGCCAGGTGGGTCGTCGCGTCGTGAGCACGACCGTCGATGTGCGCGAAGCTCAGCGAGATGCCGCCCGGGTGGCGGCCATGGCGGAGATCCAGGATGTCCGCCTGCTCCGCTCGGTCGCGGAGCTGGTCCGGATACCCGACGCCCAACCGCGGTTGGCCTATCGGCTCGACTCGGACGCCGTGGTTGAGCAGGGCGACGCCGCGGAGCCCTTTGTCGTGCGTGTCACCTATGCGCTGAAGATCGCCGACGCGAGCTCGGATGACGACACGGACGGGGACGACGTGTTCGACCGCCCGGACACGATCGTTGCCACGATCGACTTCGAGCTGGCCGCCCTGTTCGCTCTGGACCGGCCTGAGGACGCCGAGCCAGCCACGGCCGAGGAGCTCGAGGCGTACGCGGTCAGCACGGGGCAGTTCGCGATGTCCCCCCTACGCGAGGGAGTACATCTATGACGTGACAGGTCGCTTCGCCTTGCCACCGCTGACCCTTGGCGTGCTGCGGCTGCCGGCTCGCAAGAAACGCTGACGGGCTCGGTGTCCCACGGCGGCAGCCCGACGATCATCGAGCTGTTGTCGCTTGTTGATCTCTAACAGCGACAACAGCTCGATGATCGATGGGGTATGGAGTCAGATCCAGCCGAGGCGGGCGGCTTCCACGCCGGCCGCGAACCGGGTCGTCGCGTCCAGCCGCGTCATCAGCCGGTCAACCCGGCGGCGGAGCTGCACCACCGACATCCCGACCTCGGCGGCCGCCGACTCGTCGGTGTAGCCGGACGCGAGCAGCGCCAGCACCCCGCGGTCCGCATCGCTGACCGGGGCGACCGCCTGGACCGGCCAGGCCGGTCCGGTCTCCCCTGGGCTCCCCGGTGTCTCCCGCGTCTTCCCCCGCGACGGCGCCCGGCCCGGTCGTCCAGGGCAGCGCCCGAGCCTGCTCCCAGGCCCGGTTGAAGCGGTTCAGGAAGCTGCGAGCAGGCTGGGCCGGTGGATGATGAGGTCGCCCTGTCGGCTGCTGTCCGCGGGGTCGATCGGCACCATGGCGACGCGGGCATCCATGATCACCGGCGGCTCCAGCACGTCGACGGTGACCCGCACCTGGGCGCCGTACGCGGTCAGCTCGCGCAGATAGGCCCGGTTCAGCGCGTCATCAAGCATGGTCACCTCACGGATGAGCGCTTGTCGACGCCGTGGCGCAGGCCGCGCAGGTCCAGCATGCGGGCGGCCGCCAGGGACTCCCGGCTGTGCGGGCCACCCGGCTGGATGCAGAACACGCTGCCGCGGGCGGCGAAGGACAGCTCTTCCAGCCGCTCTCGCATCTGCTCGGGGCTCTCCACCCGCTCGACGCCGTCCAGGTCCGGGTGGGCACCCTCCGGACGCCGGCCGAGGTGGGGCGAGACTGTCGCCAGCTCCGACCAGGTGTCAGCCACCGCGCGGTACTGCCGGAGCAGGCTGTCCTCCAGGTTCTCGATCAGTCGGCCGAGTGCGATCGTCGGGTTCAGCACCGCGACGCCGGACGGGCGAGCGGTGTCGAACCAGGCCACGCCGAGCCCGACGAACGCGGCCAGCGCGGCCCGCAGATCGTCCACCGGGTAGCCGGTGACCAGATGTGGTGACCAGATGTGGTGACCACAACGCCGTGTGGTGACCTGTCGTTGGGTCCGGCGCCCGTGTGGTGACCTGTCGGC
>DATILL010000142.1:0-20920 GCA_035476575.1 Mycobacteriales bacterium
GTCCTCGGCGGCGGCGTCTACCGCCAAGGCGCTGGCACCATGACCACCACCAACTCACCAATCAGCGCCAACCTCGTGAACAACTGCGGCGGCAGCAACCCGGCGGTACCCAACTGCACCGGCTGACACACGACCACACCAGAGCCGGCTCTCACCCCGAGAGCACGTCTCATCTACTGACGCATCGGCACGACCCCACCGCATCTGGTCGGTTGGGGTCGTGCCGATGCGTCAGTGACCTTTTCGTCCAGGCCGCCGGAGTAAGCCAGCTCGCTCCTGGAGCGCCCGTCCAAGACCAAGCTCATCGGCACCCGGACAGGCGACCGCGGTCACCCATGCTGCAGCTCCGCAAGATAACCGCCGCCCGCCGGGACACCACGGACCTCGGTCCGAGATGAACAGTAGAACGTCTACCTGTTGAGGAGCCACGCTAGTAGACCCGTACCACCGCATCCATGTCCTGCTCCCTCAGACGGTCCCTGAGCCGCCATACCCGGTCGCTGCCGCTCAGCTTCGGATCGTCCGCCAGGTCGTCACGCTGGACCATCCAGAGGACAGCTTCGAGGTCTGCGAGCAGGTCAGGGGTGTTCGAGCAGTGCTGGAGGAAGTGCGGTGTCACGGGTGTGCGATGTCACGGGTGTGCGGCGTCACGGGTGTGCGGCGTCACAGCCGGCCGGGTCGCCGTACGTGGGTATCGTGATCCTCATCAGCCGAAACCGCCGTACCGGAGGTCTGTCATGGCTGGATCTGTGATCGTCAGCGGTGCTCGTACGCCGATCGGCCGGCTGCTCGGCTCGCTGAAGGACCTCTCCGCTGCCGACCTCGGCGGGCACGCCATCAGGGCCGCCCTGGAGCGGTCCGGGGCCAACCCCGGCCAGGTGCAGTACGTGATCATGGGTCAGGTGCTGCAGGCGGGCGCCGGGCAGGTCCCGTCCCGGCAGGCCGCGGTGAAGGCCGGCATCCCGATGAGCGTGCCGTCGATCACCATCAACAAGGTCTGCCTGTCCGGGCTGGACGCGATCGCACTGGCCGACCAGCTCATCCGGGCCGGCGAGCTCGACATCGTGGTGGCCGGCGGGATGGAGTCGATGACGAACGCGCCGCACCTGCTGCCGAGGTCCCGCTCGGGCTACAAGTACGGCTCCGTCGAGGTGCTGGACGCCATGGCGTACGACGGGCTGACCGACGTGTTCGACAAGGTGCCGATGGGGGAGTCGACTGAGCGGCACAACGGCCGGCTCGGCATTGGCCGGGCGGAGCAGGACGAGTTCGCCGCCCGCTCGCACCAGCGGGCCGCCGAGGCCGCCAAGAACGGGCTCTTCGACGACGAGATCGTGCCGGTCGAGATCCCGCAGCGCCGGGGCGACCCCATCGTGTTCGACGCCGACGAGGGGGTGCGTGGCGAGACCACCGTGGAGTCGCTGGGCAAGCTGCGGCCGGCGTTCGCCACGGACGGCACCATCACCGCCGGCTCGGCCTCGCAGATCTCCGATGGGGCGGCGGCCGTCGTGGTGATGTCGCGGGCCCGGGCCGAGGAGTTCGGCATGCCGGTGCTGGCCGAGATCGGGGCACACGGCAACGTGGCCGGCCCGGACAACTCGCTGCAGTCCCAGCCGTCCAACGCGATCAACCACGCGCTCGGCAAGCAGGGGCTCAGCGTCGATGACCTCGACCTGATCGAGATCAACGAGGCGTTCGCGTCGGTCGCCATCCAGTCGATGCGGGACCTGGGCGTCGGCTCGGACCGGGTCAACGTCAACGGCGGCGCGATCGCGCTCGGCCACCCGATCGGGATGAGCGGCGCGCGGATCGTGCTGCACCTGGCGCTGGAGCTCGGCCGGCGGGGCGGCGGGGTCGGCGCGGCGGCGCTGTGCGGCGGCACCGGCCAGGGCGACGCGCTGATCCTCACGGTGCCCGCCCGAGCTGGTTCGTGACGGCCCGTTCCGTGACGGCCCGTTCCGTGACGGCCCGTTCCGTGCCTGCCGGTCGGTGACGCCAGTGCGCCGCGCGGTCGACGTCCCCGCCCTGGTGGAGCGCGCCCGGGCGGGTGACCCGCGGGCGGTCGCCCGGCTGGTCTCGCTGGTCGAGGACGCCAGCCCGCGGCTGCGGGAGGTGGCCGAGGCGCTGGCGCGGTACACCGGCCACGCGCAGGTGGTCGGGCTGACCGGCTCGCCGGGGGTCGGCAAGTCGACCTCGACATCGGCGCTGGTGACGGCGTTCCGGGCGGCCGGCCGGCGGGTCGGGGTGCTCGCGGTGGACCCGTCGTCGCCGTTCTCCGGTGGCGCGCTGCTCGGCGACCGGGTCCGGATGCAGGACCACGCGACCGACGCGGGGGTGTTCATCCGCTCGATGGCCTCCCGGGGCCACCTGGGCGGGCTGTCCTGGGCCACCCCGCAGGCGCTGCGGGTGCTGGACGCGGCCGGCTGCGACGTGGTGCTGGTGGAGACAGTCGGTGTTGGCCAGGCCGAGGTGGAGATCGCCTCGCTGGCCGACACCACGCTGGTGCTGCTCGCGCCCGGCATGGGCGACGGCATCCAGGCGGCGAAGGCGGGCATCCTGGAGATCGCCGACGTCTTCGTGGTGAACAAGGCCGACAGGGACGGCGTCGACGCGACCGTCAAGGACCTGCGGTACATGCAGTCCCTGGGTGGCCGGCACGACAAGCCGGGTGCCTGGCGACCGCCGATTGTGAAGACCGTCGCCTCGCGCGGCGAGGGGGTTGGCGACGTGATGGACGCCGTCGACCGGCACCGCGCGTGGATGGCGGAGCACGGCGAGCTGGACCGCCGTCGGCAGGCCCGGTCGGCCGGTGAGATCGAGGCGATCGCGCTCGCCGCGCTCCGGGAGAAGATGGACGAGGTGCACGGTTCGGCCGCCCTGCAGGCGCTGGCTGAGCGGGTGGCCGGCGGCGAGCTCGACCCGTACGCCGCTGCCGACAAGCTGGTCAGCGCCATCACCGTCTGACCCTGCGGCCAGTCCGGTGCCGTCACGTCCGGTGCCCTCACGTCCGACTGTTTTTGGGGTGGCCGACCGGCCGATCTCCGTTGAGTGGACCGGGTGCATGTCAGCTCTATGGTTTGGTCGGTCTTCATGTTGGGCTCCGTTGAGGAAGAACAAGCGCTACCGAGCCTCCATTGTGATCGAGCTCCACTTTCAGGGCCATACTGTTCTCCTTCGGCGTTCCTGTACTTCCAGAAGAATAGCGGCGACCCCCGACAGAACCATCCTCACGCTGAGCGCCCGCGAAAAGGATGTAACAGACTTCGGTGAGTGCTGCGGCGGCTGCCACAGCGGTCCCGGTGGCAAGCCGGTCACCTCAAGGCGACCGGCTTGCCGCACCCGAACTGGTCGTGGGCTCATGCGGTTCGTTTTCGGTGTCGGTGGTGTCGGATGGGTTTTCGCTCCGGGTCGACTGATGGTGGGGGTAGGAGCTCGGGTAGTCCGTCTTCTGCTATGTGTACGTCCCAGCCGTTGTGGTGGACGGCGCGGTGGTGGTGTCCGCAGAGGAGGACGCCGTTGTTCTGGTCGGTGCGGCCGCCGTTGGCCCAGTGGACGCAGTGGTGGACCTGGCACCACTGGTACGGCCGGTCACAGCCAGGGAAGACACACCCGCGGTCGCGGAGAACAATCGCGCGGCGGGCCGCGCCGACATAATGGCGGGAGCCGCGCCCCAGGTCCAGCACCAAGCTCTCCCCGCCCAGCACCGCAGGGATGACGTGCGCGTCGCAGGCGAGGCGGCGGACCTGGCTGGCCGGGAGGACGTCGCCGGTGGGCAGCGTCCCGACGCCGGTGGCGGCGGCGAGCTTGTCATACGGCATGGTGACGATGAGGGTGGGTCGTTCCCCGCCGTTGTCGGGCAGCTCCCCCATCCGCAGGGACCGCTCGGCCAGGTCCACCAGCGCGTCCGCCATCTGCTGCCCGTGGGTCCGCTCGTCCCGCACCCCGGCCTCCGGGTCGGCCGGCCGTGGTGCGGCCAGCGGGTCGAGCGCGACCCGCAGCGTCTCCGCCCCCTCGGTGTCCAGGAAGCCCGAGATGCGCTTGAGGCCTGGCCCGGCGGGACAGATCCGCAGGTCACGGCGGGTGTAGGCCTCGGCGGCCTCCCGCTCGGCCTGGCGGCGGAGCAGCTCCTCGCCGTGGTCGGGATCGACCACGTCCAGCACGCGCCGGCCGAGCAGCGCGACCTCGCCAGGATCGAACGTGCCGGAGTGCGCGACCAGCTCCCGCTCCGCCGCGGCCCGGGTCGCCGCCGGGGTCTCCGCCGGCAGCGCCCGGACCGCGTCCGCGATCACCCGCGCGTGCTCGACGCTGATGGCCCCGTCGGCGAGCGCCGCCGCGGTCTCCGGCAGGTCGCCGTCCAGGGCCTTGGCGAGGCGGAGGAGCCGCCCCGCCTCACCGGGCCGCACGTTCAGGCTGTCCCGCAGCCACGCCGTCATGTTCGGCGCGTCATGCGCGGCAGCCAGCCTCCGGGACTCCGCCTCCCGCACCAACGGCAGAAGCAACGTCCCCGTGATCTGCCCGAGCTGTTGGTGCACCCGCACCAGCAGATCCCCCACCGCCGCGTCGGAAAGCCCCCACAACCGCGCGTCACGACACGAGCCAAGCAGCACCGAGAGCTGCTCGACCACCGACGCGACCACATCCGACATAGAAGAAGAATAAACAGAGCCACCGACAGAACCGCCCCGGCCAGCCTGGGCGCCCGGCAAAAACGTGAGCGGGGCTCAAGTGATCAAGCCGACAGGCCTTTGATGTTATATCGGAAATGTTGAGCGATGGGTAGGGGTGGATGGGGCGGCGGGAACCGTTGCGGTTCGATGAGCGGGAGGTCATCTCTCGTGAGCTGAGCCGGGGCCGTAGGCCCCGGCATGTCGGCAGGAATCTCGGGTGGCATCATTCCACGATCTATGATGAGATCGACCGGAATAGTGGCACGGAGGGTTGTCGGGCGGTTGACGCGCAGCGCCGGGCCTATGCGAGCCGTGCTCGGCCGAAGGGCCGGAGGCTCGAAGAGTCGCCCCGGCTGCATGACGCGGTGGACGAGGGCCTGCGGCAAAAGTGGTCGCCCGAGCAGGTCGGTAGGAGGCTCAGACCCGAATCCGCGATTAGCCGGGTGAGCTGGTCTTTGGCTGGTGTGGTTGGTGGTTCCCGGGGTTGTTTCGGTGTCCGGTGTTCTGATGGCCCGGGGGTGGCGCGCCGGGTTCGCGTGTTCCAGTGGTGGATCCGGGGCCGGCGGGCCGGGTGGTCAGGTCGGGGTGGGTAGGGCGCGGATGCGGGTGAGGACCTCAGCGAGGAGGGGGTGGCCGGGGGGTGGTCGCAGGGTGTGGGCGTGGCGGGTCAGGCGGGCCGGGATGGCGATCAGTCGCCGGTGCAGGGTGGCGATCATGGCTTGGCCGTCGCGGACGCCGTGTCCGGTGAGGTGCGTCTGACTTTGTGAGCAAGATCGGCTGGAAGTATCCAACCATCAGTGGTCTTGTTCTCCTGGTGTTGTCTCCTGCTGGGTTCGACGGTAGGGGGTTCGGGCGGTCCGGGTGGCGGCGAGCCTGTCGCGGCGGGCTTGGCGGATCGCCTCGCCGCGGCCGGTGTGCTCGTTGTCGGGGATGAGGTAGCCGATGCCGGCGTGCAGCCGGATGGTGTTGTGCTCGTCGTGGATTCGGTCGAGCCCTGCTTCGAGCTCGCTGGGGTCGCCGATCGCCTCTAGGCGTGGCCACTGGCCCTTGACGTGCCCGAGCAGGGTCTCGATGCAGGCCTGGTCGGTGGGGGTGTGCGGGCGGCCGAGCTGCTGGGCGATGGCGAGCGCGGCCGCCTCCGCCGAGCCCCCCGGCCGGCCCGGCACCGCCGCGACCAGCGCGGCCAGCGCACCGTGCTTGGCGACCTGGCAGGCGCGCGCGGTCCACCCGCCACCGGTCGGCCGCCTCCCGCTGGGTGGCCTGCCCAGCCAGCACCTGCACGAAGATCTCCCACCTCTCGCCCGGCGACAGCCGCCGCCGAGCCCGCCCCGCACAAGCTGGCTCCGTACCCACCTGCCCCAACCTCCCAGACCAGTGATCCTGCTGTCCTCACCGGCGGTTGGGTATTTTCCGACCGGGATGTTGCTCACGAAGCCAGACGCAAAGCGTCCGGGTGTAGCGCGCCCGACACACCGCCACCCCGCACGCTCGCCTTCTACCAGCTCATCCAGGCCCGCGCCCACGCCCGAGCCGGCGACCGGCGCGCGGCCGGCACCACCCTCGCAACCTCCGAACGGCTATCCGAACGGTTACTCGGCCACGCAGCCCGCCACACCGGCGACGACCCGGGCTGGATCGACTTCGACCACGCCCGGCTCGGCGCCGACGCCGTTGAGATCCACCGTGACCTCGGCCAACCCGCCCAGGCATGGCGCTGGAACACGCAAGCCGCGACCACCACCGACCGTTTCGCCCGCTCCCATGGTCTCCGCCTCGCCGTCCTCGCCAGCACTTACCTGCATGCCGCACCCCCGACATCGACATCGCCTCCATCACGGCCACCTCGCCGTCGACGTGCTCTCCCGCGTCGCCTCCACCCGCGCCCGCGACTACACCCTCGACCTCCTGGCACGACGAACCTGCCGTCCAACCCGCATGATCAGGGCCTAGCCCCACCTGGCCGGGCTCGGGCAGGACACACGCCAGGTATGCCGCGGCGATATGGTGGGTGGCAGTCGTGATCTTCAGAACGGACCGTGGATGCTGAACATCTTCGCCCGCGCCTCGATCTCCAAGGCGGTCGCACCGCTGGGCAGCCGGCTGGCCCGGGCCGGCGTCACGCCGGACGTCATCACGGTGGTCGGCACGCTCGGCGCGGTGGTGGGCGCGCTGGCGTTCTTCACCCGGGGCGTGTTTTTCGTGGGCACGCTGATCGTCTGGTTCTTCGTGATGCTGGACATGGTGGACGGCGCGGTAGCCCGGGCTAGGGGCTACTCCACCACGTTCGGCGCGGTGCTGGACTCAAGCTGCGACCGGATCGCCGACGCGGCCGTGTTCGGCGCGCTGGCCTGGTGGTTCGCCGGCCCGGGGCAGAGCCGCCCGCTGCTGGCGGCCAGCCTGCTCTGCCTGGTGCTCGGCACGCTCACGTCGTACGTCAAGGCCCGCGCGGAGGGAGCCGGGCTGACCTGTGACGTCGGGTGGGCTGAGCGGACCGAGCGGCTGATCATCGTGCTGGTGGGCACCGGGCTGGACGGGCTCGGCGTGCCGTTCGCCCAGGCTGCGGCGCTGTGGCTGCTGGCCGGCCTGTCCGTCGTCACCGTGGCGCAGCGGCTGGCCGAGGTGCACCGCCAGTCCAGTGCCCGCCAGTCCACTGCCCGGCAGGCGCTGGCTGGCGACCCGGCCGGCGCCGGCCCGGCGGACCGCCCATGAGAGACCGGCTGGCCGGCGCCGCGTACGCGGCTGGCTGGCGGCTGGTCCGGGCGCTGCCCGAGCCTGTTGCCCGCCGTGCGTTCACCGCGGGAGCCGACCTGGCCGCTCGCCGGCAGGGGCCGGGCACCCGCCGGCTGGTCGCCAACCTGCGCCGGGTGGTGGGCGGTGAGCCGTCGCCGGAGCTCGTCCGGGCCGCGCTGCGCTCCTACGGGCGGTACTGGCTGGAGACCTTCCGGCTGCCCGTCATGGACCACCCGGCCGTGGTCGCGGCCACCCGCACCGAGGGCGTCGACAACCTCGACAAGGCCTACGCCGACGGCCGTGGCGTGATCGTGGCGCTGCCGCACATGGGTAACTGGGACGTGGCCGCGATCTGGACGATCGCCCACGGCATGCCGTTCACCACGGTGGCTGAGCGGCTGCGGCCGGAGTCGCTGTACCGCCGGTTCCTGGCCTACCGGGAGAGCCTCGGCGTGGAGGTGCTGCCGCTGACCGGCGGCGCCCGGCCAGCCGTCGAGGTGCTGGCCGAGCGGCTGCGGGCCGGCCGGGTCATCTGCCTGGTCGGTGACCGCGACCTCACCCGGTCCGGCGTCGAGGTCGACCTCTTTGGCGAGCGGGCCCGGATGCCGTCCGGTCCCGCCCTGCTCGCCGCCACCACCGGCGCCGCACTGCTGCCGGTGGGGCTGTGGTTCGAGGGAGAGGGCTGGGGGCAGGGGATCGGCCCGCCGGTCCCGGTGCCGGAGCAGGGCCGCCTGCGGGACCGGGTGGCAGCGGCCACCCAGGCGCTCGCCGACGCCTTCGCCGTACGGATTGCTGCACATCCGGCAGACTGGCACATGCTGCAACGCCTCTGGCTCGCCGACCTCGACCCGGCGAAGAAGTCCGGGGCCGGCGGGGGAGGCTGAGTCCGGATGCGGGTGGGCATCGTGTGCCCGTACTCCTGGGACATCCCGGGAGGGGTGCAGGCGCACGTCCGGGACCTGGCCGAGGCCCTGATCGGCATGGGCCATCAGGTCTCGGTGCTCGCGCCCGGCGATGATGACGCCTCCGGCGACGTCCCGGTGCCGCCGTACGTCGTGCCGGCCGGGCGGGCGGTGCCGGTGCGGTACAACGGCTCGGTGGCCCGGCTGCAGTTCGGCCCGGTGTCGGCGGCTCGGGTCCGGCGTTGGCTGCGCGACGGCAACTTCGACGTGTTGCACGTGCACGAGCCCATCGCGCCGAGCCTGTCGCTGCTGGCCACCATGCTGGCCCGCGGCCCGATCGTGGCCACCTTCCACACCGCCACCGACCGGTCCCGGTTCCTGGAGGCCGCGGCCGGGTTCCTGCAGCCGTTCATGGAGAAGATCCGCGGCCGGATCGCGGTGTCCCCGGCGGCCCGCAAGGTGCAGGTCGAGCACCTCGGCGGTGACGCGGTGGAGATCCCGAACGGCGTGGCGGTCGCGCGGTACGCCGCCGCCATGCCGCTGCCCGGGTACCCGCGGCCCGGCGGCACGGTGGGGTTCGTCGGCCGGTACGGCGAGCCGCGCAAGGGCCTGCCGGTGCTGCTCGACGCGCTGGCCAGGCTGGCGCCGGAGCGGCCGGGGCTGCGGCTGCTGGTGGCCGGGCGGGGCGACGCCGAGGAGCTGCGGGCTGGGCTGCCCGCCGGGCTGGCCGGTCGGGTTGACCTGCTCGGACAGGTCAGCGAGGCGGACAAGGCCCGGATGCTGCGCAGCATCGACGTGTACTGCGCGCCCAACACAGGCGGGGAGAGCTTCGGCATCATCCTGCTGGAGGCGATGGCGGCCGGCGCGCCGATCGTGGCCAGTGACCTGGACGCCTTCCGCCGAGTGCTGGACGGCGCCGGGGTGCTGTTCCGCACCGGTGACAGCGCCGGCCTGGCCCGGGCGCTGGCCTTGGTCCTGGACGGCGTCGATCGCCGGGTCACGCTGGCCCGGGCCGGGGCCGAGGTGGTCTGCGGCTACGACTGGCCGGTGGTCGCCCGGCAGGTGGTCCGGGTGTACGAGACGGTGGCCGCCGCCGAGCCGGGCCAGGTCACCGACGACTCCGCGGCCCCCGCCGGGGCGCCGTGACCGCCGCTGGGACGCCGTGATCACGGTGGTGGCGGTGGTGGCGGTGGTGGCGCTGCTCGCCACCTGGGTCACCTCGCTGGCCTCCCGGGTCGACCGGCTGCACAGCCGGGTGGATGCGGCCCGGGCTACCTTGGACGCGCAGCTCGTCCGCCGGGCCGCGGCCGTGCAGGCGCTGGTCGACCGCGACCCGGACCGCCTCGGGCTGGAGCTGGCCGGCCGGCTGCGGACCGCTGCACGAGCCGCTCTGGACGCCGACGACCCGCTTCGCGAGACCGCTGAGAACGACCTCGGCCGGGCACTGCAGGAGCTGCCCGACGGCCAGGACGGCATGCTGACGCGGGACCTGGCCGACGCGTCCAGCCGGGTGCTGCTGGCCCGGCGGTTCTTCAACGACGCGGTACGTGACACCCGCTCGCTGCGCGGCCGCTGGCTGCCGAGGCTGCTCCGGCTCGGTGGCCGGCGCCCGCTCCCGGAGTTCTTCGAGATCGACGAGGTTTCGTCCGTGCCCGCGCGCGGGGGCAGAGACTACGACAGACCCTCCTGACCGGTTGTCCTCGCACCGTCTCGCGAGGTAGACAGGGTGTTCCGGGCCGCGTGGTGTTCCGGGCCGCGTGCACCGGACGGGGGAATGCTATTGTCGGCCCGCTGTGCGAAGTTGATAGTTGCTTGTCTATCGGCCCGCCTAGCGGTTTGGAGGCGAAGAATGTCAGATGACCCGCTCATGCCGGCGTTCCGCCGGTTTCCTCGGGACCTGTGGCCACCTGTAGGAAGTGTTGAGATGCCGAGCAATGCCCGGCCGTTCGTGCTGCGCGGCGCTGTGGTAGGTGGTGCTGTGGTAAGTGGTGCCGTGGCTGAGATGATGGACGCGAAACACCGTACGCCAAAGACGCGGGTTCCGCATACGACTCCGACGACGAGCGACGGACAGGATGGTCCGATAACGGTCCCGGACATGCATTACACGCCGGATGACTGACGGGTCGGCTCGGGTTCTCATCGTCAGCGCCCGAGGCGATTGGTCGGGCTTATCTGTGGCCGACCGGCTCGCCGCTCGGGGCGTGAACTATTCCTGGCTGGATCCAGCGGACTTTCCGCAGCGTGTCGTCCTGGCCGCGAGATTCGAGGGATCGTGGGCAGTCCGCCTCACCACACCGGGTGGAGCGATCGATCTAGACGACGTCGTGGCGGTGTTCTACCGGCGGCCAGGTGACTTCGAGATGCCGCCGGGCCTGTCCGCGCCCGAGCTGAGGTTTGCCCGCGCCCAGGCGCGCGTTGGCCTGGGCGGCGTCCTCGTGTCGTTGCCAGCTCGTTGGGTTAACCACCCGTCCTCGCTGGCTGACGCGGAGTACAAGCCGCACCAGCTCGCGTTGGCCGCTGCCGCCGGCCTGGTCACGCCACGCACCGTGGTCACGAACGACCCAGAGGTGGTGCGTGCCTTTGCCGATGAGGTCGGCGACGTGGTGGTGAAGCCCCTGGCCGAACCGATCATCTACGAAGCGGGCACGTACACACCGGTGTGGACCCGTCGGCTGTCGCGGCCGGAAATGTCGGACCTGGCCGGGGTCGAGGTCACCGCCCACTTGTTCCAGGAATGGGTTGAGAAAGTATACGAGGTCAGGTTGACCGTGGTCGGGGATCGTTTCTTCCCGGTCGCTATCGTGGCTGGTTCGGATGCGGCGCGCATTGACTGGCGCTCCGACTATGCGGCCCTGACCTACCGTCGTGTCGAGTGTCCTGACGATGTTGTGGCGGGTGTGCTGAGGGTCCTTTCGGCCAGCCGCCTGAGATATGGAGCCTTTGACTTCATTGTGGATCGCTCCGGGCAGTGGTTGTTCCTTGAATGCAACGGCTCGGGCCAATGGGGTTGGCTCGCCGACGAATGCGGGCTGCCAGTTGCGGACGCGATCGCCGACGAGCTCGTTGGCGGTGGATGTGATGGCTGACAATGGCTGGCGCGGTCATGCGGTCGCCATGGCCGATCGGCTCGCCGTGGCTGGGGGGCTCGCCGACCCGGCGTGGCGGGCGGCGTTCACCGCCGTACCCCGACACCTTTTCGTGCCCGGGCAGCCGTTGGACGTCGCCTACTCCGCCCGGCCGATCGTTACCCAGGTACGCCCGGCACCGGTCGCGGGCGGCGGCTCGGTCGCGCTGCCGTCGTCCTCGGCGAGCGCGCCAGGCGCCATGGCCGTCATGCTGGACCGCCTCGCAGTCCGTCCCGGGCACCGGGTGCTGGAGATCGGGACCGGCACCGGCTACAACGCGGCACTGCTGTGCCATCGGCTCGGTGCCGACGCCGTCCACTCGGTCGACATCGATCCTGACCTCGTGGCCACCGCGCGCCGCGTGCTCGCCAGCCTGGGATACCACCCGACGCTGGCCACCGGCGACGGCTACGACGGCCTGCCGGCCGGGGCGCCGTACGACGCCATCCTGGCGACCTGCGGGATCAGCCACATCCCACCGGCCTGGGTCCGTCAGCTCGCACCGGGCGGGCGGATCGTGGCGCCGATGACGGGTGGGCTGGACGCGGCGTTGCTGGTCCTCAGCAAGAGTGCCGATGACGAGGTGGTCGGCCGTTTCGACCCGGTACGGGTCGCGTTCATGCCGATGCGGCCGGAGCTCACCAACCCACTGGCCACGGCCGGGACACTCGGCTCCGCCGCCGCGCTGATGGCAGCCTACGGCACCACCGACTCCGACCCGACCGCGCTCGTCGACCCTGCCGACGACCTCGCGCTGTTCCTGCACCTGCACATCCCGGGCCTGACCATCGGGTCGTGCACCCACCCCCACCTCGGCGAGGCGGTCACCCTCAGCGACGCCGGCTCGATCGCCGAGGCCGCTCTCTCCTCGGCAGGTCCCGGCCGGTGGACCGTGCTCCAGCGCGGACCACGGCGGCTCTGGGACACCGCCGAACACGCCGTACGGCTGTGGGAGACCCTGGGCCGGCCGGCTCGGTCCCGGCTCGGCATTACCGCCCTCGACGACACCACCCGCCAGTACGTGTGGCTGGACGAGCCCGACGGACCGTACTCCTGGCCCATGCCGCTGTGACCGGTGCACCTGTCCGGCTCAACCGCTACCGAGATTATTTGATCTCGCGGATGCCGTCTGCCGGGCGAGCTGGCTGGGCGCTGAAGTCGTACTGGAGTACGTACGCGGACGCGGACAGTGTGATGTCGCTGGCTTCTACGGCTGTGTCGGCCGCGTCGAACGCGGTGCGGACCATGCTGATCACGGGTGTGCCGCTCGCGAGTTCCAAGGCACTCATTTCTTCGGCGGTGGGCATCCGGGCGTGCAGCTCCTCGGTGAACCGCTCCGGCGCGCGGCCGATGTCAGCGAGGCGTGCATAGATGCCGCCTGGCCCAGTGTCGGGAGACGCGATAGGTGTGCCTTTCGCGAGATCGGCAGGAATGTATGACGTGGCGAGCTGTACCGGCTCGCCATCAACGAGATACCGTCTGCGTCGCGAGATGATCGGGGTGCCTGGCGGGATGCCGAGCAGGTGTGCGACAGGGTCGGTGGCGGGCAGCTTCTCGATGATCAGCCGGTCGACGGTGACCGGTGCCGTGCTGGAGTCGACCTCCCACATCGACCGGCCGGCACCCCACACGTCTCGGCTGAGCCGCCGTGAGCAGAGCCGACGTACGGGGCGAAAGGTTCGGACGTAGACTCCGGAGCCCTTGCGCGCGATGGCGAGTCCTTCGTTCTGGAGAGCTACGAGTGCCTGTCGGGCTGTCATGCGGGCGACGCCGTAGCTCTGCATCAGGCCGTTCTCGCCGGGAAGCCGGTCGCCATCGCGTAGCTCGCCCGAGCGGATCATCTCGCGGAGGTCCGCCGCGATGCGCTCGTGCTTCCGCTGCCGGGCCTCTGGCACGTGCCTGACCTTTCCGCTCAACCCCTATAGAGGCTGTCACCGTACCCGGGTCCCGGCTAGGCGACCCGACTCTTGACATCTCTAGGGATGCTTGTTCTACTGCGTCTGGACAGTTCTCTCTAGAGAGGTAGAAACCTTGCGAATGGTCTCGGGCGGTGGGCGGTGAGGACGTTGCCACCGCGGGTCGAGGTTCCTGGCTCCTCGGCGGGCCGCGTCCCGCGCGTGGGCATGGATCTTCCCGGACAGGGTGACCAACCGGGCACGCTCACCTCTCTGGGGGTGAGTGTAGGCGGCGGTCGCGCCGGACCCTGAGGCCACGGCCGGGGAGCAGGACACGACCGATCTGTGAGGTGTGTCGGGCGCCGTCCGGGCACTGCTTCTGTGACGTGCCGGCGGATCGGCTGCGGTACCTGGCGGCGCAGGTCTCGATGGTCCACTACCCGACCGTGGACGGACGGTGTCACGGGTGCGGGTACTCCCTCGCGCTGTGCGGGTACCTCGCGCTGATCCGGCAGGCCGCGTCGATACCGGGCCGACGGCGCGCGCTGTGTCGGCCAGCGTGCGGCAGTAGATCGTCACGTGCGTCGTCCACTACGACCTGCCCGAGGCGGACATCGCGTTCCTGACTGCGGCAGAGCGGCCTGCCCGACGCCGACGTGTGCACCGTCCGCGCCGTGCTCGCCGCACACGGCCTCGACCCGCCGCAACCCGTCTCACTACTTCCGACCCGACCACCCGCACCAGAACGGAGTGACGCATGAACACCACCGAACCACCCGGCCCGAGCTGGCGGGCACCCGAACGCCCGGACCCCGCCCGCTGGGACGAGCCGGACATGCGCGCCGTGCTCGCCGACCGTGACATCACCCGCATCTACCGGATGCTGCAAACCTACGGGTACAGCCAGCAGCACATCGCTGCTCTTACCGGCCAGTCGCAGCCGGAGGTGTCGGCGATCATCCACGGGCGCAAGGTTATGGGGTACGACCTGCTCGAACGTATCGCCGAAGGGCTCGGCTTCCCCCGCGGATACGCCGGCCTCGCCTACTACACCCCCGACCACCCGCACCACCACCGACCGGGCGCCGTCCCGAACCGTCCACCCGTAGCCCCTGACGATCATCGAGTTGTTGTCGTCAACAGAGATCATTCTGCGACAACAACTCGATGATCGTCGGGAGGTCCGGTCAGCCGACGTCGGCCGGCGCGGCGGCGCGGGCCCGTAGCTCCTTGGTCACCTGATGCTCGGCCACGAAGGTCAGGAACGGGACCGTGCCGGCCAGCAGCACCAGCACGGTCCGCCCGAGCGGCCAGCCGGCCCGCCGGGCCAGGTCGTAGGCGAGCGCGAGGTAGACGATGTAGAGGAAGCCGTGGATCGGCCCGACGACCTGCACCACGGTGTCGTTGTGTCCGGCGTACTTGACCACCACCCCGGCGGTCAGGACGAGCAGCGCGACGCCCACCACGTAGGCGATGACGCGGTACCGGGTCAGGGCAGCGTGCACGGTCAGGCTCTCCTGTCCTCGGCGTCCAGCGCCGCGAGGTATCGGTTGTACGCCGCGAGATCGGCGTCTGGCTCGGGCGCGGGAACGGCGGGCCGGGGCGGCAGCACGGGCAGCGCCGCCGTCTCCTGCCGGGCCGGCCGGTCGGCCTGCCCTGGCCGGGCATGGTCACGCAGCACCCGCACCCAGACGAACACGGTGAACCCGGCGAAGACCGGCCACTCTACGGCGTAGCCGAAGCTCAGCACGTTGCCCTGACCGGCCCGCTGGATCTGCCACCAGCCCAGCGCGAGGAAGCCCCCCACCAGCGCCAGCGCGAGCGCGTGGAAGGCCAGCCACCTCGGGCGGAGGAACGGACGGAACACGGCCCGAGCCTACGTCGCCGCCCATCCCCTTCACCGGTGTGGTCACCTCTACGCCGTGTGGTCACCTGTCGTTGTCTCCGCAGCCCGTGTGGTCACCTCTCGGCGTTGTGGTGACCTGTCGTTGTCTCCGTACAACGTGTGGTCACCTACGCGCCGTGTGGTGACCTCTTGGGGTGTCCAGACAACGACAGGTGACCACACGGCGTAGAGGTGACCACACCGGTGAAGGGGATGGGACGGGGGCGGGTGGGGGCTGGGCGGCCACGTACGATGGCGCCATGTCGGACCAGCGCATCGAGCAGAGCCAGCCCGTCGTCGGCAGCGCCCGGGTCAAGCGCGGCATGGCCGAGATGCTGAAGGGCGGCGTGATCATGGACGTCGTCACGCCCGAGCAGGCCAGGATCGCCGAGGACGCCGGTGCGGTGGCCGTGATGGCGCTGGAGCGGGTGCCCGCCGACATCCGGGCGCAGGGCGGGGTGGCCCGGATGAGCGACCCGGACATGATCGACGGCATCATCGCCGCGGTCTCGATCCCCGTGATGGCCAAGGCCCGCATCGGCCATTTCGTCGAGGCCCAGGTGCTGCAGGCGCTCGGCGTCGACTACATCGACGAGTCCGAGGTGCTCACCCCCGCCGACGAGGCCAACCACATCGACAAGTGGAAGTTCACCGTTCCGTTCGTGTGCGGCGCGACCAACCTCGGCGAGGCGCTGCGCCGGATTGCCGAGGGCGCCGGGATGATCCGGTCCAAGGGCGAGGCAGGCACCGGCAACGTCGTCGAGGCGGTCCGGCACATGCGCCAGATCGGCGGGGACATCCGCCGGCTGGCCGGCATGGACGACGCCGAGCTGTACGCCGCCGCCAAGGAGCACCGGGCGCCGTACGAGCTGGTCGCCGAGGTGGCCCGGGCCGGCAAGCTGCCCGTGGTGATGTTCACCGCTGGTGGCATCGCCACCCCGGCCGACACGGCGCTGATGATGCAGCTCGGTGCCGAGGGGGTCTTCGTCGGCTCCGGAATCTTCAAGTCCGGCGACCCGGCCAAGCGAGCCGAGGCGATCGTCAAGGCCACCACGTTCTACGACGACCCGGACGTGGTGGCCAAGATCTCCCGAGGGCTCGGCGAGGCCATGGTCGGCATCAACGTCGCCACCCTGCCGGAGTCCGAGCGGTACGCCGACCGCGGCTGGTAGCCGCAGGTCAGCGGGTCAGACCGTCGCGTCGCTGGGCGCGTTGACGATCTCGCCCTTCAGTGGTCCTAACGCCTCCCCGATCGACCCGATCAGGTCGGCCGGCACCTCCAGCGCGGTCAGGGTGTCCACCAGGTGCATCACCACCGTGTCGAACTCGGTCGAGGTGATGGCGAGGTCGGCGTGCGCGTCGGCCATGGTCCTGCCGCGGTACTCGCTGGGACCGCCCAGCGCGGCGGCGAGGAAGCTGCGCTGGTGCGCCTTGAGCCGGTCCAGGTCGATGTCGGCGAAGTAGTGCTCGAGCCTCGGGTCGGTGGTGACGCGGTGGTAGAAGTCGTCGACGGCTGCACTCACCGCGGGTGGGCCGCCAATCTGCTCGAAGATCGATGTCATCGTTACCAGCTCCTTGGCCGGACATGTCGGGCTACCAGAGACCCCATGGTGCGTACTCTGCGTATCAATGACGTGACGCACGATGCCGTGAGATGTGAAGACTTCCTCACCGCCTGGTCCGCGGCTCGCGGTTCCAGCGGCTACGGCCCGAAGCCGGGGTCGCGCAGCGCCACGTACGCCGCAAAGCCCGAGCCGGCCAGCGCAACCAGCACGACCAGCGCGCTCACCGGCCACCACAGCCGGGCCAGCCGCCCGCCCAGCGGGATCAGCACCGGGAACGCCGGCAGCAGCATCCGCGGCACCGAGCTGTAGACGTTGCGGGTGGCCAGGGTCAGCGCCACCACGGCACCGGCATAGGCGAGCAGGTGCACGGGTGGCCGGTCCCACAGCAGCGCCAGCAGCAGGAGCACGGTGACCGCCGCCACCACGATGACGTACAGCTCGGCGGGGCGGCGCGCCGTGGCGATGTGGTCGCGGACCGCGGCCAGCGTCCGGCCGGCCCGCCGGGCGTTCGCCGCACCGAAGTCGGTATAGGTGTGCCAGCCCTCCCGCTCGGTGATGAACCATGCGTCGGTCCGGCCCAGCCGCAGCCAGAGGTAGCCCAGGTAGCCGGCCGTCCCGAGCGGCGCCAGCAGCGGGGCAACCAACGGCACCACCGAGCGTCGCCGCCACGCCGCGGCCACGGCCGCGACCAGGCAGACCGCGGCCAGGATGACCCCGGTCGGTCGGGTGGCGCCAGCCAGCGCGGCCAGGACGCCGGCCCAGAGCCACCGCTCGGCCGAGATCGCTAACAAGCAGCCGGCCGCGAACGCGGTGAACACCGCCTCGCTGTAGGCCATCGACAGCACGTACGCAGCCGGCAGCGTGCACCACAGCGCCGCCGTGACCAGCGCCGCCCGGTCCGCCCGGTCCGCCCGGCTGGCCGGCTCGGCCCCGCCGTCCCACTTAGCCACGCCGCTCCGCTCGGCCCGGCCGACGTAGTACCGGCGGGTGATCGCGGCGATGCACAGGGCGGCGGCGGCGCCGGCCAGCGTGTTGACCACCAGGGCGGCGCCCCAGAACGGCATCCCGGCGCTGGTCAGTGGCCTGGTCAGCAGCGGGAACGCCGGGAAGAACGCGGTCGGGTTGCGGCTGACCAGGCCATGCCGGTCCAGCGGCAGCACGCTCGGGTAGCCGTGCGCGCTGACCAGCCCGTACCAGAACCCGTCGAAGCTGCCGACTGCCCGGCCGAGCGGGGATCCGGCCCGGTGGGCGTGCATCGCCAGCGCCACCAGGCACACCGCCCGGCTCGTGGCGAACACGGCGAGAACCCGGACAACGAGCGCGCGCGGCACGTTGCCGAATCATAGTGCAGCCGACCTGGTGATCTACCCTCGATATACCTCCGACCGCGTACCTCCCATCACCTACCTCCCACCGCGCAGAAAGGCTCCGTCGTGGCCGACCGCCAGCCCACCATCGGGGTGCTTGCCCTGCAGGGAGACGTCCGCGAGCATCTGCGCGCGCTGGCCGACTGCGGCGCGGACCCGGTCCGGGTACGCCGGCCAGCCGAGCTGGACTCCGTGGACGGGCTGGTCGTGCCCGGTGGGGAGTCGACCACGATGGCCAAGCTGGCGGCGGCGTTCGACCTGCTCGAGCCGCTGCGCAAGCGGATCCGGTCCGACCTGCCCGTCTACGGCTCATGTGCCGGCATGATCATGCTGGCCGATCGGATCGTGGACGGTGCGGCAGACCAGCAGACGCTCGGCGGGCTGGACGTGGTGGTTCGCCGCAACGCCTTCGGCCGCCAGGCGGAGTCTTTCGAGACCG
This sequence comes from Mycobacteriales bacterium, assembly GCA_035476575.1. Taxonomy (GTDB): domain Bacteria; phylum Actinomycetota; class Actinomycetes; order Mycobacteriales; family JACQDL01; genus DATILL01. Next base: position 18,579 of record DATILL010000142.1, read on the forward strand.
ACCTCCTGCTGGCCGGGCTGCCTGGTGGGCCGGTGCGCGCGGTCTTCATCCGGGCGCCGTGGGTGGAGTCGGTCGGCCCGGGCGTCGAGGTGCTCGCCGCGGTCGAGCCTGGCCCGGCCGAGCCCGGCCCGGCCGGTGCCAGCCGGGCCGCCGGTAGGATCGTCGCCGTCCGCCAGGGGAACCTGCTCGCGACGTCGTTCCACCCGGAGCTGACCGGCGACCCGCGGGTGCACCGGTACTTCGTGGACATGGTGAAGGGAAGCTGAGATGTCCGGCCACTCCAAGTGGGCCACCACCAAGCACAAGAAGGCGGTCGTCGACGCCAGGCGCGGCAAGCTGTTCGCGAAGCTGATCAAGAACGTCGAGGTGGCGGCACGGACCGGTGGTAGCGACCCGGGTGGCAACCCGACGCTGTACGACGCGATCCAGAAGGCGAAGAAGAGCTCGGTTCCCAACGACAACATCGACCGTGCGGTCAAGCGGGGGTCCGGTGCCGAGGGCGGCGCCGCTGACTGGCAGACGATCATGTACGAGGGCTACGGGCCGGCCGGCGTCGCGGTGCTGATCGAGTGCCTCACCGACAACCGCAACCGGGCCACCTCCGAGGTGCGTACCGCGATGACCCGTAACGGCGGCTCGATGGCCGCCCCGGGATCGGTGGCGTACCTGTTCCACCGCAAGGGCGTCGTGCTCGTCCCGGCCGAGGGGCTGGCTGAGGACGACGTGCTCGCCGCCGTCCTGGACGCCGGCGCCGAGGACGTCACCAACCTCGGCGAGTCGTTCGAGGTGGTCAGCGAGGCGACCGACCTGGTGGCCGTGCGCACCGCGCTGCAGGCGGCCGGGATCGACTACGAGTCGGCCGAAGCGTCGTTCCTCCCCAGCGTCGTCGTGCCGCTGGATGAGGAGGGCGCGCGCAAGGTCTTCCGGCTGATCGACGCCTTGGAGGACTGCGACGACGTGCAGAACGTCTACGCCAACTTTGACGTCTCCGACGAGATCATGGAACACGTCGGCTGACGCCCCGGTATATATCAAGGCCTCATATTGGTATGGCGACCGCCCGTGTATATCCTGCCCATCGGAAGGTGAATGATGGCGAAGACGCTGCTCGACCTTGATGAGGCCCTGCTGGCGGAGGCAGTGCCGCAGCTCCGACAACAACGGGTGAGTGGCTAGCCGAAGCGGCTCACGATCACGACGACCTGGCCGGACAGGTCGCGGATGACGTTCACCCCGAAGGCGCCGTCGCTGAACCCGGGCTGTAGCACGATGGCCTTGCTCGGCCGGACGCGCCGGCCCGTGTGCACCTGGATCAAGCCGTCGGCGACGGCGATCCGGCCGCCCTGCGAGGCCGAGCCCTGGGCGGCGGACAGCATCGGCTCCCAGCTCCGGGTCCAGCCCCACTCCTCGGACACCCAGTGCGGATCCTGCACGATCCGTACCTCGGTGTCGCGCATGTGGGCCAAACCATGGTCCACCAGCTCGGCACGCGCGTGCACGAACCACTTGCCGGGTGGCACCGGGACGGCCACCCCGTCGACCGGCGTCTCGCCCTTCAGCACGATGTAGGGATCGTCCGAGCGCACGACCAGCGCGCCGAGCGAGTTCCAGCCGTGCCGCCGGTCCCCACGGCCGCCCTTGCTGGGCCGTTTGGCCTTACGCACCGTCCTGATCGGGCGCTCCGACGCCGGCAGCAGGCCGCGTGGCTGCTTGACCACCACGTAGGTGCCGAACAGGCCGGCCGGGATCAGCACGTACAGCATCCAGGCTGCCTTGTTGGCCAGCACCACGATCCCCAACGCCACCACGCCGGACGCCGCATATGGCAGCATCCAGTCGGCGAGCTTCTGCGTTCCATCAGCCATCGTTGACTACTTTACGTGTGCGGTTGCTGACTACGCGAGATCTGACGGGGCAATCCACCCATCATGGTGACAGGTCACCGCGTGTCGCGCCGAGACTTGTCCGGTCGTCGGGCTATCGTGTCGAACACGTGTTCGGGAAGGGGAGCCGTGCGGGTGCTCGGCGTGGATCCGGGGCTGACCCGGTGCGGTTACGCGATCGTCGAAGGCCAGCCGGGCGGCGCGCTCACCGCGTTCGGCTACGACGTCGTGCGCACCGCCGCCGCTGACGAGGTGGGCACCCGCCTGGCCGCCATCGCCGACACCCTGGCCGAGCAGATCGCGGCGCACCGGCCGGACGTGGTGGCGGTGGAGCGGGTGTTCAGCCAGCACAACGTCCGTACCGTCATGGGCACCGCGCAGGCCGGCGCCGTGGCGATCCTCGGCGCGGCCCGCGCCGGGGTGCCCGTCGTGCTGCACACGCCGAGCGAGGTCAAGGCG